>JBIKMW010000195.1:0-4469 GCA_044359065.1 Planctomycetales bacterium | reverse complement strand
TCGCTGAATGCGTTTCTCGGAGACCTGATTCGACCTGACGGATGATTTCCTGCGGATGCCCGCAGGCGCGGAAATCCGCAGGAAACGCGAACAGCTCGCGCCGCGCAGCGCCGCTGTCGTCGCGGCACGCTCCGGTATCGCGGACGCGTCAACCGGCGTCCCCGTTCGCGTCCCAGTCGGGAAGGCACAACAGCGGGATCGACTTGGTCCAGTCGGGGTAGCCGGGCACGTCGATGCGCAGTTCGAGCGACCACGACAGCGTGCTGCGTCGGGTTGTGAAGCTGTACAGCGGATACTCGGGGACCCGCAGCGTCTCCCGGAATTCGAGCGTCTCCCCCTCCGAGGTGTAGTGTCCTTCGTACTTTGAAGCCTTCGTTTCCGACGCGGGCGTCTTGGTGGTCGTGGTGTCGGTGCCAACGGTGTAGGTCGCGCTTTCCTGCGCCAACAGCGTGGCGGTGACGGCGGTGATCGAGAACGAGCCGCGCGGCTGGAAGCGGATTTCGACGGGCAATTCCATCCCCGCCACGATCCGACACGCGGGCACCCGCACCTCGACCGCCCCGAAACGGCGGCGGACCATCACTCCGTAGATCAGCACCGACAAGAAGATGAGTCCGACGATGGTCGAAATGATGGCGACGACGATCGACACATTCGGCGCTTGCCCCGAGAAGACCCACCCCGCCCATCCCAGACACGCGAGGGTGAAGCCCCAACCGATCATCCGCCAGGCGATGTCGGTGGCGGTCGAGCGGCCATCCGTGTCGATCGATTCGGGAAGCGGCTTGAGGCCCGGAATATCGTCCGGTTCGTCCCCCGGAACGAGCACGTAGTCCTCTTCGGTGCTGACATCCTTGGCCCACGGCACGTCGACCGACGCGTGGATGTAGTGGTCGAGGTTGATCGTTTTGCCGCGATAGGTGGGAGGCCACAACTCGGCGGGAATCGCGAACGGCAACTCCAGGGTGGGGCCGGGTTCGAGGTCGGTGGCTTCGAGCAGCGTCACTTTCCGCTCGGGGCCGGTGTCGCGGTCGGCTGTGCCATGTGTGCGCCAAAAGCTTTTGAGCCGCACCCCGTTGCAGCGAAAGGCGGAGTGGACCGTCAACAGCACGGTCCCCGTCACGTCCTCTCCCCCTCGATAGGTGCGGTCGTCCCGGTCGAAAACGATCGCGAGGTCACACTTCGACATGTTCGATCCCTTCGAGGGTTTGAAAGCGGATGTAGAGTTCGGCCAGGATCGCACGGATGTTCGGTCCGTGCCGGTCGAGCAGGAGGCGGACCCTCTCGGCGTCCACTTCCGGCACCGGACCGGCCCCCCGCCGGGCCGATTCGATGCGGCGATCGATCAGGCGGTGCAATCGCTCGGTGGTCGTTTCGTGTTCGACCGCGATGGTCTCGACGACTCGCCCGTGTCGACGAAGTTCCACGGCGTGGTCGACGTGCGTTCCCAACACCAATCGGTGCGGACCGGCGAACAAGCGGCGTCTCCGCCACCAACCCAGGTTCTGCGATTCGTCCACCAACAGGGGGGATCCCGCCGGGATGGCGACGCTTGTGCCAACGGGAATGCGGACGTAAGCGGCCTCTGGCAGAACGCGCCGCAGCGCCAGCAAGCGAGTGGTTTTTCCGAAGCCCTTGTCCCCGATGAACTGAACCGCCGCCCGTTCCGGCCGCAACAGTCCGAGATAGTGTTCCGTGTCCACCAGCGCGAGTTCGCCCATGTGTTCGAGCGACAAAGCCCCGAAAGGGTTGTACCTCAGGTTGAGGTGCGCGAACGCCAACACGGTGCGGGACTCCGGAGTTGCGGTGATTCGTGCGGGAAACGCGCTGGGGGGCCCCACGGGGGATTCTGAGGGGGACTCAACCGGAAACGATAGCGATCCTGCCGCGGATCATCGACGCGGGGGAGTTTTCCGGTGCCGGGAATTTGTCCGTGGGCGAATGCGTGGACAATCCCGAAACGAGGGGTTGTTGAAAGCCTGCGATACCGGAGCACGTGGATTCACGTTCGGCGGACACTCGACCTGCTTCGCCCGGCAGGGTGCTGAACTTTGACGGCCACGGAAACCTGACGGGATCGGAAAGGGCTGTCGATTCCGAAGAGCTTGGCGGCGGTCCGAGAAACTCCGAAGCGTCCCCCGGAAGCGGTTGTTCTGCGCGCCGCCCGGAAAGTGGGCACGCGGTCGTGGGGTGGTCGAAGTTGAACGGGAACGGTTGTCACTCGTCAGCGCAAGGATGCGGTTCGAGGTGGGGTTGCGGGTCGGGTTTGCCCGACCATCACCCTCCCTCTCCGAGTGGAAAAACCGCGTGGAACCGCCCAGCGGTCCATCGCGGTCACGAATCCGTCGAAACGTCTCGGAGAATTCGCGACGCCGCGTCCTCGGGGATCGGTTGTCGGTTGATGGCCGGGTGTTGCGTTGGATCGGTCCGCCGGAATTGTTCCTAGATCCTTGGTCTGTCTCCGGGCTCCCGGAAAAAGGTTTCACGCGATGTCGAGAATCGCTTTCGCCTGGTCGACCGTGGACGGTTCGCGACGCATGAACGCGGTCGCGCTCTCGCTGATGTTCCTGGCGTTCGTCTCGATCGTCGTGAGCGTCCAGCCGGGGCGGGTCAAGGCCGCGTCGGAAATGCCTTACGCCGGTCGCGGCGAGTTCGACGCCGCAGGGGATCCGATCCCCCCCATGCCGTTCAAAGACGCGCCGGTCGACGGTGCTCCGGCGGTGGCCGCCGTCCCCGTGGTCGACGAGGGGGATGTCGTCGCCTCCAGCCATCTGGCGATGAGCTATCACCTCGCTCTGTTGGAGCTGGCACGCTACAAACTCAAGAGTTTTCCCGACTACACTTGCACATTCACGAAGCAGGAACGGGTCGACGGGCAGGACCTCTCCGACGTGCAGACGATGCAGTTGAAGCTGCGGCATCAGCCGTTCAGCGTCTACATGAAGTGGGAAGAAGGGGGAGACAAGGGGCGCGAGGTGCTGTTCGTCGATGGTCAGAACGACAGCAAATTGCTGGTGAAACTCGGCGGGCTGAAAGGCCGGTTGTTGCCGCACCTGAAGCTCGATCCGACCGGTTCGCTGGCGATGGGCGAAGTTCGCCACCCCATCATGGAAATGGGGCTGTTGCACCTGACCGAACTGACGCTGTCATACCGCCGACGGGACGCGGCCAATCCCGGCAAGGTGAAATGGCGGATGGTCGACGGGGAAAGCTACGGCGAACGCCCCTGCATCTGCTTCCAGATCGACTACTTGTCGCGGGAGTACGAGCCGGTCTACAAGCGGTCGATGGTCTGGTTCGACCGCGAGCACTCGATTCCCGTGTGCGTGAAGAACTACGGCTGGTTCGACGAGACCGAGGGCCTCGAAGGGGAAGATCTCGAACAGGCGACGCTGATCGAACTGTACGGGTACTCCGGCTTGAACTTCGGATCGAAGCTGGCCGACTCGGACTTCGACAAGGCCAACACGGAATACACGTTCCGCCGGTGATCGGCCGTCAGTGAAACGTCGAGTGCGTTCGTTTCGCTACGTGTACCGCACTTGTCGGAATTCGGGTTCGAAGTACTCCCACAGCAGCGAATCCACCTGCAACAGCCCCTTGCGGGTCAGCGTGACTCCCTCCTCGCCGAAGTCGAGGTAGCCCGCGGCCCGTTGTCGGTCGAGTTGTTCGCGGAACCGCTCGACGACATCGACGCCGAATTTGGCCTGGAACGCGGACCGCGAAGCGCGGCCTTCCTTCAGTTGCAGGACGAACTCGCGGATCAGGAGTTGTTCGACCGTCGGCTGGAGTGCGCGGTTTGTCGGCAGGCGTCCCTCGCGGAGGGCCGCCAGGTAGTCCTCCATCCGGTCGAGGTTCTGGCAGTGCCAGCCCTGGACGTGGCCGAAGGAGGCCACGCCGGTGGCCACCAGATCGCAGCCGCGCCACACGTTGTCGCGATACACGAAGCGGTCGGTGTCCGGGGTGCGGACCAGTTCGTTGCCGCTGGAAACGTGGTATCCCGCGCCGCACAAACGGTTGATCGCCTCGTCCACCCAGCGCCGCTTCGTCGGCCAGCCGGCGATCGGCGAAGTGATCCCCAGCTCCTTGATCTCCTTGGAAATCAACGTGTTGTGGGGGAGTTCCATCTGGTAGATGGTGATGTTGTCGGGGGCCATTTCGACGGCCCGCTCGATGCAGCGTCCCCAATTCTCGTCCGTCTCGCCGATCATCCCGGCGATGAGGTCGATGTTCACCTGCGGGAAGCCGACGTCCCGAATCCACTCATACGCCCGCGCGACCTCCGGCGACAAATGCGCCCGGCCGTTCGCTTCAAGGATCGTGTCGTCGAAGTTCTCGACCCCGAGCGACACCCGCGTCACCCCGATGTCGCGCAGCGTCTTGACCTTGTCGAGGCTGAGCGTGCCCGGTTCGCACTCGAAAGTGACTTCGTCCGCCTTGTCCCACGACACCAGCGCGTTGAGTCGGTC
>JBIKMW010000041.1:0-49253 GCA_044359065.1 Planctomycetales bacterium | reverse complement strand
CCTCCGTGAGGGCATGCCGTTTCGACATCGCGGGTCGTCCTTGACCGGTCCGGTTGACGAAAGCCGGAATCATGCCGATTCCCGGCCCTTCCGCCAACCCCAATGTCCACACGGCCTAGTGAGAAAAGGGGACGTGTGCAACTTTCCGTCAGGCACAGCCTGACCTACTTCTTCCGCAACCACACGTAGTCGACGGCGGCCATGTAGCCTTTCACCGCTTTGTCGTTGGCGCCGGTGATCTTGAGACGCAGGCGAGCGTCTCCTTTCTCCAGTGCGTGCGTTCCCAGAGAGATCGCGGGGGTTGTCACCACGCCTTCGTTGAACAGGTCGACCGGCACCGGGTTACCGTGGCCGTCGAGGCCGACTTCCACGCGGGCGTAGTCGATCGCTTTCGTGAGTACGACGTAGACTTCGTACTCGCCCGGTGCGGCGACCGGGACCGCCAGTTCCAGCACGTCCCCCGGTTTGCCGCCGGTCCACCACAGTTGCGAATTGCCGCTCCACTTCGAGAGGGTGAAGCCACCCATTCCCTGAGCACTCGTGTTGCCGCCGGTCTTCTGCAGGACCTTGAGCGACTCCCCTTCCAGCGCCCCGGCCACGCGACCGGTGTTGGGATCGAGGTACGGGCCTTCGCCGGGGAGCGGGACTTGCGTGGGGCTGGCGAGGTAGGCGACGAGATTACGGGCTTGCTCGGGGGTGAGTTGCTGCACCTGTCCTTCGGGCATCAGCGAAGTTGTCGACAGCACACGCTCTTCGATTTCCTTCTTCGCGAGTGTGACCGTGCCGGTGGGGGTGGCCAGCGTCAGCGTTTCGGCGTTTTCCTGTTTGGCGAGGCCGTTGAGCGTGCGGCCATCCTTCATCTCGACGATGGTCATCTGGTAGTCCTTGCCAACCAGGGCGCTGGGGTCGAGCAGGTTCTCCAACAGGTACTCGAGGTTCGCACGGTTCGATCCGGTGAGGTCGGGCCCGACGACCGTGCCCACGCCGAACAACTGGTGACAGTTGCCGCACGTCTTGTTGTAAACAACACGCCCTTCGGGGAGGTTGGCGTCCTTGAGTTGGGCGGGTTGAAACTGCTTGCGGAACTTCGCGAAGTCGGCGGCCTTGTCGGTCGAAGTCTCGCGGAGCGTCCCCCACACCTCGCTCAAACGCTTGAGCACCCGCTCGTCCTTGCCGCGAGCGATCTGCCGCACGGTGAACGCCGTGAGGTCGGTGCGGGGGACCTGACCGCGCTCCATCGCGTCGAGCAGCGCCAAGGTGTAGGCGGGTCGCCCCGCGAGTGCGGCGATGGTGGCTTGCCGCTCCGCCACGGGAAGTTTGTCGTAGACGCCGATCAGGGCCGTCGGGGTGTCGGCGTGATCCAGATTGCCGAGGGCCGCGATGGCCTGGGGGCGAATTGTGGCTTCGTCAAGCAGTTTGTGCAGGACGGGGGGCAAGCCATCGTCGCGCCCCGCGACCAAAGTTTCCAGCGCTTGCAGGCGGACACCCGCATCGGCTTTGCGATCGGCCACCGCCGAGCGGAGCAGGCCGAACACGCGTTTGTCGCCAAACTTGACCGCCACGAAGCTGGCGTGTTGTCGGGCGATGTCGGACTTCGATGCGGCCAGCTTCGTGTACACATCGGTCCACGCGGCGGGGGCGGGAACACGGTCGCGGAACTTCAGGGCGGCGACCATCTCTTCCAGCATCCATTCGACGCGGTTGTCGTCCGCCGTTCCCAGGGAGGCGACCAACGCGGCCAGTCCCTGCTCCTCGAACGCCGCTCGACGGGCGATGAAGCGGGAGACCAACGGGACTTTGCTGTTCGCCGTCAAAGCGATGGCCCGCGCGGGATCCGCCGCGACACACGGTTCGAGTCCGTACCACAGGACGTAGGGGATGTTGTGATCGGTCGCGTTTCCGGACCATTTCAACAGCCCTTGGGCGATCCCCCAGCGATCCGCCACCGGCAACCGCTGAATGGCGGACGCGAGGTACAGCCGCTCGGTCGGGGAAACACTCGTCGCGGCCATCTCCGCGAACCGGGCCGTGAGTTCCGCCCCGGGCGCACCCGCTTCGCACGCCAGTTGCACGGACCACGCCCGCACATCGATGGCGGCGGAGTGCGTGAGTCGCAACAGCGTCTCGGGTGTTGTCCCCCCCACGGCATGCAAAGCCCACAGGAACCGCAAGCGCCGCACGGGATCGGTCTCGTCATTCAATCGCCGCGAAACGAGGGTCACCGTCTCGGCTTCCAGCGATCCCGCGGCCTTCCGTTCGGCCAGCACGCGCCGTGCGTGTCGCGAATACCACTCGTTGGCGTGGGTCTGCAACGCGACCAATTCGGCATCCGTCAGCCTGGCGACATCCAGTGGCTTGGCGCCCTTCGCGGGTGTCGTTCCGTCGTCGAACGAAATCTTGAAGATGCGGCCGTTGCGGCGGTCGTGGTCGGGGGTGCGTCCGTGGTGGCACTGGTTCTGGTCGTACCAGTCGATCATGTAGACCTGACCATCGGGGCCGTAGGTCATGTACAGAATCTGCGACCAGGCGTCGTTCGCGAACAGGAAGTCGGGGGCAGCGTCGCCGTAGTAGCCAGAGTCCTGCTCGAACAACCGGTCCATGTTGAGGCGCGAGCCGTGGATGTTGTTCATGAACAACTGGTTGTGATACTCGTCGGGCCAAGCGCCGCCGAGGTACACCATCGCGCCGGCATGCGCGTGACCGCCGCCGATTTCGTTCGATTTTTGACGGTCGGCTTCGTTCCATTGATTGCCGGTCCAGTGCCGGTGCCGGGCGATGGTTTTGATGTCGTCGAACACATACGGGTTGAAGTGGACCCCCGCTTGCCGCTGATAACGCGCGCCCTGAATGATGTGGTACAGGTGCGGGATGACGCAGGCGGTGGCGAAGGCGTGGCCGCGGTCGTTGAAGTCGACACCCCACGGATTGCTGGTTCCCTCGGCGAAGACCTCGAACACGTGTCGCGTGGGGTGGTATCGCCAGATCCCCGCGTTGATCGGAATCCGCTTCTCGTCGGGCGTGCCCGGCTTGCCGACGCGCGAATGCGTGAACACGCCGTGGCAGCCATACAGCCAGCCGTCCGGACCCCAGATGAACGAGTTCAGCGTTTCGTGCGTGTCCTGATAGCCCCAGCCATCGAGCAGCACTTGGGCGGGTCCATCCGGTTTGTCGTCGCGGTTGGCATCGGGGATGAAAATGAACTCGGGGGCCATGCCGACCCACACGCCGCCGTGCCCCACTTCGAGACCGCTGACGAGATTCAGCCCTTCGATGAACACAGTTTTTTTGTCGAACGTGCCGTCGCCGTTGGCGTCCTCAAAAATCAGGATGCGGTCCTTGGCCTGATCGGCGGGGACCTTGACCGGGTACGAGTACGCTTCCGCCACCCATAGCCGCCCCCGGTCGTCGATGGCCATTGCAATCGGCTGCTTGACATCTGGTTCCCCGGCGAACAGCGACACCGAGAAGCCCGGCGGAACCGTCATCGCCTTCGCGGCTTCGACCGGTGACAGCCCCTGCTGCATCTCCCCCGGCTTGGCCCGTCCCCGAATCATGCGCCGCTGGTAGCGCTGGTACTCCTCGAGCGTGACCTGCTTCGTCTTCTGCGTGAACGCAAAGATGCCTTGTTTGTTGCCGACAACAATGTCTGGCAGACCGTCGCCGCTAAAGTCTCCCGCGACGACCTGTGTGCCGACTCCCGACGCTCCGTCGACAAAGTGCGGCAGCCATTCGACGGTGCGCTTGCCGTCGGTCCCTTTCGTGACGCGGCGTTCGAACCAGTACAAGAGGCCGTCGGGAGTCGGACCGGGGTCTCCCTTGGGGCCGTGAGACCACCAGCGCTTGCCAGTGACGATGTCCTTGAGTCCGTCGCCGTTCATGTCGACGAAATCGAGGGCGTGCAACTCGGAGAAGATCACGCCGTGCGGGTTGTCGGCGGCGGTGTTCCCGAGAATCACATGCTTCTCGAAGCCGGGTTCGCCGTCCTTGCCCGCCGTCTGTTCCCACCAAACGAGGCCGAATCCGTGCGCTTGCAGCGACGTGATCACATCCGCCCGGCCATCACCGTTCAGGTCTTCGGCGTACATCTGCGCGCCGCCGCCATTGAACGGAAAGGGGTGCTTCTTCCAGGGGGTGGTGTCGTCGAGTTTTTCGGGCTGCTCCCACCAGCCCCCCTTCTCGAGAAAATCGAGCCGCCCGTCGCCGTTAACGTCTCCCACCCCCATGCCGTGTGTGAAATTCCCACCGGCGGACTTGTCGGAGATGCGGTGAAACGTCCAGGGGGCCGTGGGGTTGGCCGGGGCGAACTCCGCATAGCCGAAATAGCCCCCCTGTTGCGCGACGATCTCGGGCCGCGAGTCGCCGAGGAAGTTCGTGAACGTGGGGGATTCGTTGTCGACCACCGCCAGCGCTTCGTGTCGCACCCAGTGTTTGGGAGCGACATCCGGTTTTTGCGCGGCGACTCGGTACGCCTTGAGGTCCCCCGGATTCTGGTACCAGTACGCCTGCTTGCCGGGGAAGCCGATGATCAGAATGTCGAGGGCTTTGTCGCCGTTGAAGTCGTAGGTGTAGGCGAAAAAGTTGTCCGAGTACCCCAGCGGATCGAACGGCTTGGGGGTGTAGTACTCGTGCTGCTCCTTGAAGTCCGGCCCCGCGAACCAGAAGGGACCGGCGACGAGGTCCGCATGGCCATCGGCGTCGAGGTCGCCGAACGTGGCCCCTTCGCAGAAGAACCGGTCGTCGAGTTGCTGCCGCTGGAACGAGCGGATCACGGGGGCGGGATCAGCCGCGGAGCCGGAGGAAGTGACCAGTAGGGAAAAACTGAGGCACGCGGCGAACGTCCAGCGAAGCCACGGTGAGCAAATCATTTCGGAGACCCTCGGCGCGGGGATCGAAGAAACCACGGTTTCGATTCTGACGCGACGCGGCGCGTCCTGCCATGTCGCAGGGGGGATGCCAGGGCCTTCGCCAAGTTCGGCTTGGTAAATGCCGGAAAGGTGCCAGGGAGTTTGACGGAGCTGTGTTCACGTTCACGGAGGGGGGGCTATGTCGACGGCCTGTGCGGGGAGCTTGCTGGCCGGATTGGCGCAGGTCCCTGACTCACGCGGGCGTCAGGGACGACGTCATCCCCCTTTGAACATCTCACCGGGCCATGCTGGCGGTAGTCGTAAGTGGCCGTCTGCGTGGAACCACCGGTGACACGGGACTGATCGAATGGTTGCAGGTTCTCCCTGTTGACTTTTGCCACAAGCTGGGATTCACCCGGCGACCGCCCAAACTCGACGGCTTCCGCGACCTGTTGATGAGGCTCGACCCGGCCTGTTTCGACGGCGCGGCCCTCGACCGCATGCTGCGCGAGTGGGGCCGCGAGTTCATTCCCCACGCGCGGGACGAACTGCTGGCCGTACTGAGCATCGACCGCAAGACGCATTACGGCTCGGCGCGGTCACTCCACCATGGAGTGCATCTGCTGTCGCTGGTGGCTCACGGATCGGTCGTCGTGCTCGCGCAAAGTCGTGTCGACGAGAAGACGAACGAGCACTAGGGAGCGCTCGAACTGCTGGACAAAGTGCTCCTGAAGGATGTCGTGATCGTGGGTGATACGGCCTTCTGTCACCGGGACGTGGTGTTTCGCGACGATAAGTGCACTCTCTCGACCGGGAACGCGCTGCGGAACCTGGCAGCGCTGCGCAACGCCCCCCTTACCCGTGCCCGCGATGATGGCAACGCCGGAGTCGCATCCAGACTCCGCCGTTTCACGCGGAGGTTCAAACGCGCCTTCGCGATGCTGGGCATCTTGTAAATGGCGAAAACCCTGGGCACGTTTCAGGGCCTTGGCATAATTCGATCCCGGGTGTGGCGGCGGCTTGCAGGCTCGGTCCCGACTTCGCCGGAGACGCGTGCAAGCGTCTGTCCGTTTACCGGACTTGCGCAGCTCCTCGAATTTCCAGGAGCCGAGCGAAAAGCAATCCCCTCCCGTCCGCGCGATCCCTCTGCTATCGTCCGCAGTGCTAGCGATTGATCCGCTGTCTCAGGCGAATCGCTGCCGAAATCCGCCTCCGGAGACAGCTTCCGCCGTTTCGTCCCGCTCCGCCACCTTCGCCCGTTTCTTCCGCGATTCCGGCCTCCATGCCCCCCCAAAATCCCGCCGCCGCCCCGCTCCTGGAAGTCGTCGACCTGCGCACGTACTTCGCCACCGATGCGGGGGACGCCAAAGCGGTCGACGGCATCTCGTTCTCGATCTCCGCGGGCAAGACCCTCGCCATCGTCGGGGAAAGCGGTTGCGGGAAAACCGCGACCGCGCTCAGCCTGTTGCGGTTGATCCCCATGCCTCCCGGTCGTTTCGCCTCGGGAGAAATCCGGTTCGAGGGGCGGGACCTGACGAAACTCCCGACCTCCGAGTTGCGATCCATTCGCGGCGGCCGGATCGCGATGATCTTTCAGGAACCGGCCACCAGCCTGAATCCGGTGTTCACGATCGGTCGGCAGTTGGCCGAGGCCATTTCGCTGCATCGCAAACCGGTTCCCGCCGACATGGACGCGGAAATCGTGAAGGCCTTGACGGCTGTGCGTGTCAGCGATCCCGAGCGCCGCCTCATACAGTACCCACACGAACTGTCGGGCGGCATGAAGCAGCGGGTGATGATCGCGATGGCCCTCGCGTGCAATCCTGCGCTCCTGATCGCCGACGAGCCGACGACCGCCGTCGACGTGACGATCCAGGCGCGAATCCTCGACCTGTTGCGGCAAATCCAGGCCGAACGCGGGATGGCGATCCTGCTCATCACGCACGACCTGGGGGTCGTGGCCGAATTGGCGGACGATGTCGCGGTGATGTACGCCGGTCGCATCATCGAGCGGGGGCCGGTCGCCGATCTGTTCGACCACCCCGCCCACCCCAACACCAAAGGGCTTTTCGCCAGCCTCCCCCCGGTCGACCGCCGGGTCGAACGGTTGCAAGCGATTCACGGATCGGTCCCCCCGGCGACACGCTTCCCTGCGGGCTGTCGATTTCGCGAACGTTGCCCGTTTGCGGCGGAGGGTTGCGAGCGGGAACAGGCTCTGGTCACTCTGGGAACGAAATCTGGAGCGGGAGAACACCTGGTCGCCTGCCATCGAGCGGAAGAGATCGCCGGGCGACCGTTCGAGTACCCGGCCGCCGCTACGGCGTCGTGACGGAAATCCCGAGATTTCCGCCTTACGCGATCCCATTCTCCCGCGAATGCCTCACCCATCCCACGTCCGCAAACGACTTGCCGCGGAAGGACTTACGCCTGTCACGTGGCGGGGGTTGGGACCGGAGCGGGTTCACCGGAGGCAAAGCCGCAGGTGCGATGGGTGCCGTCGCAGAACGGGCGCTTGGCCGACTGACCGCAGCGGCACAGTGCGACATTCTCTTTTCCGGAGAGATCCCACGAGTTGCCGAGGTGGTCAACCAGTTTGAACGGACCGGAAACCAGGAAGGGACCGTTCTCGCGAACCTTGACGACGACTTCCGACATGTGCTGAGTTCCTTCCGCACGGACCGCGTGCGGGCGGTGGAAACGATGAATTGGTCTGATTGGGCACACGATTCTCCGGAGAGTTTCCGGATTGCCTGACGGCCCGAACCGGGACCGACCGCGCGCCACGGGCAGCAGTCTATCAGGCGCCGAGATTCGTGCGAGGGGCGTACCCCGGCGCAAAGAAATGCCCCACTCCTTCTCGCCAGGTCATTTCATTGCCGCACAAACACCGGAGCCAACAGGTTGTCGACCGGAGCGAAATTGTCGGTGAGCGAGAAGCCGCGCGACAGTTCGAGCAAGGCTCGCATTTGGCCGAAGTCGTCGATGCGGTCGCCTGTGGTCAGTGACCACGCGAACGGCGTCCCCCGCCAGTGGCCCCCCGCGTCGAAGAGTTCGGTCATGTCGAGGGGGGCCAGCGAGGCGGCGACGACGAACGTGTCGCGGTCCTCGCCGGGGCGGTCCTCGTTGCTGCTGAAGACATAGAGGTACGGGAAGACTTCCCGAAGCGTCCGCACATAGCGCCCCAGGAACGCCCCCGCCGGTTCGGCCAGGGATTGGCGTTGCAAGTCGTCGATCGCCGCGCGCCACGGGGATGTCGAGGGGAGGGCGGCCCGCGCTTGCTCGGCGGCGGCCTCGGACATCACGCCCCGATACCCGAGCAGGAACCCTTCCCCCATCGTGCGAAGTTCAAAATTGTTGAACGGTGCGGGGCACGCCGCCCATTCGGCGTCGATCCCCTCGACCGCGAACGGCGGAGGCACGGGGCCGGCTAGCACGCGCCGCTCGCGACTGCCATCGTGCAACGCGCGAACCGAGTCGCGCCACACGAGGTCGGTCTTGGGAGCCAGCGCCAGCAGTTGGTCCCGAGTGGCGGCGGTCATGGTTCCGGTGTACTTCAGACGCCACAAGCCGATCTCTTCCAACTTGGCTGACAGGCCCGAATAACGATTCGACGCAATCCACTTTCCGGCCGTCCCCTGGCCCAGACCGCCCGGAAGTTCGCCGACGGCGCAGGTTGTTTCGGCTTTCCCCTCGGTCATGTCAACGCCGGGAAACTCCGCGCGGGCATAGATGTCGATAATGTTGACCAGGTACACCCCTTGATTGGGGTCGAGCAACGATTTGACCTTTTCGCTGAACTCGCGGGTCGTCAGGTGCCACGGCACGCTGAAGTCGTTGAAGGCGTCGCCGTAAGCGAAGTCGTACTGAGCGAGCGGTTCGCCGCGCGCGGCGCGGTCGACGTTGGCGCGGACCTGGTCCTCGATGAACTTTCGGGCGTCGCCGATATGCGTGCGAACGGCGGTTTTATCGTCGTCGGGCAGGCCCATCTCGGCTTGGACGGCCAGTTTCACCGCGGGGTCGATCTCGGCGACATCGATGACGGGCCGTCCCGGATAGCGGCTTTCGATCCAGCGTGGAAACACAAAGCCTCCTCCGCCGATAAACAGGGTGCGGACGCGGCGGGAGTCCTCGTAGAGTCGCGCGACGGCTCGGACGTACTCGGCATGCGGGGCGCGGGCCATTTCCTCGATCATTTCCGAGAACGACAGGGAACCGCTCAACACCAGCGCCTCGAGACCCGCGTCGTAACGGAGGCGGGGTGGATCGACATTGAAATCGCGGTCGAGGCTGGAGGTGATGGGGGCCAGGTCGGTCGGTGCGGCGGGCGTTGCATTTGGAGGGGTGCCGCCGGGTATCGAGAGGCCGTCGGGGACCTTTGAAAGAGGGGCTGTCAAGTAGCCGCCAGCGTCGGTCTGCGACATACGGTGAATGGTCCACACCGCCTGCCAGTAATCCCCGTAGGGTCCCAGGGCCAACAGCTTGCGAAGGGCTTCCTCCGACATCGCTCCGCGAACGCGAAGTTCGAGCGTTTTCTCATCGAACTCCAACCCCTCGGGCAATTTCACGCGCAACACCGCGGCGGGAACGGGGAGCTTTTCCAACCGCACGGAACCGGCGCGAGACCAGCGTTGGCTGGCCCGTTCGGTGACGGCCGCGTACACGCGTTCGTAGTCGTAATAAAGTTTGTCGGGCTGGTTCTCGTTCCAATAACTGTGGAGCAAATGGTCGAGTTTGAGCTCTTTGACGGTGTCGCCGTCGACGGTGTCGGTCGCCACATTGATCGCGAAGTAGTTGCTTTCGTCGTTGTATTCGTCGGGATTGTCGCTCCGCAGCGCGAGGATCCGCCCCACTTCGTGCAGGGACCGCCCCAACCGGGCGCCGAAACGGTCCCACCCGAGAACGTAAGCGGGACGCTTCGACTTGGTCACGAACGTGGAGAGCGCGCGGCCCACCCCCTCACCGATCGCTTGCAGCTTCGGTTCGTCGGCCCAGGCGCACGCCCCGCACCAGCCGACGAACTGCATCGCCCCCAGCACCACGGCCACGCGGAAGACGGTCCGCCCTACGGCCACGATGGCCCCCATGCCCAGGAGCATCGCCGAGACGACTTGAATGATCGCCTGGCTGCCCATGCGGTCGATCAGTACGAAACCGGCCAGGAACGTCCCGAGGATCGAGCCGATCGTCCCCCAGGCGGACACACTGCCGACCGTCATGCCGGTGTTGCGTCCGAACGACAGTGCCAAGCTGGCAACGACCGGGGAAATCGTCCCCAGCGCGATCGACGGAAGCAGAAAGATCCACGACACGACCAAAATCACCCACACCTGCCACGAGCACCAACTTGGGTGGCGATGCCCGCCCGCCCATTGGTTGAGCCACAGCACGCTGAACGTGAGCAGCCCCGAGATCAGAAACAACCAGCCGAGGGTCTTGGCCGGGGGATGACGGTCCGCCAGCCAACCACCCAGAAAGTTCCCGGCGCTCAGCCCCGCGAGGACGACGCCGATCACGGATGTCCACGTGTAGAGGGACGCGCCCAAATGCTGGGCGATCAGCCGGGACGCGGTCAGCTCGAGCACCATCACGCACAGGCTCGACCAGAAGACCATGGCGTTGCAACCAATGAGCGCCCACCGCACGCGACTGATCGAGAGGGTCGTCTCCAAAGCCGCGCGCGCTTCGCCCGTCGAAGGAGGCAACGCGGACCGGGCGGCGCCAATTTCCTCGTCCACGAGTTTGTCGAAGGCCGCGTCGGCGCCGGCGGTGGACGCGGATGGGTCGGACTTCGCGCGGGACTGGTCGCCGGTCATGGAAGGGCTTTCGGGTTCGAGACGGCAAGACATGCGGAATGTGCGTACGCGCCGGACGGGAGCGAAACGGCGATCATAGCCCTCGCGGCGGAAGGCTTCACGCGGTCGGGGTGCTCGACAGCACCGCGAAGCGGATTTGGAGCGCGGACCGCCGACCCGCAACGGCCACCGACGCGCGGTACAAACCATCTGGCTCTGCCGGTAGAGTTGGAAACGGGACGCTCCAGGCGCATGGTGCCGCGAGGCGCCGAGAGTTGACAGTGTTTTGGATCGTCCCCTACCGTAGGTCCGGCGACAGCGGTTATGACGATTGTGGGGTGTGGACCGGCCGTCGTCCGCAAGGCGCAGCCGCGAAAGACCGCGCAAGGAGGGCGTGAATCGTGGCGACAGGAGGAATTCCGACCGCCCCGATTCCGCGCAGGCGGTAGCTTCTTCATTACAACTCGCGGACACACCGACGCCGACCAGCGACTCCCGGCTCCGTATCCCGCATCCTCCAAATGGTGATTTGACCGTAGGACGGTCGATTCCACGGGAGTTGCGGGACGCCACTGGGAGCGCGGGGGGCGGAGCGCACCGGTCGGCATCGGCCACATCTCGAGACCATCAACATGAAGTTTGCCTTCCTGGTCCATCCCCTGACGGAGGACTCCGGGCGACTGATGCAGTACGCGTTCAATGCCTCGTTCCAGGCGGAATGGGGCAATGATCCGCTCGCGCTCGCGGAAGGTCTGCAACAAGTCATTCGTCCCGTGTTGCGGAAAGCCCCGGAAGCGGTGGCCGAACCCCGCGTCGTCGACGAAATGGACGGCTTGTCAACGCTCGACGGGCGCACCGCCGAGGGGGTGTTGATCGAAATCCCGATGGATGCCCGCGCGATCCTCGAACAGCAGGACCGGGCGCTGGAGTTCATCGAACGGGCGGCGGATCTCGCCATCGACGGCGGCGCCCGAGTTATCGGCCTGGGATCGATGACCGGGGTGATCGGCAGTCGGGGAGAATACCTGGCGTCGAAGTGCCCGATCGCCGTCACCACGGGGAACAGCCTGACCTCTTACGCCGCGATGAAGAACGTGCTGCGCGCGGCGGTCGAATTCGACATCGACCTGACGCGGGAGACCGTGGCCGTGGTGGGTGTCCCCGGCAGTATCGCGTCGGCCATGGCGCAGCTACTTAAACCGCTGTGCCGCGAGATTTTACTCGTCGCGCGGCAGGCGTCGCTCCCCGCGCGGAAGCTGTCCGAGGAGTTGGGTTGCGAGTTGGTGCTCGACCTCGAGACCGCGCTGGAGCGGGCCGGCGTGGTCGTGTCGGCGACTTCGTCCGGCAACTGCATCGACCAGGCCAAGCTGCGTCCGGGGGCGATTGTCGTCGACATCGGCGTCCCGACGGATGTGCGCGGCTCGGGGCCTGAGCGGGCGGATGTGCTGATCCTGAGCGGCGGGCTGGTCCGATTGCCGCAAACCTGTCGCACGCACTCGAAGCTCGTTTGGTTTCAGCAAGGATTCATCCCGAGTTGCCTGGGGGAGACGATCGTCCTGGCTCTGGAGGATCGGCAGGAGAACTACTCGCTCGGGCGGCATCTCGACCTGGACGCGATACGTCGGATCGGGACGACGGCCGAGGAAATGGGCTTCGACTTCTCGAAACTGGTGTCGTTCGGCCGCATGCTCGACGACAGCCAGGTGTCGCGATTCCTGAAGGTCCGCCACCGGGGTCCACGGCGAGTGGATGTTCCTTCGTCCTCCCCGAATCTGGAGGAATTGGCCCCCTCCGCGCGGGAACGCCACGCGCGGCACATCAATCCGGTAATGATCGCGGCGGGAACGCGCAGCGGATGCGTGCGGACGTTTGTCCGCGGCGACGGCATGTACCTGTGGGACGAGACGGGGCGGCGGTACCTCGACTTCGTTGGCGGATTCGGGAGCGTGAATCTCGGCCACAACCCGCCGGCGGTGGCGGACGCGATCACCAGCGCACTCCGCGAGCAGGCGCCCGGTTTCGCACAGTCGGCGGTGAACCCGTACGCGGCGGCTCTGGCCCGCGAATTGGTGCGGCGAACGCCACCCGGATTGGAGATGGTCTTTTTCTGTAGCAGCGGGTCCGAAGCGAACGAAGCGGCCATCAAGTTGGCTCGCGCGGCAAGCGGTCGTCCGGGCTTGCTGGCCTGCGACGGTTCGTACCACGGCAAAACGATCGGCTCGCTGTCGGTCACGTCCAACCCCGAGTATCGCAAGCCGTTCGGTCCGCTGATGCCAGGTTGTGAACTGGTGCCTTACGGCGACGCCGTCGCACTCGAACGCGAATTGTCGACGAAACGGTACGCGGCGTTCCTCGTCGAGCCGATGCAGGCCGAAGGGGGGATGAATGTTCCGCCCGACGGGTACTTCCACGAGGTGCAGCGGATTTGCCGGGCGACGGGAACCCTCCTGGTGGTGGACGAGGTGCAAACGGGCATGGGCCGCACCGGCAGCCTGTTCGCGTCCGACCGACTGGGAATCGCTCCGGAAGTGATGACGCTGGCGAAGTCGCTGGGGGGCGGATTGATGCCCGTCGGCGCGATGGTGTGTAGACGCGACGTGTGGTTGCAGGCGTACGGGACCGTCAACGCGTTCGCGTTGCACACGAGCACGTTCGGGGGCGGGAGTTTGGCGTGCGCGGCGGGACTTGCCGCGCTGCGCGAGACCGTCGCTCAAGAACTTCCCCAACGGGCCGCGGAGCGTGGCGAACGTTTGCGGGCGGGGCTTCGCGAGCTGTGCCGCGATTCGGGGGTGCTCAAGGAAGTCCGCGGGGCGGGACTCTTGTGCGGGTTGGAGTTCCGTCGGCTGCCAGCGTCGCTGGTGGCGCATTGGAAGGGGGCCGACCCGACGGGATTGGCGAATTTCGTCATGCCCAACAGCGACCGGCTCATCGAGTCGATCCCGGTGCTGCACACCATGCGCGTGCTGCTCGACGAATTCGGGGTGTACACGCAGGTCGCCCGCTCGAACCCGTTCGTGATGCGGTTGCAACCGCCGCTGATCGTCACCGACGAACAGATTGACGAGGTGGTCGACGCGATCGGCCAGGTGGCGGGACAGTTGGACGCGTCCAACCGGTTGATCGAAGGGATGATCACGAAAACGGTGACCGGCCAACATGACGGGGCGCAGCGGACGCGGCAGGAAACGCTCCCCGCGGGTTGAACCACGGGGACCTCCGCGACCGCGCGGGCTTCCGGTTGCGCTTCACGGACGGGGCCGACCCGACTCTCTCTGACGACCGTTCCGATGGACGGCGTCCTCGACGGATTCGCATGACACCCACGCCCACGACATCCGATTCGCAAGACCCGCCCCGCACAAGAGAAGATGCGGGCGGGGGCTCGGTTGCCGAGGCGAAGTGGAGCGTCTCGCTGTGTGATCGCGTTCGGGACCTCGACCCCGCGCGGTGGGACTTGTTGCTGCGTCCGGAGGGCGATTTCTACATGGATCGCCGTGTACTCGCGGGGCTGGAGCGCGGCTTGGCGGGAACCGCGCGGCTGCGGTACGCGGTTGTCGAGCGGGACGGTGTCCCCGTCGCTGCGGCGGTGCTATCGCATTTTCGAGCCGACGCTTCGCTGTTGGCGGAGGGAGCCGAGCGGCATGCCCTGCGGTTCCTGCGGGTGGTCTGTCCGCCGCTGGTGCGATTGAACATGCTGTTTTGCGGCGTGCCTGTCTCGGCGGGGCAGAATCATCTCCGCTTCGCGGCGGAAGGCCACGTCGACGGGGCGATGCGCGCATTGCACCGAACGATGCTCGACGAGGCACGGCGCGAGTGGGCGAAGCTGATCGTGTTCAAGGAATTCGGCCCCGAGGAAAACGCCCGCCTGGGGGCGTTGGCTGAGTTGGGATACCGTCGGGCCGACAGCCTGCCAATGAACCACGCGCCGGTCGCCCCGGAATCGTTCGAAGCCTATCTCGCCGGGCTGAAGTCGCGGAAGCGATCGGTTTTGAAGCGGTCGCGACAAAAGTTCGCCGCGGCGGGGTTAACGGTCGAGCACCGCACTGGAGGAGACGACACCGCCGCGCTGTTCACGCCGGAGGTCCATCGCCTGTACGAGAACGTTCTCGACCGCGCGAAGGTCCGTTTGGAGCATCTTCCAACCGGATTTTTCGGCGAGCTGGCGCGGTCGGCGGGGGACTTGGCGCGGTTCACGTTCGTGCGAAAGGGTGATCGGATCGTCGCGTTCGCCTGTTCGGCGGTGGACGGCCACGAGTATCACCAGATGTTCGTGGGGTACGATCCGACCCTCAACGACGAGTGCGACCTGTACTTCAACCTGTTCTTCGAAGCGGTCGACACCGGATTCCGATTGCGGCCCCGCGAATTGTCGGTGGGTCAGTCGGCGGACGACTTCAAAGCCCAGAAACTGTCCTGTCATCAATCGCCGCTGTACTTCCACGTGTTGGGGGTCGATTGGCTGACCAAACTCGTGCTGAAGGCCGCGTTCCCGTTGTTCTGTCCGCCGCGCGAATCCAACCGACTGGCCGCCGAGGCGTATGCGAAACGCCTGGCGGGAGAGGTCGAGGGGACTCCGAGCGAGGATTGACGAGTGCCGGAGAACTGGCGGAGATTGGCGCGAGCTCACCCGCGGAAGTGCTTGGTCGAGCACTTGGTGGGCGGAGGCGGGCCAGGCCGCCGAAGGCTTTGTGGCTTCCGCCGCGACATTGCGAGTTTGTCCAGATAGACCTCGTTGGGACGAACTCAACGCCTCGCGCTCGCCCCCTTCCCGCCAATCAGCCCGCGAGAAATCCGTCATCGTGTCGAATTCCGAGTCAGCCTGGATCGTCTCGCGGATTTTGGCCCCGGACGGGGCTTACGCGGTGTCGTTTCTGGTGGCCGAGGGGGCGGAGACGCTCTTGGGATTCGACGCACTGGAGTGGTGGAACAGCCTCGCGGCGGACGACACAGCCGCCCCTCGAGCGCTGTTCGGGGCTCGGGACTCGGAATCCGGGGAGTGGCTGGGGGTCGTGGCGGGTCAAACCCATCCGGGGCGGGTGGCTTACGTTTGGCAGCCGGTCGTCAAGGAATCTGTGGCGGCTGCAAACTCGCGTTTGGCGGGCGAGATCGCGTTTGACTTGCTTGACGCGCTCGGGGAGTGGTTGGGGGAAAAAGGAACGCAAGTGGCCCAGTGCGTACTGGAGCAAAGCGCCGCTCACGGGGATGTGGTGACAGCTTCCGGACGGGATGAGCTGTTTCTCAGAGCGGGATATCGTCACGAAGTACGCCTCGAGTTTCTGGAACTTGATTTGGCGGAGCGCAACGGTGCTGGAGAAGTCGCCAGCTCGGTCCCCCCCGTTTTTCAACCCTCCGTCGAATGGCTCCCGTTCGACGAGTCGCGGCGCGAGTTGTTCGCCAGCACCGCCGAGAGGACCCTGATCGCTTCGGCCGATTGCCGGTTCCTGTCGGGCTTGCGAACCGGGGCCGACTTGTTGGCGGCCCACGCGGGAACGGGAGGCGTGGACGCGGAGTTGTGGTTCGTGGCGGTGATAGACGGGTCGCCTGTCGGTGTGCTTCTCCTGCGCAGCGACGGGGCCCAAAACCTTTCCGGATCGTTATCCTCCGGTGGTGAGATTTCCTACCTCGGGGTGGTGCCCGAACGCCGCGGTGCTGGCTGGGGGAGGCGACTGGTCGAACAGGCGGCAACGATGGCTCGCCTACGGGGATGGGCTGTCCTGGGTGCGGCTTTGGATTCCACAAACCATTACGCCAAAACTGTTTACGAATCATCCGGGTTTGTCGTTCGCGGGGCGATGCGGGGGCGTGTGCGGGTGTTCTGATTGGACCGATCGTGCGGGATAAACACGTTTTGCACACAAGCTTCGAGGCCGTCGAATCTCAAGAATATTCACGGGTTCCCCATAATCCGTTACCCCTTCGGCACTTCCCCAACCCGTTGGAGCGTGGGCCGTCGAAATCGTGCGGGGTCGGTTGAACGGGGGGGGGACCGCGATACCATCTCCCGACCGAGTGAGTTGGCGGCGGACGATTGGTCGGCCCCCGACGGTGAATCGACGGATGGGTGCGTGAAAGCTCCTTTGGCCACTGTTGGTGCGGTGGAGGAAGGATGACGCCCCTTGAGTGGGTTCGCGCGGCGGGTCGGGACTTGCGGATGGTGCCCGCGGGTCGTTTGTCGCCTGGATGTCAATCAGCACACCGCCGGAATCCGATTCCGCGTCGCGGTGCGCGTCGCTTCTTTACCCCGATTTGAAACACGAACGACTGCGAGAACCGTGCCGCCAAGGCAGCGCGGAACGATCGCGTATTGCCTGGGCCGCGCCGATTTGTGGGTGCGGCCCGTGGGGCGATGTGGCGATTGAACACCGGTGCGGGTGACTTCTTGCGGATCGTCCGGGACATCGGGCCGGGGGGCGGCGCGCAACAAAACGGGGTGGGGTGGTCGCACGCATTCGCGCGAGTTCGCGTTCGGACCTTGTTGGTCCGCCGAACACGCGCGGTGGGCGGTCGTCCAGCCGCGTCGCGGAGGGGTCGCGGTGTGCGCCGAGGAGGGTGCAAGATGCAGCCCGGACGGAAGGCGCAAGTCGCGCCCGAAACGTCTATCGAGGGATCTGTGTTCACGGCGCTGGCGCTCCGTTTGGGAGCGTCCACCGTGGATCACTGGTTTCGTGGAAACACGACGATCGTGGAGCGCGGCGACGAGCTGTCCGTGCGCGCGAACAGTCCGTTTCTGTTGTCGTGGATTCAGCGTCATTACAGGGACGCGTTGCGCGCCGTCGCCGCGGACCGCCTGGGGCCTTCCGCCCGTGTCGTGTTCGATTCCGGACTGATCGGCGACGACAATGCCGCGCTCGCCGAATCAACCACGGCCGAGTGCGTCGGTGCGCCGTTGACGGGGGCGGCAGAACCCGGCTCCGCGATCGTTGATTCGGCACCTGACAAGGTCCTTGAGGAAACCGCGAAGGGGGTCGCCGATGCACGGGGGACGCGTGCCGCGTCCTCGTTGCGGTTGCCTCCAGCGACGGTGGGGCACCAGGCTGGACCGGCGGGAACCACCGTCCCCGGTCCCGTCGCGGCTCCGAGCTTCTCGCGGCGATACCACGATCTGCGGGAGTTCGTGGCCGGGCCGCAATCGCGCGTGGCGGTGTCGGCGATCGAAGAATTCGCGACGGCGCCGCAGTCGGCCCCCAATCCGATTTACGTGTACGGCGGGGTCGGGATCGGCAAGACGCACTTGCTCGAAGGGGCTTACTCCCTGTTGCGGGGCAGGTATCCCACGCTGCAGGCGGTGTATCTCACCGCCGAAAACTTCGCGAACTACTTCACACAGGCGCTGCGTGACCACAGCCTCGCCGGATTTCGGCAAAGGTTCCGTTCGGTGGATGTGTTGATTGTCGACGACATCGAGTTCTTCGACGGGAAGCGGGGGTTGCAGGAAGAGTTCGTACACACGTTGCGGCAACTGTCGAACTACGGCAAACGGGTGATTTTGTCGGCGGATCGGCATCCACGTTTGCTAACGCGGACGAGCGAGGACCTGAAATCCCGACTGTCGGCGGGGTTGGTGACCCGGCTCGAAACGCCGGATCGGGCGACCCGGCGGGCGATCGTCGAACGCAAACTGGCCGCCGCCGGGATCGACGGGGACCACGTCGGCGACGAAGTGCGGGAGTACGTGGCGGATCGATTCGGTGGCAACGTGCGGGAACTCGAAGGGGCGTTGCATTCGCTCAGGACGCACGGACGAATGGGAGCGGGGCGGCTGTCGTTGGCGGCGGCGCGGCAGGCGCTGGGGGACCTCGAGCGGGACTGCCAACGGGTGGTGCGGTTGGCGGATGTCGAGCGGGTGGTGACTGGATTGTTCGGGCTGTCGGTCGAGGCGTTACGGTCTCCGGACCGGACCCGGCAGGTAAGTTTGCCGCGGATGTTGGCGATGTTCCTGTCGCGACAAATGACGGGCAATGCGTACAGCGAAATCGGCACGTACTTCGGAGGCCGGAACCACAGCACGGTGATCGCAGCGGAACGACGGATCGAGAAATCGATGACCGCAAGCGAATCGTGGACGGTGGGGGCGCGCCGCTGGACGGTGGGGGAATTGGTGGATGTCGCGCGGCAACAATTGTTGGCGGGGTGAGCCGTCACGAAGTGGAGCGGAGGGCGTGGGGGAGATCGCGGCGAGCGGCCGTGGTTGTTCTGGACTCCTGCGAAAAATCTGTCGGTGATTCGGGGCGTGTGAGCGGGCTCGACAGACGGGGCTGGCGGAAGGTGTGTGGGGGGACTGGTTCGCGTGGCCTGTCGCAGCCGCGCAGGGATGGTTTCCGCTCCGTATAGCGCGACGGATGCGAAGGGGTGTTGAGGCCGTCGCGCCGGTGTCTGCGCACGTGATGCCCGCTCAAGCGGTGGGAGAACCTCAGCGAGCGGCAGTCGTAAGGCTGGCGGAACTGCTGGAATACAACCTGCGAAGCGTGCGGTGGTACT
Source organism: Planctomycetales bacterium (assembly GCA_044359065.1). Taxonomy (GTDB): domain Bacteria; phylum Planctomycetota; class Planctomycetia; order Planctomycetales; family Planctomycetaceae; genus JAIXZD01. Next base: position 30,139 of record JBIKMW010000041.1, on the reverse strand, counting down.
GCCAACCCATCCGAAACCCCTCTGACGCATGCTGCGGAATCTTCGGGGCAGGATTCCGAACAGGTTCCGAGCCAAAGGGACGGTGCCTACAGGGGCTGTCGAGTGTGGGAGCAACAAGCTCAACCCGGCGACGAGAGAATCGTACGGCTTCCGCACTGTTCGGTGGGGGAAACCAGCGCAACGGCGAAAGACTCACTGGAGGGACTGGCCGCGTGGCCCGATTGGCCCTGTTCCCCACGCTCGGTCACCTCCCGGTACCGGATGGTGAACGCTGATTCCGCAGGGGAGGATTCCGCCGGGGAGGCCAAAGAAGCAACCCGCCCCCTTCGGACGGGCTCCGAAGGGGGCGGGCGCGATTCAGTCAATCAGGACGCTTCCATCCGTTCCACCACCGCGATTAGCGGAGGCCGAACAGGTTTTGGAGAGCGCTCTTCTTCTGCGTTTGTTGTTCCTTCAGGCGACCGGGGAAGTACGCTTCCGGTTCTTTCACTTCCGTCGCCGAGGCCGGAGCGGCCGCCGGGGCGGGAGCAGGAGCCGGAGCCGGGGCCGGAGCAGCCGCCGGGGCCGGAGCCGGGGCGACGTGAGCCGGGCCACAACCCGCCGGACCGCAAGCCAACGGACCGCAGCCGGTCGGGCCACAGCTGTTCGGCGTGCAGGTCCCGCAAGGAACTTCGCAATCCTTCACATCGTAGCCGGCGATGCACAGAGCACGGGCCGCGGCACGAGCGACTTTCTTGTCGCAATCGCCGAGGGCTTGCGTCAGGGCACAGACAACCGCGTCGTTCAGGCAGCAAGGATTCTTGCGGAGTTGGTCGCCGATTTCGTCGGCGGCTTCGTAGCGAACACGTTCGTCAGAATCATTCAGGGCGTAGACGAACGCACACATGATTTCCGGATTGCATTGGCAGTCGTACTTGTCGCCCAGGCGATCGATCGCCTTGGCGCGGGTCTTGCCGTGGCAAGCCGTTTGCGAGCAGTAAATCAGGCCCGCAACTTCATACGGATCCGCATCGCAGCACTTCGGCTTGCAGGTCTTGACGCATTCCGTGGCGCAGCTGGCCGGAGCGGCGCAGTTGGCACCGTTCGCCGGACCGCAGGCGGCGGGAGCCGCACACGCCGGAGCGCAAGAAGGACCACAGGCCGGACCGCAGTTCGTGGGAGCCGCACAAGCGGGACCCGTCGGGCCGCAAGCCGCCGGAGCGGTGCAAGCGGGACCGGTCGGACCGCACGCCACCGGACCACAACCCGCCGGACCGCAGCTCGGGGGCGCCGCACAAGCGGGAGCCGCACAGGCCGGGGCACAGGGGAGGGGAGGCGGAGCGCAAGGCAGCGGATTCGGAGCGCAGCCGATCGTCGGCGCGGGAGTCGCGCAGGGACAGGCCGGTCGGCAGCAAGAAGGCGGGCAACCCAGGTTGCACGTCGGCTTGCAGCACGCCAGTTGACGTTGATAGGTGTACTTGGTGGGGCACACGGGCTTGCAAATCACCGGCCGACAAGTCTTCGGCTGGCAATTCGGCGTGCAACCACAGGCCTTGTCGGCACCGCAGTGGCCCGCGCTGGCCTGCGCCGCGAAGCCCAACAGGGCGGCGAGGGCGTAACAGACATTCGACCATTTCATGGGGCAGCGTCTCCTTCCCAAGGGGACCGAGGTCCTGTTTCGTCCGACCGCGGGCGTCGGTATGTGTTCGTCCGAAGGCGGTATCGAGTCCCGTCCTGACGACGGGACTGGCGACGCGCGTCGCACTTGTCCGAAAAGGTCCGACAGTGCCGCGTCAAAGACGAACAGGAACTCATCCACTCCGGGACAGCACGGCCGACCACCGTTCCGTTTTTCCGTAACGGAACTCATCCTGGAGTGGTGCGGCGCCAAGTCCTTGAGACCGCGATGCCTTCGCGGTGATTCGAGGACAAGGGAACTATCGGTCCCCCGAAAAACGTCCCTTGAGAATCACAACCCGTTATCCCGGCACAAACTTACGTCGCGCGGGGTGTTGCAAAAACCGCTTGTTCCGCCTGCGGAAGCTGCGCGCGACTTTACCGAGTGCGGCCACGGAGCAATCGTCACATCTTGCCGTCGACCCTGCTGTTCACGCGGACTTTGACGCCCACACACGACCTTGAGGCCGGTAGCGGTCGTGCGTCGGAAGGGTTCGCGGACACCGGCTTCAGCGGGGGAAGCCGCTTGACAACCCCAAAAACACACGGCGCGGGTGACAAAAAGTCGCGGCTGGCGCTGCCTGCCCCGCGCTCGATGGCCTCGGCCGTTCGTCCAATTCGCAAATCGGCACCAACGTTTCCCCGCGCGGGACGATCGCAATCGGCTTGCCGCGAACGTCGAACGCTCGACATCGGTAGCACAAGGCTCTCTACGACGGGAATCGTGTGGCAAGTTGCACGGGAGTTGTTTCCTCGCCGGACGCTCCGCATACGGTTCCCGTCGGGCCGCACAATTCCGGCCGCCCGTCGCAACACTCCCTCAAAAGGAAGTCCATCAAGCGGCCGACGTTCGCCTGATCCAGCCGGAACCAGATGCGACGACCGTCCCTGCGCGAAAGGACCAACCCCGCCGCCGCCAATTCCTTCAAATGGAACGACATCGTGTTGGCTGGGACGTTCAGTTCCCGCGCCAGCTCCCCCGCCGTCACTTCGCCGACTGACCTCGCCAAACGCCGGAAGACGCCCAGACGCGACTCCTGGGCCAAGGCGGCGAACATCGCAACCGCCAGCGTTGATTCCATACTTCCAGAGTTATAGAATTGTTGGTCCTCCGCCGCACCAGCGCCCTTGGGCGCCCGCCGCGTGCCGGCGGCCCCTTTCGGTTTGGTGCTTTCAGGAGTTCCCGCCAATGTCGTCCCTCGTGTTGGTGACCGTCATGTCCCCTCTTCTCGCCGCCGCCGTCCCCCTCGATTCCAAATTGGACGCTTACGTGCAAGCGCGGGTGGCCGAGTTTGACACCATTCCCGAAGAACGGCAAAAGCAACTCGCCAAAATCTCGAAGTTCGTGCGCGACACCCGCGCCGCGGGACGTCCCGTCCGCCTCACGTTCATTTGCACCCACAATTCCCGGCGCAGCCATCTCTCGCAGATTTGGGCCAAGGTCGCCGGTGCCCATTATGGCATCGAAGTCGAAACCTTCTCCGGCGGAACCGAAGCGACCGCGTTCAACCCCCGCGCCGTCGCAACCCTGCGGCGGGCTGGCTTCGCGATCGCCGAACCGGGCGACGAGAAGAATCCCCGCTACCAGGTGAAGTATTCCGACAAGGCCGAACCGTTGGTCTGCTTCTCGAAGAAGTACGACCAGTCCCCGAATCCGTCCGCTGATTTCTGCGCCGTGATGACCTGCTCCGACGCCGACAAGAAGTGTCCGGTCGTCTCGGGCGCGACCATCCGCATTCCGGTGCCGTATGAAGACCCCAAGGTTTCCGACAACACCGACAAGGAAGCCGCGACCTACGACGAACGCAGTCGGCAAATCGCCCGCGAAATGCTGTACGCAATGTCGCTCGTCGACGCGAAGTGATTCGCGCGATCGTTCTCGGGTTCCCTCGGCTTTGCGACTTGATCCGCCATGACCACCGACTCCACGTTTCGCCGGCTCTCGTTCCTCGACCGTTACCTGACGCTGTGGATCGCGCTGGCGATGCTGATTGGCGTCGCGCTCGGGTGGGGTGTGCCGGGCATCGCCGAGTGGATCAAATCGTTCCAGGTGGGAACGACCAATGTCCCGATCGCCGTCGGCCTCGTCCTGATGATGTACCCCCCTCTCGCCAAGGTGCGGTACGAGGAGTTGGGCCGCGTGTTCCGCGATACGCGCGTGTTGTGGCTGTCCCTCGTGCAGAACTGGGTGATCGGCCCCGTGCTGATGTTCGGGCTGGCGCTGCTGTTCCTGTCCGACCGTCCCGAGTACATGACCGGCCTGATTTTGGTCGGGCTGGCCCGTTGCATTGCGATGGTCATCGTCTGGAACGAGCTGGCGAAGGGGGACTCCGAGTACGCCGCCGGCCTCGTCGCGTTCAACAGTTTGTTCCAGGTCTTTCTGTACAGCGTCTACGCGTGGGTATTCATCACTTGGCTGCCGACGGTGTTTGGCCTGCGCGGAGTCGCGGTTGATGTGGGAATCGGCGACATCGCGGCCAGCGTGGGGCTGTACCTGGGCGTGCCATTCGCGCTGGGGCTGATCTCGCGGTTCGTGTTGTTGAGGGCGAAGGGGCGGGATTGGTACGAAACGCGGTTCATTCCGCGAATCTCGCCAATCACGCTGGTTTCGCTGTTGTTCACGATTTTGGTGATGTTCAGCCTCAAGGGGCGGTTGATCGTCGAGATTCCCTTCGACGTGCTGCGGATCGCGGTGCCGCTGTTGGTGTACTTCGTGCTGATGTTTGGCGTCAGCTTCGCGATGGGGAAGTACGTCGGTGCCGACTATTCGCGAACGACGACGATCGCGCTGACCGCCGCCAGCAACAACTTCGAACTGGCCATCGCCGTCGCGGTGGCCGTGTTCGGAATCGACTCCGGCGCGGCGTTCGCGGCGGTGATCGGTCCGCTGGTCGAAGTTCCGGTGTTGCTCGTGCTGGTCAACGTCTGCCTGTGGCTGCAACGCCGCTTTGTCGACCACCCGAACAGCGATTCGCTTGCGCCGCCCGGCGCGGCGTGCCCGACGACACGCCGCGTGTGACGGTGTTCACGGTTCCGAAGGCTTCACTTCGTCCACGGCGGATCGGCCGGCAGGTACTTGTCGAACTCGGCGATCAGATTTTGCTCGTACGCGCCGCCGAACGTGCCCGCGAAGAATTTCGCCGCCGCTTCGTCGTGGAAGCGTTGCCAGCTCGCCTCTTCATGGCCGGGGTTGATCGGGAAATAGTGGCAGCCGTTGGCCAGCGCCGCCTGCTTGTCGCCGGGGGCGTCGCCGAGCATCACGATCTTGTCGGCGCCGTAACCCTTGGCGAGGGCGTCGGCCAGAATCTCTTTCTTCGAGCCGACCTCTTGTCCGCAGATGACGGCCACGTATTGAGCGATGCCGTGCTCTTCCCATTCCTTCTTGAGGGCGGCGAAGGGGGTGGCGCTGCACACGATGATGTCCGCTTTTCCTTGCAGCATTTGCAGGGATTCACGAACCAGAGGGAATGGCGGAACGCCGTGAACCGTCGCGGCCACGCTGGCGTCGACATCCTTTGACCAAGCGGCGGCGCGGACAAGGTCGGGGTCGCCGGTTTTCTCGGCCTCGGGGACGATGGTTTTGGTACTGAGCTTCGATTCCCGCTTCAGCCAGTCGCGGACTCCGGGCAATTGCGGGATGGTCGCGCCACGGGCAATGACTTCCGGACGGACGGCCAGGAGTTCCAACGCCTTCAGATACGCCGGAAACCGATTGGCCCCGCGGTCCTTCGAGTAGAGGTTGCTGAACTCGCAGCATTCGCGGGCGTACTTCGAGACCGCCTGCAAGTTCATGTGGCGGATGAAGTTGGGGATGAAGCACTCCTTGTGCTTGATCTCCATCGAATCGAACGCGCAGCCGTCGGAATCGATCGCCACCAGAAAATCGGACCGCTTGGTCATCGCGGACAAAGGACTGTCAGCCACGGAAAAAACCTCGTTGGAACGTTAAGGAACCATTCTCTGCGGTGCACCGGGGCGGAACACCGCATGCTTCGATAGCAGGGGAGGCCCGCACGCGCCAAGCGCAATGGGGCCTGTGCCAAAGAATACTGAGCAGGGGATTTCGATCACCGAGACGGGTAGGCGTGATTCCCCCACTCTCATGCGACCTGTCCCGACATGGCGGGTGGCTAGCATTGCGGACGAGGCGGGGGGCGTCCGAGGCCCCCCGGCCAGGGAGCGGATGCCCGTCGAGACGCCTTTCAAACGCCCACAACCACCCCCTTTCACTCAAACGATGCGTGTCAAATTTGCAAGGCGTGGTCGGCCCCCCTTGACCCCTTTCGGCGGGGCGGCGTACATCCCGCGTTCTCTCCCCTGTTTCCTCTCTTCGCATGCTGCTCGGCGGACCGGTCCGTACCGGCCCTGTTGTCGTACGGCCACGCTTCGGCGGGGAGTCGACGAGCGTTGCAATCGCATACCGAGGACCGTCGCATGTTGCGCAAGACTTCCGACAGGCTCCCGTCGCAGTCCGGTCATCGCGTGTCGCGGCTTCGTGGAGCGAGGTTGTGGGTCGGGCTTCTCGCGGCTTTTGTCGTGTGTGTCATGGGATTGACGACGACACGCTCGGCACCCCCGGACACCAAGGGGAGAGTGACCACGGGCGTTCGCGCGGAGACCGAACCTGATGCCGTCGACGGTGACGTGCCGCAAGCTCCCACCGATTTCGAGTCTCTCGCCCGTCGCCTCGAAGCCGCCGAGGCCGAGATTCGGGCGTTGCGCGACGGCGCGGCCGATCCGACACAATCCGACTCCCCGTCCGCAGAGTTCGCGTCCTTCGCGGACGGCGCGGGCAAGCCTCCCGCTCCCGCGGGGGACCTTGCCTCGCTCAAAAAACAGATGGACGACCTCAAAACCCGGCTCGATTCGAAGAAATTCCCGACAATCGAGATCCACGGTGTGTTTCAGGCCGATACCGGCTGGGTCCATCAGACCGAGGCCAGCCGCGACACCGTGGGGGACATTCAGGACGGCTCGAGCTTCCGCCGCGCGCGGCTCAGCGCGAACGGCAAGGTCGTCGACAACATGAGCTACTTCCTGCAGATGGACTTCGGCTTCTTTGGACGCCCCACGTTCACCGATGTCTGGATGGAACTCAACGAGGTGCCGGTGCTGGGGAACGTTCGCGTCGGCCAGTGGAAGCAGCCGTTCGATCTCGAATCCGCCTCCAGCTTCCGCTACACGATGTTCGCCGAACGGTCGCTCCTGTTTCAGCCGTTCACCCCCTTCCGTCACATGGCGCTCGGTTTTTACAACTGGGCGGAGAACGAGTGCGCGACGTGGGCGGCCTCGGTCTATCGGCCTGGCCAGGACCAGTACGGCGACTCGGTCGGCGACAACGGCAACTGGGCTTTCACCGGCCGTGCGACGTACCTCCCCTACGACTCGTCCGAAGGGGACGACTACCTCAACGTCGGACTGGGTTACAACCACGTGTCGGCCAAAGATCGAACGGTGCGGTTCCGGTCGATCCCCGAATACTTCGTGGGGGAGTCCGCTTCCCAGACGCCCATCGGAACTTCGGGCCAAGCCGTTCCAGGCCCGGTGAACGGAATCCCGTTCTTCGTGGACACCGGCAATTTCGCAGCCAATCACTACAACCTGGTGGGAACGGAACTGCTGTGGGTCAAAGGGCCGCTGACCGTGATGTCCGAGGCCAACTACAACTTCGTCGCGCAGACGAACGGACCGGCCGTCGGTTTCCCCGGCCTGTTCGTCCAGGCGGGGTGGTTCCTGACCGGTGAACACCGCCCCTTCAACCGCAAGCTGGCGCAGGTGGACCGCATCGCCGTCAAACACAAGGTGGGGTGGGACCCGGAGACCTGCTGCTGGGGCTGGGGGGGTTGGGAACTGGCCGCGCGGTACTCGTACCTCAACCTGAACGACGAAAACATTCAGGGAGGACGAATTCAGGACGGGACGCTGGGGGTCAACTGGTACCTCAACAACTACGCCAAGATCCAGTTCAATTACGTCCGGGCGTTCCTCGACAACCCGAAACAGGGTTCCAGCCAAACCGACATTTTCGGCCTGCGGGCGCAGGTCGACTTCTGAGCCGACGCTTCGCGAACCTCACTTCCCCAACACGATGCGGAAGCCCAGATCGCGGAACTTCGCGGTTGGTTCGTACTCGGCGCCGGATGTGGCGGTCACCTGGTCGGCGGGGTACTGAAAGCTCCCGCCCCGGTGCGGTTGCTCGGTCTCCCCGTCCGCGCGACACCACTCCGACACGTTGCCGTGCATGTCGAACAGTCCCCACGCGTTCGCCCGTTTGCTCGCGACCCGCTGTGCCGACCGTGAGCCACCGGTTCCGCTCCCTTCTTCACGGTACCACGCGAACTCGCTCAATCGGGACGTGTCGTCGCCGTGTCCGTAGCGACCCGACTTCCCCCCTCGGCAGGCCCGCTCCCATTCACCGACGGTCGGCAGGCGATACCGCAACGAGTCGTCGATTCGGCCCGCCTTGCGTTCTTGACGAGTGAACGCGTCGCAAAAGTCCCGCGCTTCGTTCCACGACACATACACCGCCGGCAGTTCGACGCCCACCGGCACCCCTTCCTTGCCCGTCCACGGCGCCGTCCCCGCGATTCGCGTCCACTCACCCTGCGTCACTTCGGTGGCCCCCATCCACAGCCCCGTGTCGATCGCCACCAACTTGACCTTCAGGCCGTTGTCGGATCGGGGGGGACCGAAGGGAGATTCGGACTTCGTCGCCGACGCGGCCAGACTCGCCTCCGCCGCTCGAAACTCCGCATCGTGGACCGGCCGCACCGCTTCGCCGGCCGGCGCCACCGCCGCCGAGAGACGAAGCGTCACTGTCTTCGGCGCGTGGCAAACCTCTTCGGTGTCGAGACGGTGGCGCAGTCCGATGGTCAATTCGTCTTTGCCGAAAGCCAGGGGGGGGACGGAGACCGTAGCCACGATCCACGCGGTGCCGCGCACCACGCGAATCGCCTGCTCGACCCCCTCGAACCTCTCGTCGACTCCTTGGGGCAGCCGCGTCGAGATCGCTTCGATCCCCCCCTCGGACGACACCTCGACTCGCATTTCAGCCTTGTCATAAGGGGCGTGCCCGGAATTCGATCCGAGCACGTAGCACTTGTCCGGCACGTCGATCCGAATCGCTACACGCGTTGTTCCGCCCGCAGGCAATCGGTCGGTAGCCAGGAACGCCTGGGCACGCAGCTTCGTGGTCGGCTCGGTTTCGATGGACGATTTGGGGAAAGTGGTCAGCGGCCCCGCCCGCGCACCGACCAACACCGGGGGAGCGCCCACCAGGTCCGCTTTGAGATTCGGCTGCTGCGTCCCGAGGTCGAGCTCCTTCATTTTGTTCGGCACCTTCTTGCGCACGAACTGTGAGAGCGTCTCGAACGTCACTTCGCCATCCTCGTCCCGCGCGCCCCCCTTGAGTCCTTCGAGGACGAAGTGAAAAAACACCCCGTGCGCAAGCGAGTCATGCTCGTACGCCCGTTGGCCCGCCGAGCAACTGAACAAGGCCCCCACCCCTTTCGGCGGCGGGGGGGCGGCGTCGGCGTCGAGGCCCCGGCCACGGGCCGGATTCGGGTCGTTGCGACACGCATCCACAAGGATCACCTTCACCCCCGCGAAGCTGTGCTCCATGCGGCGGTAGATGTCGTTGATCGACACCAACGAGTCCTTGGCCTCCTTGAACGGGCGCGCGTCCATCGGGCAGAAATACGCGTCCGGCTCCGCCTGAAATTGATGCCCGTGACCCGCGAAGGCGAGGACGACAGTGTCTTCCGGTTGGCACTTTTCGAGGACTTCGGCGATTTCCCGCTCGATGTTGGCCCGCGTCGGCAACAGTCGTTCGGCTTCCTTGCCGGTGTCGTCCGTCATCAACGTCACTTCATAACCGCACTCTTTGAGCACGGCCCCCAGCGATGCCGCGTCGTCCACCGAGTACTTCAGCGGGGTCGGTTCGCGGAGCTTGGGGTGCCGGTAATTCTCGACCCCCACCAGCACTGCGTACCGCTTCCCTTCGGCCGCTTCGCATGCGGATAAGGACACGAGCATCGCGCTCATCGCGACAGCGATCCACTTCGCAACACCTCGGACGCCCGCGATCCGCATCGGCCACCCCCTCATTTACCCGCTTCCAACTGGCGGATCCGCTCCGCCGAATCCTTGTGACCCTTCGCAGCCGCCATGCGGTACCAATGCAGCGCGTCGTCCTTCGACATCGGGACCCACACGCCGAACTCGTAGCACCAACCGAGGTTGAACATCCCCACCGTCGACCCCGCTTCGGCCGACTGCTTGTACAACTCGACCGCGCGGCGTTCGTCCTTCTGCACGCCGACGCCATGTTGGTTGCAGTAACCGAGGTTGTTCAGCGACGCCGCGTGACCGACCGCCACCCCTTTCTCATACAGTTCGACCGCCTTGGCCTCGTCCTTGGCGACCCCGATTCCGTCCTGGTAGCAGACGGCCAGTGAGTATGTCGATTCGTGATGTCCTTGAGCCGAACCTTTCTGGTAGTACTCGACCGCCTTGGCCTCGTCCTTCGCCACCCCGATTCCGCGCTGATAGCAGAACCCGGCGTCGAATTGCGCCCCGGCACGTCCACCCGCGGCCGCTTGTTCGTACAACTTCACAGCTGCGGCCTCGTCTTTTTCGACCCCCGTTCCGAACTGCAAACATCCACCCAACTCGTGCATGGCCCAGAGGCTGCCACCTTCGACCCCCTTGCGGAAGTACTTCACCGCCTCGTCCGCGTCCTGACCGACCCCCGTCCCGTCCCGCAGCGCTTGGCCAACGTACACCAGCGAGTCAATATCCCCCTTGTCGGCGGCGATCCTGAACAGGCGGAATGACTCGGCCGGGTCCTTGTCCACGCCCCGTCCTTGTAGATACATATAGGCGAGGTTGCCCGTCGCCGTCGCGTACCCTTGCTCGCTGGACGCGCGATACCACCGGACCGCCTCCGCGTCGTCCTGGGCGGTTCCGTAGCCATTGAAGTGGCAGTTGCCGAGCTTATTCTGGCCGAGTTCGTCCCCCCCCTCGGCGGATTTTGTGTACCACGCGAACGCCTCTTTGTCGTTGGCGGTCGTCCCTGTCCCCGATTCGTAACAGACCGCGAGGTTGTGGGCGGCCCGCATGTTGCCGTTCTCCGCCGACTTCGTATACCACTTGAACGCCTCGGCCGGGTCTTTCCGCACCCCCTCGCCCCGCTCGAACATCTCCCCCAATCGCAACTGCGACATGGCGAAGCCTTGATCGGCGGCTTTGCGGAACCAGCGTGCCGCCTCTTTTTTGTCTTCGGTGGTCCCCAGGCCATACGCGTGACAGTAACCCACGTTGTCCTGCCCCGAGGCGTTCCCTTGCAACGCGCTCATCAGGAACCATTTCAACGCTTCGGTGTTGTCGACCGCCGTTCCGTTCCCGTCACGCAGACACGCCCCCAACCAGTTCTGTGCATCCGGGTTTCCGGCTTCGGCCGCCTTGCGAAACTTGGCAACGGCCCCGGTTTTGTTCCGCTTCAACCCGCGTCCCGCCAATTCGGCTTCCCCCAACGCCACCCAACCGTACAACTGGCCGGCGTCCGCCGCCTTCTGCAAATGGTCAATTCCTTTCACGGTGTCGGTCGCGACCCCGTTCCCGTACAGGTACATCTGTCCCAGCGAGATGTGCGAACCGGGCACCCCGTTTTCCACCGCCTTTTCGTACCAGCGCCGCGCTTCGTCGATGTTCTTGTCGACACCCAACCCTTCGCGATGGCAGTACGCCACGTAGTCCATCGCCAGAGGAAGCCCCATGTCGGCGGCCGCCTTGTATTTCTCGTAGGCGATCTTGAAGTCCTTCGGTTTGCCGGCGATGCCGTACTCGTGGCATTCTCCCTCCAGGAGGATTCCCACGGGAGACCCGTTCTTCGCCGCGTCGAACCAGATCTTCGAGCGGGTGGGGGCCATCTTCTTCGTGTACTCGGGAGTACCCGATGTGCGTGCGATGGTGTCCAACAACCCCCTCAAATCGTCCGCCAGCGACTCGACCACCTTTACCAGTGGCGTGTTCGTGTCGTACCGCCCTTCGACCTCCGGGCTTTGCGTGAACGGCCGATGGTTCGACCGCACGAACGACGACGTGTTCGAACCGACATAGCTCGCCAGTTCGGACATCGTTACCACGCCGTCCCCCGACTCTCCCTTGGGAGCCAGGTCCGCCTCGCCCGACAGCCCCTTGATCAGGTAGTGCGTGAACACGCCATGACCCAGCTTCCGGGATTCGATCGCCCGCTCGTTGGCGCGGCAACTTTGCATCAGCGCCCAGCCCTCCGGAGGGGGGGGCAATTGCGGCATCGTGATCGATTCCGACCGGAAACCTTGCGGCGGAGGGGAACTGGGATCGTTGCGGCAGGCATCCACGACTAGCAGACGCGTCGCTGCGCGACAGTCCCGCAGGCGATCATACAAATCGTTCAGTGCGATGAGGTTGCTGCGATCTTTGAGTTCGTGCACCGTCTTGACACCGCGAATGTCGGCGTCGGCGGGGCAGAAATAGAACAACGATTTCCCCGCTGCGTTGCGGTCGGGTTTGCCATCCGCCCCCAAGGGATATTCGGTGAGTTGAATGCCGTGACCGTGCAGGCAAATCAGCAGCGCGTCCTCCGCGTGTGGTTTGTCCTCGGGCTTTTCCTTACCCAACAGCGACGAATCGAGGATCCGATCGAGCTCGTCCATAATGAACGCGGCGGTGGGGAGCAGTCGCGGCTCCTCTTCGCGACGGGCGGCGTCCGCCGTCATCTCGGTCACGGTGTACCCTGAGTTTCGCAGCACCTGGGACAGCGACTTCGCGTCCGGTTCCGCGAAAAACAGGTCCCCCAGCCCCCCGTTCGGGCGGTACTTGTTGACCCCCACGACCAATGCATGCCGCCGGGGTTCGTCGTCTTCCGCAACGGCCACGGAGATCGCCGGACCCGCCAACAGCAGCGAGCAGGCCAGCAGCCCCCTCCACCACGAGGAAGTGGCGAACGACACACGACCGCTGGAAACCGGACGATGTCCCACACAAGCGACGGGGGGGGCGACGGGACTCATGCGAATCGGCCCGAACAGGAAAGGAGAAACCGGATCGACCGCCACTTGGCGACCGAAATCCAACCCAGAGGGTTTGATGTAACGGTTTTGACCAGAATGTTTTGCGACGGATGTCACCGTCCAGGAATCCAACCGCGAGGCGAACCGCCAAGTGTGGCCCGTTCGCGTCACGCTCCCCTGACAATACACGCTCGTTTCGGATAACGACGCGTCGAGGCAAAAACTTCCCGGCCTTCTCGCTTTTTTTCTTCGACAGTTGGTGCTCGGCACGGAACAGTCGGCCAACTCTCGCAGAAGGGGGGTGCTCGAGGAACAGACCGGCTGGCACCGACCGCTCTCACGAATTCGCCTCGGACGCGACACTCGATGGTGCGGAATGGTTAGAATCTGGCGGTTGTGTGCACCGTACCGGGGCATTCCCGCCCCGTGGATCGACCCCGTCTCGGGAGGTTCCGCGCCATGACTCATCTGCCCAAGCCGCTGGCTCTACTCGGCACGCTGGCGTTTTTCGTCCCGCTGATGCTGCCGACGATTCCCGCGGCATCTCAGGACAAAGCCGCGACCCCGGAGAAGGTTCCGGTCGCCGACGACGTTCCGTCCGCTCAGGAGTTGTCGGTCTGGATCATGACTTACTACCAGCGTCCCGAACCGGACAAATTCGGCCAGCGTGTGCGGCAATTGTCGGCGCGGGGGATGCTGAAGGGGAACCGCCCCGAGTTCTTCACGATGTTTCTCGGACGCGTGATGCACGCCCATCCGGAGCGCATTGCCGGCTGGATGGAGGCGTGGAAAGACCTCCCCGCCGATGAACTGGAAATTCTCCGCAACGGGATTTGGAACTCGCAGACCGACGCGGGAAAACAATGGCTACGCGACCACAAGTATGCGGAATTGGCCGACAAACCCGCTCCGCCCCTCATCGCGGGGGGGCCGATGGTCCTGGAGCCGTACCACCTCGATCTGATGTGGGAGTGGTTTTTCGCAACCGGCGCGAAAGAACCGGTCCTGCTGATCGTCGACAAGTTTCCCCTCAATCCGCAAGACCCCGGCGACGATGAACTGCCGCCGGTCCCGAATCGGCAAGGGGTTGATCGTCCCACGTTTCTGCGGGCGACGATCGGTCGCACCGCTGTGTGGTCGGCGGCTTCGTTGGCAGCACGGCATGACAAACTCCTTGAGCACCTCCGCGCGATCCGCACGGACCCCCGTTTACCCCCGCGCGGAAAGCTGTGGCTCGACCGCGTGATTCAGATCGCGGAACGGGACCGCGAGAAGAATGCGAAGACCTAACAGGTGATTCGGCGGCTCCCGCGCAAGAATCCGCAGCGCTCGACCACGCTCGCATCCATCCACTGTTCGTCGGTTGATGGCCAACCGAACCGGTCGAGCACCGGAGGGTTGTGTTCGAAGTGGAATTCGTGAATCCCCGCACTCATCCGTCGCCGACCTTGACGGTCGCAGGTCGGGTCGCGAACGTGCGGGTGTGGACCTGCGCCGTCCGCACACACGCCCGAGTGCCGCCCCCACGGTGGCCCGCTCCATGACGGGCGTTTTCTCCGCTCCTGTCGAGCGGATGTCTCCGCGTCGATTCGCTTTCGGGAAGGATTCCCTCTCAGCATGGTCTTTTTGAACCGCATCTACACGCGTTCCGGCGACGAGGGAGAAACCGGCCTCGGTGACGGGAGCCGCATTTCCAAGACGCACCCCCGAATCGCCGCCTATGGCACCGTCGACGAATTGAATTCGGTGATTGGCTTGGCACTCGCCTCGACCGACATGCCCGAACCGTACCGCAGCCAACTCCTGCACATCCAGAACGATCTGTTCGACATCGGCGCGGACCTGTGCGTACCCGAGCCGGCTCCCGACGCCGAACCCCCCGAGCACCCCGTCCTGCGGGCGACGGCCGTGCAGGTCGAACGTCTGGAGAACTGGATCGACGCCGCCAACGCACATCTGTCGCCGCTCAACAGTTTCGTGCTGCCGGGTGGATCTCCCGCGTCCGCCCATCTGCATGTCGCGCGCACGGTCTGTCGGCGGGCCGAAATCGCGTGTCTCCATTTGGCGGAGTTCGAGGCGATCAACTCCTACGCCACGATTTACCTCAACCGTCTGTCGGATCTGCTGTTCGTGTTCGCGCGGGTCGCCAACGACAACGGCGCGGCGGACGTGCTGTGGATTCCGGGCGGAAGTCGCCAATCCCCGGCATGAAGGTGCGGGCATGTCGGAGTCCGGCGCGATCGACCACGACGAACGACCAACCGCGTCGCTGGACACTTTGCGACGCCGCGCGCAATTGCTCGCCGAAACCCGCCGGTTTTTCGACTCCGCCGGTTTCTTCGAGGTCGATACGCCGCTGCTCAGTGCGGATCGGGTGATCGATCCGCATCTGGAGCCGTTCGTGGCCCGTGGTGCCGAATCGGCCTCATCCACCACGAAACCGGCCTACCTGCAGACATCCCCCGAGTTCGCGATGAAGCGACTTCTGTGCGAGGGGGCGCAGGCGATCTATCAACTGGGGAAGGTGTTCCGTGCAGGCGAACGGGGAGCCCGTCACAATCCCGAGTTCACGATGCTGGAATGGTACCGCGTGGGGGACGACCACGAGTCGGCGATGCGGCTGACGGAAGCGTACCTTCGGTCGTTGGCGGCCGTCGTACCGCGTCCCCCCGCCTGGGACGCCGCGTCGTTTCGCCGAATTACCTATCGCGAGGCGTTCGAGGCTCGACTCGGATTCGACCCCCACCGCGCGTCGACGCGTACGATCGTCGCTTCGGGGCTGGTGCGCGGCGTTTCTCCTCCGCAAAGCCTCGAAGAGGACGACCGCGACGGCTGGCTGAATTGGCTGTTGGCGGAGTTTGTCGAACCGTCCCTCGGGTCGGAACAGCCGGAGTTTTTGGTCGACTACCCCGCGTCGCAAGCGGCGCTGGCGCGTCTGGGGACCGATGCCGAGGGTACCAAGGTCGCCGAACGGTTCGAGCTGTACTGGCGCGGCGTGGAACTGTGCAACGGCTACCACGAACTGACCGATGCCGCCGAACTGCGCTCACGGATCGCCACAGAAACCACCCGACGTGCCAGCGAAGGCCTCCCCCCACTGGACACCGACAACCGCCTGCTCCGCGCGATGGACCGGGGATTGCCGCCTTGCGCTGGGAACGCCGTGGGGTTCGACCGCTTCGTCATGCTGCTTTTGGGTTTCGAACGGATCGACGAGGTCGTGCCGTTTCCGTTTGAGCGAGCATGACATTTGAAAAGGTCGATTTCCCCGATGCACAATGGGGTGCGTTCAAACGACCGTCGGCCAAATCAAAACCTGATTGTCACCGTTCGTACGGACACGGACGATGCAACTTCCAAAGGGATTCGAGCCCGTCGCTGGTCGCCCCGGTGACGTCAGGCCTCTTTTTCGGGAATCGTCGCCGTCGCATGAAGCCCAGCATTCTGATCGTCGAAGACGAGCAGCACATCGGCCGCCTCGTCAAATTCAACTGCGAGGCGGAGGGGTACCGGGCCACGCTGGTGGGAGATGGCCCGTCCGCGCTCAAGCTACTGGTCGGAGACGGAACGGACGAAACACGTAGCGACATTCCCTCGCCCCCCTTCGACCTGGTCATTCTCGACCTGATGTTGCCCGAGATGAGCGGGTACGCGGTGTTGGAGAAGCTTCGCGAAAAGCATGTGCAATGCCCCGTGCTGATCCTGAGCGCCCGGACCCTCTCTGAGGACAAGATCCGCGGTTTCGCCTGCGGGGCCGATCAGTACATGACCAAGCCGTTCGAGCTGCCCGAATTGCTGGCACGGGTCAGGGGGTTGCTCTCGCGTCACGCGGCCGTGCGCGGCTTGCCCGCGCCACTTTCGGGCGAAACCTACGCCTTCGGTGACAGCCGGGTGGACTTTGCGCGACACGAGGTCGTCTGTCGAGGGGAGCCGAGGCAACTCACGGCCCTCGAGATGAAGTTGTTGCGCTGCTTTGTCGAGCACGAGGGGCGGGTGCTGTCGCGGACGGAACTGCTCGACCGTGTCTGGGGCATGGACGCCAATCCGACCACGCGAACCGTCGACAACTTCCTGATGCGGTTGCGGCAATATTTCGAGATGGACCCGGCCAAGCCGCGGCACTTCCTGTCGGTGCGGGGAACCGGCTACAAGTTCGTCGCGCAACCCGCCGACGATCCGTCCACTCCGGACGATTGAGCGAACTGCGCGTGGCCGGTCGCGTGCGGCTTCCTCAACCCACCCGCCCCCAAAGAATGAAAAACCGCGGCGAGGGTCCATCATGGTCCCTCGCCGCGGTTTGGTCTTCTCCCCACCCTTCCGTGGACACTGCTTGACTCCGGACATCCGGCATTCGCGGGAGGCCCGAAGTGTCTCAGACCAACCGATACGCAGATTCCCCGTGCTCGGCGTAGTCGAGTCCTTCTTCCTGAACGTCTTCACTGACGGTCAAACCGATCGTCTTGTGAACGAGAATCCCAAGAATGATCGTGCAGACGAACGCGTAAGCCCCGGCGAACGCGACTCCCTGCAATTGCAGCATGAACTGGCCCATGCCGCCCACCACCGGGCGAATCGCGAAGAACCCGACGAGCAAGGCCCCCAAGGCCCCCCCCACGCCGTGCACTCCGACTACGTCGAGCGAGTCGTCGTACTTGATGATCTGCTTGGCCTGGACGGCCAGGAAGCAGACCAGACCGCCGATCAGGCCGATCACCAACGCGGCACCCGGGCTGACGTGCCCCGCACACGGGGTGATAACCACGAGACCCGCCACCATCCCCGACGCGACGCCCAAGGCCGTCGGCTTTTTCGCCACGATCCATTCGGCGACCATCCACGAACCCGTAGCCGCACTTCCTGCGATCGCCGTGGTCGCAAATGCCATCACGGCGACCGCTCCGGAGACCGGCAGGAAATCCTTGCCGACGGCGATCGCCGACCCGGCGTTAAAGCCGAACCAGCCGACCATCAGCAATGCCGCCCCCATCAGAGTCCAGCCGATGCTGTGCGGGGGCATTGCCACCGTGCCGTAACCTTTACGCTTCGGCAGAATCAGAATCAGAGCCAGCGCGGAGACCCCGGCCAACACGTGGACGACGGTTCCCCCGGCGAAGTCGAGCACACCCTTCTGGAACAGCCAGCCGTTCACATTCCACACCCAGTGCGCGACAGGGTTGTAGACGATCGTCGCCCACAGCACGACGAACACGCACCACCCGGCGAATTTCGTCCGCTCGGCGATGGCCCCGACAATCAGCGCGGGGGTGATGATGGCGAACATCATCTGGAACATGGCAAACATCAGTTCGGGCACGCCCGTAGATGCGGCACCCGTCGTGTCCCCGCTGGTGACGAGCTTGCCATAGCTGTTCGGCCCGTCGATGGGCGTGACTTCCGAGAAAGACTTCATCATGACCAAGCCCGGATCCCAGCCGAGGTAGCTGAGCTTCGGCTTATCGGTGCCGTCGTCGTTCTTGCCCGCGTCGACCGCGATGGCGGACGGAACGGCGAAGGCCATGCTGTACCCGTAGGCGACCCATTCAATGGCCACCAGCGGGACGCACACCATCACGCACATGAACATGTTGAGGACGTTCTTCGCCCGTACCATGCCGCCGTAGAACAGCGCGAGGCCCGGCATCATGAAGAACACCAGCGCCGCACTGACCATGAGCCAAGCAATCGACCCGGTGTCGTAAAGACCCGCCAGATGAGCCGCCGGAGCGGGGGCCGCAGCCGTTTCTGCGGCAGCGGCTGGCGCCGCACTTCCAGCCACCTCGGGGGCCGCTGGCGCGGCACCTCCGCCAGGCCCCTCCTGCGCGAAAGCGGCGGTCGACATCAGACCGCACAGCAACACACTCCACACCACCGATTTCCAATAAGACATCGTTGAGCGCTCCTCTTTACTTGAGTCCGTGAACAAACCTGCCCTTCCCGGCTCGTGCGACTTTGGCTTCCGCGCTCGACTCCACGTTTCCGTCGCGGAAACACGATTCGGCATGCGCGCTGTTCCGGCCTGCCGGAGACGACCGGAGAAACAGAGGCGGGCGGCGGTGGTACGCAAGGAACCTCCGCCGCCCGTTGGCCAAAAATCGAATCAACGTTCCATCACGAAGCCGTGATAGGCGACGTTGCCATGTTCGCCCTGATCCAGTCCTTCGGTCTCTTCTTCCGCACTGACGCGAATGCCGACCGTGTACTTCAGGATCAGCCAGAAAACCGAGGAGACGACCACGACGTACGCTCCCACCATGCCGATCCCCACAAGTTGGGCAATCAACTGTTCGGTTCCGCCGCCGAAGAACAGACCGGCCTTCGGGCCACCGGTGATCGGCGTCGCCGACAGGTCCGAGGTGGTGAACAATCCGACGCACAAAGTGCCGAAGATGCCATTCACCAAGTGCACCGACGTGGCCCCCACCGGGTCGTCGATCCGCATGCGATCGAATGCCAACACGGACACCACCACCAACACCCCGGCGATACCGCCGATGAGCGCGCTGCATTCAGGGGTCGTGAAGCCACACGGGGCGGTGATGGCCACCAGACCCGCCAAACAACCATTGAGCGTCATGCCGATGTCCGGCTTGCCCAACAAAATCCAGGCGGCGAGCGTCGAGGTCAAAGTCGCCACCGCAGCCGCGGTGTTTGTGTTGACGGCCACCGTCGCCAACGCCACCCCGTCACCCACGCTCATCGTCGAACCGGGGTTGAAGCCGAACCAGCCGAGCCACAACACGAGGCAACCGATGAACGCGGAGGTCATGCTGTGACCGGGAATCGCATTGATCTTGCCGTCGGCGGTGAACTTGCCAATTCGTGGGCCGAGGATGATCGCCCCCGTCAACGCCGCCCAACCCCCCACGGAGTGAACCACCGTGGATCCGGCGAAGTCCCAGAAATTCCACTTCGCGGCCAGATACCCGAAACCCCAGATCCAGTGGCCGGTAACCGGGTAGATGAAGGCGGTGATCAGGAACGCGAAGATGATGAACGAGTGATACTTGATCCGCTCGGCGACGGCACCCGACACGATCGTGGCGGCGGTCGCGGCGAACACGAGCTGGAAGAAGAACTTCGCCAGCAGCGGAGTTCCGGACCACGCGATCGATCCGTAATCCCCTTCGTAGCCCAAAGTGGCGATCGCGGGGCTGTTGTCGGCCCCCTTCAGCAGAAACACCCCTTTGCTGCCGATGAACTCGCCATCCCCCGCCCCGAACATCAAGCCCCAGCCGATCACCCAATAAGCAACCGTGGCGGCGGCGAACACAACGAAGTTTTTCGCGAGAATGTTGACGCAGTTCTTGGCGCGGCAAAAGCCGGATTCGACGCAACCGAAGCCCAGATTCATGAAGAACACGAGCATCCCGCACACCATGATCCACAGGGTGTCGAGACCCACGGTGAGCTTGGCCGAAGCGGCTTGCAGCTCGGCCACGGGATCCTTGGGAGGCGCTGCGGGAGCAGCGGCGGCGGGCTCTTCCTTCTTCTCCTCGGCCGCCGGCGCGGCGGGTGCAGGTTCGGCGGCGGCAGCGGCGGCCGGCACCTCATCCTTTTTCTCCTCTTGAGCACTCGCTCCGGCCGTCAACAGGCCGCAAACGAGTGTTGCCAACACAATGGATTTCAGCCAAGACATTCGAGGGTGCTCCTCTCAGGTAGGACGTGACGCGGAACCGGGGGGCCGTCACCAACGGCCGAACGCAAGCCGATCCAAACTTCGATCAACACACCGCCCACTCCACGCCCCCGAAGAGTCATCTCGGGCGTTCGCCAGGCCTGCTTGACCACTCGCCAGAAAGTGAGAAACGCAACTTCGATGCCCAGAGAAGCCGGACTCGCAGGCGATGTCCGCAAGTGCTTTTGTGCAAGTCACTTGTGGTTATCCAGCCGCACTCATGTCCATCGACTCACCGACACCACAGAACACCCGCTGCCCGACAATCGCGCGACGGTGCCTATGCATAAAGCACACGAGCCGCCAGCCCCCCTCTTGGGGACTGACGGCTCGTGGTGTGTGGGCAGTCTGCGTCGTTTGCGTTCGCTGCGGAATCAGTTCTTTGCCAACTGGCGCAGCACGTAGTGCAAAATCCCGCCATTCCGGTAGTAGTCGATCTCCACCGGAGTATCGATCCGGCATTTCGCGTCGAAGGCCACCACCGTGCCGTCTCCCTTCGTCGCCGTCACGCGGATCGACTGCAACGGTCGGACATCCGGGGGCGTCTCGATGGCGAACGTCTCCGTGCC
Organism: Planctomycetales bacterium; assembly: GCA_044359065.1. Taxonomy (GTDB): domain Bacteria; phylum Planctomycetota; class Planctomycetia; order Planctomycetales; family Planctomycetaceae; genus JAIXZD01. Next base: position 9,185 of record JBIKMW010000041.1, on the reverse strand, counting down.
GTCCAAGCCGAGCGTTTCCCGCGATTGGCCGGCGGGGAACTCCAGCGGCAGCACCCCCATCCCGACGAGGTTGGACCGGTGGATCCGCTCGTAAGACACGGCGATGACCGCTTTGACCCCCAACAGGAACGTTCCCTTGGCTGCCCAGTCGCGCGACGAACCGGTCCCGTACTCCGACCCGGCCAACACAACCAGCGGCGTGCCGGAGGCCTTGTACTTCACCGACGCGTCGTAAATCGACAGGATCTCGCCGGTGGGAAGGTATTTGGTAACCCCCCCTTCGGTGCCGGGTGCGAGCAGGTTCTTCAGCCGAATATTGGCGAACGTGCCGCGGGTCATCACCCGGTCATCGCCGCGCCGCGCGCCGTAGCTGTTGAAGTCGACCGGCTTGACCCCCCGCTCCTGCAGGTACAACCCCGCCGGGGCGTCCTTCTTGATCGATCCTGCCGGGCTGATGTGGTCGGTCGTGACCGAATCCCCCAGTGACGCAAGTACCCGGGCGCCGGTGATCGGCCGGATCGAGCCCGGCGTCGTCGGCATGTCCACGAAGAACGGCGGCTCATGGACGTAGGTGCTGTTCTCGTCCCAGGTGTATTGCTCTCCTTCGGCCCCGGAAATGGCCTGCCACGCGGGAGGCCCTTTGGTCGCCTGTCCGTACTGGCCGGTGAACATTTCGGGGGACATGCACGCGGAAATCGTGTCGGCGATTTCCTTCTGGCTAGGCCAGATTTCGCGGAGATAGACCGGTTTTCCGTCGCCGTCGGTCCCGATCGGCTCGGTGGTGAGGTCGATGTCGGTCGTCCCCGCAATCGCGTAGGCGACGACCAGCGGCGGGCTGGCCAGATAGTTCGCCTTCACCTGCGGATTGATCCGCCCCTCGAAGTTGCGGTTTCCCGAGAGGACCGCCGACACAACGAGGTTCCCCTCGGCGACGGCTTGCGACACCGGCTCCGGAAGCGGGCCGCTGTTACCGATGCATGTGGTGCAGCCGTAGCCGACCGTCTGGAAGCCCAAGGCGTCGAGGGACGCGCTCAGGCCAGCCTTGTCGAAGTATTCGGTGACGACCCGGCTGCCGGGGGCGAGGCTCGTTTTCACCCACGGCTGGCTCTTCAAGCCGCGCTTCACGGCGTTGCGGGCCAGCAAACCGGCCCCCACCATCACCGAGGGATTGCTGGTGTTGGTGCAACTGGTGATGGCGGCGATCACCACGGCCCCGTCGCCGATTTGCGACGCACGCCCGTTGTCTTTGACCGTCACCGGAGGGGAAGGCTGCGGCTTGGCGAATGTGCCCGCCAAATCCTTCCGCCAACCGGCTTTCATGTCCTTCAACAGGACGCGGTCCTGCGGACGCTTCGGGCCGGCCATCGAGGGTTGCACCGTCCCGAGGTCGAGTTCGAGTTTGCTGGTGAATTGCGGCTCGGGAGAGGCGTCGGTGCGGAACATCCCCTGTTCCTTGTAGTACCGCTCGACAAGGTCCACGAGGGCTTTGGGACGCCCGGTCCGCTCCAAAAACCGCAGCGTTTCGGCGTCGACGGGGAAGAAGCCCATGGTGGCGCCGTACTCGGGGGCCATGTTGGCGATCGTCGCCCGGTCGGGCAGGCTCATCGACGACAATCCGGGGCCGTAATACTCGACGAACTTGCCCACCACCTTGTGCTTGCGGAGCATCTCGGTGACGGTGAGGACGAGGTCGGTCGCGGTCGCACCCTCGGGCAATTGGCCCGAAAGCTTGAACCCGACCACCTCCGGCGTGAGCATGTAAATCGGCTGGCCGAGCATGACGGCCTCGGCTTCGATCCCCCCCACACCCCAGCCCACTACCCCCAAACCGTTGATCATCGTGGTGTGGCTGTCCGTCCCCACGAGGCTGTCCGGGTACACGACGCCGTCTTTTTCGAGGACGACCTTGGCGAGGTACTCGAGATTCACCTGGTGGACGATCCCCGTCGCGGGGGGGACGACGCCGAAATTGGTGAACGCCTTTTGCGCCCAGCGGAGCAGTTGGTAACGCTCGATATTCCGCTCGAATTCGAGGTCGACGTTCCGCGCCAAGGCGAGGGACGAGCCGAACTCGTCGACCTGAACCGAGTGGTCGATGACGAGGTCGCACTGCACGAGCGGGTTGATCTTCTTCGGGTCGCCCCCCATGCGGACCATCGCGCTGCGCAAGGCGGCCAGGTCGACCACGGCGGGCACGCCGGTGAAGTCTTGCAACACGACCCGACCGGGCATGAACGGGACTTCGACCTGTTCCGGAGCCGCGGCCTTCCAGTTGGCGAGGCCAACGACATCGGCTTCACGGACGATGAAGTTGTCCGTTTTTCGCAGGCACGCCTCAAGCAGTACCCGAATGGAGTAAGGGAGGGTGTCGATCGGGCCGATCTTGTCGTCCGCAAGCCTGCGGAGCGAAAACATCCGGTACGATCCCGTCGCCGTGTCGAGCCGTTGTTCGGCGCCGAACGGATTCCCGCCTGCCATGTCGCATCTCCCCACAAGGGCTGTGCCCTTGACCCGATTTCAAGCAAGGGCACGGCCCTTGACCCGGTTTTTGAGCTACCGCTCGGATCGGCGATCAACGCTCCCGTTGGTCGCTTGCCAAACCCGGCCAGTCGCCGGGCGAAACCGCCACTCTATCGGGCTTGGGTTGCGCGCATCAACCGAGGCTGTTTTCAAAATGCTTCGCGCGGCCCGTTGCCGGAGCGCGCGGCAAGCCGCTCGACGGGAGATTCGGGGCCCGAACCTCGATACATTGAATGGCGATCTGTCTCAAAGTGTTCCCCAACGGCGCGGGATGTTGTTTTCATGGGTCCGACCGCACTGCTCGACAGCCTGATTTCCTCCGTTCGCAATGGATCACCGGTGGCCGCCACGGCGCTCGTGGAAACGCGAGGTTCGACGCCGCAGAAGGCCGGCGCGGCGATGCTGGTGTTTCCGGACGGATCGCAGACGGGGACGCTCGGGGGGGGGTGTGTCGAGGCCGAGGTCAAGCGCCGCGCGCTGCGCTTGCTCGAAGACGGGTCGCGCGAGTTGCTGACGTTTCAGCTCGACTCCAATTACGGCTGGGATGACGGCCTCATCTGCGGCGGGCGCATGAAAATGCTGGTCGACCCGGTGCGCACACCGGCCGATCTGGCCTATTTTGTCGACTGGCACGCCCGTCTGGCCTCGGGCAAGGCCTGCACCGAAGGTGTGGTCATCGACCCGGAGAAGGCGGGGGGTGGTCGCGCGGGCGACAGGTTTTTGTGGGACGACGCCGGTCGTCTGCTCGCGTCGCGGGCCGAAGTCCCCGCGCCCCCGTCCGCCGAGCAAAACCTGCGACCCCTCGCCGAACGGCCGCGCCCCTATGTCCTCGGAGGGGTGTCGTACCTGCCTTGCCTGAAGCGGTGTCGACTCGTGATCGTCGGGGCGGGACATGTCGGACAGCGAGTCGCACAACTTGCGTCCGAGGCCGATTTTGACGTGTGGGTCGTCGACGACCGGGGCGAATACTGCTCTCCCGACCGCTTTCCGGCGGCGAAGCGGTTGATCGTCGGCCCCGTGGACACGTCGCTTTCGGGACTCGACATCGATCCGGACACGTACTGCCTGATCGTCACCCGCGGCCACAATCACGACGAAGAGGCGTTGTATCACCTGGCGGAGACCAACGCCGCGTACGTGGGGCTGATCGGCAGCCGCCGCAAGATTCGCATGATCTTCGACGATCTGCTCAAGGAAGGGATCGCCAGGGAGGCACTCCTGCGCGTGTTCGCCCCCATCGGCTTTGAGATCGGCTCGCAGACTGTCCCGGAGATCGCCATCAGCATCGTCGCCGAATTGATCGCCCACCGAAATCTGGGGGATGTCCCGCCGCACATTCGCCTGCGCAACCACCTGTGGGAGAAGCAAGCGGCAGAATCCACTTCATGAAGAAGTCCCCTTCATGAAGTGGACGATCGGGACCAAGGCCAAACAAACCAACGCGGCGCGTGCATTGCTTGTACCAGCGTGCAAGCCGTTCACACCCCCACCAGCGTCGAGATGGGCTCGCCGATCCGCCATGCGGCCCCGCCATCGTCCCGGTGCACGCGGCGATACAAAGTGTCCCGCTCCACGGGGATGCGTCCGGCCTCGGTGATGAGGTTGTGCAGTTGCTTCACGGTCAATCCCTCCGGTGTTTTCGCGCCGGCATCGTGATAGATCAGCTCGTGAACAACGGTCCCGTCGAGGTCGTCCGCGCCGAACGCCAGCGCCGTTTGGGCCGTCTTCTCGCCCAACATGATCCAGTACGCTTTGATGTGGTCGAAGTTGTCGAGCAGTATCCGCGACAGGGCCATGACACGCAGGTCGGTCAGCCCCCCCGGTGGAGGGAGATGGTCGAGCCCGGTATTGGCAGGATGGAACGCCAACGGAATAAAGGTTTGAAATCCGCCCGTTTCATCCTGAAGCGCACGCAGCCGCAGCAGATGATCGACCCAGTGTTTTGGCTGTTCGATGTGGCCGTAGAGCATGGTCGCGTTCGTGCGCAGGCCGACTTGATGCGCGGTGCGATGGATCTCGATCCAGTTCTCGCCGTCCGCCTTATGCTCGCAGATTTTGTCGCGCACATCGGGATGGAAAATCTCCGCTCCACCACCGGGCATGCTGCCCAGCCCCGCCTCTTTCAATTGTTCCAGCACCCAGCGATACGGTTGCTTCGTGAGGTGGGCGAACCAGTTGATCTCGACCGCAGTCCACGCCTTGATGTGGATCTCGGGCCACGCCTCGTGGATTGTCCGGACCACGCCGACGTACCAGTCGAACTTTTTCTGATGGTGCAACCCGCCAACGACGTGAATCTCCGTCGCCCCTGCCGCCTTGGCTTCGGCCACACGCTCGCGAATCGCCTCGTCTTCGAACACGTAACCCTTCGCCGCCTTCAGGTCCGACCGGAACGCACAAAACACACAGCGATAAACGCAGACGTTCGTCGGATTCAGGTGGATGTTCGTGTTGTAAAACGCGTAGTTGCCGTTTTTTCGCTCGCGCACGACGTTGGCAAGTTCCCCCAGTTCGAGCAGGCTGGCCCGCTCGGCAAGGAACAGCCCTTCGTCCTCGGTGACGCGTACCCCCGCGTGGACCTTGTCGGCGATTTCGGACATGCGGCGGGGATCGTCGGTCATGGCGTCGGAACTGCAAAACGGAGAAACGGGTAACGGAAAAGTCAAACTCTCGACGAACGGCATGTGGAGCTCTCAGCGCCACCAACCCGCACACGCCAGGTCCATCCAGACAACCGCCAACAGGCCGAGGCTGATCACCGCGTTGATGTGGAAGAACGCCAGATTGACGCGTGACAGATCGTGCGGGCGGACCAAGGCGTGTTCATAGGCGAGCAGCACCGCCACAAGCAACACACCGCCAAGGAACACGCCCCCCAACCCGGAGACGTACCACAAGGCGGCCAGGCAGCCCAGCATGGCGACATGGCTGAGCATCGCTACGCGAAGCGCGGTCGGAACGCCATATCTCGCGGGAAAACTCGACAGTCCGGCACCGCGGTCGAACTCCACGTCCTGGCACGCGTAGAGGATGTCGAATCCACCCACCCAGAAGAAGACAACGGCAGCCAGCAGCGCCGGCGGCCAAGCCACTTCGCCGCGCAGCGCGATCCACGCGGCCAGGGGGGCCAGCATCAAGGCGGCGCCCAACCAGTAATGACACAACGCCGTGAACCGCTTGGCGAACGAATATCCGCACAAAAACACCAGCACCGGCGCCGACAACCATAATGGCAAGGTGTTGGGCAAGAACAACAGTGTCGACGCGACGAACGCGGCGGCGCACACCACGCAAAACGCGGCCACCGCCGGAACGCTCAGCAAACCCGCCGGAATGTGGCGATTGGCCGTACGGGAATTGGCGGCGTCGAACCGGCGGTCGACCAGGCGGTTGAACGCCATCGCCAACGACCTCGCGAACACCATGCACAGCACGATGCCCGCCAACTCGCGACCGCGGAATTCGCGGCCTTCGCCCATGTTCTTGTGCCACGCCAACGTTGCCGACAACAGCGCGAACGGCAGCGCGAACACCGTGTGGCTGAACCGAATCATCTCGAGAAACAGGCGGATGCGACGCAACACGGCGAAATGACAACTCCTCGCAAGGTTCCCGTCGAAATCCTCATGAGCGGGTACGAAACGGGCAGCATGGTCGTGGTATCCTTTAGAAAGTCAACCGCAAGACCAACACGGCGATTCACCAGCTGCTCGAAAGGCCCCGACCTCCTTGGCCGCACACATGCCGGAAAAGGACGCTTGGAAGTCAACGTTTCCCGTTGACGTGAGGCTCCTCAACGACTTCCCGGTGAATGGTCTCGGCGACCCGCGCGGCACCACGGTTGTACACCGTGTCGCCCAACAAGTGCTGCTCCGCGAATCCTCGGTAGCGGGCAATTCCCAAATCCGCCTGATCGTCGGTGAGGTCGTGAACTCCCGTGAGCCGCGAGCGGACATCCCCCCAGAACCGGCCCACCAAATCGTCGCGTTCAGGAATGACCGTCGGTTTCATCGCGCACCCCGATTCTCAGACCACAATGCTCGATTCGTACAAGTTCGTGTTTCCGCTGTTGATCGCGGCCGTTAACAGTGCGGCGGCGTTGTCGGTGTGGAAACTGATCTGATCGGCGTCCGCCATCGGATAACGCTGGTTCCAGAACGCGGCCACCGGTCCCATCACGACATCATACCAATTCCCGGCGAAGGGTATCGGCCCTTCATGATCGTTCACAATGTGAGGAGGGGGATCGGATGGAGGGGTGCTTTGGCGACAGTGCTGGACAAGGCTCCAAAAATCATCGATGGAATAATGCCCCAGGACGAAGGCCAAAGTCGACAGTTTGGCCAGTTCGTACCGATCCAATCGAAATCGTAGCACGACGGGTTGGTTGCCGGTGGTGCGCGTGTACTTCGGGCCGTAGAACCGCTCCCAAGCCCAGGCTCGCGCCTGCCTCTCCACGGTGGTCGTGTAGAAACCCCGGCCGAAATCCGTGTCTGGACGGCCCCTCATCGGATCGACCCCCGATGACTCGATGGCCTGCTTGTCCCGCATCGTGCAGCCGTGCCACAAATCGATGTACCTGCTGCGCGGCACGGTCCACAAAGGCGCCGGATCCAGAATCTTCATCGGAACTGATCTCTTCCGCGTGGATCGAGGTTTCGTAGGACGAGCGACTTTCCGACGTGGCGTCAACCTGCCGACCTCTTGGAGTTACCGTTGTCCGTCAGACAGACTTCGCCCTACGAGGAAAAGTCCAACCAAGACCCAGTATTTTTACCCACGGGAAGCGAACGCGAACAGAGCCGGAATGCCACCTCCGGCGAAATGAAAGCCTTCCAACTCAATAACCACTTACCCCACACGGGAATAAACACGCTTGACGCGCATCTCGACTCGTCGGTTAACCGCGATTCGTTGCCAAGCCTCACCGGTCTCGCGGGGATTTTAGGCGTCACCCAGCGTAATTCCCACTCGCTCTCCGCAAGCACGCTCCGTCCTCGATTCTCGAGCGGATTGTTCCAAATCCTCGCATTCCGACGGATTGTTGGCTCACGTCCCGTCGATGGTTGCGGAAGGGAATGTTTCCGGGATCCGAGCTTTTTCCATGATCGCGCCACACGTGGCTTCCGGCTCCTCACTTCAACGAGTGCTGCTCCGCCGCGCCGGCTGGCCACCGCAGCGTGAAGTTCATCGAAAACGCCAGTCGGTAAAACTCGCCGCGATGCGGCGTGACGGAATGCCAGACGTAGGCGGGGAAGATCAGCATCAGGCCCGGACGCGGAAAGACTCGGACGTGATCGCGATGACACACGTTGGTCAGGTTGGCGTTGAAGCGCGGATCGTGGAGCATCAGCACTCCGTCGCCGGCCTCGAAATAGTCCTCGCCGTCGGCGGGTTGGATGGGCGGTCGATGGGAATCCGCCGTGCGGGCATAATAGATGCCGATCAGGTCGGCCTGGTGGTTGTGAACGATGGTCGACTCTCCGCGGCCCATGCGGTTGCTGAAGAGCAGCAGATCGATCCCCTCCGCTCCCGCGATTTCCTCGGCCCCCAACCAGTGTTTCACCCCGGTGAGAAACATGGAACGGAGCTGTTCGATCGCAGGCACGGTATTCGCCAGACGCAGCAGATTCTGCGCGTCCGGGTGCATGTTGAACCGGTCGTCGAGCTCCGGCCGGCGCTCAAACAGATCGCAGAGTTCCGCATTCAGGGGGGCGGTGTCCGGGAACTGGATGGTCACCACCCGCGTTGGAAAAAAAGTATGATCCGTCACTTCCATCAGCCGACCTCTTCCCACGTAAACCCACCGCCCCGTGTCGACACGAACCGCTCTCAGCCCCGAGGAGATCGTTCGTCGCCAAAGTCGCCGGGGGCGACAGTGATCTCCGGACGATCTCGCCATCACACTCACGTTTCTAAGGACGCGATGACGGTCGGACCAGGGGGATTACCTCTGTCACACTGTGCAGAAATATCACGTTCCAGCCCAGCAAACCCGCAGGAAAAAATTCAAACGGTGTTTCGTCATCCCGACTATTTTCGTTTTGGGAACCCTTCGACAAAAACAGCGAAGACCTTTGTTATTGGCCGTCGGCGATTTGCAACCAATCCTGAATTCTGGCCCAATGATCAGCCAGCTGGGCGAAATCGATAAGTCGCCACGACCATTTGACACAAAGCTTCAAAAAGGTTCGAGTTGCGGGGTCCAAATCCAGTCGCCCCTGTCTCGGACTCAGACAGGGGCAATCGGGGGCTGGCCTCAGTATCCCCCAAGCACGCATCGGGGTGTCGGACTGGAAGAGGCATCTACGACTTGAATCCTGCGACAGCCGTTGGCAGCATAACGAAGGTTGCCAACCGAGAGTGTGCGGCCCCAGACGCTCAGCAAACGAAATGCCAATGAAAAACAGGCGGAAACCGTCTACCACGCAGAGGAGTGCGTCGCATGACTGCAACCACTTTATGTGATGCTCTTTCCGCCCGCTGGGTCGCCAGCCGGTAGGTCGCGACCTACCGGCCTATAGACGATACCCCGATCGGCCTAGTGGTCCGACACGCCTCGAAACAGGGGTTGCGGGTCTTGATGCAAATGTGGGAGTGTCCGGGCACAAGGAGGTGTGCCATGCAGAAGAAGTATATCGTGCGGCTGACGGACGCGGAGCGTC
>JBIKMW010000140.1:0-15755 GCA_044359065.1 Planctomycetales bacterium | reverse complement strand
TCCCTGGCTGGCGATGTCGAATTCCGGACAGTGGGAGACGTACCCGTTCTCTTCACGACGGATGACGGCAGTGAACTGACGTAGCGACATGACCTGTTCCCGCCTCTGTAAACATCGTCCGTCGATCCGTACACAGGACCGTCAGCGATCGGCCTCATCCTAGCCGACAAGGGTGACCGTCCCAACAAAAAAAGCCTCCGGACGACCGCTGTGGCCGCCCGGAGGCTGGGGTGATTCCCGAACTCAACCCGCATCCCGCCTTACGGCAGCACGCCCGTGCTGAGCTGGATCGTCAGCGCCTTCTTGATCCGCTCCTGCATGTCTTGCAGGTGCGAGCGCGTGTAGTCGTCCAGCTTCACCTTCTCGTTCGTCGACAGGGCCGTGATCTGCTTGTCGAGTTCCGTCAGGTGCAAGCGGGCGAGGCTGCGGGCGTCTTCCAGCGAGTCCTGCATCGGCATCGCGGCGATGGCGGAGAGTTCGCGCACCGTCGTCCGTTGCAGGTTGCGGCGGAAGCTGACGATGTACGGCTTGCGATTGGTGTGCTCACCCTCGCGGGCCGCTTCCTTCAGTTCGGTGAAGATGCCGTCGGAGAGCAATCGCATGTGCTCGGCCAACGTGTACAGGTCGGCGTCGGGGGCGACCTTCAGTTCGCTGTCACGCAGACGCATCAGCGTTTCGGGTGAGAGCAGCATCGCGAGGATGCGCCCCTGCATTAGGGCGACCTGGTCGTGCAGCGGGTAGTCGAGCCGATTCGGCTCGCGGAGGCCCCAGTGGCTCCAGCGCGTCACGGCCAGATAGTTGAGCACGTCGGTCGGCAGGTCGGGCAGTTTGAACGCACCTTCCGTGAGCAGCTTCATCGCGTCGCGCTGCTTGGCCGCTTCCACGGGAACGAACGGCGCACGGCTGTTCGCGTCCCCCTTGTGGTCGCGGTGGGTGTACAAACCGCCGGGAATCCGGGCGACGAACATCAGGTTTCGCCAGTAGTCCATGAACAACAGGCTGAACGCCTGTCGCGCCTTCTGGTACCCCTCCCCTTCTTTCACGGCCTGCTTGACCACTTGCGGCCACAGTTCCGAGTTGGTCTTCATCTGGCGGGACGCGTATTCCGTCAGGTCCTTGCCGAGGTCGAACCGGTTCGAGAGGGGGTCGGCGTCGACCGAACCACGGGTGTCTTCGTCGGTCAGGAAGTCGAGACCCGGCTCGGCCGAACGGGCGGCGATCTTCTTGAGTTCGGCCGCTTCGTCACCAGCGATGACCTTGTAGCCGTATTCGATCGCCCAGTAGTCGTACGGGCCGATGGTTTGCGTGTAATACAAACCTTGCGGCTGTCCCTTGGGGACGATGTTCGGCGGCGAGTAATCCATCACGCTGGCGACGGTCCCTTCGGCGGCCCCCTTCACCGGGTCGTTCATCTCTGCGAGGGTCTTCCAGGCACTGGCCTTGAAGTTGTGACGCAAGCCGAGCGTGTGCCCGACTTCGTGCATCACCACTTCCTTCAGCCCCTGCATGATGAACTCTTCGGGGACCGGCTTGCCGTCCGCCGCTTCAAAACCTTGCGCGGCGAAGATCGCCCCGGCCAGATTCATCTGCTGCTGCATCCCCTGGCAATATCCGCAACTGTGACCCGGCAGGTGTGTGTGACCCCCCGAGAACAACTTTCCGAGCGGCGTGTTCTCGTTCATCGTGTGACCAGTGATGGCCGCCACGTCCGCCGGGGTGAACGTTTCGTACTGCTGCTTCCAGAACGTCAGGAAGCCCGCGTCGAAGATGATGTCGGCGTCGAGAATCTGCCCCGTCATGGGGTTGACGCGCGACGGACCCATCGCGAAGCCAGCGTCGGCGGTGATCCAGCGGAACGTGTTGTAGCGCACGTCCTCGGGGTCCCAGTCGTCCTCTTCGCGTTGTTGACGGACTTCAATGGCGTTCGCGAAGCCGAGCTTCTCATACGCCTTGTTCCACTCCTCGATCCCCGAGCGAATCACCGGTCGCAGGTGAATCGGAATCGTCTTTTCCATGTGGAAAACGATCGGTTCCTTCGGCGGCGACATCTTCGCCGACGGGTCGGCCTTCTGCAGGTTCCAGCGGTTGATGTAGCGGACGAACTGCTCGCTGTCCTTCTTGTCGGAAAAGTCCTTGAGGACCGTCAGGAAGTACCCCACACGGTCATCCGCCAGACGCGGCGTGTAACCACCGGTCGGCAGCGGGCTGATGCTGTAGTGGACCCCCACCTGCACCCCCTTGGGGTCAGCCACCTGATCAAACTCGACATTCCCCGAGTAGACGGTGTTCATCGTCAGTTCGACGTTCCCCTTGAACGCCTTCACCGGCCCGACGGTCGAGCGGTCGGGGGAGAAGAAGAAGTTCCCCAGCGAACGGCCAATCTGCGGATCGTCGCTCAGGAACACGCGGGTCATGTCGACCAGCGGGCCACCGGACGGCCCCGTGGTCACGATCGGCAATGCGTACAGGATGCTGTCCGAGTAGGCGAGCTTGACGGCGTTGGCTTCCGGGCTGCCGGGAGTCGCCTTGAACCGCACGTTGCGGCGAATGACGTGGAGCTTGTCTCCCACTTTGTTGAAGGTCCAGATGATGTCGTCGCCGAAGCCCCAAGACATCCCGCCGAGGACGCTTCCCCGGCTGACCCCTTTGGCGATCGAGACCAGAACGATGTAGTTTTGACCCAAAGCCCCCGAGGGAATCTCGACGAGGACCTGTTGGTCCTTCGAGTAGACCGTCCACATCCCCTCGACCTTCTTCATCCCCGCTGTCGCCATTTCAAACGGCGATTTTTGCGGCGGGGCGGGTGTGCCGGCAGGGGGATCCGCCGCGAAGGCCGGCTGGGCGAGCATTCCGCACAGCACGGCGGCACCGAGAACAGTGGCGCGTTGCCAGGATGGACTCATGGAGACGACTCCCGAGGAGAAGGATTCTTCGCTGGAAACCTCGACGAGGTTTTGTGTGCGTTTTGGAAACCCGACGCGTGAGCGAGGGACGCCGCTCACCCACGCGCGAAGGTTACCCCGGTGTTCACGCGGGGTCCCTCGCTCACGCGTCGGGCTACAGGATCTTGGTCATCGCGCTCGGCAAAACCCGGTCGCACCGCGCGATATCACGGCAGGACGCGACTTCGCCAAACCCTCTCACTTTAGCTTCCGCGTCTCTACCGTGCCACAAAAAGCGCCCAAATCCCCGAATCGGCAATGTTGACAAAATGCATCACGCAACCCTCGACGGTCGAGATCGATGCGGATTCCAACAATCCCGCGAGCCTTCCGGCTTCCGTTCGTCATCATGGAAGAAAACTCGTCTCGACACGGCGGAGCACCCCTCGAATGGCTCGAAGCAAACCACGACGTTCCGGCGACCGACAACGCCCTCAAGGCAATTCGCGGAGAGCATCCCTCGCGCCGCAATTGCCACGGGTGGTCTTGGCCCTCTCCGCGCAGGCGAATGCGTTTCTGCTCGCGGCCGTGGTGTTGGCCGGTTTCGGGGCGGCGTGGCTCTGGGCGGGCCCGGGACCGGACCGCCTCGCGATCGCGATTGCGCCGCTGGGCCTGACGTTTCCGATGCTCGTGGTCGGTTTGGTTCTGACCTGGTTTGCACGCGGCTATCGCAAGCGAGCCCAAACGCTCCTCGACGGACCTTGTGAAGGCCGCTGGAACATCCCGGACAATGTGTGGCAGGCGTTTCACAACCATCAGGTGTGGAAAACCCGACTGTTGGTCCCTGTTTCCACCGTCATCGGCCTGCTGCTGGGACTCGGTATTGGGGGGATCGCGTGGCAGGACCGGGCGGCGCTGGTGGCCGGTGCGGAACCGCTGACCGTCTTCCTCGTTGCGGGTGCGGCGGGAGCTTTCGTCGGCGCAGTGTCAGGTGGCTTTCTCCAATACCTGATTCGCCTACCGAACCTCGTCGCGTCCCGTCAGCCGGGATTGGTCGTGCTGGGGGACGACGGCTACTACTTGCCCGGAACCTTTCGCCCTTGGCGGGCGTACGGTCAAATCCTGAAACAGGCCGAGGTTGTGCCGGGAACCACGGAGCAATCCTGTTCGCAACTCGTGATCACCTTTCTCGTCACCGCCAAACACGGTTACAGAAAGGACATCGTCCCCTTGCCAATCCCCCCCGGACACGACGCGGACGGACAACGCATCGCGGACTGGATCAAGCGGCGTGCAGGGATCTCGTGACCCTCCCCCCGTTATCGCCCACCCTCACCCGTCGGGCCCATACTCCGATGGCTGGCAGACAGGGTTTCACCAGCAGTTCACACCAGCGTCGGTCCCCGATCCCAATTCAAGACCGGGTATGGTGAAGCTCTTTTGAGCCGCAACACACATGCACGCAAGGAAGTTAAAATCCGGGTCACACCGAACCACAAGCCCGCTACCTCGAAAGTTCGATAATGGCTCTACTGACGCCTCGAACGCGCTGCATTCTCCTCGGAACGGTCCTGCTATGGGCGTTGCAGCTCATCTCGGCGTGGTACAACTCCAAGGCTTCACCTGCTGTCTTGGCGATGCTATTGGGGATGTTCCTCGCAAGGAGCGTCTTACCCGGCGGATCCGCCACCACGGCGGAAGTCGTCCGCCACGGGGCGGTCTACGGACTGTCGACCGTCCTCACCCTGTTCTGCATCAAGGGAATAGGGTTTGAGCAGGAGATTCCACCACGAATATTCCCCGTGCTAATGATCTCATACCTGACCGCGAAGTTCGCCGCCTGGACCGTCACGCGACGGCCACCTGCGGATCAAGCTGGTTCTGATTTCGACGGCCCACAGCACGCCGGCCATAGCGAGAATTGAGCGGCGCCGGGAAATCTCGCTCGATCAGGGTGTGCCACTGCTGGCTTGTCCAGCCGTGTGATTATGGGGCCGACACCGAATGGCCAATCTGGTGCTTTGCGGCAGGCGATATGTCGATTCGGATGAACATCTATGGCTGGAGCTTCGACGACTTCAAGGCAGTGCTCGGCAGCGGAGATACCGCCGTGCTGGAGCGAGCCAACACCCTGTTGTCGGCGTCGGTGTCCGATGAGACCTACCGGATCAAAGGGGCGGGCTGGCTGCGGACGCTGATTGACGATGGATATCCCCTCGTCAAGGAACGGCCGCCGGTGACCTGCCCGGATGATGGCGGCCTCGCCACGGTGAAGATGGAGACCGGTGAGCATATCTCCGCCGTGTATTGCCTGGCCCGCGCGATCGCGCGCCAGGAGCACCTCGATCTGGTACTGAAATCTTCTCTTTATTCACACGGGGCGATCCGTTCCGTCGATCGGGAGATGCGAGCCAGCCAGTTCACGCGACAGATGACTAATGGGGCGACATTCGCGAAGTGGATGTCGACCCTGCAACACGGATCGCCTCTCTTCGGGGACCAGTTCCACACCTACTGGTCGTATTACTCTCTATTCAGCAATGCCGAACTGGCCGCGATGATCCCCGCTTTTCGGGACGCGATCGCGTATCGCCGCCAGTTCCCGGAGGGCTACCCCGAGGAAATGCGGCAACAGTTCACGCAATGCCTCTCACAAAGCAGCAAGGAGTACCTGCAGGATCTGATCGAGTGGTTCGGGGAAATCCAGGACGCCGGTCAGGACGCGTTCGTGCTGTGGTCGTGATGTGTGGCGTTGATGACTCCAGCTTCGCCCCCGCTCACTGAAACGCCATCGGTTTCGTCACTGTCGCACCGCAATAGAGGCAACGCTCGCGGCGGACGTTGACCTTACGACCGCATCCCGTGCAATCGGTCGCGCGCGTGGTCATACGCCCATCCTGCTTACCGTCGCGCAGGTCAATCTCGGCCATCTTTGCTCGCAGGTCCTCTTCGGTGAGGCCCAGTCGCGCACTCAGCAGTTCCCACATCGCTTGCGAGGCGAGCGCGATCCGGTCGATGGTGAAGTCCAGGTCCCGCACCTCCCGGGTGTTCTGGGCGACGTTCACTTTCGCGACGGACGCATCTCCTTGCGCAGCGGAAATACGACGGTCTTGCCACAGCTCCCAAAACAGTTCCATGCACCATCTCCACCGAAGTTGTGAGAACGATCCGACGGAGGCCCAAGATCGGCCGCAATCCTGTCAGTCAGAACGCAGCCACCCTTCCAGCGGTTCACGGGTTATCGTCGCGTTTGAGGGGCCGGTCGTGTGGTGCGCTGTTCCACGGGATCGGCGGGATCGATGCCCGATCGGCCACGCGTGGAAGAAATCGCCACAGCGGTTCCTCCCCGTGTCTCGGGTTACACTGGCGTCCTCCAGTCCCGACGATCTCGGAACACCGTCCAGCAAGGTCCGCTCGCCATGCTCCACACACGACACCACCGGTTCGCACTCCTGTTCGCCCTGTTGTCGCTGACAGCCCCCCTCCCCGCCGCCGAACCCAAACCCCTCCGCGTCTTCATCCTCGCGGGGCAGTCCAACATGGAAGGTCACGCCCGCGTCGAGACGTTCGACTACATCGGCGACGACCCGGCCACCGCCCCGCTCCTGAAGACCATGCGCGGTGCGGATGGACAGCCAACCGTCTGCGAACACTGTTGGATTTCGTACTTCACCGGAAGTGGCGACAACAACGGCGAAGGTCACGGACGGCTCACCGCCGGCTACGGTTCGCGACAAAAGCCCGATCAGCCCAACGGCAAGATCGGCCCCGAGTTCACGTTCGGCCTCTCGATGGACGCCGCCTTCGACGAACCGGTGCTGCTTATCAAGACCGCCTGGGGTGGCAAGAGCCTGCACACCGACTTCCGCCCCCCCAGTGCCGGGCCGTACGTCTTCAACGACGAGCAACTCAAACGGTTCCAGCGCGAGAAGAAGGACATTGAAGCCGTCAAAGCGGACAAGGTTCGAGAGACCGGCGTCTACTACCGCCTGATGGTCGAGCATGTGAAGCACGTACTCGCCGACATCCCGCGCGTTTGTCCCGAGTACGACCCCAAGGGTGGTTACGAGCTGTCCGGCTTCGTGTGGTTGCAGGGGTGGAACGACCTGGTCGACTCGGGCGTCTACCCGCATCGCGACCGACCCGGCGGATACGACGCGTACTCCGCAGCGATGGCCCACTTCATCCGCGATGTCCGCAAAGACCTTGGCGCTCCGAAAATGCCGTTCGTGATCGGCGTGCTGGGGGTGTCCGGTGCGAAGGCCAACAAGGAGACCGTCGAATTCCGCAAAGCGATGGCCGCCCCGGCGTCGCTCCCTGAGTTCCAGGGGAATGTGGCAGCGGTCGAGACTTCTCCGTTCTGGTCGGAGGAACTGGGGGCGATCGATGACAAGCACCATCAGGTCCGGCAGATGTCGTACTTCCTCGACACGAAGCACAAGGACCACGCCAACGCCGACGGCCAAATGACCCCCGAACAAAAACGGACGTACCTTTCCGAGTTCGAAGCGAAACTGATCTCCCCCGCCGAAGTGGCCCTCTGGAAACGAGGCGCCTCGAACGCCGGCTACCACTACCTGGGCTGCGCGAAGACGTTCGCCCTGATGGGGCAGGCTTTCGCCAAGGCGGTGCTGGAGATGCGAAAGCACGTTGCAGCGAGGTGAGCTGAGCGCGGCTTCCATGTGCCACTGCTGGCTTGTCCAGCAGTGCGTTTTTGGGACCAGTGGCGAGCAACACCAGCCCCGTCAGGCACAGCCTGACCTACTGCACTCGAGCCTACTTTGGCGGTACACTCTTTCTCCGGACTCGCTTCCGTTTGTACTGGAGAAAGACTGTTTCGTGACGCGCTCCTCACCATTGCGACTGCTCGCGCCGACGAACAACGCTCGCGGCGATTTGTTCACTCGTTTAATCAGCGACCTGTTTTTCGCCTTGGGTTACGACGAACTCCGCTTCGACCTCCACAAATCCGGTCGGGAGATCGATATCTCGGGGACGCACCGCCTGTTGCCCCGACGTTTGGTGGCGGAGTGCAAGGCCCATGCCGACAAGATCGGTGGCGACGATCTCAACAAGTTCTACGGCGTCCTGACCCGTGAGCGCGGAACCGGGAACAAGAAACCCGTCGACGGTTTCTTCGTGTCGCTCGGCGGCTTTCGGGAAACCGGGATCGAACAGGAGAAGGAGACCGACGAGCAGTCGCGGGTCATCTTGCTCGATGGCGCTAAGGTTGTCGAAGAATTGATCCGCGGGAGGATCCTGATCGGCGAAACCGGTGCGGTGGAACGTGCCGGGCGGTGTTGCGCACAATCGGGAATCGACGAAGTTGTTGGGGACGGAACCGAATTGCTCGGTTGCCCACTGGGGTACGTTTGGGCGGTGTACTTTGCCCTCAACAAACAACGCACCCACTTCGCACTGATCCATGCCGATGGAACTCCACTTGCGGAGACGGTCGCGGAAGACATTGTCGCGACGGACCGCAAATCTAAAGGGACGCTGCACAAGCTGACCTATGTGCCCCCTCCGGCCCCGCTTCGGGAACGCGAAACGGTCCTCCGAACGGCGTTCGAGCGCTACCGGGAATGGGTCGTCCACGAGTGTGGCGAGATTCAACTCGACGGACTTCCCGCCGACGCAGACCTGAGCGCGTTCCGCATGAAGTTGGAACGGCTGTTCGTCCCAATGAAGATCGTGGGCAAACCCGACGAGTCCCCCGAAGACGGAGAGAAACCGGCCAAGAACACGAAACAGAATCAGGAGTCCGTGTTTCAGGTCGGGGATTTTCTCGCTGAGCACCCTCGCTTTTCGCTGTTGGCCAAACCGGGTGGCGGGAAGAGCACGCTTCTGAAAAGGATTGCGGTCGCTTACGCGGATCCGAAACGGCGCCAGGAAACGGACGACCGCCTGCCCGATCGGGACTGGCTGCCGCTGCTGCTCCGCTGCCGCGAACTCCGGGACCGTGCCCATCGTCCAATTCGGGAGTTGCTGGAAGAATTGTCGACCTATGCCGGATTAAACTGTGGCGAGTCGGAGGTGTTCCGGGACGGTCTTGACGAAGCGTTGAGGAGCGGCCGGGCCCTCCTGCTGGTCGACGGGTTGGACGAAATCTCGGACGAGGGGACACGCACCACGTTCGCGCAGCATCTGCGCACCTTGCTGGCGATGTTCCCGAGGGTGGCGATGGTGGTCACCTCCCGGGAAGCGGGATATCGGCACGTGGCCGGAGTCGTAGCCAGCGTTTGCGAACAAGTACGGATGGCTCCGTTTGAGAAGGATGATGTCACGCGGTTGTGCGAATCGTGGCATACGGTCGTCGTGGATGACACCGAAGCCGTGCGGGCAGATTCGAGGAAACTGGCGGAGACCATCTGGGAAAACTCGCGGATTCGGCCGCTGGCGGAAAACCCGTTGATGCTGACGACACTCCTCGTCGTGCGGCGGTGCATCGGGGACCTCCCCACCCGGCGGGTCGAACTATACCACGAAGCGGTAAAGGTGCTGATTCGGACGTGGAATACCGAGGGCTACGCGGCGATGGACCTCGACGAGACGCTCGCCCAGTTGTCGTACGTCGCGGTCATCATGATGAACGAAGGAATCCAGCGCATCGGTCACCGGCGCCTGTTGGAGTTGTTGAACGAAGCGCGCGAGGAATTGCAGGCCGAATTGCAGTTCACAAAGATCAGTCCGGCGGAGTTCGTCGAACGGGTGGAATATCGCAGCAGCCTGCTGATGCAGACCGGCCACGAGCGGATCGACGGCGAACTCCAGCCGATCTACGAGTTCCGGCATTTGACGTTTCAGGAGTATTTGGCGGCACGCGGCCTCACCGAAGAGCAGTATCCCGGCCGCGATCAGAATCGCACTCTTCTTGAGTTACTGGAGCCCCATTTCAAGGACGAGAGCTGGCGGGAAGTCATTCCGTTGGCCGCAGTGCTCGCGGGCCGTAAAGCCGAGCCAACGATTCGCCGATTGACGGACCTGTGCGCGAATATTCCACCGGAGCGTATATCCCAAGGGAGTGATGACAAAGTCACCTCGGCTGACGTCCTGCTCCGCCAGTGTCTGTTGGACGAAGTCTCGATCTCCACTTCGATTCTCCGTGGTGCTCTCCGTCAGTTGGCAAGGCTTGGCAGCGAGAACGCATTAGCTGGGTCTATCATCAACCTGCGGCGTGGACGGTTTGGCGATCTCTTTCATGAGATTGTGCAAGCGGAATACTGGGATGGCCCAGATGGTTGGGAAGATTACTCGACTGCAATGAAAGATCTCGCCTGGCACAGTGTGTTTCCGGAAGGATCGGGAGAGCTCACGGCGCCGTTGGTAACAACACTCGACGACTGGTTGACATCCACACAGCGAGCAGATCGTGTTCGTGCGGCGTTGGTCTACATGCGATGGGCGTATCTCCTGTGTCGCACAGACTTCAAAGCCCCTACCGCCCCCCCACCCTCCTGGCCGTTAATTCGCAAAGCGTTGCTTCCCCTACTGTCACCGGATGATCCCCGCTCGGCGTTACCTGCGGCATGGGCGTTTGTTTGGCTCGGTCAAGTCTCACGTGAGGTCACTCCCGTTGATTTCGCGATACTCCATGCGCTCTATCGGCTCTGTCGTGAGTCAAAGTCTCGCGAATTGCAGAGACTTTCCGGATGGGCATTCGGAGAGCAACCGTTGCTCGCGCGGGACGCATTCCCCATCGACATTTGGGGCGACTGTGACGCGTGGCTGGAAGAAACTGTGAACCAAGAACACGAAGACAAGTTTGCGCCAGTGGTCGTCGCGTGGTACCGGCGCGGCCCGTGGAGCGACTCGCGAATCGCCGAACTGGTAAAGAAATTCGGGCGTAGCTGGCAAAACCGCCGCGATCTTCTGGCCGCGCTTGGTGTGGTCGAAAATCCTGAATGACTCACCGTCGTCCGTACGGCTCCGGCGATTGAACCCATCGTCCAAAAACGAATGGCGGCGGATCGCTGTCGCGACCCGCCGCCATTCGATGATCCAACATCAATCAGTCAACTTTTGACCGCGCCTCACTTCGCCTCGGCCAGCTCCGCTTGCGCCGCCGCGAGGGCCGCGATCGGCACCCGGTAGGGGGAGCAGCTCACGTAGTCGAGACCGATCCGGTGACAGAACATCACCGAGGCCGGGTCCCTGCCGTGCTCTTCAAGGATGGCAAACTCGTCGGCGTCGTTCTGCTGGGCAAACGCTTCCTCGGACGAGAGTCCGAAACCGCTTACGTCCTTCCCGCGAAACGCTTCGCCGAACTGTGCGAAAAACTGAAGACGAACCCCAGCGCGAATTGAAACCGTTGTGCGAAAAAACGGGGGCGAAGCGCACCTCGCGCTCCGCCCCCGTCTGTTTCGTGCTCAAGGGCCGCGATCCACATCGTCCCGCGTCATTCCGCTCCGACCAGCATCAAACTCGAAGGATCGAACTCGCTCCAGTAGGCATCCAGCGACGTGACCGCACCTGCCTCGTCCTCGTCCAACAAGAGGGACGGTGAGTCGTCTTCGACCTCGTCTCCGACCAGGTCGATCAACGGAATCGCAACCGCGCCGGTGGCGGCCGGGTTCGCCTGAATCAAACCGACATCCAGATCCGTCGCGACGACCGACGCCGCGGGCGTTCCCACAACGAACACGGCACTTGTCGTTTCCGCAGTGCTCGGTTCACCGACGAATGTCGCACCGGCCGAAGTCGGCGCGGCGGTGGCGCTCGACGACGGGGCGGGAGGCGTCGTGGTCCTGGGTCGGTCGAGACCGGGTAGCACGCCGTCCGCTTGCAACTTGAACGCGAACCCGACGGGAGAGTGTTCCACCCAGATGCCCGGGAACGCCGTGAGGATCGCGTTCTTCTGGGCTTCGTCCTCGGTGAACAGGTGCGTCCCCGAATCGTTGTTGTACAAACGGTACAGCGTGGTCGTCTGGTCGGTGCTGCCCGAGTACATGTACCCTTCGATCCCCTCGAACCGCCAACCGGTCGTCCGGTTGTCGGGGCCGCTGGTCGGCGCGGGAACAAGCGCCGCCAACATGTCCGCTTCCGCCTTGTTGATCGTGTAGTAGTGGAACCCGCGTTCGAGGTTGTAGAGCCGGAACAACGGCGTGGCCGTTGGGGTTTGCTCGCTCTGGACCGAGAACGCCGGCCGCCCCCCCGCCTCGTCCCGATACCCGGCGGCCACGGCGTTATCGAACTGTCCCTTGTTCGTGGTGAAGAAGTGGAAGTTCGCGTTCGGGTTGAACGCGCGATACACCTGCACCACGTTGCCGCGATTGGGTTGCGAGTTGTCGATCACGGGAATCTTCACGTCCACCACCAGCTTGAGGCCGTCCTTGTCGGTGACGGTCAGCTTGACGTTCACGTTCGCGGCGTCGGCGAACACCAGTTCGACGTTGTCCTTCAGCTTGAGGAATCGCGACGAAATCTTGCCGTCGACACCGACGACGTTCTTGATCTCGAACCGGGGATCGTCGACGGTGACGGTGTGCGTCTCGTTATTGTCATCATCGTTGATGAAGATCGAACCGAACGTGTCTCCCGCTCGTTTCTCGCGAATGCCGAATCCGGGGCTGCGCAGTTCGCGCGGCGCCTCGGGAAGGTCGGCCACGTTCACGGTGAACGACTTGAATGTCTGTAATCCGGTCGTGTCGGTCGCGACCACATCGAATGTATACGACCGGGTTTCCTCGAAGTCGAGCACCACCCCGGACTTGAGCTTGAGCCGATACTGCTTCGCCTGACCCGGCGGCTGAATGAAGTCCACTTCAAAACGGTCGTTGGAGACGTCGAACGTCCATTCGTCGTTGCTGCTGCGGTCCGCCACGGTGACGATGCCCACCACGCCCCCGGGCGCGTTCTCGATGATCGACAGGTTTCCGATCGAAATGTCGGTCGGAGCGATCGCCGGTTCATCGATGATCAACGTGACGTTGTCCCGAACGAGTGTGACCCCCTCCGCGTCCGTCACCGTGATCCGCAGCCTGAGTTGTCCGGCCAACTCGTCGAACTGAAAGTCGTCCTTGAGTTTGAGTACGCCGTCGACAATCTCCAGGCGGGTGCTGGGGACGAACGGAGAATTCGCCGCGTTCGCGTTCCGGTCTTCGACAAGGTACTTGAACGGTGCCGCCGCGAACGGATGCACGATACTGATCGCGCTGAGTACCGCCCCTTTGGTCACCGCCGGCACGCGGAGTTGGGTGTTCGACGCCGTGGCGTTGTCCAGCACAATCCCGGTGAGGACTCCCTTCTTGTCGGTGAGGTTGTTGAAATCGATGTTCGGATCGTCCGAGAAATTGTTCCCCTCGGATGTCGTGATCGGGTTCCCGGTGTCGGACGTGTCGACCAGTGCCACTGCCGGAACGGTCTTCGTCGGATCGATCGCCCCGTTGTTGGTGAACAGGCTGTCCTTGAACTTCAGTTCGCTGTCCAAGCCGCCGACTCCGACGACGATACCGCCGATCTCCTCTCTCTCCGCAAACGATTCGTTGGAAATCGCCGAGCCGGTGATACCAGCCTTGTTGCCGGTGAATACGGTCTTTTCCACGCGCAGCGTGTTCGAGAAGCCAAAGCCCTCGGAGAACGTGTCGAGCCCTCCCCCTTGCCTTTCGGCCGTGTTGCGGTCGAAGACGACCCGCGAGAGCAGGCTCCCTTCCTTCGCGTTGGTGATGCTGGCCCCGCCGCCGAAGAACGACGTGTTTCCCTCGAACAGCACGTTGGTCAACTTGACCGTCGTGTTCAGCGCCGCCAGCGCTCCGCCGGAAGAGCGCTCGATCAGGTTGGTCGTGTTGTTGCGGAACACGCTGTTGCGGATATCGAGCGTGACCGGTTCGCTGGGGACCCGTTCCGTCACGTAGATCGCCCCGCCGAAGCCGTCCTCGAGGCTGGGATTCACGGGATTGAACGTGAAGCCGTTCGTGATGCCGTTGCCGTTCTCGAAGGTGATCCCGTCAAACAGGAACCCATCCCCTTCGGCATTCCCTTCCAGCGTGAGCCGGAACAACCGGGTGTGCTTTTTCGGGTCGGTTTCCCCGTCCTTTTTACCGCGAATGATCACTCGTCCGCCGTCTTCCAGCGCGTTGACGAACTTCGTCGCATGGACGAGGCGGAGTTGACCGAACTCCAGTTCGATCACCATGTCCCCTTTGCCGCGGAACGTGATGATGTCCGGGCCGACTCGGCCTTCGGCGGCGGTGACCGCCGCACGGAGGTTCGGCATCGTCGCGAAGTCCGGCACCGCCACCGTGTCGCCGCCGACGGTCACCATGAAGTCCATCGGTGAGAACGTGATCGTTTCGGTTTGTGCGCCGTTGTTACCCAGCGCCGGGTCCCGCTGGTCCGCCTTGACGCTCGCCGTGCCGATGAGGCGTTGCGTGAAGGTGTTCCCGTTGGTCAGGGCGTTGACCACGATCTGCGTCTGTGCACCACTGGCGAGCGTTCCCAGATTGAGAGTCAGTTTCTGTCCGGACTGGGTGATTCCCGGCGTCGAGGGACGCGATGCGTCGAGCGTGTAGCCGGCCGGCAGTTCGTACGTGAACACCGTGTTCGTGGCGGCGGCTTGGGCCGGTCCCTGCGGGCCGGGGGCGGGCAGGTTGTTCGACACCGTGAACGTGTAGGTCACCGGCTGCATCGATCCGCCGATCCCCGTGTCGATGGTCCGGGCGGATTGATTCACGGTGAGCTTCAAATCCGCCACGGGTTGCCCGACGACGAACGACCCGAGTGAGACCGGCGCCGCCGAAACGGTGAACGTCCTGTCGAACACCTTTCCCAGTTCGACCGAGGCCAGCGGATCCTCCCGCTCGTACAACGGGCCCAGGGAAAAGATTTCGGCCCCGAACGCCGAGAGCGAGGCCTGCAGGACTGTCAATTTCCCGGACAGGCCGAGATCCAGGCCGATCGTGTTGGTGAACGAGTACTGATTGAGCAATTCCTGCTCGACTCGTACCTGTTTGCCCAGCGTGTCGAAGTTCACGACCGTGCCGGGGTCGACCTGGATTGAAGTCACACCCGCGCTTTTGGCGTTGTTCCGCCCGACGTATGCGTCGATCGCGACCGGCTGATTCGTCGCCGTGTCGATGAACTTGAAGTTGAGCTTCCGGCTGTCAACCGCCGCCTTGACACTCTGATTGACCTTGCTGGCCAGCGTGAGGTTGTACGAAACCGTCGTGATCGACGCGCCGATCGGACCGATGCCGGCGTTGAAGGTTCCCGCCAGCGCCCCGATCGCCCCCGCCGGACCGGGAATCAACGCGAACAGGTTGGCCGCGTCGAAGGTCGCGCTCAGGATCGATCGCGCCTGATCGTCATCGGAGAGGGGCACAAAATCATTGGTCGTGGCCGAGAGCGATCCGTCGGTCGCCGCGGTCGTGTCCACAAGGTCCACGTTCGGCAAGGTGAGCGCCACGTTGCCCAGGTCTTTACTGACCCCCACCCCCCCGCCCAGATCCGCGCCAACCCCGATGTCGACTTGCACTCCCAGCAGGTTGGCATCCGGCTGCGACGGGGAGACCGTCAGCCCCAATCCGGGGTTCGTCGCCTTCTTTCCCTTGGTCTTGTTCTTGGAGTTGGTCTCCGCCCCCTTGGCCGTGTTGATCTTGCTATTGGCCGTGTCGAGCTTGTTCTGGGCCGCTGTCCTTTGTTCAGACGTTTTGGCCTTCGTCATCTCACGCTCCGCGGCCTTCTTTTCGATCTCCCCCTTTGTCTGGTCCTCGCGAGATTTATTGATCTCGTCGACCAACTTGACCGTGCCTCCCAGCGACCCCAACGGATCCAGCGGATCGACCCCCAGTATCTTCACTTTGCCGTCAAACTTACCGTTCGCGTCCTGCCGGTTGATGGACGCCAGCGGGAACGTCTTCGCTGCTCCGAATTCGA
>JBIKMW010000044.1:0-46813 GCA_044359065.1 Planctomycetales bacterium | reverse complement strand
ACTCCCCCTCCCGCCACCCCCACCGTTCGCAAACCCGCATCACGTAGTACGCGGGCGTCCGCGTCACCCCTCCGGCCTCGGTGGCGAGGAACGCTCCCCCGCCTCACGCACGCCGTCCCCCACCAGGCGACTCAGAGCCAGCACCTGCTCACAAAGCCACACCACCTCACCCGCCGACCACCCCGAAGCATCCAGTTCGTCGAGCAACCGATCGGCGTACTCGCCCCCCGATTCACCATCGCGCGGTGACGAATCGAACGTCGCGTCTTCATCCGCCCATCCCTCGGCTACGACCAGTGCCGCCACGCGGAGTTGGTGCCGTTCGTAGGCCGCCCGCCATTCGGGCCGCGCCTCATCCGGAACAAGCACCGCCTCTCCCCGTTCATCGCGCACGATGCGACCTTGCGAGTCCCGCGCCACCCGCCGCGGTGCTTCCGGTGCGACCAGCCCCCACTCCGCCCACCGGCGTTGAAAGCCCAACCGCAACGGACGCAGCGCGATCGGCACCCCCTCGCCCTCCCCTTGGCGCCGAAACTCCACCACCCGCCGCATCCCCCCCGGAAACACCACCCCCTCGCGCTTCAAGTTGAACTCCCCGAACGTGTGATCAATCGTGTGCCACTGCTGGCTAGCCCAGCAGTGCGTGTGTGCGTGCCATGCTTGGCCCGGCTTTGCGGGACAAGCATGCCCCTCCGCATTCGACTCCCACCCACGCCCCTTCTCCCCCACACTCGACTCCGGAGAAGCACGGGCAACTCCACTGTGGGGGAGAAGGTGCCCGAAGGGCGGATGAGGGGGCCAGCTCACACGCCCCCACCCCCGCTTGCGCACTTTTGCCTTTTGACATTTGCCTTTTGACTTCAACGGTCACGCCCCATCCACCTTCGTCACAAACACCGTGTCCACCGCCGAAATCCCACCGTAGTACCGCGCCTTCACCCGCAGCACGACATCCCGTTCGAACGCCGATTCGCTCTCCGCCCGTTGCAGGAACGTCTGCACTGGCCAAATCTCCGTCCACACGAACTGCCGCCGGAAGTCGCCGATGTACCAGTCGTTGACCGCCTGGCCCCCCTGCTCGTCGATGAACGGCGAACTCAGCACCTCGGCCAGACCGCGCACCGGATTCGCGAACTGTGTCTCCGTGTCGTCCGTGGTGACGCGAATCTCGGTCGAGTTCAGGATCGACAGCGCCGTCCCGCGCAGCTTCTCCGGCACCAGCACATGCTTGACCGGCATCACCAGCGGCCGTGCCGTGCCGTCGATCCGGTCATCCTTCACCTCGGTCGCCCGATAGTGCAGGGCCGTTTCGATGTCGGTCCAATCCACCAGCGGCACCGCCGCGTTGAACGCTGTCGAGGTTGTGTTCCCCGCTCCCACCCAGTTCCGGTTCACACCAGTCGTGGCATACAGCGCCGTCCCCGCCCCCTTCGGTCGATACACCGGCTTGCTCGACGCATCCGCGTCGGTCACTCCGCGCACGATCGTCCGTTCCCGTTCCTGCCGCAGATAGAACCCGAGCTGCAACGCCCGGCGATTGATCTCGCCCGTTTGATCGAACGCGATCAGCTCCTCGTTGATCGACAGGATGCGACCCTGCTTCGACTCCGACGTCGTGACGTACTTCTCCTCGAACGTCGACTCCTCGTACGGATGCCCCTCGTGAGTCTCCGCCGGACCCGCCAGCGCCCGGAACCCCGCCAACTTCGTCTGGCGATAGCGACTCGGAATCACCGTCACCAGCTTGTCGCCGATGAACCCCGTCGCGTCTTCGTAGCCTTCGATCACCTTGCGGCCCAGCAACTCGCCGGTCACCACCTGAAACAGACTCGTCCCCACTCCCGGATTCGATTCCCTGAGCAGCGCTGTCACCGACCGCGTCGGGTCCATCTCCGCCAGTGCCGACCGCATCCGCGGCGTTCCCCCACACGCCTCCGCCAGTTCCAGGTACGAGAAGTCGTCCACCCCGACCTTCTTCTCGTTCAGGAGCTGACACACCTTGTGGTAGAACCCCTCCGCCCCCAACGACTCCACCATCCCCTTCAAACTCGACCCCTGCATATCGCTCTCTCCCAGAGTTATGTGTTCGCCCCCGTTCGCCGTCGGCCTCAGGCCGACGTGCCCCCTCCGTCCCCGATTCCCCCGAAATCGGAGGCCCCCGCGCCGCGCAGCAAGCAGCTTCTCCTCCAGAGTGGGCCACTGCTGGCTCGCCCAGCAGTGCCCCGTGCTCACCCGCGCACTTTTGCCTTTTTCCCTTTTCCCTTTGCCTTGGCGTCAGCCCACCTCCCCCGCCCGATTCCCCGACCCCGCAAAAAACGCACTCGCCAGACACACCCGCAGCGTGTTCGCCGCCGTCCGGTACTCGACCGCCCGCGCAATCGCCCGAGTCCCCGTCGTCACCCCCTCCAGTTGCTGGCTCATCAACGCCGACGAGTTCTCGTCCGGCCCCAGGTCGTCGCCGACTTCATACGCTCCCGCCGCCACATCGAACTCGTACACCGCCAGCGGACTCAGATCGATCGACAGATCGCTCGTCTCCCCTTCGGCGGACGGTTGATGCGACACTCCCAGGAACACATCCGCGAACGACGTCTGCGTCGTCCCCAGGTTCGTGTTCCACGCGAACGCGCTCGCCGGTTTCACGGTGTTCCCGTCGAGGTACACCAGGTCCCCCGCCTCGATGACCGTCGCCGCCAGCACCCGCACCTTGCACAACTGCACCTGCCCACTCCGCAACCGCACCCGATTCGCCATCATTCCTCCCCCAGAATGTTCCCCACTGTTCGCCGCCTGGCTTCGCCAGGCGTGTTCTCGCCGCTCACCCGTCAGCAATCTTGCAACCCGCCGCATAAGCAAGGGACGAACCCTCACCCGCGTCCCCCACCCTGTCCCCGATTTTTCCAAAATCGGCGGCCCCGCGCCGCGCAGCAAGGAGTCCCCCCATCACCCGCGTCGTGTGCCACTGCTGGCTAGCCCAGCAGTGCCCCCCGTCACCCGCCCCCACCCCAGGCCTGCCCACTTTTGCCATTTGAAATTTGACTTTTGACTTCCCTCCCTACCCCCGTATCACCCGCACCCACTTCTCATCCCCCGGCGCCCCCGCTCCTCCCCGTTCCACACTCCAGGGCCTCACCCGCTCGCGCAGGCTCTCGATCCGTTCCCGCACCAACTCCCCGCGCAACCGATCCTCCTCGACCTCCGCGACAAGACCGGCGAACTTCCCCCCCAGGTCCTCCACCGACATCCCCGCCGCCGCGCAGAGCGACCGCGTCTCCCGTTCCCGATCCCCGCGCCGCGCCCGCCGCTCCACCTCCGTCAATCGCTCAACCAACTCCCGCCGCTCGGCGATCACCGCCAAACACCGCTCCCGCCAAGGCTCCTCCGCGACAAAGTCATCAACAGCCGCCCCCCGCGCCTCTGCAAACGTCGCGTTCGTCGCCGGAAACGCCACCGCGTCCACGCTGACCACCTCGACGATCTCCCCCACCGTCCCGTCCGCGTCGCGCTGCACGGTCACGACATGACTCATGCCAACCGCTTCCGATTCACTGGCTGCGAGGGCGAGGAACGTATCCCCCGCCTCCGTCGCCAGGACCTCGATGTCGCCCCGAATCCGCCCCTCTTCGAAGCGCGGTTCGACGACATGCCCGACGAGGTCCCGCGCACTCCGGTCGAAGGGCCGCGTCAGCGCGTCCGCATGATCCAGAAACACCGGTCGGTTCTCGTACAAGGAGACCGCCCTCTCGAGCACTCCCCCTCCATACCGATATCCGTTGCGCGACTCCTGTCCAGTCAGCGCCACATCCCGCACCCGCCGCGACCGCAAATCCGCCGCCGCCGCAACCCCCTCCCCGCGCCAATCCACCGCCTCCCGAATCCGCTCCCGCCCCATCACTCCCCCTTTCCCCATGTTCGCCGCCTGGCTTCGCCAGGCGTGCTCTTGCCTCTCACCTGCCCAGAGAAAGTCCCGCTCCCTCCGTCCCCGATTTTTCCGAAATCGGCGGCCCCCCGCCGGGTGCCATGCTTGCACCGGCTTTGCGGGGCAAGCATGCGATCATCCGGGTGGCCCGACCGCCCGCCGGTCGGGTCGCGCAGCGACAAGAAGCCGCGCCTTCCAGCCACATCCACCGAGAACCCCACTTCCATGCGCCACTCCCGGCTTGCCCAGCAGTGCGATCCCGCATCGGCTCACAATCCCACTCCCGTGTGCCACTGCTGGCCTGCCCAGCAATGCGACCTGCTTCCCTGAGTCCCTCACCCCACCCGCACGACCCCCTCCCGCCCCTCCAACTCCCCCCTCACCCGCTCCACATCCCCCGAGCGCAACGCAATCACCAACCACTTCGCAAACCGATACCCCACCAGGTGCCTCCACCCCTCCGGCCCCCGACAATTCACCGCTCCCCGATCCAATCCATTCCGTTCCGACCGACTCCCCACAAACGCCTCCAACTGCTCCGCATACCACATCCGCTCCGCATAAGGCCGCGCGAGCAATCTCGAAGCACACTCCGCATCCCGCTCGGTCGCCGGATAACAAACCCCCTCCCCCACCAACCACACACACACCGGCTCCATCAACGTCGACATAGAACCCCTCCCCTTGTCCTCTCTTCTTCGTGCCTTGGTGGTTACCTCCCCTCCCCATCCCCCTTCGTGACTCCTTCGTGCTTCTCTTCGTGTCT
Source organism: Planctomycetales bacterium (assembly GCA_044359065.1). Classification (GTDB taxonomy): domain Bacteria; phylum Planctomycetota; class Planctomycetia; order Planctomycetales; family Planctomycetaceae; genus JAIXZD01. The sequence goes on along the minus strand of JBIKMW010000044.1, from coordinate 42,128 downwards.
TCGTGGTTCCCCAGCCTCCCGGAGTTCCCGCTCCATCACCTCCGGCTCCACCCCATCCCTCCGCGCCACCTCCGCCCGGCTCAACACCCCCGCCTCCACCAACCGCACATCCGCCAGCCGCTCCTTCACCCGATCCCGATTCACCAGGTCCGGCGTCGTCCACGATGGCCGAACAAACACAGGCCAATCCGCAGGCAGCAGCCCCCGGTCCGCCGCGTCCCGCATCACCATCCGCCACAGCCGCGTGAACTCCCCGGTGAAGAACGTCTGCTCCGCCTCGAACAGCTTCACCGCCGGTCCCTCCGCCACCATCGTCGACGCGAAGTTTCCGTTCGATGCGTCCCCCGTCAGCATGAACTCCGGCAACCCCTGACCCGCCGCCACATTCAGCAGCAGCATGCGCCCCAGCGGCACCGCGTCCCCGAAGTTCGTGTCCGGGTGCAGAAACCGCAGGTCGGTCCCTTGAGACGTCGTCACGATCGTCCCCGGTCGCATCTTCTCGCGACGCTCTCCCGTCAGCGGGTCCGGACCCAGCTCAGCCCCCCGCGCATCCGCCAACCGCGACACATCGCTCGGCGATCCCTGCACCTTCCGCCACAGCACGACCGACGCCTGCAAGCGCCGCGCGGTCAGCTCCGTCTCCAGCCACTGGTCGTACAGCGACAACTCCTTGAGCACCGCCGCAAAGACCGTCAGCCCCCGCTTCTGATTCGAGTCCGCATTGATCTTCGTGTGGATCATCCACCGCGCGGGAATCTCCTCGACCGTCGAGCCAAAGCCCACACCTTCAGGCAAGACCCGCTGAAATCCCGCTACGGATTCAACATCCCCCGGCTCCGTGAGGATCCCCAGCGAATCCTCCGCACCCGGTGGCCCCGCGATCCACTCCGGGTCCACGAACCGCACCGCCAACGGCCCATCCCCGCGCGGAAACAACCGCAGGAAGCACTCCCCGTCGCGCCACGTCCGCCGCGCGTACTCCCGATAACTGAAGTGCGCCGCGTTCGTCTCCAGGAACTCATCCCAAACCGCGTTCGCCGCGGCGACAAGTTTCTCCAGCGCGACACGCCCGTCCGGGGCTGGCGTGCCGCGTCGCCCCGTCGCGGTCACCGCCAGCCCCGGCCCCGTCACGTACACCTCAAGCAGTCGCAGCGCGTTCCGGGCATGCGCGTTCTCGACCACCAGCTTGCGCGACCGTGCCCGCAGGTCGGTCCGCTCGATCTCCGACGGCCCCTTCTCCGCCCTCCCCGTACCCCACCACCCCGCCTCGTCCTCCGCGACGACCCGCGCACTCCCGCGCCCCTCCGCCACCCCTTCGGTCAGCGCCAACATCCGCTCGCGCACCAGCCGCCGATACCGCATCCCGGTCCGTACCGCACCCCACCAATCCGCCACCACATCCCACATGCGCCACCCGCCTCGCTGGTGTGTGTTTCATGCCCTCTTCACCCTACCCCCCTTTGTTGCGCGCTTTTTCAAAGTGCCAACCACCATGCCGTTATTCGTACGGCGGGTGGCCCAGCCACCTCGTGGCTGGGTCGCGCAGCGACAAGAAGCCCCACCTTCCGCATCGAACCACTAACGACCGCACAAGGTCCTCTCATCTCGATCAGGACATCTCCCCCCCGATCAAACGTTCCAAACCCGTTGTGTGCCATGCTCGGCCCGGCCCATCGGTTCAAGCACGCCGCCCCACCTTCGGCGGTCAAATCCAATTCCCCCCGCTACCGACTACCATGCTTGGCGACTCTTCCAAGGCGGGTGGACCTCCTCCACCTTTCCTCCGTTGCCCCGCGAGCATCCCATGGCCGGTCCGAACACGATCCGCGTCGGGTTTTGCCAGTACGAACCCAAACATGGCGACTTCGAGCACAACCTCCGTCGCGTCGAAGAGGGGTTGGCGTGGGCCGACCGCGAGCGCGTGGCGGTCGTCGCCTTTCCAGAATGCTTTCTCACCGGCTACCCCGACGACGGCGCCGTCGCCCGCCGCGACGCCTTCGCGGTCGATTCCCCCTCGATGATGCGGCTGTTGGACGTGACTTCTCGCTTCGACGCCACCTGCATCGTCGGGTTCAACGAGCTGCGCGGGGAGGATTTGTACAACACCGCCGCCATCGCGCGGCGCGGCCATCTGGCCGGCACCTACAGCAAATGCACCGCCTACATGTCGTTCCACAAGCAGGGACGCGCGTTCCCGGTGTTCGAACGCGACGGCGTGACGTTCGGCGTCGTGATCTGCTCCGATGGCGGGTTCATCGAGCCGACCCGCATCCTGGCCGCGAAAGGGGCCAAGATCGTGTTCGCGCCCCACTTCAACTACATCTCCGCCAGGGGACTCATCGGGCACTTCCAAAAGGTCCGGGCCGACCACACAGCCCGCGCCGTCGAGAATCACATCCACTTCGTTCGGGCCAACAACGTCGTCACCGGTCCGAAAGAACCCGCTATCGGAAACTACGAAGGGGTCGGCTACGGGGACAGCTACATCGTCGATCCCGACGGCGAAATCGTCGTCCGCAGCCGTCGACACGTCGAATGCGAAGTCTTCGCGGACCTCGACGTGTCGGGCGAGGACCGTTCGTGGAAGATCGGCCGCAGCCTGTTCAGCCACCGCGAATTCGCCAAGTATTTGGACGAGGCCGCGCGCGAGCGTTTGCGGCGCGACGGGGGGCAACCCTCGTGAATGCCACGCGGGAGACCCCCTCCGAATCCGTGCCCCTGTCGCACAACGTCTCGTTCCTCGGGATGACGGTCGCCCAATTCCTCGGGGCGTTCAACGACAACCTGTTCAAGCAGGTCGTGCTGTTGCAATGCATCGACCACGCGCTCCGCGGCGGGCCGGACCGCCAACCTTGGGCGCAGGGATTGTTCGCGCTGCCGTTCGTGCTGTTCTCGGGATTCGCCGGATTCCTCTCGGACAAGTTCGACAAGCGGTCGGTCGTGGTGACGTGCAAAGTGGCCGAGATCGCCATCATGGCGATCGGCACGTTCGTCGTGGCCCGCGAGTGGCTGCCGGGCGCGCTGGCGATCCTGTTTCTGATGGGGACGCACAGCGCGTTCTTCGGGCCGTCCAAGTACGGCATCCTCCCCGAGTTGGTGCCCCCCTCGCAATTGCCCCGCGCCAACGGGTTGTTCCTGATGACGACCTTCCTCGGGATCATCCTCGGAACCGGGCTGGCGGGATTGCTCAAATCGATCCTCCCCACGACTCCGTGGGCGTGCGGCGCGGCATTCATGGGGGTGGCGCTCGTCGGCACGTTGGCGGCACGATTCGTCCGTTCCGTCCCTCCCGCGTCTCCGAGTCCGAAGTTCGATCCGCAGTCGCTGTTCGTCTCCGCCGAAACACGGCGGCTGATCCTGTCCGACCCCCCGCTGCGAACAGCGCTGTTGGTGTCGTCGCTGTTCTGGTTTTGCGGCGGGGTGGTGCAACCGACGGTCAATGCGGTCGGCAAGCAACATGTGTTCGCCGGCTTGCCCGACGCCGAGAAGGACATCCGCACCAGCCTGTTGGTCTCGTGCCTGGCGATCGGCATCGCCATCGGCTGTCCTCTCGCCGGGGCGGCCTCGCGCGGGCGGGCTGATTTCCGGCTGACGGTGGCTGGAGCTTGGGGCATCGTGGCGTGCCTGCTGCTGCTCGCTCTGGCGGGAGGGGCGGGTCCGCCGGGGCCGATGCTCGAGCAACCGATCCGGTTGCTCCTGGTGCTGCTCGGCACCAGCACCGGCTTCTTCACGGTCCCGCTGCAAGTGTTCCTGCAATCGCGCCCCCCCGCCTCGCAAAAGGGACGCGTCATCGGCGCGATGAATCTGATCCAGTGGGTCGGCATCCTTCTGGCGGCGGTGTTTTACCTGGCCTGCAACGCCGCGCGGAACGCGCTCGATTGGCCGGTCTCGACCTTGTTCGCGGCCACGGCGCTCGCCATCGTCCCGGTCGGTTTGTTCTTCCGACCGTGGCGCGGCGACCAACAACCCTGATCGAGCCGTCGCGATCACTTTTGTAGCCCGACGCGTCAGCGAGGGACCCAGCGTGGAGTCCGGGGAATTCGCGACCTGCAAAAAGAGCGGCATCCCCGCCCCCACGCGGCGTCACTCTCCCCGCGATTGCCGAATCCGCTCCAGCAAGCGCAACGACGGTGCGAACTGCGGATCGAGCTCGACCGCCCGTTCGAGTTCCGCCGTCGCCCGCTCGACATCCCCGCGCCGCAAATAGGCATAGCCCAGGCTGTGCCGCGCCACGAACGATTCGGGGTCGGTCCGCACCGCCCGCTCCAGCACCTCGATCCCCTCCCCCAAACGGTTCGTGTCGACCAGCAGGTCACCCAACGCGCGATGCGCCGCCGACAAGTTCGGCGATTGTCGGACAGCCGCCCGGTAACACTCCTCCGCCCGCTCCAACTCCTGCCGCGCCGCATGCCGACGACCGAACACAATCCACGCCTGCGCGCCGTAGATCGAGTTGGAGTCGAGTTGGCGACAGGCGCCAAAGTGCGAAAACGCCGCCGCTTCGTCTCCCGCTTGCAGCAACTCGCGGCCATACAGGAAGTGCGCCACGTGGTTCCGGCTGGTGACCTCCAGGCAGCGGGCGAACAACCCCCGCGAGTCCATCCAGTATCCGGTTTGCCAAACGGTCAGCCCACCCAGCGCGATCACGGCAACCACCGCCATGATCCACGCACGTCCCGACCGCGCGCCCCACGCGGGACGAGCCGGTAGCAACCACGCGACCGCCAGCGAAAGTCCCATCATCGGCACGTAGGTGTAGCGATCCGCCAGCGCTTGTTGGCCGATCTGCACGAGACCGATCACCGGCACGAACGTTCCCAGGTACCACAGCCAACCGATCCACGGCGCGGGGTTTCGCGAACGTATCCGCCACAGCACCAGACTGATCGCCGCCAGCCCCGCCGCCGAAACCAACGCCCCGACCCAGCCAAAATCGGCGTACCCCCGAGGGTAGAACACCGCCAGCGGCACCGGCCAAACGAAGTGCACCAGGTACAAGCCATAGCAAGTCGTGGCGTTGCGCACTCGTTCCGAGAGGGGGACGGCATCGAGTTGCGCGATCGATCCGCCACTCGCTTGCGCCCACACGGCCACCGCGCACGCCGCCCCCACCAGCGCGAACAGGAACCACTTCTCCACCACCAGCCGCACGGGCGATTCCTTCCCCCGGCCTAGCGGCCACGCGTCCAGCAGTAATAGCACGCATGGCAACGTCACCAGGATCTGTTTCGACGCCAACCCGGCCGCCAACGCCGCGACGCAACCCAGCCACGCCCCCCGCGAACCGGTCCGCCGCGACACACCATACGCCCAGACTGCCAAAATCCAGAACAACCCCGACAACACGTCCTTCCGTTCGGCCACCCACGCAACCGATTCGGCGCGCAGCGGATGCAATCCCCACAGCGCGGCCGCCAACGCGGGTCGCCGAACCTCCCCCGTCAGCGATCTCAGTGCGACGAACAAGAGAGCCGTGTTGACGGCGTGCAAGGCGACATTGACCGCGTGAAAGCCACCAGGCTCCGGTCCGAACAAGGTCCGGTCGAGCATGAGCGACAACCACACCAGCGGATGCCAGTTCGACTCCCGGCTCGTCGTCCACGCCCACGCGAACCCGTCGAGCGTCAATCCTCGTTGCACCCAGGCGTTGCCGACGACATACGCTTCGTCGTCCAGCGAAATGAACCTGGCGAAACATGTCCGCGCGAACGCCACCGCGACAAGCACCACCAGTCCGATGGCGACAAGGGCCACGGACACACCACCCGATCCGCCTCCCGCGTCCGGTACGGAATCTGCGCCGGGCGACCCGGTTTCACGGCGACTCATTTTTTGTCGCGGGGCTTGAGGTCAGGGCCGTCCCCCATCGTCTTCTCGTAACCGCGCGGGCCTTTCACGTACTTGGTGAAGCCCATCTTTTCGAGATTGCGGTCCGCAAGTTGCGTCCCCTTGTCGCGCTGGCCCCACGGGCGGGCGACGAACGCCGCGGTGAGTACGCGCTTGACCGGCAGCCCGCTCTCGGGATGGGACGTCAGCGGGGGTTCGTCGATCGGTTGCAAGACCTCGAAATGCTCCCCTTCGGAGCCATCCTCGCGAATGGTCACATACACGTAAGTGGGCATGGCGGATACGACGGCAACGCAGATTGGTAGGGCAAACAGGTGGCGAACGGTTCACGCGGCCCGTTCGTAGTCCACGCCCACAGGATACCACATCGTTTGGAGAATGCGTCAACGCCCGAACTCACTCATGAGCTGCCCTCCACTGTCAATGACAGGGCCCCCGACCATTTTGGGCCGCACGCTGTTTTCCGCTACAAGTTCTTCTGGCGGGACGGCATGCGATCGTTCCCGCGCGACGCAGTTTGAAACACCCCACGGAATCCGCTCATGGCGCGCGACCTGACTCCCCCCGATCCCACCGTCGTGCTCGACCTGTTGGAGATGTTCCGCCGCTCGAAGGTCATGTTTGCGGCGGTCAAACTCGGGGTGTTCGACCATTTGCGAAACGCGGCCCAGACCCCGCAAGAATTGGCGGCGACGTTGCAAGCGGACGCGGGAGCGCTCGAGCAGTTGCTGTGTGCGTGCGTGAGCCTGTCGCTCCTCGAAAAGCGGGGCGACCGCTTCGCCAATACGCCCGCCGCCGACGCTTATCTCACCAGCGACAGCCCCCACCGCTTCACCGGATACATCCAGTACTCCAACGATGTCATGTGGCCGATGTGGTCGCATCTGGAAGATGCGGTTCGCGAAGGGGGACACCGCTGGAAGCAAACCTACGGTTGGGAAGGCCCGATCTTCGCCAACTTCTTCAAATCGGACGACGCCCGTCGCGAGTTCCTGATGGGCATGAACGGCTTCGGCGTGCTCAGTTCGCCGCAGGTCGTGAACGCCTTCGATTTGTCGGGGTTCCGCACCCTGGTCGACCTCGGCGCGGCCACAGGGCACCTCGTGATCGCCGCGTGCGAGCGCTACCCCGACCTGCGGGGCATCGCGTTCGACCTTCCCGAAGCGCTCGATCTGGCCCGCGAACTCACGGCGGCCAGCCCCGCTCGGGACCGGTTGTCGGTCGCGGGTGGAGATTTTTTCAACGACCCGCTCCCCCCCGCCGACGTCTACGCCCTGGGCCGCATCCTGCACGACTGGTCCGAGCCGAAGATCGACCACCTCTTGAAACGCATTTTCGACGCGCTGCCGGAAGGAGGGGGACTGTTGATCGCCGAGAAACTGCTCGTCGAGGACAAGACCGGACCGCGCTGGGGCTTGCTGCAAAGCTTGAACATGCTCGTCTGCACCGAAGGACGCGAACGCACGTTGAGCGAATACGAAACCGTGCTGCGTCGGGCAGGGTTCCGCGACGTGACGGGCCTGCGACTGCCGGTTCCGATCGACGCGATCTTCGCCCGCAAATGACGGCGCGGCCAATCCCCTTCGGAGACCCGAATTCCCGCGGGAAGACGCACGGCCAAAAACGATGCCTCTGGACAGACGTGGTCGCGCCGCCATAATCAATGGGTCGTTCCGAAGAAGTGTCGACCGGGTCCGTTCGCCCGAACTCCCAGGGCTTCCCGGTCTTACGAGAATCCGTATTCCGCATCGTCGCCGTGCCGTCCCATGCCCGGTTTCCCATTGACCACCGCCGTTCCCTGTTTCGCTCCGCCGATGGCGTGGCGAATCGTGGTGGCGCTGTGCGCGGGGATGTGGGTCGCCGGGGGGGGGGCCGTCGGGCTCAGCACCGCCCAAGCCTCGTGCGGCGATTACCTCATGCCGATGCACGGGGTATTCCGGCAGGCCCATGACCCCCACACTCCCCCCGACCCAGTGTCGTCGACACACCGGTCCGACTTAAAGGTTTGGCCTGCGGAGGGCCACATCCCCCGGTGTTCCGGTCCGATGTGCGGCGAACGCCCCGACCGTGCCCCCAATCCCTCCGCCCCGGTCGCGACGCGTTTTGTCTCTTCGCGCGACGGCCAATTGCTCGTCGCCGTCACACCCGCCGCGATCGACCCAGCGGGGCTGTCCCCGTGGGAGTGGCCCACGGTCGACACCGGAGCCGACCGTCCCGGTCCCGCCGTGCCACCCCCGGTCGCAACGCCATGATGCGCGTTCACCGGCATGCTGTGTGCCGAGGTTGATCGCCGCGCTCCTCGTCCACAGCGCCGCGTGATCCTCCGGTTTGATGACGATTGTCGACAAACCACGACCGGCGCTCGCGACCCTCTTCCACGCCTCGACGGTCGTCGTTCGACTCACCCAGCGGTGCAACGGGACGCGCCCCTATTGCCGCGGAGCGCATCCGTTAACGCCGTCTCGGCTGTCGTTGCCGAACTCTTCGCCAGACCTGACCGTACACATCCAAGAGGGAACAGTCTCCGCCGATTCCAACCGTTCCGTTGGTTGCGGTTCCGGGTCGATTCGTTTTCGGGTCCCCGGCTGATGACTCGTTCTCGGGAGTTTCGTCCATGAGTTCGCCGCTACCCGCACCACCCGATCCGGGGGGAAGTCTCCCGACCACCACCCCGCCCGTTGCCACTCCCGCGCCGCGCCGAGGCTACGTCCCCGCCGTCGGCCCCCGTTTGAAGGCCGTGCTGTTCGTCGTGTTCGGCCTGGTGGCGCTCTTGGGGGCGAACAGCGCGTACCTTGGGAGCATCACGTTCCTCGAGTACGCCACCGGTCACGTCTACCAGAACTACTTCTATCAATTGATGTTTCTCGGGCACCTTGTGCTCGGCCTGGTCTTCATTGTTCCGTACCTAGGTTTCGGCGGCGTGCACATGGTCACGTCGTGGAACCGCAAGAACCGCCGCGCCATCCGCATCGGTTACGCACTGTTTGTGACGGGTGTTGTCGTCCTGGTCACCGGGCTGCTCCTGATGCGGGTCGGCGACTTCGACCTGAAGCATCCCCTCGGTCGGCCCATCGCGTACTGGCTGCACATCGCGGCACCGGTCGCGTGCGTCTGGCTGTATTGGCTGCACCGTCTGGCCGGACCGCGCATCCGATGGGATGTGGGTCTTAAGTTCGCGGGAGCCACCGCCGTCGTCGTCGCGGGGATGACGTGGCTGCACTCGCAGGACCCGCGTCAATGGAACGTCGCCGCACCGAAGGACGGGGACAAATACTTCGAGCCGTCCCTCGCCCGGACCGCGACGGGGAACTTCATTCCCGCGTCGACCCTGATGATGGACGACTACTGCCTGAAGTGTCATCAGGACGCGTACAAGGGGTGGTTCCACAGTTCGCATCACTTCAGCTCGTTCAACAACCCGGCTTATCTGGCCAGCGTTCGCGAAACGCGCGAAGTGGCTCTTCAACGCGATGGCAACGTGCAGGCCTCGCGATGGTGTGCCGGATGTCACGACCCCGTGCCGTTCCTGTCGGGTGCGTTCGACGACCCGAAGTTCGACGACGTGAACCATTCCACGTCGCAAGCGGGCATCACCTGCACCGTCTGTCACGCCATCACGCACGTGAACAGCACGAAGGGGAATGGCGACTATGTCCTCGAAGAGCCGACGCACTACCCGTTCGCGAACAGCGACAGCCCGCTGCTCGCCTGGGTCAACGAAACGCTCGTGAAGGCCAAGCCATCGTTCCACAAGCAGACGTTCCTCAAGGACTTCCACAAGACCGAGGAATTCTGCTCGACCTGTCACAAAGTGCACCTGCCAAAGGCCCTCACGCACTACAAGGATTTCTTGCGCGGACAAAACCACTACGACACGTACCTGCTCAGCGGCGCGTCGGGTCACGGCGCGCGGAGCTTCTACTATCCCGAGAAAGCATTCGAGAACTGCGCGGCCTGCCACATGCCGCTGCAGGAATCGAATGACTTCGGGGCGAAGTTCTTCCCCGGCGCGAAGGCCCCCAGCATTCACGACCATCTCTTTCCGGCGGCCAACACCGGGCTGGCTTGGCTGCGACAGGAATCCCCCGAGGAACGCGACCGGATCATCAAGGTCCATCAGGAATTCCTGAAGACCGCCGCGCGAGTGGACATCTTCGGCGTGAAGGAGGGGGGAGGGATCGATGGTCCTCTCGTCGCCCCCCTGCGACCTGCCGCTCCCGTGCTGAAACCGGGCACGCGCTACTTGCTCGAAACCGTTGTGCGGACGCTCAAGATGGGGCACCCGCTCACGCAGGGGACCGTCGACTCCAACGAACTGTGGGTCGATGTCACCCTGAAGAGCGGCGACCGCGTGATCGGGCGCAATGGCGGCATCGGCTCCGACGGCGAAGTCGATCCCCGCTCCCACTTCATCAACGTGTTCATGCTCGACAAGGACGGCAACCGCATCGACCGCCGCAATCCGCAGGACATTTTCGTCCCGCTGTACAACAAGCAGGTCCCCCCCGGTGCGGGACAGGTCGTCCATTACGGATTTGATGTCCCCCCAGGACTCACCGCGCCGGTCACCGTCGAGGTGAAGCTGCAGTACCGGAAGTTCGACAAAATCTACTTGGACTTCGTCACGAAGAACGCCAAACCGGGTGACAACCCGATCCACGGACACACCCCCGGCCAACCGTATGTGAACGATCTCCCGATCACGACGATGGCGTCCGACAGCGTGACGCTGGCGGTCGAAGGTGTGACAGCGGAGTTCAAGAACGTCGAATCGAAGATCCCCGAATGGCAGCGCTGGAACGACTACGGCATCGGGCTGTTGCTCGAAGGCCAGAACGCTGGCGGGAAGGGAGAACTGCGACAAGCCGCCGAAGCCTTCGCGAAGGTCGAGGCGCTCAACCGGTATGACGGCGCGCTCAACCAGGCCCGCGTGTTCTTCATCGAGGGACGGCTGGACGAAGCGATCGAAGCCGCCGGTCGTGCGGCGAAGTTCACCGATCCCCCGGCCCCGGTCTGGACGCTGAGTTGGCTCAGTGGACTGGTCAACCGTCAGCAGGGGCACCTCGACAAGGCCATCGAGAATTTCCGGTCGGTGCTCGAAATGCGGACCGAAGAGATGGCCAAACGGAAGTTCGATTTCAGCCGCGATTACGAGGTCGTCAACGAACTGGGGATGACGTACTTCGAGCGGGCCAAGATGGAGCGCGGCGACGCGCGCAAGGCCGAGCGCGAGCGGTACGTGCGGCTGGCCATCGAGCAGTTCGAGAAGACGCTCGCCCTCGATTCCGAGAACGTGACGGCCCACTACAACCTGGGCCTGTTGCACACACAGCTTGGCGACGCGAAGCGGGCCGCCGAACATCAGGCGCTGCACCAGAAGTACAAGCCGGACGACAACGCGCGGGACGAAGCCATCGCCAAGGCTCGGAAGAAGTACCCCGCGGCGAACCTGGCGACGGAGATCATCGTGATCTATCCGCTCCAGCGCGAGGGTGCTCCGGGGCTTCCGCCGGAGGCGGCTGTCGCCGACGATGGGCATTCGAATGCCGGACGTGGCGAGAGCGGGGGGGGTGGGTGATGGTGGACGACCGTGTGGACGATCCGAATCGGTATGACTCGGACAACGGCAACGACGAGATCATCGGCCGCGCGTTCCGGCGTTCGATCGCCGCCATCGTGGTGGCGGTGGCCGGGGGGGGCGGAGCGCTGTTCGTCGCCCTGCGGGCTCCGGCCCCCGTCGTGCGCCCCGCCAGGCCGATCGAGTTGCCTTCCGCACGCACGGTGGTGCCGCTCGAGATTCCCCCCATGCCCTTCACCGACGTGACCAAAGAGGCGGGCATCACGTTCACCCATCACTGCGGTGCGGCGGGCGAGAAGCTGCTCCCCGAGACCATGGGGAGCGGCTGCGCGTTCTTCGATTTCGACAACGATGCCGACCAGGACCTGCTGCTCGTGAACAGCGCCCCCTGGCCGTGGACTCCACAGTCCGAGCCCGCCGCTCCCATGACACTGTACGCCAACGATGGCCGGGGCAAGTTCACCGACGTCACGAAGGATGTCGGGCTGGCCGAGCCGTTCTACGGCATGGGAGTCGCCTGTGGCGACTACGACGGCGACGGCTGGACCGATCTGTTCTTCACGGCGGTCGGGAAGTCGAAGCTCTTCCGCAACGAACAGGGGAAGTTCGTCGACGCAACCGCTTCCGCCGGTGTCGCTGGAGACCCGGACGAATGGACGACCGGCGCGGCGTGGCTCGACTACAACCGCGACGGTCGGCTCGATCTGTTCGTCGCGCGGTACATCCGCTGGTCGCGCGAGATCGATCTCCAGCAGAACTTCACGCTGGTGGGAGCGGGACGAGCGTATGGTCCCCCGATGGCCTTTGGCGGAACGGTCCCCAAACTGTTTCGCAACGACGGCGAGGGGAAGTTCACGGAAGTCGCGAAAGAGGCGGGGCTGCAAGTGCTCAACCCGAACACTTCGGTGCCGATGGCCAAGATGCTGGGAGTCGCACCGGTCGACCTCGATAGCGATGGCTGGCTGGACCTCGTCGTCGCCAACGACACCGTGCAGAACTTCCTGTACCACAATCGCAGGGATGGCACGTTCGAGGAGATCGGCGCCGCCTGCGGCGTCGCGTTCGACATCCAGGGGAACGCCCGCGGGGCGATGGGGATCGACACGGGCTTTTTCCGGAACGACCCGTCGCTGGGGATCGCGATCGGGAACTTCTCGAACGAGATGACGGCGCTGTATGTCTCGCAGGCCGGTCCGCTGGAGTTCACCGACGAGGCGGTCGCGACGGGCCTGGGTCCGCCCAGCCGGCTCGACCTGAAATTCGGCGTGCTGTTCGCCGACTTCGATCTCGATGGCCGCCTCGACCTCGTCTCCGCGAACGGGCACCTCGAAGAAGAGATCAACAAGGTGCAAGTCAGCCAGCACTACGCCCAGCCGCCGCACCTGTTCTGGAACTGCGGCCCACAGGGGGGAACGGAGTTCCTGCCGGTCCCGAAGGAGAAGACCGGCGAAGCGTTCTTCGTGCCGCTCGTGGGGCGCGGCACCGCTGTCGCCGACATCGATGGGGACGGCGACCTCGACCTGCTCCTCACCGCCAATCGCGGGGCGCCAAGGCTGTTGCGCAACGATCAGTCGCTCGGGAACAAATGGCTGCGCGTGAAACTCCGTGACACCGTTGGCCCGCCGGAAGCGATCGGCGCGCGGATCGAACTGGTCACGGCGGACCAGACGATGCGCCGTCAGGTGAACCCCACGCGCGGATACCTGTCGCAGTCGGAGTTGACGTTGACGTTCGGACTGGGAAAGGAGACCAGTTCGGTCGATCTGGTCGTGGTCTGGCCTGACGGCGCAACCGAGATGCGGACCGAAACGCAACTCGATCGGGTGCTGGAATGGACACGCACGGTCGGTCCGGCGAACAAACCGGAGACCGCCTCTCGCTGAACCCGATTCCTGGTCGGATCGAACTTCGACCGATCCCGCAATCCCATTCCATTTCGCCCCAGCGGCACGACCGTCGGCAGGGTCGGTGCGCGCCGTTGTCGACCGACCCCGCCGTTTCCCCATGAAGTCTTTGTGAACTTCCTCATTCGCCGCCCCTTCGACATGGCGACCCGAGCCGCCCGGATGTAGACCGGTTCCCACAGGGCGAGGTCGCCCCTTGGGCCCCGCCGCGTTGGGTTGTACGTCATGACGGTTGTTCCATCCGCTTCCCTCACCCGCCAAGCCGCGCCGCGCATCGCGCTGGTTCTCCTGTCCATCGCCGTCCACGCCAACGGCGTTTTCGGGCAATTCATCCTCGACGACATTCGGTCGATCGTCTCGAACTCCACGGTTCATGCGTTGACCCCCCTGTGGCGGGTTCTGTTCGGCAGCGACTACGCGACAACCGCCGGACGCCCGCTGCTCAACCTTTCGCTCGCCCTCAACTACGCACTGAGCGGCGCCGAGCCGTGGAGCTATCACGTCTACAACATCGCGGTGCACGCCCTCGTGGCGTGGCTGATGTTCGAAATCGTTTTGAGTGTGTTTCGGCTGCCGTCGATGCCTCGGGTGTTGCGCGAGGGGGCGTTGCCCCTGGCATGGACGACCGCGGCGCTGTGGGCCGTGCATCCACTGACCACCTCCGCCGTCGTCTATTGCGTGCAACGGGCCGAGTCGATGTGCGCACTCGCCTGCCTCGGGATGCTGTACTCGCTCATGCGGCACGAGGCGTCGCTGGCGAACCCGGAAGGGGGCGGCTCCCGCTGGCTGTGGTTGGCGACTCTGTGTGGTTGGACGGGGGTCTCCACGAAGGAAGTCGCCGCCACGGCGCCGATCATCGCAATCCTCTTCGACCGCGTGTTTCTCGCGGGAAGCTGGCGCGACGTGTTCGACCGGCGGGGAACCGCGCATCTGGGCCTGTTCGCATCATGGGCTTGGCTCGGCTGGCTGACGGCCCTGTCGGGGGGGCGCCACGGCACCGCGGGCTTCGGCTACGGGACGAATCCCCTCGATTACCTGCTCACGCAGTTCCGGATCGTTCCCGACTATCTGGCATTGGCGATCTTCCCCGTCGGCTTGTGCGCCGATTGGGGATTCCCCCTGTACACCGAGCCTGCGGAATGGGGATCGGGCTTGGCGCTGCTGTTGCTGCTGGGCTGCGCGACGCTGTTCGCGCTGGCAAAATGCCCCCGTTGGGGGTTTGCGGGAGCGTGGTTCTTCATCATCCTCGGCCCGACCTCGTCGTTCATTCCGCTCGTGACGCAGACGGGGGCCGAGCATCGCATGTACCTGCCCCTCATGGGCCTGATTGTCGGGGCGGTCGCCGCCGTCGCGACGATCGTCGACGGCCTCCTCGGCGGAAGGTTCGGTTCGCGAATGGTCCCGCGCGCGGTCCTTGCCGTCGGTCTGCTTGCGATCGCCGCCTGCTCGGTCCTGTCGTTCCAGCGCAACGCGCTGTATGCCGACCCCGTCGCGCTCTGGAAGGATGCCGTCCGGTCTCGGCCCGACAGCGCCCGCGCCTGGGGCGCCATCGCGATCGACGCCCTGGACCGCGCGGATTACGCGGCGGCTCTGGAGTGGATCGACCCTGCGCTGAGCATCCCGGGAATCCGCTCCGGTCGCCAAATCAACACCGGAACGTCCGAGCAAGTCGCCTCGCTCGTCAACATTCGGGGCTTCGCACTGATGTCGCTGGGACGCGGCGACGAAGCGCTGGCGGAGTTCGACAGGGCCATCCGCATTTCGCAACAGTCGATCGACGCCCGGCTCAACCGCGCGAGGATGCTCATTGACCGAGGTCGGTTCGACGACGCCCTAGCCGATTGCGACGCCCTGCTGGAACTCAACCGCAAGCCGGTCGAGGCGCTCAATCTTCGCGGGTTGTGTCAGTTGAAACGCGGGGAGATCGACAAAGCCATGGCCGACGCGCAAACCCTTGTCGACCGACGTTGGCCCATCCAGAAGAAATTCGCCGACGCGCTTCGCCCGCTCCTCGCAAAGCCGAAAGCCCCGGCCGGGCAGTCCCTCCCCCGAAAGTGATCCCGCCTCGGTATGCTTCACTCGCGTGGGCAAACCGTTCGGACTCCGCCCCCCGGCTTCGCGCACCATCGTCCACACACGCCGAACACTCCGTGAGGTCGTCTTGAAACCCGTATTCCGTTTCCCGGCCCTCGTCAGCCTTTTGTGCTGCGTGCTGGTCGGTCCTGCAGCGCGGGGTGACGCGCCCCCCGAACTCTCCCCCGCCCGCTGCGGGATGAGCGAGCGGCGACTGGCGGCCATCGATCGCATCGTCGCCGACGGAATCGCCCGCAAGAACATGCCCGGCGCGGTGGTCGTCGTGGGACGGCGGGAAGGAATCGTGTTCCGCAAGGCCTACGGCCTGAGGCAAATCGAACCGTCCCCCGAGCCGATGACGCTCGACACGGTGTTCGACCTGGCGTCGCTGACCAAACCGCTCGCCACCGGGTTGGCGACGATGCGACTGGTGCAAGACGGAAAAGTCGCCCTCGACGCCCCGGTGAAGACATACCTGCCCGAATTCACGGGAGACGGACGCGACGCCGTGACGGTGCGACACCTGCTGACGCACACGGGGGGCTTGAGTTCGGGGATGTCCATGATGGCCTTCGCGGAGGGGGTCGAACGGGCACGGGCCAACGTGGTGACGGCCAAGTTGGCCCACCCCGTGGGAACGAAGTTCGTGTACTCCGACACCAGCTTCCTGATTTTGGGCGAGTTGGTGGCGCGGGTCGCCGGTCAACCGCTCGACGTTTACACGCGTTCCACGATCTACGTGCCGTTGGGACTGCGCGAGACGGGCTACCGTCCCGACGCCACGTTGCGCTCGCGGTGCGCACCCACCGAGCGTCGCGGCGACGCCTGGATGCGGGGGGAAGTGCACGACCCGCGCGCGTGGGCGCTGGGGGGAGTGGCTGGACACGCGGGCTTGTTCTCGACGGCCGACGATCTGGCCGTGCTGGCCACAGCGCTCCTCCGCGGTGGTGAATTCGGCGGACAACGCATCCTCGACGAGAACTCCGTCCGGCTGATGTTCTCCGCCCAGCCACTCCCCGAGGGGGGATCGCGCGGGTTGGGGTGGGACAAGGAGACAGGATACTCGCTCAACCGGGGAGACCTGCTCACGGAAGCGGCCTGCGGTCACGGTGGGTTTACGGGGACCGCGCTCTGGATCGACCCGACCCTCGATCTGTATGTGCTGTTCCTGTCGAACCGAGTCCACCCGGACGGCAAGGGGTTGGTCAACCCGCTGATCGGCCGCGTCGGCACCGTCGCGGCGGCGGCGATCCGCGAACCGTGACGGATCGGAAACCGCCGCCCAGAAATCGCATCGTCACGCCGCAGGCTGGCTGCTCCGCTCGCGGAGCGCCGCGACAAGTTTTTTCACCGTGTCGTCCGCCGCGTGACGCACTTGCTTCGCGTCCGCTCCGCGTTCCAGCGCGGCGAGGTGCTCGTCGAACTTGCCGGACCATTTGCGACAGCGCTCAGCCAACCACTCCTTGTCGGTCGACCCGAGCGGAGCGTGGTTGGTCAATAACAGTCGCGAGCAACCTTGCCGAAACTCCGCGACCCGAGCGGCCAACTCCACAGACGATTCCGGTTTGACGCGGAACCACTGATCGGCAGTGTCCGCCAAGCGACCCAGATACGCTTCCCGCGAGAGCTCTCCCCCCATCGCGTCGGGGCGATTCCAGCCCCAACCTCCCGCGACGGCGGTTTGACGCGACTGCCACTCCCGACCACCCACAAATCCGGCGACCAACGCCAAGGCCGCCACCAGCGTGCCGGTCAACCAACCGCGCCCCGCCCGCGAAGGAGCCTTCGCCACGACAGGCGCGGCCTTGTTGGCCGACGCGAAACTCGGCCTGCGGTCCGGACCGGGACCGCGCTGGGGGGCGGGGGTTGCCGTCGGAGTCTCCGCCAGATGAATCGTGTCGGCGGAGGACCTGCGGGACTCTCGCGACGGCAACGGCTTCGGCACATCGATCACGGACAGCGACTCGTCGTCGATGACCATTTTGGAGTCGAGCGTTTCAAAGATGGCCGATTCGCACTTGTCGGCGATCCCCGAGATGTCCACGGAATCCAGCGACGAGTCCTGCCACGACGATCCACCGTCGATCAGGATGTGCTGCTGCAAATCGAGCAACAATAGGGGATTCTGCAACAGCTTCTGCAAATCGTCCGTCGAGATCGAGTCCGACCCTTCGCGCACGATTCGACGCAGTTGCGGCCCCAACAGCTCTTCCAGCGTCGGCCAGTGGTCGTCCTTCGGCGGAAAGATCGCGCACAGTTCGGCGACCAATTCGGCGAGGTTGCAACCGACCAAATGCCGGGTCAGCCAAGCCCGCCGATCCGGCAGGCTTTCCGGAATGTCCAGCGCGAGCAACCCGTTCATGCCAAGGCCCCCTCCGCGCACGCCAACAACTCCTGCTTGGCCCGGTGAAACAGCTTGTGGGCCTGGGCGGGAGTCATCTTCGTGCGGGCGCAAATCTCCTCGTAGTCTTCCCCCGCGAGCCGCGCGGCGATGATTTGTGCCATCGCCGGCTCAAGGGTTTCGAGGCACCGTTGCAGTGCCTCGCTCCGTTCACGCAGCAGCAAACTCTTCAGCGGCTGGATCGACTTCGCATCGGCCTGGTCGAAACCGTCGGCCAACTCTTCGTCCGTCCGCTTCCGTTGCCGGTCGATCAGGTAGTTCCTCGCGATCTGGTGCAGCCACGCCCGGAAGTTCCCCCCTTGGAAACCGCCCGGAAGGGCCTGCCAAACCTTGAGCCAAACCACCTGGTGAACGTCTTCGATTTCCGACCGGGCGACCCGCGAGGCCAGAAACGCAATCAACAGCCGGGCATGCCGACCGTACAGCGATTCAAAGGCCGAACGGGCTCGCCCTTCGTCGGCGGAATCGCGTTCCGCCGCCGTCAGGGCGAGTTGTTCGTCGGTCAAGTCGTCGAAGGAGACCGTGGGACCCATAACCCCACAGTATGTTCACCCCCGCAGCCCCCCGCAAGCGGCGGACCAACCATGAATCACCCGATTGGCACAACGTTTATTCGGCCAATTCGAGAGTCGCAACCGCGACTTCCGTCACCCGGATGATGTCACGTGTGGTCAATTCGACAGCGAGGAACAGAAGGGGAAACGGACTCCCGGGCGACTTCTTCCGTGACCGCAAACCGATTCGCCAAAATACCCCGTCCCATTGCCCCAACTTTCCCATGTATTCGGAACAATGCATCAATCCGACACATCCCGATACATGCCACACACTCGCCGCAAACCATCTACAGAAAAGAGTTTGCAAAGATTGTGGCGAGTCCGGACTCATTCGCCACGTTCGATCGGCGTCGGCGAAATCTCGCGGCGCTCGACCTGGACAGCCGTGGGGATCGGCACCCAAGCGCTTTGCTCCGTCAATCGAACCCACAACCGGACCGGAGCGGCGGCGGAAGGCAGGGCATCTGGCGGAAGAGGAGCCAGGAAACCGCACAGCCGGTACGAACCCTCCGAGAACCGCCGCGGGCGGTCCTCGCGAATCAGCCCGGCCGTGGCGTTCCAGAAGCGGTCGCCCACCTGAATGCGAACGTCACGTGGCGAACTTCGAGTCGGTTCATGCACCACCCAGCCGCGAAAGACCACCGGACGCTGCGAATCCGCAGGACGAGCCACCACAACGGCTCCCCGCGCGGACCATCCGTCGATCGACTCCAACTCCGCATGCCAGTTTTGGTCACGCGCTTCGTCAGAACGAACGACGTTTGCGGGTTCCTGTGCGGCGATCTCCCGTGGATCGACGCTCACGGGAACCTCGTGCGGCCTCGCGACCGTCGACAGCCACATCGCGGCGGCAAGGATCGTCCCCACCGTGACAAGTCCGGCGACACGCCCCCGCCCCGCATCCGTGGGACAAGCGTCGACGGGTGCGGCTGGGTCGGCGTAACGCGGAATGCTCCGCGAAAGCCCAAGTGCCGCAACGATGACCAGCGCCGCCCCTGCCGGAAGCAGGATCAACCCGGCGGTCAATCCCGGTGGCCAATACTCCAATCGCACGCGCACCCTCCGCGGCGCCGCAGCGGTTGACGAACCGAACAAGTCGCGAGACAGCCTCACGGAACAGAACAGATCCCCGAACGGCTCCACCTCGGCAGGGATCGCTGGGGTGCTGATCGCGGGAGTGGCGCCGTCCACCAACACATTCGCTCGCCACGCATGGCTGTACGCCCGAGGGAACACGAGTCGCCAGCCGTGTCCTGGCGGGGCGCTCCAGGGCAGTTCATAATCCCAAGCATTCCGCGAGACCCGTCGCGAAGTGATCTCACCTCCAACCGTTGGGGCGGTGGGAGAGTCAACGGCCAGGTCTTCCTCCAACGGGCGCGTCACCCTCCGTTCCCCGGCCGCAACATCCTCCTCCGCCAACACCCACACAGGTCCGTTCCAGGGTCCGGTTGGTGTTCGCTCGGGGCTGGCGAGTCCCCTCAGCGCGGCAGGCGCTTCATCCGCCGCAGAGCCCACGGGAAACCGGGCGATGTCCGTCACTCCCGCGATCCCGAGCGCCCGCCATTGCTCCGCCGACGGCGGTGCCGCTTGATGGAGGGCAAAATCGTCGTACCGCGCACGAAAATGACGCAGATAGAAATCGCGAAAACGACGGTTCAGTACCGGGTCGAACACACCGAGTTCCGCCCGACCAAAGAGCAAATTGCTGTTCGGCGTCAGCGGCGACACCGACAGCCTGACGGGTTTTCCAACCGCGAACCCGGATTCAGCGGCCGCTCCGCCGGAACGCATTGCGGCCCATTCCACCGGATCTTCGTAGCGGTCGATCCTCGGCAACCAACCGCCGGGGAACTGCATCACGGCATGCACCGTCCACAGCAGTGCCAGTCGTCCACCGACCTTGGCCCCTCCCGCGACGACGATGCCGACGGTGGCCAGCGTCGCCAGGATCGACACTCCCACGGACGAAAGCACGAACCACTTGATGGCCGGATTGCCCGCGTGGGCCAGCCCCCACGACTTATCGCGCCACAGAAACACCAAAACCGCCGCCACCAGTGCGGCCACCACTCCCAAGGCGCGCCGCGCGGCTTGGCGGTTCGCGAGGCGATCCGCGTCCGACAACCGGCCCAATCCGGCCGCCGCCACCGAGCCGAGCAGCACAACGAGGAACAGGTTGTACTTGTGGAACTTGAGTCCGCCGACGACCGGCAGAAACCTCAGTCCGTCGAACAGCGGCGTGTCGACGGTTTTCAGCAGCGCCAAGCCAGCCAATACCCCGTACGCACACATCCGAATCCAACACGCGCGGCCGAGCGTCGACCGACCGCGTGCAAACGCGAACACCACCAACCAGAGAGCGGGGGTCGAGAAGTCCGACTGCGGCAGGTACCAGAAGTTACGGTCGAGCAACTGGTGCGGAAACGCCCCCAGCACATGCGGCAGGACCCACGTCGACATCCAGCGGAGCGGGACCCCTTCCGTGATCCGGTTGGGATGCGCGACGGTCGCCAAATCCCCGTTCGCGACCCCCGCCAAGTGCGGCAAAATCACCGGCGCACCGAGCGCAGCCAGCCCCAGCATCAAGAGGGACAGTCGCCATACCCCCATCCACCACAACGGATGGCGCGGCGCAACTCCCTGCGGGTGAACCTCGGTTTCTGGCGGAGCACCCGTAGCCCGACGCGTCAGCAAGGGACGAACGTGATCCCGTGCCACATTCGATCCAGCGTTCTCCCTTGCCTCCTCCACGGAAGACGCCTCTCCCCCGTGGTCCAATGTTCGCGAGTCCGTTCCGCGTTCCACATGCCGCACCCGCAGTTCCACGAGGCCCGCGAGTCCCACCACCACCAGCGACACGAACGCATCCTGCAGGTTTCCGGCGGTGAGCGAACAGAATGTGGCGGCGATCAATCCGCAGATCGTCGCGACACGCCCACGAGCCGATAGCGGGGGGGCGCCGGGTCGATCGTCGCGGCGACCCGTCAGCACCCCGCGCAGGCAGGCCAGCGTCCACGGCAACCACACGAAGCCGCGAAAGTGGACCATGTTGACGTTCTGGTAGCTCACCCCCGCTAGACCGAAGAGAATCGCCAGCGCGATCGCCACCCGCGGTTCGGCGTCGCGGCGGAACAAGACCGCCAGGCCCGCCAACAACACGCCGACATGAATCAGCGAGAACGCGTCGAACATCCACGGCGAACCGGGGTCGAACGCCAACAACAGCAAATTCGGCGGATAGAGGACCCCCGGCTGGAGCGACTCCAACAACGGCGCCCCCAACCCGTTGTCCGGGTTGACCAGCGGGATTTGTCCCTCCCCCAGCGCATGCCGGATCAGGACCAGCCAGCATTCGTCCTGTCGGGCCGAGGCCAACGAATCGTGGACCGGCCAACCAACACGCGCCTCGACGGCCTCGGGATGATGGGGCGTGGCCAGTTCACTCCGAGCGACGGTCCGCCCACCAATCAAGACGGGCCACCACACCAGCACTCCCGCCAGCGGTAGCCACAGCCAAGGGATCGACGTTGAAAACCGGTCGCGCGACATGCCGGGAAGTTTAGCCAACACGGGACGCGGCGCGGAATTCGCGGAACGTCGAGAAGGCAACGGGGGGGTGACCACGATTGTTGGCGAAGGGAGTTTCTCGCCCGTTGACAGGGTTTCGAGATGACAGGGTCTTGAGAGTTTTCGGGTGCCATGCAACGCCGATTACGATTTACTGGAAACCCAGGAAGACCGTGGGTGGCCCGGCCAACTCGTGGCCGGGTCGCGCAGCGACAAGACGCCACACCTTCCGCACTCAACCCAGGAACAAACGCGCAAACACAGGCACCGCTCTGGCCCAGGAGCAACCGGCACACAACTCCAGACTCGTTCGCCAAGTTCCTACACATCGTCGCGCAACGGATCCTCCGCTTTCTTCTGGTGGACCGGAAAACGGGGTGATATCGTCGTGACAAGGAACGAAGTCACCGTTCATGCGCCCCTCGGAGACGGCTTGATGTCCTTACGATCGCACTCGGTCCACCTTCGTGGAGATCCGTCCCGGTGTGGGGCGTTGTCGCGGCGAACCTTCTTGCGCGGCGCGGGAATCGCCATCGCGCTGCCCTGGCTGGACGCGCTCGGCGGCTTCGGGGCGGAGACCGCCGAGGTGCCGCGGCGGTTGCTCGCCATCGAGACGAACATGGGCATCCTGCCGCAGTTCTTCTTCCCCGAGCAAGCGGGTCGCGACTACACGGCCACTCCGTACCTGGAAAAGCTCGCGGCGATTCGCGATCAAATGACCGTATTCTCCGGTTGCAGCTTTCCCGGTGTCGCGGGGGGGCACGCCGCCGAAAAGTGCTTCCTGACCGGTACGCCGCACCCCGAGCGGGGAGGCTTTCGCAATGGTGTCTCGCTCGATCAGGTCGCGGCGGAGCAAATCGGCGACCGCACTCGCTTCCCTTCGCTCACCCTGGCCATGAGCGTCGAGAACCAGTCGACCCTCAGCTATACGCGGAGCGGAGCCCCGCTTCCCGCGCAGCGCAGCCCCTCCAAATTGTTCCGGCAGTTGTTCCTGCAAGGCTCCGCCGACGAGACCGCCGCCAACGTCGAAGCGCTCCGCCAGGGCCGGAGCTTGCTCGACTTCGTGGGGGACCAGGCCAAACGGCTGCATCGCAACCTGCCCGTCGCGGATCGCCAGAGGTTGGAGGCGTACAACACGTCGGTGCGCGAGCTGGAGCGCCGCCTGGAAAAGGCCGAGGTCTGGGAGCACAAGCCGAAACCGGTTGTCGCCGCCAAACCCCCCGAGGATGTCGACGACCAGAAGCAGTTCGCGCTGCGGACGCGGCTGTTCTTCGATGTCATCAAGCTCGCGCTCGAGACCGATTCGACGCGGGTGATCACGCTGTTCGTCGACACGACCGTGCTGCATCCGATCACGCACCACGGCAACCGACCGGAGGTCCTGGGGGAACTGCGGCGCAGCGAAGAGTCCCAATTCGACGTGCTGGCCGGGTTTCTCTCTTCGCTGCGAGAGACGAAGGAGGAGGGGCAATCGCTCCTCGACCGCACGATGGTGCTGTACGGGACGTGCATGGGGAGCGCGAATTCACACGCGAACACGAATCTGCCGGTGCTGTTGGCCGGGGGAGGCTTCAAACACGCGGGGCACCTGGCGTTCGACACCGAGAACAACTATCCGCTGACCAATCTGCACCTCACGATGTTGCAGCGGCTGGGATTGGAGGTCGACCGATTCTCCAGTTCGACCGGCACGTTCCGCGGGCTGGAGTTCGCATAAAGGGGAGGCCGTCGTATTGTCTACACATACACATTTTTCGCGTTGTTTGTCGTGCGACTCTTTGTCTGCCCGGAAGTACCGCAAATGACAACAGTGATCGTGAAGTATCACAGCCAAAAAATGCTATTGACGGTCCACCTGGAGCATCTTTTTGGTGTTTTGTTTCGGGAATTCTCTGGCGAATTGACCGTCACCTTCTCGCAGATGAACGACTCAGAAAGGAAAATGACTTCGAGCTTGGCGCCCGGACTTGAGGCAATCGGCATAGAAATAATTCATGAGCGGTTCTGGGTGCTGGAGCACTCGGATGTTCGCGAGGGCATTCGCCGCATGGATCTAGAGAAATCAATTGGTTCGCCCGGAATTAAATAAGCTTACCTTGGAGCCGGAAAGCTGTTTGACGCTTTACATGCGTGCGAAATCGGCTCCAATTCCGCAAAGGTCCCTCTCAGTGACTCTCCGCTCGGGTTTCCGTTCGCCCCCTGCTCAGCCTTCGGATTACTTGGTTCGAAGGCGATCTTTGCATCGGGATGGTCATTTTTCTTGGCGGGGAGTGTTGAGTTTGGTGGCGATCGAATTGGTGACAATTCTCGCGCCGGCCACATCCGGCTCCATCCGCGGCGACACGCCGGCCCAAAAGCCCTTCTTCGCCACGCATTGCGTGGCCTGTCATGGCGAGGGAGATCCGCAGGCGGGGCTGGACCTCACGACGCTTCCGTTCGACAAAGCGGACGCCGAACCGTCCGCCGAGACCCGAGCTTTATGGATTCGCATCCACGACCGCATCGCCGCAGGCGAGATGCCCCCGAAGTCGAAGCCGCGCCCCGCTCCCGACGAGCTCAAGACCGCCACGGATTGGCTGGCCGGACGGATCGTCGACTCCGAGAAGCGGGAAACGGGCGAGGCGCGGACGCCGCTCCGGCGGTTGACGCGTGTCGAATACGAACAGACGCTTCGCGACCTGTTCCACATGCCGCACCTGAATGTCCGCGAGCTGCTTCCCGGCGACGGTTCGGCCCACGGCTTCGACAACAACGCCGACGCGCTCGACCTCTCGCACGTCAACCTCGCCCGGTACCTCGAAGCGGCCGATGTCGTGCTCGATCTGGCCATCGCGAGCCGGCCGACGGCTCCTTCGGTTCGCAAACAGCGTGTGTCGCTCTGTTGTCGCGGTGGAGCGACCTCGCACGTGCTGCTGTACGGCGACGCGGTGTTCCTCAAGGAAAAACAGCCCGATCCCGAATTTCCCCCGGCCACCGACCATCACCACATCGACCAGGGAGCCCACGAACGGCTGGACTGGTACAACCGCGATTCCAGCGTGGGGGTGTTCCGCCCCGAAGACGACGCGTTCTATCCGTACTTCTTCGAGTTCGGCGCGATCTATCCCGGGCGTTACCGGGTGAACGTCTCGTTCTGGGGGTTCACGTGGGACAAAGGCCGCGTGCTCCCCGCGCGTCACACGGAAACCGCTCGACTGTCGATCGTCCATCTGCAAGCGGACGGGCGTCACGGCGGGCATCCCAACGAAGTGCTCGGCTACTACGACGCCCCGTCGCTCAAGGAACGGGTCCACACGTTCGACGTGTGGTTGAACCGCAAGGACACGCTCGGGTTCAACGCGGCGTCGCTGGCCCCGAACCGGGTGTCGGAGCGGAAGGGGCGGCTGGCGACGTTCGTCGGGCCGGGGGTCGCGTGCGACGGTCTCGAAATCGAAGGCCCACTGCACGACAGTTGGCCGCCGGTGTCGCACAAACGGCTGTTCGGCGACCTGCCGCTGGTCGAGTTCCGCGCGGGGGAACCGGCGAACGTGCGGTATCCGAAGCGAGCACCCGCTCGGCAGGAGGTCCTTTCGACGAATCGCCCCGACGACGAACCGGGGACGTACACGGTCCGGTCCGACAATCCCCTGGCGGACGCGGACCGACTGCTCGCGGCATTCCTCCCTCGCGCGTTCCGGCGTCCCGTCAGTGACGAGACCCGCAGGGCTTATGTCGACATCGCCGCTGCGCGGCTTGCCCAAGGGGATTGTTTCGAACTGGCGCTGCGGGCCGCGTATCGCACGGCCCTCTGTTCGCCCGACTTTTTGTATCACGTTGAACCGGCCGGGCCACTCGATGCCGCCGCGCGGGCCAATCGACTCGCGTACTTCTTTTGGAACGCCGCCCCGGATGCACAACTCGCCGAAGTGGCTGCCCGAGCCCCGACCGCGGACGAACCCGCGTGGCGAGCCGAGGCAGAACGGCTTCTGACCGATCCCAAGTCGGCCCGCTTCGTCGAGAGCTTCACGGGTCAATGGCTGAAGCTTCGGAACATCGCCAGCACCGATCCCGACCGCAAGTTGTATCCGGAATTCAGCCTGCACCTGCAGGACTCGATGGTCGCCGAAACCCGCGCCTACTTCCGCGAGTTGCTCGACCGCGACCTCTCCGTCGACCATCTGCTCTCCTCCGATTTCGCGATGCTCAACGGGCGGTTGGCCCGGCATTACGACATCGCGGGTGTGGACGGCACCGAAATTCGCAAAGTTCCGCTGCCTGCGGGTTCGGTGCGCGGCGGATTCGCGACGCAAGCCAGCCTGCTCAAGATCACCGCGAACGGAACGACGACCTCCCCGGTGCCGCGCGGCGCGTTCGTGCTTGACCGGCTTCTCGGTCGTCCGCCGCAGCCCCCTCCCCCCAATATTCCCGCCGTCGAACCGGACGTGCGCGGGGCGACGACGATCCGCGATCAATTGGCCAAGCATCGCGACCACGTCGCTTGCGCGTCCTGTCACGCGAACATCGACCCACCCGGTTTCGCCCTCGAGGCGTTTGATGTCATCGGCGGTTACCGCACGCGATACCGCTCGCTGGGGCAAGGGGACCCGGTGGACACAACCCGGTTCGATCCTTTGCTGCATATCTACTTCCGCGAGGGTCCGCCGGTCGACGCCACAGGGACGCTTCCCGACGGCCGCGCGTTCGCCGACATCCGCGAACTCCGTCGTCACTTGCTGGCCGATCGCGCTGGTCTGCTCGACAACCTGGCTCGGCAACTGCTCGTCTACGGGACGGGCCGACCGGTGTCGTTCGGCGATCGTGGCGAGTTACGCCGGATCGTCGACGCGACGCTGGCCGAGGGGGGCGGTGTGCGGACGCTGTTGTTCCATGTCCTCGCTTCGCCCCTGTTCACAACGAGGTGACCGCGATGAAACGTGTTTTCAGCGGCTCTGAGGTTCTCGGGGCCGGCGTTCCGAGAGTGTCGCGATCGCGGCGAGACCTGCGGATGCTTCTCGTTCTCGCTCTGTGCGTTCCCGCGACGATGGTTCGCGGCGACGACGGGGACGCCTACGGCACCCTCACGTTTCGGGTGCAAGGGCTGTTTCAACCGGACCGGATCGAGGCCTTCAAAAAGTATCTCGCCACGCGCGAACAGTTCTCCGGCGACAAACCACCCGTGGTGCTGGAAAAAGTCGACTACGACACGAACGTCGCCACACTGCGGGTTGACCTCGCCCGGACAGGGTTGAAGGGACGCTCCCTGGCCGACCAGCTTCGCTGGTTCGATGAAACGGTGTACTACCCCAGCCGGGGTCTCTACCGATTGAAGGCGCCGACCGAGAAGCCGCGGGAAAAACTGCAATTCGTCGAGATCCGCGTGGTGGGTCTCGACTGCCTGGCGTGCGGCTTGGGGGCGTACGAGGCCGTGCAGAACGTGGAGGGGGTCGAAACGGCGACCGCCAGTTTCAAAACAGGCCTCGTCACGGCCTGGATCGACCCCGAGAAAACGGACCGGTCGAAACTCGAAGAGGCGCTCAAACAGCGCGGCGTGGAAATCGCGCCGGTTCCGTAGCGTGCGAAGAGCACGACGGCGGTGTCGCCGAAAAACTTCGTCGGATGTCGAAACCCCGCTTGACCGCCCGTGGTATAACGAGTGTTATACTCACTTCCACTCGCCGAGGGGTTCCGATGTCGCGCGTCGTGACGATGCTGTTCGCCGTGTGCTTGTTCGCCAACGTTCTCGGGGCGGAAGAACAACCCGGGACGAAGCCAGGCGGAAGCCCGCGCGCTGTGGAGATCTCCTTCGATCTCGCGGATGTGGCGGGAAAGTGGCGGGTGCTGCGGCGCAACGACGCGCGCCGACCTCGCGTGTTCGTGTTCCTGTCGACGACCTGTCCGATCTCCGCCGCCTACTCCCGCGAGTTGGCACGTCTGCACGAATCCCGCCCCGAGGGAGTCGAGTGGTATGGTGTCGTGGCGGAACCGGATGTTTCGAGGGCCGAAGCCGCCAACCGCTTCGCGGAACTCAAGATCCCCTTCCCGATCCTGTTCGACTCCGCGGGTTTGCTGGCCGGAGTGCTGGCTCCCGAACGAGTCCCCGAGTCGTTCGTACTCGACGGCGACGACCGGCTCGCCTATCGGGGAGCGATCGACAACGCGTACGAGGCCATCGGCCGTCGTCGGGCGAACGTCGAGCACCATTGGCTGCGGGACGCGATTTCGGCGGTCGCTCGTGGCGAACGGTCGGCCGTCGGAAAGACAGACGCCGTGGGATGCCATTTTCCGGATTTCTCGACGCCTCGCCGGGACGGGGCCGTCACCTATCACCGGGATGTCGCGCCGATCGTCCAATCGCGCTGCCTTGTCTGTCATCGGGAAGGCGAGGTGGCTCCGTTCGCGTTGACCAACTTCGCCGAAACAAAACGCCACTCCCGCATGATTGTGGAGACCACGCACGGTCGAATCATGCCGCCGTGGATGCCAGCCGCCGGTGACCGCCCGCGGTTCGTCGACGAGCGGAGACTGTCCGACCGCGAACTCGAACTGTTGGCCGCGTGGGTCGACGGCGGTTGCGCGGAGGGGGACCCCGCCGACGGACCGGTGCCGCCGGTCTTCGCTGCCGGATGGGGATTGGGGAAGCCGGACTTGGTCGTGCGGATGGCGGAAGCCTTCACGGTCCCCGCCGAAGGGGCCGATCTGTTGCGGAACTTCGTGATTCCGATCGACATTCCCGAGGACAAGCTCGTCGCCGCGGTCGAGTTCCGGCCGGGTAACAAACGGGTCGTGCACCATGCGGTGCTGTTTCTGGACGACAAAAAGCAAGCCCGCAAGTTGGACGCCGCGACCCCCGAGCCGGGTTATGCGAATTTCGGCGGGCCCGGGTTTCTGCCCAGCGGGGCGTTGGGGGGTTGGTCGGTCGGCAACACTCCCCGTCGGCTGCCGGGAGGCATGGGGCGATACCTCAAGCGGGGATCGGACCTGGTGGCGCAGGTCCACTACCACCCGTCCGGAATGGAGGAAACCGACCAATCGGAAATCGGCCTGTACTTCGTCGACCGCCCGCTGGCCGAATCGTTGAGGGAGCGGGCCAAGCTGGTGGGGAGCTTTTGGGCGGCGAATTACCAACTGGACATTCCCGCCGGCGATGCCGATTACCAGGCCCGCGCCTCGTATCGCTTGCCCAAGGATGTCATCCTGGTCGGCGTGGTTCCCCACATGCATTTGCTCGGAAAGAGTGTGAAGGTCTCCGCCGAATTACCCGATGGCACCGTTCGTTCGCTCGTGGACATTCCCCGGTGGAACTACAACTGGCAGGACGAGTTCTATTACGACACCCCGTTCCGCCTGCCCGCCGGAACAACGCTGGTCGTCGAAGCGACATTCGACAATTCGGCGGCGAACGCATCCAACCCCTCGTCTCCCCCCAAACGGGTGACCTGGGGGGACGGAACGCTCGACGAAATGCTGTTCTGTTTCTTTCTGGCAACCGCCGATCGTTCCGAAGACCTCGTCCACACGATCCTCGACAACCTGGGGCACGACCTGAAGCAACCGCGAGGCGCGCCATGACGCGCCCCGCCCACCGCTCGACGGCCACCAAGGATTCCACGCGCGAGCGACTCCTCGAAAGTGCGCTCACGGTTTTTTCGGAGCGGGGCTACGAGGCGACTTCCGTGCGCGACATCCTGACGCTCGCCGGAGTCACCCAGCCGACGCTGTATCACTACTTCGACGGCAAGCTCGCCCTGTTTTTGGAATTGGTACGATCCCGCTACGCGGACTCCCAGGCGGAACTCGAGCGGGGCATGGAACGCATTGAGGGATGGGAAGCACGACTGCGGACGATTCTGGCGTCGTCGATCGCCGCGTGCGCGGCCGATCCGCGCGTGCCGCGCTTGTTCTTTCAGGCGGCGTACGGCCCCCCCGTGGCGGGTGGGGCGGAGCGACTCGAGGAACTGGCGTCGCGTCGATTCGCACTCGTCCGCCGCGTGGTCGCGGAGGGGGTGGAGGCGGGCCGGTTGCGCCACGAGAGCATCGACGGACTGGCCTTGGCGTTCTGCTGCCTGATGGACCAGCACCTGCACTTGCTGTCGCGCCGCGAGGACGCGCAGCGGCACCTGACACCCGCGCTGGCGGACTGGCTGCTGTCCTTGTTTTTGCAGGGTGCCCAGTCCCACGGCGGGTGATTTCCCCCGCGACGGCGTTGAGAACATCCCTCGCGATCCGTGATGGGAGGGCGGACGCGTGGCCGGGGCGAGCAGGGGGGGCGGCGGACCGGGCGTCACCAGTGGTGGGAGGCGGATTCCGCGTCGGCGAGTTGTTCGTGGCGGCGGCCGTAGCCGTGTTTGTCGATGAGGGTGCGGGCTTTGGCGAGTTCGGCGCGGTCGCGGAACAGGCGGGCGCGGTGCAGGTGGACATCGGCGAGGTACAGCGGCATCGGCCCCCGCTCGGCAATCTGCTGCGCTTCGCGGAGATGGCGACGGGCCGCGTCGTCGTCCCCCAGCAGATGTTGATGCCACGCGGCGGTGAGGAGGGCTTTGGGAAGATGGTCAATTTGCCCAGCCTTGCGGAGACCGTCGAGGGCGGTGTCCAGGTGGGGGTTCCGATACTCGGTGGCGGGAACGGCTTCCAGCAGCGCGCGGTAGAGCGCCACCCGTGCCAACGTGAGGTGGTCGAGGGCAATGTCGAGAAGCCAGTGGTTGCGCTCGCCAATGGGCAGCGTTTTCGTGGCCCGACGTACCGCTTCCGCCACAGCCAAGGCCGCCTCAATCTCCGAACGGGACGCAGCGTATCCCGCAACCTCGGCCGTTCTCGTCACACCGGCAGCCACGGGCGCTCCCGAAGCCACCCGCGCCGCCGCTGGCCGCGACAGGACATTCCCCCACGCCGCCCGCTCGGCGGGGGCCAGGATCAGATCACAGTATTGGAAACCTTGAAGCGAGTAGAGCACGTTGTATTGGGGCTGCCGCTCGCGTTGCAGGACTTCCGCCTCCTCGAACAGTGCTCGCGCCTCTCGCCGCTCGTCCGCCGCTCCGCTCTGGTGCAGCGCATCGGCGGCGGTCGTGCGATGACCCATGCGCTGTCCCCAATCCCCGCTCCGATCCGCGAACTCGACGCTGCGTCGGGCCGAAGCGACCCCCTCCCGCAACAGGCCCAGCGTCACTTCCAACTGGCTGAGGTTGCTGAAGCGGATGGCGGAATTCTTGCAATCCTCCTGCTGGACCGCCAACTCCCCACCCACCCTCATCGGTTCCCGCGCTTCGGTGAGGCGACCGAGCGCGCGCAGGCGGAATGCGGCTTCGTTCAACAGTCGCGCCTGATCCGTAGCGCTGAGATTCGCGGAGAGCCGGCTCCAGGGCTGTTCGAAAAACGCCGCCACCGCCCCCAGGTCCGCGCCGATCGCTCCGAGTTTCCTGGTGCTGTAGAACTCATTCCCACGGCAAATCCGGTCGAAGTAGACCTTGTCACACGCTTCCTGCTGTCGCCCGGCCAGGCAACCGTGGACCACTGCCTGATACAGCGGTTGCAGCCCCTCCAACCCGTCGGGCCGATGGTCCGTCGTTTTGCACAGGTGGTCGAACAGCCGCGAGTGGGCCTCCCGAAACGCCTCCCCCTGTTGCGTGCGCAGCCGCTGCGCGAAGTACTCCCGGATCAGCGGATGAGCGTCGACGGGGACCTCCCGCGCTTCGGGACGCGGCGCAAAACTTCCCGCCTCCACCGCCGGAAATCGCAACTGAATCAGGTGCGCCTCCTCCAGCCGCCGCAGCACGCCGTTCCACGCCTCGTCGCTCAGCGGCACTAGGGCGTCGGTCAATCCGGCAATCGGCTGGCCGCGCCGCAACACCTCCAGGCAGTCCACACTCGCCGGCCGGTCGAACAGCCCGGTCAGCCGCAGCGCCTGCACATCGGCGAGGTTCCCCTCCGGCGACGCCAGCCACGCTTCGTACGCCTCCAGCACATGCCACGCATTCCGCGTGATCCGCCGGTCCCGATGCTCGCTCGCCTGCTCAAACTTGATCTGCGACCGCTTGCGGATGTCCCCCCCCTTCGCAACCAGGAACCGTCCCAGCACGATCAGGCTCAGGGCATGGCAGAAATAGTCTTTCGCGGCCTCCTCCAGTTCCTCGTCCGTGCCGATGACTCGCTGCTTCTTCAACAGCTCCACCGCGCTTTCCAGAGGCAGGTCTCCCAGATCGTGCTGCCGCGCGTGGAGCCCTTCTATCACGGAAAAATCGCTGAGGGGCTGGCGGCTGGAGACGACGCACAGCCCCGGATTGACCTGCGCCAGCCGTCCCAGCAACTCGCGCAAATCGGGGTCGGTGATCTGACCCGCCTGCGGATGATGGGGCGGGTACTGCAACGGCTCCAACCCATCCAGCACCAGCAGACTCCGCTGCTGCTGGATCCGTTTGGCCAGCCGCTTGACCTTGTCCTGCGGGTTGTCCGGCGCGGGGTCGCCGAAATGCTCGAGCGCTTTCTGGAAGAAGCTTCCCACGCTGGCGGCCCCGGCGTGCGCGTCGTCGCGGCGGGTCCCCTGGTCGTAAAACGTCCAGTCGAAATAGACGAGCGGATCGGGTTGCCCCGCCCGGTTCCGCCAGGCCTTCGCGATGAACCGCTCCCGCACCCAATAGGCCAATAGCGCGGTCTTCCCCACCCCGCCCCAGGCAATCACGCTCAGCAGATTGGTCTTCGGCGTTCCCCCCCACGCCTCGTCCAGCACCCCCAATTCCCTCTCTCGCCCCAGCACACTTCCCGCCATATGCCGACCGACGAACCTAGATATTGCAACCCTCTGCGTCTCCGGAATCGACGCCGTATTAACAGCATGCACCTGTTCTAAGCGACGCCGATAAATGACGAGGTGGAATCGGGCATGGGCTTCATCATTCCAAAAGTCGAGACCAAGCATTCCGCCAGGACTCAGATTATTGTTTTTCCGAAGCGATTCACGAATTCGCTGAATCCCGGAACCACGTGAATTATTCAGGCGTGCAAGAGTTGTCACCTCAATGATTCTGTTGTTCCGAGCGTACTTTGGCCGGAGATCTTTCACCGCCTCTTGACGCAGTTCATCAATAGAAATCTCGCATACGCCAGGGTTGACAACTTCGATCCTGTCTTCAAAGACCTCAATCCAACCTTCATCATCTAAGCCAAAATCTCGATGAATAAGCGAGTTTGTGACAGCTTCGATAATGGCGATCTCTGGGATGTCAAAGTGTGGCACCTCACGACCAGCCTCGTCCCGAACATCTGCGCTGCTCGATGCTTGACTCCAAAGGAATGAGAGGTGACGGAGTGCGTCACGGCGAATTCGCAAGAGGGAGCCATCGAGCAGCACGACGCTCCCGCCCGAGATGATTTCCAGTCTCGTGTGAATCCTCCCTCTGGGAATCATGTCGCTTCTGCAGCATAAAATGATCCCCGCGTCCGTCAGGACGACCGATCCATCAACCGATTCACATGCCAGTTCGTTGCTAAGAAAAAATTGTGATGCTAAGTCGCGATTCCCTTTGGAGTGCCTAGTGTATTCTACGCTGTATTTGGCACAGCTTTCGAAAAAATCCTGAATAATTTCCTCGTCAATCGCGTCGAGTCCGATCTGGCGCCTAACGCTAAGGCCCGATGATGATGTCGCATTACCCAGATGTTTGACGAAGGTATCCCACTTTTCGCGATCAACCCCGTTGAAATGATCTACTACGTTAATCTTTCGTTCATTGGAAGAAATGCGATCCCACGCAATTATGTGGCGGCATCCAGACAAGACTAATGCAACCAGTATCTCGGAATCCGCATAGCGATCCAACAATTTGCGTCGGCTCTGAGTCAATGCACTGTCGTTCATGACGCCCGAACTCCTTTTACAATCTGAACAAGCGAGGGCATGCCGTCCCCTCTGCCTTCAGCAAGCTGGATCAGCGCCATTGCCCGCTGCCGTTGTGAGACTTCTCCTCCCGGGATTTGCCCATTGTGATCGAAATTAAAAAGCACCTCCTCAAACATCGGGCGGCTTAGCTTACTCAGGACTTCGAGCAGATCCTTACGATTGAGGTCTTCAACGGAAATGCCTAGGCCAGATACGATCTCACGCAGGTCGCCAATCAGTTGTCCGAGCAAACCGGCTTCATTCTCGAACGAACTGGCGTGTCTGGCGGGGCGTCCCTGTTGCAGACGCCGCAAATGCTCGGCCTGCGCCCCCCGGCCGTCCGGCGTCGCGTAGACGAACAGCGGGACTTGGTGGTGCAAGGCCATGTAGGCCTCGAACTGCGTCAGCGAGATGCGGGAACCATCGCCGAACAAGGGCAACAGGGCCGGTTGAAGGTCCAAAAAACTCCGCCCTCCGGGCTGGTTCCGAATGTGCGCCAGATAGTCGGGGACATCCAGCCGCGAATCGGCATCGGCCAGATGCCCCGGCAACGTCCCGACGAGGTGAATCACCGCGTCACAACCGCGAATGTACTCGTCGAGTTTCTCCAGCGTGCCGCGGGAGGTCTGGCGGAAATCCTCCTGCACCTTGACGTCGCATCCAGCGGCTGCGAGGTAGTGTCGCAACCTCGACCGCAAGCCCTCGAACGGGGCACCGGCGTTCTCGAACTCCTTCGAGACCGTCGAGATAAACACGCAACGTGACGCGGAGTGGTCGGTCATGGAAGCACATACGGGCAGGAAACATCATCAAGAACCGGCCCCGAGACTCTACTACACTGGATGTGGAAAATCATCTTGGCGAGTGCGTGGATCGGATAGGGGTGAGCGAGCCGGATTTCGTCGGAGCGGATTTGAAAAAATCCGTGGGACAGGCTTCCAGCCTGTCATCCCCTGTTCGGATAGCCCGCCATTTCCTCACCGAAAACCCCGGAACCTCGACAGGTTGGAAGCCTGTCCCACCAAGGCCCACCGTCGGGATTCTCCCCTCACGGCGTTGAGAACATCCCACGCGATCCGTTATTGAGGGAGGGGACGATCTCTTGCCCCTTGTTCGGTCGTGGTTCTCTTTGCCCGCGAGTCTTCCATGCCTTGGGTCGAACTGCTGCCGTATGTCGCCTCGCTGCTCGTCGGCGTCGCCGCGTGGCTGGCGGTGGCGACGGTGCTGCGGCTCCTGGCGTCGGACGACCTCGCGCAAGACCGTGCCTGGCGGTACGACGTCAGCCGGATCAATCTGCTGCGGCAGCAGGACGCGCTGTACCGCTGGTTCCAACCGTTGATTCTGCTGTTCGCGCGGTTCAATCGGGCCGCCTTTCCGGACGACATGCCGCGCATCGCCCGCGAGATTCAGGCGGCGGGGCTGCCACGGTTCTGGACGCCGCAGGAGTACCTCGGCAAGTGCGAACTGATCGCGCTCTTGTCGGGGCCGATCCAGATGTACGCCTTCACAACGCTGTTCGGTCCGCCGGGAGCGGTCATGGCGGTGATGTTCACGTTCCTGACGGCGTATCTTCTGCGGCGGAGATTGGCGGGCCTGGCGCGCGAGCGGCTGGTGCAAATCAAACGTCGCATGCCGTTCATGCTCGACCTGATCACGCTGTTGATGGAGGCGGGGTCCACGTTTCTGCACGCGATGGAGCGGGGGGTTCGTCAATACGAACAGCATCCCGTCGGCCAGGAATTCGGACGCGTGCTGGCGGAGATCAGCATGGGGAAGGGACGCATCGGAGCGTTCGAGGCCCTCCGCGACCGCTTGAACGACGACGAGATCACCAGCATCGTCGGTTCGATCCTGCAAGGCGAGCAGTTGGGAACGCCGCTGGCTCGCCTGTTTCGCACTCAAGCGGACGTGCTGCGATTGAAGCGGTCGCAGCGAGCGGAGACGATGGCGGGGGAGGCGGGCGTGAAGATGTTGCTGCCGGGTGTCATGGTGATGGCGTCGACGGTCATCATCATTCTCGGGCCGTTCATCCTGGGCTTCTTGTATTCGGACGTGATTTAAAGAGTCTGCAAACGTGACGCATTGGAAGGCGCACCGTGTGGCCGGGGTCGACCAACGGGAGCCCCCCGGATCAGGCCGCGTACACGGCTGCCGAGTTGCCCGTTGCCCGGAGGACTCTACGAATGTCAAACACGCGAATGGACCGGCGCGAGGCCCTCGGACAGATCGGTGTCGCCGGAGCATCGGCTGTGGCCGGGCTCTCCAGCGCAGGTGGACTACTTCGCGCCGAGGAACAGGCGAGCCTCCCCACGAAACCCGTCGCCCCCAAGCCGGTCGCCGCAATCGTGACCATCTACAACAAGGGGTCCCACTCGGACGTGATCCTCGGCAGGATCCTCGAAGGGTGGAAACAGGACGGGGGGCCGGGACCCGCGTTGAAGCTGGTGTCGCTGTATGTTGACCAGTTTCCCGCCGACGACATCGCGCGGGCGATGGCCAAAAAGCACAGCGTTCCGATCTTCGACACGATCGACGGGGCCGTCGGCGTCGGCACGAACGGCTTGCCGGTCGACGGCGTGCTCTGCATCGGCGAACACGGCGACTATCCGTGGAACGACCTTGGTCAGCATCTTTATCCCCGGCGGCGATTTTTGACAGAGATCGCCGCCGCCCTTGAGAAGCGCGGGCGTGTCGTGCCGGTGTTCCACGACAAACACCTGGGCCCCGCCTGGGACGACGCCAAGTGGATGTACGAGCGCGCGAAGGAATTGCGCATCCCGATCATGGCCGGTTCGTCGCTCCCCGTCGGATATCGCAAGCCGGACCTGGAAATCCCCCTCGGGGCCGACATCGAAGCCGCGGTGGGGATCGGCTACGACGGCCGCGATGTGTACGGGTTCCACGCGCTGGAGTGTTTGCAATGCGTGGTGGAACGACGGCTCGGGGGAGAGACGGGCGTTGCCTGGGTGGAGGCCTTGGAGGGGGAGCAGGTGTGGAAGATTGTGGACGCGGACCCGAAACTGGCGGCGCTGTTCGCGGCGGCGCTGGAGGGGGTGCCGCATGTCCCTGTCGACCGGATGCGGAAGGACGAGGGGATCGCGCTGATCCGCATCGGGTATCGCGACGGCTTCACCGGCCATCAGTTCCTGATGAACGTGTCGGCGTCGTTAACCGGCGTGGCGGTGAAATTGCGCGGCGAAGACCAGCCGCGCGTCTGTCACTTCGAGGAACGACCGCACGAGCGCTATCCGCATTTTGCGTGGCTGACGAAAGCGATCGAGCGGATGGTCCACACGGGGCGATCTCCGTACCCGGTCGAGCGGACCTATTTGACGGGGGGGATTCTGGATCGCGCGCTTCGTTCGTTGGCGGAAGAAGGTCGTCGGCGCGACACCCCGGAATTGGCGATCTCCTACGCGCCAGTCGCTTATCCGCATGCCCCCGTGCCGGATCTGACATCGTCCCCGACCGCGCCGCTCCCGTGACGAGGCGACCGTTGGCGAGCTTGGCCGCACAACCGTTTCAATCAATGCGACAGGCGCAAGCCACACGTTCGAACCCTCCCGAGATTGAAAAATGCCGGAGGTGGACCATTGACGACCGGTGGTACCGCGATTAGCGTATTCGATTAAACAAACCTTGATGTTGCCGCAGGCGGCGCGGGGGAGGAACTCTCCTCCGGGTCGATGTGTCACAGTAAAGGTTGTGTTTGCGAATTGGTTCGAGGTCGTGTTGTGCCGGACGAGGCGACTCGCCCGGCGGCGAAAATCTCAAAGTCCGGCGGTTCGTTCGTAACCGCCGCCCCCCAACGGGCAACCCGTTGGAGCGACCGAGCGATTGTCGCGGTTGCGATGCATCTGAACGGCCGGGCTTCCTCCCGATGTTCGGTGGCATCCGAAAGCACGGACCGGATTGAATCGCGAACTGACAGAAAGCAACGAAGACCCGCCCCGGAAGCGTGTTCCTGGCCGTGCTCGCCATGCACCTCCGGACCCAACCACCAACCGAGTCCCTTCCCAAAGAAGGAATTCGTACTCGCCAAGAGGGCGAGCCCGCCCGATGACCGCGCCTCGCTATCGACCTTTGGTCGAACGGCGGGGTGACGTGACCCTTTTGCTCCCACTGCGTTTGCACCCTCGAACCCTTTTTTGACGGCACGGAGCCAGTTCCTCATGGACAAGACCTCCCAACCTGCGATGAGTTGCTCGCCCGAGCATTTCAAGCGTCTTTCCCGCCGCGGCTTCCTCACGGTGGGCGCGATGGCTGGCCTCGGCGGGTTGAACCTCGCCGACCTGTTCCGTTTGCAACGGGCGCAAGCCGACCTCAAGCAGTACGCCAACTTCGAGGGTACCGCGAAGTCGCTGATCCACATTTACCTCCCCGGCGGGATGGCCCACCAGGAATCGTTCGACCCGAAGCCCTACGCCCCGATCGAATATCGCGGCGAAATGCGGCAGATTCAGACGAAGATCTCGGGCGAACTGTTCGGCGAAACGCTGCAAAAGACCTCGCAAGTCGCCGACAAGCTGTGCGTCATCCGCTCGATGACCCACGGCGAAGCGGCCCACGAGCGCGGTACGCACAACATGTTCACCGGGTACCGCCCCAGCCCGGCCCTCGAGTTCCCCAGCATCGGCTCGGTCATCAGCCACGAGTACGGCTCGCGCAACAACCTGCCACCCTACGTGTGCATTCCGTCGCAGCCGAACGTCTACGCGGGGACGGGTTACCTCAGCTCGGCATTCTCGCCGTTCAGCCTCGGCAGCGATCCGGCCAACGGTGGGTTCAAAGTGCAGGACCTGAACCTTCCGGGCGGGATCGACGATTCGCGGTTCAACACCCGTCGCGGCATGCTCGATGCCGTCAACACGCACTTCCAGAAGAAGGAGAAGGCGGACGGCCTGACGGCCATGAACGCGTTCTACGATCGCGCTTACAACCTGATCTCTTCGCCGCAAGCCCGTGAAGCGTTCAATATCGACGCCGAAGCGGCTCCGGTTCGCGACGAATACGGTCGCAACACCGCCGGTGCCCGCATGCTGCTGGCCCGTCGTCTGGTGCAAGCGGGGGTCCGCCTCGTCAACCTGACCTACGGCGGCTGGGACATGCACAACGCGATCGTCCAAGGCTTCCGCGGTCAAATGCCGCAGTTCGACCAGGCGTTCGCCGCCCTGATCACCGACCTTGAGCGCACTGGCCTGCTCAAGGACACGATGGTCATGGTGTCGTCCGAGTTCGGCCGCACGCCGAAGATCAATCAACAGGCTGGTCGCGACCACTGGCCGAAGGTGTTCAGCGTGGTCCTCGCCGGCGGCGGGATCAAGCCGGGCGTTGTGTACGGCCTGTCGAACTCGACGGCGTCGGAACCGGAAGAAAACGCCATCGGCCCGGAAGACCTGTTCACCACGGTCTACCACTGCCTGGGAATCGTGGCCGACAAGGAACTGATGGCCCCCGGCGACCGTCCGATCGAGATCATCGACGGTGGTGTGGTGCGGAAAGAACTGTTGGCGTGAACGGGTCGCGCGTAGGTCAGGCTGTGCCTGACGGACGCTCCCGGACGCGATCGCATGAGTTGTCAGGCACAGCCTGACCTACGTTGAGCAGCGCGGGGGACTTCGGTCCCCCGCGCGACTATGACGAGGATCGCGAATCTGTCGGAATGTCGACGGTTCGCCCGGGTTTCCTCGACGCGTGACACGGATGTACGCGGGACGGCGAACGGATTCGGGATACATTGAAGCGCGTTTGGAGTCGGTGGCCCAGGTTGTCACCGGTAAGGACGCACCCCACCGCAGTCGACGAGCCGCGTGCTCGTTCCCTCCCCGTCACCGCGAGAGTCGTTCCATGAGCCACCCCTGTTCGGGTCGTTCCGCGAGTTGCTGGTTGGCACTGGCCGGTTTGGTGTGGGCCGGTTTGGCTGGGGGAGGGTCGGTCGCACAAGCGGCGTCTCCCGTACTGTCGAACCTTGAGCCGCGCGGCGGTCAACGGGGGACGGAGATCGAAGTCACCCTCTCCGGCGACCGCATGGCGGACGCCCAGGAGATCCTGTTCTACGAGACCGGGATTGAGGTGACGAAGCTCGAAGTCGTGAACCCGCAGAACGTCAAGGTGATGTTCAAGGTCGCCCCCGACGCTGTTCTCGGCAGCCACCGCTTCCGCGTCCGCACGGCCACAGGCGTCAGCGAACTCCGCCCGTTCTTCGTCGGTGCGCTCCCTGTCGTGGCCGAGGTTGAACCGAACAGCGACTTCGCCGCCCCGCAAGCCATCGCGATCAACACAACGGTTCACGGTACCGTCGACAACGAAGACGTCGACTACTTCGTCGTCGAGGCGAAGAAGGGTGACCGGATCACCGCCGAGATCGAGGCCATCCGCCTCGGGATTTCTCTGTTCGACGCCTATGTGTCGATCATGAACGCCGCCCGGTTCGAACTCTCGACCAGCGACGACAACGCTCTCGTGTGGCAGGACGGCGTGGCGTCAATCGTCGCCCCCGAGGATGGCAAATACATCGTACAAGTGCGCGACAGCGCCTACGGAGGAAACGGAGCCTGCCGCTACCGCGTCCATGTCGGCAGCTTCCCGCGACCGGTGGCGCTGGTTCCCGCCGGTGGCCGTATTGGCGAACCGACGAACGTGAAATTCATCGGGGATGTGCTGGGCGACCGCGACCAGACGATTCCGCTGCCGGGAGCCGAGCAGAGCGGCTTCCTTGTGTTCGCGCAGGACGACAAGGGAATCGCCCCCTCGGGACAGCGGTTCCGGTTGTCCGAATTCCCCAACGTGATCGAGGCGGAGCCGAACGAAACGCACGACAACGCGACAAAGTTCGCCGCCCCGATGGCGCTCAACGGCGTGATCCAGACACCCGGAGACGCCGACTTCTTCCGCTTCACTGCGAAGAAGGGCGAAGTGTACGACATCCGCGTCCACGCCCGCGGATTGCGGTCTCCGCTCGACCCGATCCTGCATGTGTTCGTCGCCGGCGGCGGAGCACTCGCGGGGAACGACGACAGCGCCGGTCCGGACAGCTATCTGCGGTTCGCAGTCCCCAACGATGGGGACTACCTCGTGCGGGTGATCGATCACCTCGGGAACGGTGGCCCGGCCTACTTCTACCGCGTCGAACTGACGCCGGTGAAGCCGCAACTCTCACTGACCATCAACGAGTTTCAACAGTACGTACAGCCGACCGTCGCGGTCCCGAAGGGGAACCGGGTCGGGTTGGTGCTGTCGGCCCAACGGGTCGATTTCGGCGGCCCCTTGACGTTGACAGGCGTCGATCTGCCGGCTGGTGTGACACTGGAGACGCCCGGCGTCCCGGCCAACAGCGCGGTGGTGCCGGTGATTTTCTCGGCCACTCCCGAAGCGGCAACTTCGGGCAAACTGGCTGAGGTGGTGGCGGCGCTCACCGATCCCAACCAGCCGAACCTCAAGGTCGAGGGGAAGGTACAGCAGAACATCGCCCTGGTTCGTGGCCAGAACAATATTCCGTTCTGGACGGAATACACGTCGAAGGTTCCCGTCGTCGTGACAGACGAGGCTCCGTTCACGCTTTCCATCGTCGAGCCGAAGGTGCCGCTCGTTCGCGGCGGGCAGATGAATCTGAAAGTCGTGGCGGTCCGCAAGGAGGGGTTCAAGGCTCCGATCAAGGTGGACATGCTGTGGCTGCCGCCGGGGATCGGCGCTAGCGGGTCGATCGCAATCGCCGAAGGAGCGACGGAAGCCCAGATCCCTATGAACGCCGCCGGTAACGCGGAACTCAACACGTGGCGAATCGCGATTCGCGCGACTTCCGACGCCGGTGCCGGGCCGTTCGACGTCTGCACGCCTTTCGCCAACCTGCGCGTGGCCGAGCCGTACCTGGCCTTCACTTACGAGCAAGCTGCCGTCGAACAGGGGAAAGAAACCGAACTCGTTGTGAAGGTCGAGAAGAAGTTCGACTTCCCCGGCGTGGCCAAGGCGACGCTGTACGGCCTGCCGAACAAGGTGACCGCCCCGACGCTGGATGTCACCAAGGACACGACGGAGTTGGTCTTCAAGATCACGACCGACATGACCAGCCCGGCGGGGAATCACAACAACGTCTTCGCCCAGGTGATCGTCACCGAGAACGAAGAGCCGGTGACGCACAACATCGGCACAGCCAAGTTGCGAGTTGACGTTCCGCTCCCCCCCAAGAAGGACATGCCCCCTCCCGCACCGATGCCGGCCGCGGCGGAGTCTCCCAAGCCGGCGGAAGCGCCCCCCGCCCCGCCGAAGCGCCTGACACGGCTGGAGCAACTCCGACTGGAGCAGCAAGAGCGGGACAAGAAGAAGTAATACAGGAAGAAGTAACACAGTCGTGAAC
>JBIKMW010000139.1:0-15847 GCA_044359065.1 Planctomycetales bacterium | reverse complement strand
AGGGGTGCTCAAGGAGTTCACCAGTCCCTCGGCGCTTGAGGCCCGCGTTTCCGTCAGCCAGTTCCTCGACCGCCTCGAGAAGTT
Organism: Planctomycetales bacterium; assembly: GCA_044359065.1. Lineage (GTDB taxonomy): Bacteria > Planctomycetota > Planctomycetia > Planctomycetales > Planctomycetaceae > JAIXZD01. The sequence continues at coordinate 15,763 of JBIKMW010000139.1, read as the reverse complement.
GCCGGTGACCGATCAGGTATCGGTGCTGCGCGACTTCCAGTTCGCCATGACTTCGGACCTGTTGGACAAACTCCACGAAGCTCGGAAGGCGTCGAATCCCGATCCCGTCACCGTGGCTGACCTGCCGCCCGCGCTCGCGTCCCGATTCCTCAGTGAATCGGGTCAGTGGCTGTTGCAGGTCTTTCCCAAGTCGGAGTTGTGGGACGAGGAACCGCTGGCCGCATTCATCAAGGATGTGCGCTCGGTCGACCCCGAAGCGACGGGGACTCCGCTGCAAACCCACGAAGCAACGCAGGCCATTTTTCGCGGGTACCTGGAAGTCGGCTTCTACGCCCTTGGCATCGTCGTCGTGATGCTGTTGCTCGATTTGCGGTCGCTGACCGATGCCCTGCTGGCGATGGTCCCGCCGCTGGCGGGAGGGGTGCTGACGTTGGGGATGTTGGGTTTGGCCGGGGTTCCACTCAATCCCGCGAACCTCATCATCCTGCCCCTCATTGTGGGGATCGGCGTCGACGGCGGGGTGCACGTTCTCCACGATTTCCGCGCCCGGCGCGGCAGCAGGTACCGGGTGTCGGGAAGCGTCTTCGGCGCGATCGTGCTGAACCAGCTGACGACGGTCGTCGGTTTCGGCAGCCTGATGATGGCTGCCCATCGCGGGCTGTTCAGCTTGGGTTTCGTGCTGACGCTAGGGGTTGTCAATTGCATGGTGGTGGCCGTGGTGCTGCTGCCAGCCATGCTGGTGTTCGTGGCGCGGAGCCGCTATTTCGCCGAAGTCGAGGAGTACCGGCTGGAGATGGCGGAAGCGGCGCGGCCGTTGCCAGCTCCCCGCGTCGAACCGATGGGGGAGCGGACAACGCCGGTCGGCGCGATTCCGAATTACGGCGTGTCACGCGTGACATCGGCCGCGCGATAGTTCACCAGCCGGTTTCATCCGCCGCTTGACAGCGTCTCCACCCCTCGGGGATCGTGATTTCGCGAAGTTGCCGCGCGTGCTTCGACCGGGGTCCCGAGCAACCTCGCAGACCGATGTCGGTCATTTCGATTCCGCCCGTCTCCCGCCAAAGGTCATTCGATGCGACTGGGGCTTATCAATTCCGCCTGGGCTCAATCCGGTCGCGAGACGGCTTGGGGTTTGCGGAAGACGAAGGAGTTGGGTTTCGACTCCGTCGACCTGTTCTGCGATCCGCTCGATATGTCGATCCGCGAGCGCTGCCTGATTCCGCGCGAATGCGAACGGCTGGAGTTGCCGATCGTCTCGATCTGCTGCGTGGCGACCGGGTTGGTCGACTTCAATCCCAGCGTCGTCCGATTCCATCTCGACCGCGTCAAAAAATTCCTCGACCTCGCGCACGAGTATCGCGCGGCCAACGTGCTGCTGGTTCTGGGCGAGTACATCTGGAACCGCGAAGTGATTCCCCCCGCCGAACAGTGGCGAACGGGTGTTGAGGCGTGCCGGATGTTGGGGGACCATGCGGCGGATGTCGGCGTCGACATCGCCCTGGAGTTGGAACCGTTCGCGCTGTCGCTGCTCAACAACGTGGATCGCATGGTCGAGTTCCTCGACGCGGTCGATCATCCGGCGGTTCGGGCCAATATCGATGTCAGCCACCTCTGCCTGTCGAAGGTCGCCCCCGAGGAACTGCGACGTCTCCGCGGTCGGGCGATCCATGCCCACCTTTCGGACTGCGACGGATTGAAACACGGCGACCTGCCGCCGGGTCGCGGCGTGGTGGATTTCGGTCCGTACCTGCGCGAAATTCGCGATCTGGGAATCGATGGCGCGATGTCCATCGAGCTTGAGTACAGCCCCGAACCGGACAAGATCGAGGAATGGGTGGCGGAAGCGTTCGCGACCTCCGCGAAACTGATGCGCGAGGCGGGCTTGCGCGATTGATCGGTCGCGGTTGATGTAACCCGGTTGATGTGATTTTGTGAAGGTTTCTGGCGGAATGCGGTTCCAACTCCAAGGCGCTTGGAAGCGGCTGAGACGGGGTTCCCGAAATCGATAGGCGCCGGTTCCAGTCCGCGGGAATCGCGATTCCGCGCGGGGATTGAGCGGAACCGGTCTGGATTCGGGGTGTCACACCGGAGAAGCTGTTCCAAACGCCTCGCGCGTTGGTTGCCCACCCGTCATGCCCCGCCCGTTAGCCGCCATGTCCGCAGCGGAATCCGTCCCCTCGCACGATCCTGTCGTCACGCCGCCACTCGACGGCCCGATGCCCGATGTCCCCGGCACGATCCGGCGGTCGCGACGGTTCGGCCCTCGCGCACGCCGTTGGACGATCACGGTGGCCTTGGTGTTGTTCGTGCTGTTTTGCGGGTATCGGGGTTTTGAGGCCTTGGCCCGGCTCCGCGAACCTCCCACCGAACGCCAGGCGGTAGCGCGGGTCTACAACGTCGAGACTTTGCGCGTCGAACCGGTGGACGTTCGCCGCGTCGTCGTGGGGTATGGCACCGCCCGTGCTGATCGCGAAGTGGTCTTGTCGGCCGAAGTTTCCGGTCGCATCGTCGAAGTCCACCCGCAGTTGGAGGTCGGCAACAAGTTCCGCGCGGCGACCGAAATCCAAACGTCGGACGGTCAATCCTCCCCCCGTCCGGGGGATGTGCTGTGTCGCATCGATGAAGAGGTGTATCGTCGCAAGTTTGAGCAAGTCGACGCCCGGCTCAAGGCCGACGAAGCGGAACGGGCACTTTTGGCCCAACAGGAGGCCAATAATCTCAAGCACATGGAGAAAGCCCAGACCGACTTCGAACTCAGCGAGGACCAATTCCAGCGCATCGAATCGCTGCGCAAGAAAAACGTCTCGTCGGAAAGCGATCTGACGAGCGCCCGGCTCGACCTGCAGCGCTACCGGGAAGCGCTCATCACGCTCGAAAACGAGCGAGCCCTGTTCCCCGTTCGGCTGGAACAACTCGAACGGAAACTCGACACGCACCGTGCCGAAATGGAGTTGGCGAAGCTCGACCGCGAACGGACCACGGTCCGCCCGCCGTTCAGCGGAGTCTTGGCCGAGTCCCTGATCGAAGTCGGTCAACATGTGAAGGTGGGTGATCCGCTCGTCCGCCTGGTCGACCTGTCCAAGGTGGAAGTTGCGGTGTCAGTGCCGTTGGAAGAGGCCCTCTGGTTGGGAGAGCCCCTGCTGCGTGGCGAACATCCGGTGGCGGCGCTGTCCGAGAATGCCACCGCCGAACCCCGCTGGACGGGTCGGCTCGTGCGGGTCGCTCCCAAGGCTGACGAGGCCACCCGCACCATTCGCGTGTTCGTGCTCGTCGAGAACGCAACACAGCCGGTCCCCCTGCTGCCGGGCACATTTGTTTATGCCCACATCGCGGGGCCTACGCTGGCGGCAGCGATGGCCATCCCGCGGGAGGCGGTCGTGGACGACGCCGTGCTCTTGGCACGCGACGGAGTCGCCCGACGCGTACCGGTGCGGCTCGGTCCCAGGATCGGCTCGCTGGCGGTTGCCTCCGAGGGACTGGCGGCAGGCGACGAAGTGATTCTCACGAACCTCGACGTGCTCCGCGACGGGGCGCCCGTCAAAGTGGGGCGGACCCACGCCGCCCGCGACGAAATTGAACGTCGCACCGGCACCGCCGCCGGGAAAGTGCTCGACCGGGAGTCGCCTCCGCCGCGGTAGTTCGATAGGGCCGCTCGCGTGTTTGGGTCATACATCGACCGACGAAACGCGGCGTCATTCCCTGGAGTCGCGAGTTCCCGCCGCAAGTTCCGGCGGCCAGCACGCGCGGTCGATTCAATCCCGGCGGGAAACCACTAAGATCGAGTCCGTCCGCCGCGTTGGCCGCTTTTCCACCCGCCGTTTGTCGGCTGGAGCCCTCGCGTCTCAACTCGCATTCCCGCCTTTTGGATCGCTTCGCATGGCTTCCCCCCGCGTGATGGTGTTGCGCGCCCCCGGCACCAATTGCGATCACGAAACCGCGCATGCCTTCTCGCGGTGTGGCGCGACGGCCGAGCGTTTGCACCTGTTCCGGTTGCTGGAAGCGCCGGCGTTGCTGGAACACGCGCAGATCCTGTGCATCCCCGGCGGCTTCAGCTACGGCGACGATGTCGGCGCCGGGGCGGTCTTCGGAACGCAAATGCGGACGAGGCTGGCGGATGGTCTGCGGGCGTTTGTGGAGGCGGGGAAACTCGTGCTGGGGATCTGCAACGGATTTCAGGTCTTGATGAGATCGGGACTGTTGCCGAGGGGGGTATCGGGCGACTCCTCCGGGAACGCCGCCGGCCCCGACGCGACACTCACATGGAACGCCGGAGGCCGATACACCGATCGCTGGGTTCACACGCGGGTCCCCGACACGAAGTGCGTGTTCCTGCGGGGGCTGACGCGATTGGACCTTCCCGTCGCCCACGCGGAAGGCCGGATCGTGCCGAAGTCGGCGGAGACGGTGGCCGCATGGGCCGCAGCGGGGCAAATCGCGCTGCGCTATGCGGATCCTGCGACCGGGGAGAGTTCGGACGAAACGCTCCCCGCGCCCACGAATCCCAACGGTTCGTTCGCGAACATTGCCGGGTTGTGCGATCCGACGGGTCGGGTGTTCGGTTTGATGCCCCACCCGGAACGTCACATGGACGCGACCCAACACCCCCGATGGACGCGGCGCGATAACGACCCGAATGGCGAGGGGGACGGCTTGGCGATTTTCCGCAACGGCGTGCGTTACTTCGAATGACGTGCCGGGAGGAGGAAGTGGCCGTCAAAGAACAAAAACGGGCGAAGCTTGCGCTCCGCCCGTGCGATTCCTCCGTGAAGACTTCGCGCAGACCGCCTCATTTCGAGGACGAAGCCGGCACGACTCCCTTCTGCAAATCCCGAAAACCCTTCAGGGATTGGTCGAGCGACAGTTTCAGTTCCTTGCCGTCCACATACCCGACCACGTTCCCCAAAAGGTCCGCGTCCGGGCTGAGCACGACCATCGCGGGAAGGTTAGTCACCTCCAGCACTTCCGCCACTTTCCGGTCCTTGTCGAAATCGAGGTGGACCGGGACGAAATGCTGGTGGACATACTTCACCATCGCCGCTTCGGAAAGCGTTTCCCGCTCCAGCTTGTGGCAGTACGTGCACCAGGAGGCGCCGAACACGACCAGAATCGGCTTACCGGAAGCGCTGGCTTCCTTGTGAGCCGTTTTCAGGTCATAAGTCCAACGCAATCCCTTGGACGCCGTTCCACCCTTCGCCGAGAACGGACCCGCCGTGACCTGGCTGATCACGACCAATCCCACGAAAATAGCACCCGCCAAACCAAGAGCGTTGATCCGTCGATCCATGACAGGCCTCGATTTGTACGGGAACGGTCGGCCTCGTGCCGCCGTGTCGGTCGACCGCTATCCCTTCGGTCGACCCGCCGGAAGGAAACGACGGCCAATCCTTGGCCCGATCCTCTCCCCCCGTGCAAATACAAGGATCGGCGATTAATCCCGCGCCACCCCATTCCCGCGGCACCAACCGCCACGGTCCACCCCGCCCGCAAGGTTTGACACGCCCGCCTGCGCCGTCAGGTTCACGGGTCCCGTTGCCATCCGTCACGTCATCGACCCCAGAGCGTGACCGCCTGATCCTTCTCGGCCGGCACCGCCTCCAGCACCACCGCCACGATCCGTTGGTCGCCGCCGGAACGTGCGTAGTTCGCGAGGACCGGCGCGGGGGGTGAGACCACGATCTCCCGCCAGCCGTTCGAGGTCGTCGACGCGTCCACCAATTCCTGCGCGACCGTGTGTCCCGCCACCTTCACGCGGAGCACCCATTTGTTGTCCCCTTCGAACCCCGCACGGAAACGGAGCGGACGCGCTCCTTGCGGATCCAGCGGCCAACCCCCGGCCAACACCGCAGGGCGATCCTTTCGCGCCACGATGCCAGCCAACTCCTTTTGTCCCTGGCTGTCGCGGCGAAAACCCGAATTCCCGTCGAACAGCCCCTGCACGCAAAACCATCCCGGCAGGACCGCTCCCACTCCGTGATGCAATCGCGGGTCGATCGGCACTCCGCGCCAACCGGCCAGTTCCGGAAGCGGAGCAACATGGTCCGAAGGGAGTTCCGCGGTCGGCAACAATTCAACGATGTCGCGCGATGGCTCTCGCTGACCTTTGCCGAAAAACGCCCACCAGCGGTCCCCATGCGGCACGAGCGGCCCGAATTGTGGGTCCTTGTCCACGAGCGCCGCCAACGGCGTGGACGAGAGTTCGCGGCCGTTGGCGGCATCGATCCGGACCAAGACCGGCCGCGCGACATCCGGTTGCAGTTGTTCACGGCGGGCCAGGACCAGCACATTCCCCTGTGCGGCGTGGCCGTCCGGACGGCGCGCGTCGAGCCAGGTCGATCCCGCCGCGACGATACCCGACATTTGTCCGTCCACCCTCCAGGCGACGGCTCCGTCGTCCATTCCGAGCGCCACCATCTCCTTCGCGGTCTCCACGACAAATCGGCCAGACACCCACCCATGCATCCGCCGCGGGTCGACCGCCCCCGCCACCCACTTGCGCCGCCCCGTGTCGACCTCGACGCACTCGACGAACGGAACCCCCAGTTGCATGACGCACGCCACCAAGCCGTCGGGCGAGATCGCGGGGGGCTCGACCGCCTGCTCGTAGAACGTGTTGTCCTGCGCCAGTGGCAGCCACGTTTGGCGACGAACCCACAGTGGTTGCCCCGATGTCTCGAAGCACGCGACCGATCCGCCCACCAGAGCCAGCAGTCTTCGCCCGGGAGCCAACGTCATTGCGCACGGAATCTGGCGATCCCATCCGTCCTGGACCCGCATCACCGGATGTCGTTCGCGTACGTCTCCCGTCAGCACGTCGAATTCGGCAAGCGAAATTTGCTGCGACCCGTCAGATGTTTGCGCGCCGACCAGGGCCAACAATTGCCCGTCGGTCCAGACGGGGTCCGACAACACGGCATCGGGAGGGCGGATCTGCCACAGCACGCTTCCGTCTGCTGTTTTGAGGCAGGCCAATTGCGGACCGTCCTTCGTCAACCGCCGCACGAACAACCGGTCTCCGGCGACGACCGGCTTCATCCGCATCAGGGGGAAGCGATGCGCGTGTCCGATTTCCGCTCCCAGTCCCTGCGTCCATCTCATTTGGCCGTTCGCCAAGTCCATCGCCGCGACCTGGAAACGGTTGGTGATGTACAGCGTTTGGTCGACCTTCTCGACCGCCAGTTGTCGCGCGGTCCAGTCGACCAAGCCATTCGCAGGGTTGCCCGCCGCGTGCCCCATCTCCCCTTGCCAACGAGAACGAACGTGGGCTTCGTACGCTTTGGCGGGGCCAGGTTCGGGATCGATCGTGGCTTGCGGCTCCGCCGTCAGCCCTGGAGCGATCGCCCGCGTCGAACGCTCGCGAATCGACGCCAACAGCGCCTCGAACTCCGCTGCGGGAACCAGCCGTACCGACTCGCGGCGCGTGCCTGCTCCCTCGGCCGACTCCATCACGCTCGAGGCCGGAGCGCCGAGCGCCACCGGAGCGGTCGCCGGGGAACCGATGCTCTTGCCGAGATAGGCGTTCGCCAAACGTTGGCGGGCCTCGACCGAAGAGGTCATTCGCGACGGGGCTTGGCGCAACGCGTGGGCGTACTCCCGCGCCGCCTGCGAGAAATCCCCCAGGGCCAACGCCCGGTCACCCAACCACACCCGCGCGCCAGCGGCTGCCTCGGTACCGTGGAATTGCACCGTGGCCGCGCGAACAGCCACCTCGCTCCCCTCGCGCATCGCCTGCATCACCCGCAATCGACCGAGAGGCCCGAAGTCGCGAATCATTGTCTCCTGCAATCGCGAGTCCTCGCGCATCGCCAGCTCCACCGCTTGCGGTAGCGACAACAGCAACTTCGGGTCGCGCGCGTCGGGCAACAACCCGAGCGCCAACTCCGGCTTCGCGGACGAAATGATCTGGCAGGCGTCCGCCAGTGAACCTTCCGCCAGGGCGACCCGCACTTCCGCGAGGGTATTGAAGCCTTCCTTGGACAGTTCCGTCACCAACGGATGCCGCCAGGTCGACAGGAACGAGCCTCCGCCCCGTTTGCCCCCCCGACGCCGAGGATCGGGCCCGACAGTGCGCGGACCGACGACTCCCGGAAGCTCCCGCGCGGCTGCGGCCAGCGCCCACGTCACCAAAGGTCGCAAACCGGGTCGTTGGTATTCGTAGCGATACTCGGGCAAGCCCGACTCGTTCCAGAACTCGACCCGTCGGCCGCATTCGTCGACGGCCGCCCAATCGTCCCGTGCGATCGCCCCGATCAACTCCTCGCGCACCAGCCCCACGGGCATCGCGTCGAAGTTCGCTTCCGTCCACAAGGGCGTTTCCAACAGCGGCAACGCGATCGCTTGATACGGGCGCGCGTCTCCCCGGCGTCCCGCCTCAAAACCCAGTTTGTGGTACAGCGTCGCATGCCGCATCGATTGGCCGTAATCCCACGAATGCAGCAGCTCGGCCCCGACCTCGAGCGCCGGCAACATTTCCGCCAAGGGCAACCCCCGCGAAACTGCGCTGTCGAGCAACCCGTGCAAGACCTCGTTCAACAGCAGCGAGCGCGGCCCCCGCTCGAGGCACGCCACCGCCGCGCGGGCCAACCACGCGTCGAGCGGCACTCCCGCAGGCTGGCTGTCGAGCGCCCGCGCGAGCCACCCCGCGTAGTCGCCGTCGAATTCCGTTAGCGACGCCGGCACCGCCTCGCGGTCTCCATCTCCCCCGAGTTTGAACAGGGGGCCGAAGCCGCGCACCTCCACGCGCCCCAACGTGATCGATCTCCGCGCCGCTCCGGGCAGGCAATACAGCCCGAGCCGCGTCGCCCGTCCGCGCGATACCCCCAAGGGGGCGTCCGCCAGTCTCGTCCACGTGTGGCCGTCGAGGCTCGACCACGCCTTGAAAATGCCGAAGCCGTGAATCAGCTTGAACCACTGTCGCTCGGCCACATACGGAGCCACCGCTTTGGCCACATCGATGTTCGCGTGATCGTGCGCCGCCCCGATTGGAAGCAGGCCCCACACCGTCCGCTTTTTGTCCCGCTCCTCGAAGAAGCCCAACTGACACAGCGGTTCGGCCTTGTCGTTCGCCAGGTACACCCCCGTGCCGGGCGTCGGAGATCGCACTTCGACCACGATTTCCGACAAACGGTCGGTGGGGAGCGGGAAGTCCGCCCGCGCCAACCGATCCACCTTCTCGGACTTCAATTCGACGGGACCTTCCAGATTCGGATACCAGTACGCCCGTTCCGTCAGTCGCGTCGTCCAGTCGAGATCGACCGGACGCTCGAAGGTGGTGAGAATCTCGGCTGGGGAGACGACCGGGTTGGCGAACGGCGCGGTCCGATACATGCGGAAAGACCGCAGCCACAAATCCCCTTTGCGTTCGAAGTACACCTCTTGGGGCGACCCCGACAGTGGTGCCGACAGCAGCCGCACCGGCCCGCGCTGGACGACAATCTGGCCGTCCTGAAACCGCACGTCGACGGGCGGGCGCGCCAACCGCTCGTACTTGCCGTCGTCCGTCGACGCCAGCACCCACGAATCGGGACGCCGCTGGCCTGGTATCCTCTTGACGACGTATGCGGCCAACTCCAACCGCGCGCGGGGCGGGTAGTGCAGCACGGCGACCCCTTCGTCCCCGCGCCAAAAGTACATCGCCAAACCGTGATCGTCGAACGACGCCATGCGGAGCCCCGAGTCCTCCCCCCAAGGAGCACGCAGCTTGACCAACCCGTCGAATGCCGCAACCCGCACTTCGTGCCGCGTCGTTTCGTTGAACTTGTGATGCTCCCCCGGCACTCCCTCCAGCCAGCGTTGCAATTCCGATTTGCCCAACCCCGCCGGTTCGAGGTCCGGCTCGAAACCCGCCACCACCGGCGCGGAATGTGCCAACTCCGGCCACTCCCCGAGCGGATCGGCTGGCGACGTTCGCTCGTCCGCCTTGGGGGGCACGGTCGGAGCCGCACCCGGTTTTTCGGTCGTTGCGACCGTCGCGGGTTGCCCTTCGGGGCTCGTCGCGACCGCCTGGGGCGGCGAGGGGGTCGGCCCCACATTCGCGTCCGCCGCAGATGACTCCGAAACTGGCCTCGAAGTCGAAGGGGTTGTCGCATCGGTCGGAGCCGCTGCTTCCCCCGTGCCGGGCTTGTCGGCGACCAACTCCCGATTCCGAGGATCGTTGTCCTTCCGCGAATTCCAGGCGAACCAGCCCGCACCGACCGCGCACAGCAACAACACCAGCCCCGTGGTCCAACCCCACAGCGCCAGTCGTCGCCGCGCCGGATCCACTTTGCGGGCCGCCGCCATGAGTTTGTCGGCGGACAAGCTCCACTCCGCCACCCGCTCCGCGAGTTGCTGGTCGAAACGCACCGCGTTCCACACCGCCGCGCGCACGGCGTCCGAATCGCGGACGCGGGTTCGCAACAGCTCGACTTCCGCTTCACTCCACTCGGAGGGGGGTTTGTCGTCCAACAGTCGCAGCAGTTCGTCGTCGGTCATGAAAACCGGTCCAAAAAGCCGGAACCCGCCCTGTTCCTTCGGGAAGCGGCGTCCTCGCCGCTTCGTGGACACCGCGACCTCATTGGCGCCCCGCAACAAGTCGGGAACTCCGATCGCGACTCCACCGTCACGGCATTTTCCGACATTTTCCGCGCCAAAGCCAGACGCCGGACCAAACAGCACGGGAAATCCAACCCCGGGCCTCCCCGTCGCCCCCGGAATCTCCGATGGTCAACCCCCGTCCCCGATCACCTCGCCGCCGGCCCGTGTGACCAGCGACTGGTACAGCGTGGAGTCGATGTTTTGCGACGTGAACCGCACCGAACCATCCCCCGCCAGATGATGCACCCCGCCAACATGTTGGCTCGACGGGCCGTACTCGGAATCGATCCCCTGTCCGTTCGCCACGTAAAATGGTCTGTAGTTCAGAGGGTTCGCGTTGGTGGCGTAACTGGGGACGTTCGACTCGTCGTATGGTCGTGCGGCGATCGCCGACACACCGCCGTCGATCCACACCGCCGAATTCTGTTCGCGGGTCTCCGACAGGAACAACGTGTTCGACGTTCCGTCAGTGACATCGGTGAGCCGGACGCGGCCCATCGGGATGACCGATCCGTTCGGGGTTTTCCACAATTGCCCGATGTCCGTCCCCCCCAAGGCGGTGTAGTTCCGGATCGCGTACCTCGGCCAAAACCTCGTGTAGAGCGAATCGAGGCTGTACACGTTCCCCGTGTATGAAGGGCACCGGAACACCGGCACCTGAGCCGCCGCCGGCGCGCGGTTCGCCACGTCGAGCGCCGACACGTTGAAGTTGATCTGGTTGTAGAGCGGGGCCTGATCCACATACGGCAACAGGAACGACGCCCAGGAATGAAGGTGGTAGTCGGTGGGGGTGCCGCTCCACACGCCGAAGTCGAGGATGCTGGTCGTGCTGGGGGGCAACACGCGGTGCGTCCCCTCGTAATTGTGCAGCGCCAATCCGAGTTGCTTGAGGTGGTTCCGGCATTGACTGCGGCGGGCTGCTTCGCGCGCCTGTTGCACCGCCGGCAACAAAAGTGCGATCAGCACCGCGATGATGGCGATCACCACCAGCAATTCGATGAGCGTGAAGCCGCGCCGGCGCGTCACGTACACGTCCACACGCGGGCCTGCGGGAACTGCAGCGGTCGGCACGGTACGAGTCTCCTTCGCGCCGCTCCGCCGACTACTTCGATGCGGAGGGCTTCGCGGCCGCGGGTTTGGCGGATTTCAGGTGTTTGTCAAAAAACTCGTCCTGCAACTTCAACGCACGAAGCCCGTGTTCCCCGCCGAAGCCGTGCCCTTGGCCGGTGAGCACGACCAACTCGTGCCGACCGCCCACCTCCTTGATCTTTTTGTCCAGCAGTTCCGCCTGCGACACCGGCACGATTTCGTCCTTGTCGCCGTGCAGCGTCAAAACCGGTGGATCGTCGGACGACGCGTGTGTCACGGGGCTGACCAATCGATACGCGTCGGGAACCTGGTCAGGCGTTCCCCCGAGCAGTTCCCGGAACAACTTCAGGACCACCGGAATGCTGTCGTAGTGCACGAAATCCGTCGGGCCGAAGTAATTCACCACGGCCTGAATGCGCGTGTCCGAATCGACCGGCGCGTCCAGGCCTTCCAATCCCGATTCCTTGTCGGTCAGTCCCGCCAACAGCGCCAAGTGTCCGCCCGCCGAGCCCCCGATCGCGCCAATTCGCGACGGATCGAGCTTGTGTTCGACCGCGTGCGCCCGCAACCAGCGAATCGCCTGCTTCACGTCATGAATCTGGGCCGGAAACGGCGACTCCGCCTTCTCGGTCTTGTCCGGGTTGGTCAACCGATACGTGATCGTCACGGCGGTGTACCCTCGTCGCGCCGCCCGTTCGATTTCGCCGCGATAGCCGTGACGGTTTCCCCCCTTCCAGCCGCCGCCGTGAATGAACACCAACCCCGGAAAAGGACCGTCTCCTTTCGGCTTCGCCAAGTCGAGTTCCAGCTTCTTCCCCGCCACTTCGCTGTACACGATCTTTTCGACCACCTCGATGGCCGCTGCGGGACTCGCCGCCGGCTTGTCCGGGGATGGGACGGTCTGCGCGCGGGATTCGTTCCCGGCCAAGCCGACAATCGTGACGACAAGCAGCAAGGTCGGAGCCTGGCATCGAAGAAGCATGTGCGTATCCGCAGAAAAGTGCCCGCTCGGGAGATCACGGGACCCGCATCACCAATTTGGACAAGTTTACGCGACGCGCGCGAAGCCCGTGTGAAGGAAGAACGCGGTGGAGGCGTGCGGGTCAACAACTCGAAATGCTAAGCGAGCGTCTTCACGAAATCCCGCGTGTCGACGCGTTCGCAACGGGATGCCGTGTGCAAGACACGCCCGCCCCTCAGCAATCCCGACAGTATTTCGCCAGTTTCTCGGCGTCCCCTCGCACTCCCAGCCCCAGCGTCGTCGGCACCGCGATCCGTCCGTTCCGGATCGGCAGCGGCGTTTCGCACACGTCTTCGACCAACCCGTAATACGTGCTGTCGTTGGCCAGCGTGTACGACGGGACCGCCGCCGCCACATGCACCATCGCCGCCGTCTTCGGTCCCATGTCGTGCCCGCAATGCATGATGCACGGCAATCCCGCTGCAGCGCACAGCAGCCCGATTTCGACACACGGCCACAGCCCGCCGGCTTGTGGAGTGTCCGGCAGGATGAACGCCGCCGCGTCCGCTTTCAGGATCGCCAACACGCTCGCCGGGTCCGTCACGCTTTCATTCAGCGCGATCGGTACGCGCGTCGCTTCGCGCAGTCGCCGGGCATCATCGAGCGGTTCCGCCGGAATCGGCTGTTCCCAATACTCCAGGTCGAACTCCTCGAGCGCCGCGGCCAATCGCACCGCTTCGTCGAGCGAGTAGGCGCGGTTCGGGTCCATCCGAACTTTGAGACGGTCTCCCACGGCGTCTCGAATCCCCCGGATCATCGCGAGGTCTTCCTCCGCGCTCGATCCGGCCTTGGTCTTGAGTGTCGAATAACCCTGCTCGACGTAGTGCCGCGCGATCTCCCCCGCCTGTTCATACGGTTGAATGCCCATGCACGCGGCGAGTTCGACCTCCGTGCGGACGATTCCCCCCAGCAGCATCGCCAACGGGACTCCGGCGGCTTGGGCCTTGATGTCCCACAACGCCATTTCGACGCCCGACTTCAGTCGCGTCTCGAAACGACAATCGCGATGAAACGCGGCGATGTTTGTCGGATCCTTACCGGTCAGCCACTCCCGCGCGGTCGCGGTCATCGCGCGGGCGCTCACGCCCGGCAGGAAATTCACGTTGTGCTCGCCCCAACCGACCAATCCCTCGTCGGTGTCGATCCGCACGATCGCGCTGGAACTGGATGACGACGTGCGAATGTGCGACCGGTATGGCGCGATCGGCCACACCTGCGGAACATCGACGACGGTGATCGACACGTTGGTGACACGCATACGAAACACTCCTTGCCACTGCAGCGCTTGTGTCAGACAGTAGACGCCTTTTCGGTTGCTTACCACTGGTTCAGCCCAACGCCGTCTGCAAAAGCGCGAACCCGAAACCGGGTGTCCACGAGTCAAGCAGGTGCGATGACGACGTCACGGCAGTCCGTTTACCGTTGCGTAACGAGGCCGAATCGACTTCGCTTGCGCTACGGCTGACCTCTTTGCTTCTTCAGGCTCCGCACCCCGGATCGCTCCGGCGCGCTGAAATCGCCACATGGATCAGGAACTTTTGCCATAATGGGTTCCCTTCAACTCACAAGAACCGCCGGGCTCCGCCTGACGCACGAGAGGCGCAAAGACGCACAGGCGATTGGATCGCTGTGGCTCTGCGCCAGTTCGTGCGGCTTCGGTTCGAGACGAATGTGTCCGTGAGGAATGGCGTCGATATGGAATCGCGCCGAGGAATTGCTCGGGGCTTCGCAGGAGAACGCAATGCGGAATCACTATCCCGCCTGGTTCTTGCCGGTGATCGTGGGTGTTTGCTTGTGTGCGGGCGTCGTCGCTCGATCGGAACCCGCCGTCCCCTCGAAGTCGGCGGACAAACCCGCGAAGGCCGCTCCCGCTCCGCGATTGCCGCCGTACTTCGCCCAAATCGGGCTGTCGAACGCGCAGCGGGCCAAAGTGCTGAAGGTGCGGCAGGACTATGCAGCGCGCATCGAGCGCCTCGAACAGGAACTGGCCAACCTTGTGGCCCAGCGCGATGGGGAGGTGGAAGGGGTGCTGACAGACGAACAGAAGAAAAAGCTTGCGGCGCTTCGCGCAGCCCCGAAGACAAAAGAGAAGGCGAAGGATGCCAAACCGCCGGAAGCGAAAGCGGCGAAGCCCACGGGGGAGTGAACCCTGTCCATTCACTTCCCGACGAGCACCGCCAGGATCGACTGGGCGTACAGCCGGTGCCCGAAGTCGTTCGGGTGGTTGAGTCCGTTGCCGGTGAGGTCGAGGTCGTGCTTGCGGGCGAGCAGTTCGGCCCACACATCACCGACATCGACGAAGGCGATGCCCGGTCCGGCGAGGGCCTTCAGTTCGTCGCGATACTTGCCGAACATCTCGCGCGGCGTGTGGACCCATTCGGCATGACCTAGCATGGGGGTCACGAGGATCAGCTCGATGTTCGGATCGGCCGCGCGGACCCGCGAGACGAATTCACGGGCGCGGTCGCGGAACCAGGCGGGGTCGCGGCGGCCCACGTCGTTCATGCCGTAGGCCATCACGACCATATGCGGCTTCTCGGCCAGCAATTTGTCGAGGTCGGCCAAACCATTGGCGATGCTCCAGCCACCGACGGCGCGGTTCTTCAGCGTCAGGGGAGATTTGTACGAGGCACGCAATTGCGCGGCAACGAGGTCGACGAACGGCGGCTGACGGGGGGACGCGTCGTTGAGTCCCGAGGCGTCTCCACCGGCGGAAATGCTGTCGCCGCTGACCCCGAGGGTGAACGGTTCGCCAGCCTTCAAGCGGGCCAGGGTACGGGGGAGCGCGGCTTCGTCGAACAAGGGCCGAGCGGATTTCCATTCGCCGCGTTTGGGACGGTAGGTGACTTCGACCTGATGGTCGTGAAACCACCGTCCGGGGCCGTAGAGCAGCGATTGCTCGGGCTTGCCGACGCGGTGTTTGTAGCTGGCGGGAGAGCCGGTGGGGGGGAACAGGCAGGGCTTTCGCCTTTTACAAGATGCCGAGCAAATCGAAGGCTCTCTCGAATTTTCGCATGAAACCGCGGAGTTTGGACACGACCTTGCCGTCGGCCCCATCGCGAGCGCATGTCAGTACGGCGT
>JBIKMW010000194.1:0-4611 GCA_044359065.1 Planctomycetales bacterium | reverse complement strand
CGATCTTCCGCCCCGCCCCCTTCGCCGAGAAGTGCGCCGGATTCTTGCCGATGATCTTCTCGTACTCCCCCTGCGTGACTTCGGTGACGCCGAGATAGTAGGGCCGCGTGATCGTGACCGGATGCCGCGGCCCTTCGCTGCGGACGCGGTCCTTCCACGCCTTCTCGTCCCCCTCGATGATGGCGATCGTGGCGTCGATCTCCTCCGGACTGCTCCCCATCACGAACTGGCCGGGGGGGATCAGACGGAACTTCATGCCGAGGGCGTTGGTGTACTCGGCGGGGACCTTCAGGTACGCCGCCCAGGCTTCTTGACGAGCCTTCGCCTGCGCGGCGTCGAACGGCGCGATGGCGGGTTGAGGAGCACCGGCAGGCCAGCCGTGCCACGGCGATGTTGAACTCGTGACGGGCGGTGACCGCTCCGCCAGCGACGCTTTCACCGCATCCACCGACAGCGTCACCCGAAACCCGAAATTCTTGTCCCGGATCACCGGTGGGTTGATGAAGCGGACCGAAGATCGGAAGAGAGGGGCGATGTCGGGAAAACTGCCCCCTCGAAACACGCGCGGATATCCGCCCACCACCGGGGTGGAGGGGTTGATGGCCGGTTTGTCTTGAGATTGGCTGTACGTGTTCGTATCCCAAAGATCCTGCACCCATTCCCACACATTGCCCTGAACGTCGAACAGCCCGAAGGGATTCGCCTTCAATTCCCCCACGGCATGCGTCCGTCCCCCGGAGTTTCCAGCGAACCACCCCGCCCGCGGCAGGTCTTCGTCCTTGTCCCCGATCCAGCGCTTGGTCACCGTGCCGGCGCGGCAGGCGAACTCCCATTCCGCCTCGCTGGGCAGCCGGTAACCGTTTCCCTCCAACGGGGAGAGAGATTCCCCCTCGCGCCGATAAAAGGGCTTGAGCTTCTCCTGTTGGCTCAACTTGCTGCAGAATTCCGCCGAGTCAAACCAACTCACCATTTCCACCGGGTGCGTTGCCGTCTTCAGACCGGCGACCGCGTCCTTGCCGGCTCCCGTCGGAGCGAAATGGGAGGGGTTCAATCCCGTCACCTTTTGATACTCGGACTGAGTCACTTCATGGGTGCCCACATAAATGGGCTGCGTGAGAATCACCTTGTGCTGCGGGGCTTCGGATTTCACGAAGTCCTGCCAGTTCTTGTCGTTCGGATCGACATCCTTGAAGGCCGCTTCGATTTCCTCTGGAGAACTCCCCATCAGGAACTCGCCGGGCGGAACCAGGCTTAACTTCATCCCGATCGAATTCGTGTACTCGACGGGGACCTTGAGGTACGCAGCCCATTCCTCCTGGTGCGTCTTCGCCTGCGCGGCGTCGAACGGCGCGATGGCGGGTTTCGGGGCATCGGCGGGCCAGCCAGTGATGGAGCGTCGGTTGTCCGCCACCCACCTGGCACCAATGACTCTTCCATCAAATTGATGGCTGGACAGGTCCCGCACGGTGTCGCCGTGTCCCGCTTGAAACTGATAGCACGCGAGCGTCTCGGCGTCCGAGCCCAACTCCGTCGGCGGATTGAATTCTGCCGTATAACGGACAGTCTCCGAGACACGAATGGCGTGGAGTTGACCGTGAAAGAAACCCCGTAGTGTCAGGAAATTGTTTTCCCAGTCTCGGATCGCCCCCACGATCGCCATCAGCGGCTCGCCACCTTCGGGCACCAGCGGTTTGATCTTGGCTGACGGTTGACCATTAAGATAGACAGTCAGATCCTTTTCGTCATAGACCCCGGCGACATGAATGCGCTGGCCGACGAGCGTGGCGGGAGCGGGCATTTCAATCTTGCTTCCGAGACACCAGAAGCCCACCGTCCCCTCATCCAGATAAAGAGAAACAGGACGCTTCCCGGAAATGTTGATGATGGCGGAGTGCTTCCAGGTTTGCGGCGTCAGCCACGCTTCGACCGTGATCGGTTTCTCTTTTCGTAACATCAGGCGCGGGATTTCCATATGGTCGTCCACGCCGTCAAAGGCTAGCGCTCTTTCGGCTCCATTCGGAATGTTGTTCGCAGCTTTCACCGCAGCGACGGACAGCGACACTCTAAAACCGATGTCGTAGCCTCGCCCTATCTGGAGCGAAGCGATGCGGGCCGCTGACCGGGTGTACGAGACCGAATTGAACCAATCGCCCCCTCGGATCAAACGATATTGACCGGCGGGCAGCGGGCCATCGGGATTGACAGCGGGCCGTGATTGAAAGCGGGCGAAATAGGATGCGTCCCAACCATCCTGAACCCACTCCCAAACATTGCCTTGAACATCAAACAACCCATACGGGTTTGCTTTCAACTCCCCTGTCGCGTGCGTGCGTTCACCCGCATTCTCGCGAATCCAGCTTATCCTCGTTTGGTCCTCGTCGGAATCACCGCTCCAGTATCGTGTGACGGTGCCGGCCCGGCAGGCAAACTCCCATTCCGCCTCGCGAGGGAGTCGGTATCCCGACCCGTCGAGAGGTGTGACGGTCTCTCCGGCGCGAAAGTAAGACGGCTTGAGATTTTCCCGCTGGCTCAGTTTCGCGCAGAATTCCGCGGCGTCGTTCCAATTGACCGAATCCACGGGGAATCTGGTGGTATCCAAACCGGTGACCGCCGCCTTGCCCATGCCCGTCGAGGTGAAATGCGATGGATTCGTCCCGACGACCTTCTCGTACTCGACCTGATTAACCTCATGAACCCCCATATAGATCGGCTGTGTCAGGACCACGCTGTGCTTAGGGGCTTCGCTCTTGACACATTGTTTCCAGTGCTCGAGCTCCCCGACATGCTTGAGCGCCCCTGCGATCTCCTCCGGCGTGCTCCCCATCAGGAACTCACCCGGCGGGATCAGCCGGAACTTCATGCCGATCGAGTTCGTGTACTCGACCGGCACCTTCAGATACGCCGCCCATTCCTCCTGGTGCTTCTTCGCCTGCGCGGCATCGAACGGGGCGATGGCGGGCTTTGGGGCGTCGGCGGGCCAGCCGTGCCAGCCCGTTGAAGGCGAACCGGCTGACGACGCAGTGACCGGTTTGATTCCCTCTTCGGTGGTTCGGAACTCCGCCGACGTGCCGTCCTGGGTCTTCGCAACCACCGGGCCGGTTCCTTCGACGCGACCGACTTCCTTCCCGTCCTTGTCGCGGAAGATGATCACCCAGCCCATGAGCAGGGCCAGCGCCGCAGCCGCCGCGCCGATCACCAGCTTCTTGTTGACCGGCGGACGTACCGCACCGGCGGCGGTCGACAGCGATGCTGTCGCCGGGGCCGAAGAACCGAACTCCGTCGAACCCCCCGTCACCGATCCCGACAGCGGGCCGACGAGGGTCTGGTCGTTGTTGGCGGGCCGCGCCGCGTCCGGCGCGAACCGTGGCCCCTGTCCGGCGAACGCTTCCGGGGCCAGCTTTCGCAAATCGTCGAGCAGCGCCGTGGCCGTCTGGTAGCGCTCCTCCTTCTTCTTCGCCACCATCTTGCGGTGGATGCGTTCGAGTTCCTCGGGGACCGCCGGGTTGATGGATCGCAGCGACGGGACCGGCTGGTTCTGGTGAGCCAGCAGTCGCGCGACGACCGTATCCCCACCGAACATGCTCCGTCCGGAGATGAGATAGAACAGCGAACAACCGAGGCTGTAGATGTCGGCCCGCGCGTCGGCCCGCTTGGTGTCCTCCGCTTGTTCGGGGGACATGTAGTCGACCGTCCCGACGACGACCCCCGTCCCGGTCAGGTCCATCCCGGGCGGACCGTCGCCGTCGTCCGTCTGCTCGCTGAACCGCGCGAGGCCCAAGTCGAGAATCTTCACCTGTCCTTCGGTGTCGACGAGGAAATTCGACGGCTTGATGTCGCGGTGAACCAGTCCCCGTTTGTGCGCGTACTCCAGCCCCTTCGCTCCCTGCACGATGTAATCGACCGCGTGCTCGACCGACAGCGGTCCGCGCTTCTTCACCAGCGCCGCCAGATCCTGTCCGTCGACGTACTCCATCACGAGGAAGTGCAAGCCCCGCGCCTCGTCGGCGTCGTAGGCGGTGACGATGTGCGGGTGCGACAGCCGCGCCATCGCCTTCACTTCGCGATGAAACCGCTCGACCGCGTTGTGATTCTTCGTGACCGAGGGGGGCAGGACCTTGAGCGCCACGAGCCGCTCCATCCGCTGGTGCTCCGCGAGGAACACCATCCCCATCCCCCCTTGCCCCAACTTTTTGACGAGCTTGTACGCCCCCAGCACCAACCCCGCTTCGAGTTCCCGCTCGGTGGGGGTCGCGAGGTTCGCGTCCCGCTGCGTGGGTGTGGAGAGGGTTTCGGACGCACGGCCTTCCGACCGCGACACCGGTTGCAGTTCGACCGATTCGACCCCGACGGAGAGCGCGGGGTTGGTCGAACCCGCGTCCGACTTCGCCCCCATTTTTTCCGGAATGATCGAGCCGGAATCGGGCGTCCCCACAAACGTGTCGGCCGCTTCGGCAAAGTCCGTGGCGACAGCCGCTTTGTCCATAAGCGGAGCCAGCCCCGCCGCCTCGCTGGCCACCAGCGCGACTTTGTCGGCCCCCTGCCTCAGTGCTCCAAGAAAATCATCCGACGCCTCTTCAACCGCGCCCGACGCCACGCCCCCCGCTTCCAGCC
>JBIKMW010000138.1:0-15860 GCA_044359065.1 Planctomycetales bacterium | reverse complement strand
CGCCGTACTGACATGCGCTCGCGATGGGGCCGACGGCAAGGTCGTGTCCAAACTCCGCGGTTTCATGCGAAAATTCGAGAGAGCCTTCGATTTGCTCGGCATCTTGTAAAAGGCGAAAGCCCTGCGGGCCGGGCAGGCCCTTCAGGCGGCTTCCGACCACGAAACGGGTGGAGGAAGCAATCCCGGACACGAACCCGCCGCGATAGGCAAACCCGAGTGCCAATGTCGGCACAATTACGTCGCGGCCCCGTCAAAAACGGGGAGTTCACACGCGGATTGCCGCAGCGTGGCGACGGGTGAGGTGAATCCGCACACGTCGACGAAGACAAATCGGGCAAGGAATTCCGGCCGCACACGAACGCTAAGTGCTCGAAGGAACGCGCCAACCGGCATCTTCGGCCCGATCAACCATCTACCTCCCGGCCGTGTCGTCCGACCACATCGGACCGCGCCCGCCGTCGAACTGGATGCGCACTTCCGTTCGCGCTCCTCGCAACTCCAGCGTCGCCGCGTCCCGGTTGTATTGGTATTGCAGCAACCGGTCGGGGAGCAGGCCGTCGTGAATCGCGAGTTGTTCGCCGGTGGCGGCGTCGTGGATCGCCACTTCCCCGGAAAGTTGATTTCCCCGTCGCACACGGCACAGAGTCACCAGGTACGGCAAGCGGAACTCGGGAATGTGGAGCAGCGTTCGGTTGCCGATGGCGCGGGTCCACAACACCTCTCCCGAGCGCCGGTCGACGACGCACAGCGTCCCCTGGAAGTGCTCGGCGGGCAGCGTCGTGTCGCTCGTCACGAACGTCGTTTGCGGTGTGTTCCCCTGGACCGAAAGGTCGTGGAAGTTCACGTGGTAACGGTCTCCATCGGCACACACTCGCAACTGACCCAACTGTGACGCCGCTCCGGCCGGCAGCGGCAATTCCAACCGCGATTCGCCCGACCGGACATCGACGATCTTGAGACGGTTGTCGGTCGTCACGTAGGCAAGTTCGTCCGCGCCCCGCACGAATTGATACGCCTTGGTCCCGGGTGCAACTCCCGCCAACAGCGAGATATCGGCCAGCGCATCCGCCGGTTCGTCAAGCAGCAAATGATCGTACAGCGGGTCCCAGATTCGCAGGCGGCGGTCGGTCGAAGTGTTTGTCAGGTACGCCAGGAACCGCCCGAAAGCCCGGCGCGGCTGGCGACGGTCCGCGTCGAGACGTCCCCGGCACAATTCCGCGCCGGTCGCCGTTTCATACAGCGTGTAATGGCTGCGGTCGGCGGCGAACACCGCCAACACCTTCTGGTCGCCGAACAACCCGCACGAGGTGTCGGCCATTAGGCCGGTCAGGCTTTCCAGGTCGGTCCGCTGCCACAGCAGTTCGCCGTTGGCCGGGTCGAGCACGAACAATTGTTGCCGACATTGGAACGTGGCGTACGTCGGTCCCGCCGGTCCGACGCGCACCACTTCCGAGCGGGACGCCAAACCGGGAGGCGTCGTCGTCCACGCCAGTTCCCGATCCAGAAGCGACACCCCGTGCACGGCACCGAGCGTCCCCAGTGGCAACATGTGCCCGACGAACGAATTTGATGTCGACACCGGGTAGAAGTACCGCGTCGGAATGCGGATCGTTTCGGCGTATTCCTGGCCGGTTTGGCGGTTCACGAGCGACAGCATCCCCCCCGAACCGCGTCCCTTGTCGAACAGGTCGAACGTCGACGAACGAGGGGTCGGCAAAAACTGAATTCCGCTCCCATTGTAGGTCGATTGGAGCGTCGAGTTCAGCCATCGCTCTTCGCTGATCTTGGGTCGCGCCCCGGCGGCGAATCGGGGCCGCAAGCGCCTCCAGGCCTGCGCCGTCAACGATTCGGGCGGCGCATGCTGCACGAAACTCAACCCGGTCAAGCCCCGCGCCACCTCGACCTCGGCGTACTTCGTGGCGAGTTCATCCCACAACAGCGCCGCTTCGTGATGCAGGCCCCGTTCGTCCCAAAGCTCGGCCAGGTCACGCGTCGCCAGCGCCGCGATCATCGCGTCGTCCGACTGTCGGCAGCCAATGAATCGAACCTCCGCCTCCTGCGACCGTCCCCGCGCGGCCAGCGATCGGGCCAGCGCCAGCCCGGCCAACCGCGAGGCTTGAGGATACACGTGCAACAGCGTCAGGTGCCGCAACCGACGTTCGTCTCCCGTCTCGATCGCGCGGCGGAGGTCGGCGGCAACGCATTCCGCCAGTTCCCGCTCGACCGCATCGTCGTCCGACAACACGCCGGTAGCACCCGCGCCGGGCGTCGTGTCCTCATTCCTCGCCAACAGTCCGCGCACCCACGCATCAGGGGCAATGGCGCGCGACGGATCCTGCCTCGGGACGAGCGGTTCCCGGTTCGACAAGGCCAGCAGTTCTTCGATCGATTCGAACAGCCCGGCCGAATCGCCGCTGTCGCGCTCGTGTAGGGCCTTGTGGACCAGGTATCGCCCCCGGTGTTCGGGCGCTTGTGCGAATTCCCCCAGTTCGTCCAGCAACAGGCGTCGTGGCCCCCCCTCACCCTCCAGTTCCGAGAACAGGATTTCCCTCAGGATGTCCCGCGCGGATCGCGCCGACGGATGGGAGGGGTCGTCTTGCACAAGTCCTCGCAACGCTTCTTTCGCCGCGAAGTTGCCCCCCAACGCCAAGTGCACCTCGGCGGCATGGATCGGATCCGCACGCCCCGCGGTCCGAACTTCCTCCGCCGCCGCGTGGGCTTGAGACCAGGCACGCAACGAACCGGGTGTCACCGACACGATCACATCCCCGCCCGCCGCCAACGTGCCGACATGCCAGTCGTCATGCGGCATCGCCAATCCCGCGACGCGCCCCGTCCGAATGTCCAACGGCAGCACCGCGCCGTTCGATAGCGGCAGCACAAACGTCCCCCCGAGCGCCACTCCACGTCCGCAAGGGGAATGGGTCAGCGGTCGCGACCACACTTCGCCCCCCGTCGCCAGATCGAGTCCCCGGCATTTCAACCGGCCCGCCACGAACACCACCCCACCCTCGATCGCGGCGACATGTTCGATCGCCTGCGAGTGATCGAGGTCGCGGCGGCGCGACTTCCACAACAACCGTCCGGTCGCCAGGTCGAGGCAGCGAATCTCGTCCGAGTGCGGCGAAAGGTAGACAACCCGCGAACCCTCCACGAGCGGTTGGTTCGGAAACGCGGGATGTCCGTGCAGGATGCGGGTGTTGTTTGGCCATGCCCCGAGCAACTGCAACTGCTCGGGATCATCGTACGCGTGGCCCCACATCACCGTTCCGGTGGCCGCTTCCAGCGCGAGCAGCACTCCATTGTGCGTCGGAAACAGAATCACGCCCCGCGCCGCGACCGGCCCCGCATGGAGAACGTACCGCTGTTGGTCGAGATGCACGGGGGTCGCGACCAACCCTACGGGTTTCCGCCACAACACCTTTCCGGTGCGTGGCTCGATCGACACGATCTGCAATTGCTGGTCGAACTCGACCAGCGCGTAGAGCGCCCCCTCTACCGCCGTCGGCACCCCAAGGAAGAAGCAGCCTTGCAGCGTGTCCGCTTCTGGCGAAGCGGACTTGTGAACCGACGCTCCCTCCGCAACGGGAGCGACAACTCCGGCCTCCACCGGAGCGACAGCGACCAATTCGACGCCAGCGGGCACGGGTGCGACTTGATTCGGCGCGACCTGATTCGGCGCGACGGGCGGAGCTACCACCCCCACGATCCCGGCCCCAGGAACCGCGACCGGCGTCGGCGTGGGTTCGACCACCGGGGGCGCTGGCGCGAGTGGCGCGGGACCTCCCAGTGTCCACAGCGGCCGCGCGTCCGGAGACTCACCGCGAACCGCCAGTGCGACCAACTGATTCGAGCGCCGCGCCAACGACGCCGGGTCCTGCCCATCCGCGTTGATCACACTCCCCTGGTTCCAACGCGATTCGACCCCTTCCACCGCGTACACCCGCTCGCCGTCTCCCGACACCGTCCCCAGAAGCGCGTTCCCCACCCACAACCGCTTGAGGTTCGCCGGATCGGGATTCCCTTCGATGGGCACGGCCAACTGTGCTGGAATGTCACGGCACAGTGCGGACTTCGCGACGTAGCGCCAACGAATCGTTCCGTCGCGCAGATTCACGCACCGAATCCCCTCGAAGTCGCGCACCACCACGGCGTCGCCCGTCACCAACGGCGTGTTCGCGGTCGCCGCCGGGAGACCGTTGGTCCGCTGATAACCCAGCCAAGCCTGGATCAGCGGATCGACGTGGCGACTCTGCTCTCCGCTCAGAGTTTGTTCCCACAACACGCGATTGCGCACGGGGGGCGAACCCGTCGAACGATGGTGCGCGGCGGACCATGACCCTGGGAGGCCGATGTGGCCCGCATCGGGACGGTAACCCACCAACTGGATGCTCGAAGTGTCTGCGGTGACTGTCGGGGCGAACCGCGCAAACCAATCGCGACCGCTGAACGATTCCCCGGCCAACACAACCGACCGCTCCTCCAGCCCCCGCATGATTTGCCGAGCCGTCTCGCCATCACCCGCCTGGTGCAGCACAAACGCCGCTTTCGCTCGTTGCACCGGCGTGCACGCCGCAGCGTGTCGAGGGTCGGAAAGCAGCTTACGCCACAACCCCGCCGCCGCTTCGAAATCTCCCTGCTCAAGCCATAGGTCGGCCAGGTGTTGTGTGGCGATGCGTCCCGCGTCCGTGTGGAAGTACCGCCGCGCAATCTCTCGCAACGCCCCCACGCGGCCTTGCTGGGACTGTGGCGCGGTTCTGCGGGATCGCCCCGCGTCCAGCCGCGCCAACTCCGCACGCGCCACTCCGCCATACAGAGTTTCGTACAGCTCCCGCCCCTCCCGCGACAATTCGGACAGCAGCCGCCACGATTCCCAGCGGACCGCAACGCCGGGGGACGCCGCGTCGGCTTGGGCGAACGTGTCTTCGTCCCGCTCCAGCAGCGACTGCAAGGCTTGGAGAGCGGACTCCAGTTGACCAACGTTCAAGTCGCGGAGGGCGGAGCGGAGCTGTTGCTCGACGCGGCGGTCACGGACGAACGACTGGTGCAGGCGAACCGCAGCGGGCGATTCGGTCTTCGGGGCGGGTGGCTGGCGACGACGGCTGGCGGCCACAGCGCTGGCGGAGGGATCGCGAACGAGTCGCAATCCGGTCGATCCACTAACCACACGGGCGGGATCGAGTTGTCGGCTCGCCGAAGTCTCGGGGAGCGGGACCGATTCGGCGGCAATCCGGGTCGGCGGATCGGCTTCGGAAGCGGACGGGGCGGGAGGCCCGGTGGATCGAGGCAATCGTGGGAACTGGCCGGGGGTTGCGGCGGTTCGCTCGGGAAGGGCCGTGGCCCGTGGCTCGGGAACTCGGGGATCGGCTCGACCGGCGGTGAATCCGGGAGTCGCAGGGTTGTCAGAGGCGGGTGGAACAGCGGGATCGTCAGGTTCGGCGAGTGGTTCGGTCGGTGGTGGAAACACCGACAGCTCGCCGAGGAGAAGGGGTTCGATCAGCACCCTCCTCAGGTCCACCGGCTGCCTGGTCACCGGGGGAGAGGCGGCAGCACGGGCGGCTGGGAGTCGTCCACCGGTCCCTCCCGCCCGATCCGGCCTCGGGTCGGGTGGACCCTCGGCGAAGCTCATCGACTGGGCATGTGTCGCCCAGAGGATCAGCAATGTGGTCAGTGTGGGTACTGGTCGACGTCCCTGTCGTCGCCCGGCCTCCCTGACTTGGAGCAAGCCGGCCATGGCTCGATTCCCGCGTGCAGAGCTTTTGCACGGTGCATCGATCCGACGGCGAAAACCGCAGTGGAACCGCGAATTTCGCGAAGGACGATCATCGTCCGCAAGCTGTTGAGAAACGGCTTCGTCATCATGACGTGGGGACGGCTTGTACCCGGCAAATCTTTTGCGGGGATAGACCGACCTCGGTCAAACTGAAGAAACCGCTGTCGCATGTACCGTGCCGAACGAGTCTAAACGAAAGGTGCGGCGTCGGCGTAAACTACGTCGTCTACACAAATTAAACGCGTGTCGGGCGACTTCGGGCAAGAGGGGGCTTTTGGAATCCGTGCCACTTCCTGCGGCAGCGTGCTGAGCGTATGCACAAAAGTTGCCTTATTGGCTCGTATCGGATTCCCCCACGGTGTTTCGCGACCCTAACCATCGACGAATCCTGAAACTTCCGGGAATCCCGTATCACCACAACTTATGTTGCGATTCGTGCCCGAGTGGTCATTCCTGCCCGGCGCATCGGCGCAAACAAAAACACCGCAATACCTTGCGGCATTGCGGTGTTGTGTGCTTCGGGATCAGGTGCGATCTTTCATCGCGACCAAGCGTCAGGCCATCAGGCCTTGCGTTGCGATTGCGGCAGCACGCGCTTGTTCACGTCCGTTTCGAGGACGCCGAACGCTTGCTCGTGGCGTTGCAGCGCCATGCCGAGGGCCGCCCACAGCCGCTTGGCCGTGTAGTAATTCATGACCAGGCGCTCCGAAACCTTGACGGGGTTCGACGGTGCGCCAAACGGCGTCGGATTGAGGCCGAAGTCGAGGACCAATTCCTCGGGCGAGCCGGTCACACGCGCGAAGTTCGCGTAAATCGGCTGCAGATCAGCCCCTTCGACGACGGGGGAGCTTTGCATTTGGGGGGCGCTTTCCGCGGGTTGGTCGCTGGTGATGTCCGACGCCATGAAAAAGTCCTTGCGATGCGCTAAAACCGAGATGGGAGTGATACTTCAACGACGCCGTCGCGCTGCCGCAGCCGAACCGGGCCGTCCCGAAAAATGGGAAGGTTGCAGTTCGACCAGACGCGGTCACGGAATCGCACGCTTTACCGGGAACCGTCCGGGGCGCAGAATCCGCCCCCGACTCACAGACTTTACCCGCGCCACTTGGCACGGGTGAGACAACATGCCCGAATGTGCCCCGGAAATGTGCGGCTGCCTCGCCCGCACTCAGAAAAGTCTACCCAGTTTTCCCCGCCCCCGCCACCACGGTACCTCATGGCGACCTTTGTCGAACGCTTACACTCCAGTCAGTCCCGCTGTGGAAACGGTATCTGCGTTGGGATCGATCCTCGTTGGGACCAACTTCCCGATTCGATCCGTGCCCACGCCCTCTCCCGCGCGGCCAACCCCCTCGAAGCCGCCGCACTGGCCTTCGAAGAATTCAGCCTGCGGATCGTCGATCTCGTGGCTGGACGGGTCCCGGTCGTTAAACCTCAGGTCGCTTTCTTCGAGGAACTGGGGCCTGCGGGATCGGCGGTCCTGGCGCGAGTCATCCGCGCGGCTCGCAAGGCGGGGCTGCTCGTCATTTGCGACGCCAAGCGGGGCGATATCGGCACGACCGCCGAAGCATACGCCCGCGGTTACCTGGCTGGGGAAGACCCCGAGGCCGCCCCCTGGGGAGCCGACGCGCTGACCGTCAGCCCCTACCTAGGCCGCGATACACTCGACCCCTTCATTCAGGTCGCCAGGGAACGGGGGGGCGGAATCTACGTGCTCGTCCGCACCAGCAATCCGGGCGCGGCGACGTTTCAAGACCCCGCGACCGACGGCCTCAAACTCTACGAGCGCGTGGCCAACGCCGTCGAAGCAGCCAACCTCGATCTGTTGGACGGCCACCCTTACGGACCTGTGGGAGCGGTGGTCGGGGCCACCTATCCACAGGAACTGGTGCAACTGCGTGCCCGCATGCCGCACGCCCCGATTCTGGTGCCCGGTTATGGTGCACAAGGGGGTACGGCCAACGACGTGGCTGCCGCGTTTGACGGCGACGGCCTCGGTGCGGTCGTGAATAGTTCGCGCGGCATCATCTTTGCGTACCGGCGAAAAGACCTCGCGCTACAATTCGCGGGCGACCGCTGGGAAGAGGCGATCCCGGTGGCCGTCGAGGAGATGCGGGCCGATTTGGCCCGCGCGCTCGCCGCTCGTGCGCGCTGATGCAAACCAGCGGATCCCGATTCGACACCTTTCCCGTTTTCCCCCGAAAGCCCCGCATGTCCCTGCCAACTCCCGACGAAGCCTTGGGCCAACTGCAATGGCGATACGCCGTGAAGCAATTCGACGCGGCGAAGAAGATTCCCGAGGCGACCTGGGACGTGCTTGTGCGTTCGCTCGTATTGGCCCCCTCGTCATTCGGCCTGCAACCGTGGAAGTTCGTCGTTGTCGACGATCCGGCGATTCGCAAATCGCTGTTGGGGCACGCGTGGGGCCAAGCGCAGGTGGTCGACGCGTCCCGCTTTGTGGTGTTGGCGGTGCGAAAGAACGTCGATCTGGCGTTCACGGACCGGAATATCGCCCGCATCGGGGAAGTCCGCGGGACTCCCGCCGCATCGCTCGCCGGCCTGCGCGGCATGATCGGTGGATTTCTCGGCCGACCGGGATTCGACGTGGATGCCTGGTCCACCCACCAGGTGTATATCGCCCTTGGCCAGTTCATGGCGACGGCGGCCATGCTGGAAATCGACACCTGTCCCATGGAAGGGATCGATCCGGCGAAATTCGACGAGGTGCTGGGACTGACGAGGACCAACTTCGCCACGCGGGTGGCCGTCGCAGCCGGTTATCGATCGGCGACGGACAAGTACTCCGCGCTCCCCAAGGTGCGATTCGAGACGCGCGACGTGGTCGAGACGCGCTGAACCGTGTGGCACCGCGCCCCGGAATTCCGTCCGTCCGGTTGTGAAGTTGCGTCCCGTGCGAAAGAATTTCCGGGGTCGTTGAACGTGTTCGCGACGGGATGGAGTTCGCGTCCGGCGAACTTTGACCTTTTGCCCGATTCGAGATTCACACCCGGGAGAGGCTGCGATGGTGGTTCGGACTATTTCCCGCCGAGAACGTGGCTGCAGTCTTTTCGCGTACCGCGCCATGTTGGCGGCGGTCTTGATGGGGACCGGCACGGTTCACGCCGACAACTGGCCTCAATGGCGCGGACCAACCCACAACGGGATCTCGACCGAGAAGAATGTCCCCACGGTCTGGAGCAAAACCGACGGGATCGCGTGGAGCCTCAAGTTGCCCGGTGCCGCCGGTGCGACTCCCGTGGTGTGGGGCGAACGCATCTTCCTGACCTCCGCCGAAGGGAACGACCTCGTCCTGTTGTGCGTCGGCACCGACGGCAAGGAACGCTGGAAACGGACGCTCGGCAGTGGAGACAAGGCCGCCCGCGGCGACGAAGGAAACCTCGCATCCCCTTCCCCCGCGACCGACGGCAAGCATGTTTGGGCGTTTGTCGGAACTGGGGACCTCGCCTGTTACGACATCGAGGGGAAGGAAGTCTGGAAGTACAATGTCCAGGACAAGTACGGCAAGTTCCAGATCCAGTTCGGAATGTCGTCGACTCCCGTGCTGCACGAGGGACGACTGTACCTGCAGTTGATTCACGGCGAGGGGGACCCCAAAACGCGCGAGGCCGTGGTTGTGGCGCTCGACGCGGCCACCGGCAAGGAAGCCTGGAAGGTCGACCGCCCCAGCGACGCCCGCGCCGAAAACGAGCACAGCTACGCCTCGCCCACGCTGTACCTTGATGGCGAGAAGACGTTTCTGATCACGCACGGGGCCGATTACGTGATCGCCCACAACCTGAAGGACGGTGCCGAACTGTGGCGGTCGGGCGATCTGCATCCCCCGTCGCGCTACGATCCGACGTTGCGGTTGGTCGCCTCGCCCGTGGCCAACGAGGGCCTGATCGTGGTCCCGTCCGCCAAGCAGGGCAAACTGCTTTGCCTGAAACCCGGCGGATCGGGCGACATCACCGGAAAGAGCGAGTTTCGTACCTGGACGTACCCGCGTACGCCAGACGTGCCGTCTCCGGTGATTCTCGACGGACTGGTCTACCTCTGCCGCGAAGACGGTGTGCTGGTTTGCCTCGACGCAAAAACCGGCGAAAAGCTCTACGAAAACCGCACGCAACCCGACCGCCACCGCGCCTCGCCGGTCGTCGCTGACGGCCACGTCTACATCACCGCGCGTAATGGCACGGTCACAGTCGTGAAGACCGGCCGCGAGTTCCAGGTCGTCTCCAGCAACAGCCTTGGAGAAACCCTCTCGGCCTCCCCGGCAATCTCGAACGGACGCATTTATCTGCGATCGTTCGAGAAACTGTGGGCCGTGGGCAAGTGATGGCGTGTCGTAGGTCAAGCTGTGCCTGAGGACTCGGGGCGGCACTCATTTTGTTGTTTCAACGAATGATCGGTCACCCGCCGCAGGACTCCGCCTGTGAACCCGTGGGAGCAATCCGAGACCGAGTTATGCTGCCAAGCCCACGAGGTTTTCAGGACGTGGGCGCCTTCATCGACAATCGTTGACGCTATTCGAAGGTCGCTCTCGACATCCACTCACCCCGAAAACCTCGAATTGTTCAGGTCGTTGCCAACCGAGTGGCGCGAATTGACTCCGGCTCAGGCGGCGTGCACTCATCCATGTACGTTTCTGCTGAACGACGAGTTGTTCGCTTTGTTCTTTCCGGCATTGGCCACGGCCTGCCTCGTGCCCGACACCGGAGGGCTTTTCGTCGATTCGTTTCTTGGCCGTCTTTTGCCATGTCCGCCGCAAGGGAAGCCGACTCGCATCACACTTCCACTGCATTTGTTCGATCTCGACCAACTTCGGTGGATCCAAGCGTTTCTGGAGCACGAGAGTCTCGTTCGCGAGCCGCATGAGACTTCTCTCGAACGAAGGTTGCTCAAGGCCGCCGCTGTCATCAAGGAAGCCTGCGACCAACGCGTGACCCAAGATTGTCGGTGTTTTCTGTAGCACTGCATGATCGCCCGTATTCTTGCAGTCCCAGCGTGGCCGTCAGGTCTCGAGGTTCCGCGGAATCGCGAACCTCTCCCAATCGCTCGTGTCCTTGCGCCCGTCACCTCGCCGGGATTATCTCCTCGGCGAGGGGCAATTTCTCGCGCCCCGCCGACTCCGGCGGCGGCCTTCCCGCAAGGACAATCGACTTGATCAACGACACCCGGTTGCTGTCCGAGCGATTTCCGCGTGCCTCGGCGTATCACCCCGAGTGGGTGCTGGGGGGCGCCGGCGGCGGGGCCAATCCCTTGTGGCTCACCGAATGGCTGTGCGAAGCGCTCGACTTGCGACCCGGAATGCGGGTCCTGGACCTGGGATGTGGCCGTGCGCTGTCCTCGATTTTCGTGCACCGCGAGTTCGGCGTGCGGGTGTGGGCGACCGACTTGTGGTGCAGCGCGACCGAAAACCTGCAGCGGGTCCGTGACGCCGGCGTCGACCACGATGTGTTTCCGATTTCCTCGGACGCCCGGTCGCTGCCGTTTCCCGACGGGTTCTTCGACGCCGTGGTGTCGATCGACTCGTTCATGTATTTCGGCACGGACGACCTGTACATGAACTACCTCGCGCGGTTCGTCAAACCGGGCGGCTTTGTGGGTATCGCACTGGCCGGCGTCACCAGCGAGTTCGACGCCACCGTACCCCCCCATTTGGCCGAGTGGTGGGCCGACGAGCTGACGCACTGCCTGCACTCCGCGGATTGGTGGCGCAAACATTGGACGCGAGGGGGCGCAGTGGACGTGGCCTTGGCGGACACTCTGCCCGACGGCTGGCGGTACTGGCGCGACTGGCTCCACCTCGTGGCTCCGGAAAACGAGCGGGAAATCCGAACGCTGGAAGCGGATGCGGGGCAATGTCTCGGCTACGTCCGCGCCGTCAGTCACCGCCGCGAAGACGCGCCGCTCTTCGATCCGCGCCTGACGGTTCCCCCGAACTACGCCGCGCAACCGCTGTTGCGCGCGTCGTAAACCGCAGCGCAACAAAATTGCGTACGTTGAGCGGGGTGACACAACCGGAACTTTACCTACCCGCCGAACGGCTGCCCCGCGATGGTGACTTTTGGCAACCCGACGCGTGAGCGAGGGACCCCGCTCTCCCCAACGGTCGCGATTTCCCCGAAAAGAATCACGTCCGCCCCGCGAATCGTGTTGCCAAAACGCCACGTACCCGGTTTGCGAGCTAACCTTGCGCGATTGGCGGTGGAAACCGGAAATGTCCGTATCGAATGCCCCGTTGCCACCGGAAAAACCGCCACAAGCGGACCATTCCGTCGGCACTCCGGGCCGTCGTCCGCCGCCACTTTGGATTTCGGCGATTCGATCAGGACAGGTTCGATGTCCCAACTCTCCGCAGCACCTGGCTCCGCGAATCCGCCAACCACCGCGCCCGAACCAACCGGTGCGGCGACTGGCCCTGCCCGCGCGACGGCGTTGCTGTTCGCCGTCACGGTTCTGTCGAGCGCGTTCCTGATTTTTCAGGTGCAGCCGCTCGTCAGCAAATACATCCTGCCCTGGTTCGGCGGGACCCCCGCGGTCTGGAGCGCTTGCCTGTTGTTCTTTCAGGTGGTGCTGTTCTGCGGCTATGCGTACGCGCACTTCCTGACGGAGTATTGTGCGCCTCGACGACAGGTGTTGATCCACGGCCTCGTGTTGGTGTCGGCCCTCGCCTTGTTGCCGATCGCGCCGGACGCCGCGTGGAAGCCCACCGGGAACGAACCTCCATTGATGCGAATTCTCGGACTCTTGGGGATGTGCGTGGGGCTCCCTTACTTCGCGCTGTCCGCGACGGGCCCCTTGCTGCAACGGTGGTACAGCCTCGCGTTGCCGGGAGCATCCCCTTATCGACTGTACGCCTTGTCGAACGTCGGATCGCTGGCAGGATTGTTGAGCTATCCGTTTTTCGTGGAACCCCGGTGGGACGCGGCGACGCAAGCGGCCGGCTGGTCGTGGGCGTTCGGAGTCTACGCCCTGTTGGCGATCGTCTGCGGTCTGGCGTTGCCCAGTCGGGACACGGGACGCGATGCCGCTGGTCCCGTCGCGAAAGAGCTCGACACAGCACCAGCGTGGGGTGACCGCCTCGTGTGGTTCGGCCTCGCGGCGATGGCGTCGATCCTGTTGCTCGCCACGACCAACCAGGTCTGCACCGACGTGGCGGTGATGCCGTTTCTGTGGGTGCTGCCGCTGACGTTGTACCTCGTCAGCTTCATCCTCTGTTTCGATGGCGACGGCTGGTACCCCCGGCGGACGTATCTCGCGGCGGGCGCTGCGGGGGTCGCTTGCGTGTGCGTGATGATGTACCACTGGGAAACCGCGTCCATCACGGCGCAGGTCGTGGTGTACTTTGCGGCCCTGTTCTTCGGCTGCATGGTATGTCACGGCGAGTTGGCCCGGTTGCGTCCCGCGCCGCGTTATCTGACGGGCTATTACCTGGCCATGTCCGCCGGAGGCGCGTGCGGGGGGATCCTCACCGCGCTGGTCGCGCCACTGGCGTTCACCCGGTACCTCGAATTGCACATCGGCCTGTTCGGCTCGGTGGCGATCGTGTTGATCGTGCTGGCGCGGGACCGGGCTTGGTCAGCCAGCCTCAAACGCCCGGCGGCGGCGTGGGGATTGATGATCCTCGGCGCGGTGCTGCTGGCCCGCGTGCTCCGCGCCCACGCGGGCGAAGTGATCGCCGGCGAAATCGATGTGTCTCGAAACTTCTACGGTGTCCTCAAGGTGGCCAGGATCGATCAGGCCGCCCCAGCGCGGGCTTCGACCGTCCTGGTCCACGGCCACATCATGCACGGACGCCAATTCACCGGTCCCGGTCGCGACCGCATTCCCACCGCGTACTACGGCGAACAATCGGCTGTCGGCCTGCTCTTGCAACGTCGCGAAAACGACCGCGGCGTGCGCGTGGGAGTCGTGGGATTGGGGGTGGGAACACTGGCGGTCTACGGTCGTCCGGGCGACGTGTTCCGCTACTACGAGATCAACCCTGACGTGATTCGGGTCGCGCGGGAACACTTCACGTATCTGCGCGACTCGGCGGCGAAATCGGAGATTGTCGCGGGGGACGCGCGGCTTTCTTTGGAGCGTGAGCCCAATCAGAAGTTCGACGTGCTGGTCCTCGACGCCTTCAGCAGCGACGCGATCCCCACGCACTTGCTGACGCGCGAGGCGTTCGCGATCTATGCGCGACACCTGGCTCCGGCCGGTTGCGTGGCAGTCCACATCTCGAACCGGCACTTCGATCTCAAACCGGTGTTGACCGGGGCGGGAGCCGCGTCGAGCTGGCACGTCGCGGCGCACTTGTCACGCGACATCCCCGAGCGGGGCCAATCCGCCGCCGAATGGGTGCTGATGGGGCCCGACCGGTTGGCGCTGGAGGTCTCGCCGGAGATCGAATGGCTCGATGGCGGGAAACGCCTTCAGTGGACGGATCAAGCGAGCCACGTGCTCGGCATCCTGAAGTAGCGGCGTGGCGACTACTTCGCGGCCCGTTCGACGATGACGGAGAACACGGGCGTCCCCTCGACCATCGTCGAGGAGAAAGAAGTGATCCGTCCACCGCGTGTGCCCGTCTTGACGAAGTCCGACAGTTCGTTATGCGATGCCCACGCCCGAACTTCGGCCACCGATTTGTCCCCTTTGGGACGCTTGTTCCACACGGCCGCGATGCGTGTTCCGCCCGCCACGGGATAGGCGTGGATCGAACTCGGGTGGTAACTCGCCTTGGCCCGCGTGGCGGCACGTTGGCGGTACTCGTCGACAGTGAGGGACAGGTCGAACTCGGTCTCGGTTCGCCCCGCCTCCCACAGCGTGGCGAAGCGTGTTTCGCCCGCGGTGTCGTACCCCAGGACGGAGACCGGGCGCAAGTCGCGATCGGCGTATTCCGTCGCGAGTTCAGGTAGCCGCTCCGCCGTCACGTCCAGATGCAGGTGCCAGGTCGGTTCGCCGCGCTTCCACCAAATGGCCGAGAAGCGGGGGGCGTCTCCCTCTTGGGCAACGGCAACGCTCACGGGACGAAAGCCCTGTCCGAGGTACGCCTCGAACTGGTCCTGGAATTCCTGCGGCGCGAGCAAGTGCTTCTCGATCCACGGTGTGTCGATGTCCGGTTCCAGCACCACGGCGAAACGGGGCGCTGCCCCCTCCGTGTACACCGCCAGTTGCGACGGGGCAGAACCGTTACCGACCGCCTCTTTCAGCGCGGCTGCGTATTGCTCGGTGGTGAGGTCCAGTCGCACCGTGGCATCCTGCGCGGAAACCGGCGTAATCCGGACAAACGCCAGAACGCTGGCGACGAGCCAAAAGACGACGCGTCGCGCAAACGGCGGTGGGACGCATTTCATGATCGAATTCTCCTCCGTGAACCACTCGATCCCGCGCGGGGCGAACGTCCCTATTTCATCTTCCCCGCGATTTTCGGCCAAGCCCACAGCACCACCGCCGAGCCGATCACACCAAGCACAATGCTCCGGATGTTGAATCCGGTCACGTCCCCGAAGCCGACGAGCGACCCGAGAAATCCGCCGACAACCGCGCCAACAAGTCCCAAAACCAGCGTCCGTCCCCAGCCGGACGGAACGCTCCCCGGCATGATCAACTTCGACAGCACGCCGATGACCAGCCCCAACACGATGATGTAAACCAAACCGCCCATGGGGATGCCTCTTGGTGAATGCTCGAAATGTGCTCGGCGGAAGTCTTACGATCTCCGCCACGGGATCGGCTCGGCCTTCCGACACGCAGGCTACGCTGGTGGCCGGGGACGGTAAATACGAGGAATCGAAAGTGGCACCGAGTTTTGCGAAGTCGCAAACGAATCCCGGAACGGGTGCGAAGCCCGGACTTCAAACCGAGAACGGTTTTGCCGCGATTCTCCCTCTCCCCCGCTGGCGACGAGGTCGAGACGAACGGCATTCAATGCGGGGGAGAGGGTTGGGGTGAGGGGGCCACGTTTCGCTCAGCCCCCCTCATCCGCCCTTCGGGCCAATTCTGTTCGGCACGCTTTTTGCGCATGGCCTCGGACATGGTATTCCACGCGAATCTTCTTCTTCACGGAGGTTCGCGATGGTGACCGGGAAGGAACCGATCG
>JBIKMW010000193.1:0-4632 GCA_044359065.1 Planctomycetales bacterium | reverse complement strand
TGCGGGTCTCAACACGGTCGACGCGGGTAACGACGGGGATGTTGTGATCACTCGTGGCGGTACGGACCGAATCCTGACCGGATCGGGTGCCGATGTGGTGCGGCTGGTCAACGAGCCGTTTGGCATCGCGCTCGTTGAAGACTTCAACATCGCGACCGACCGGGTCGCGTTTGTTGGGTTCGGGGATTCGCTGACGTGGAGGACGATGCGCGTTGCCGAAGAGGTCCGCGACGGGGCCACCTGGCTGGTGCTGGAGCCGATCGGATTTGCGGACCGCCGCAGAATTGAGCTGAAGAATGTCACTCTGGGCCAGTTGCCTCAGCTGACGACCGAGGGCATTGGTCCGTCCGCGCCACAGGGCGTGAGGTTGACCGGTGCCACTGTCCTGGAGAATCAGGCTCAACCGGTCGTTGTGGGTCAGCTTTCGGCGCTCGATGCCGATCCAAACGACACATTCACCTATCAGGTGGTGGGGTCGGACGATTTTGACATCGCGAACGTCGATCAGCTTCGCGCGATTCGTCCGTTGTCGTTTTCGAGGACGAATCCCGTCGAGAACCGACGGACCGTCATCATCATCGTGACCGACCGCGCGGGTTTGTCATTCGATCAGGCGGTATTCGTCGACGTGATCGGGACCAACGCCGCGCCCACCGCGCTGTCGTTTTCCGCCACCTCGGTCCGCGACACCACGCTCGCCGGTGTCACGATTGGAACGTTTCGCACCGATGACCCGGATGTGAACGACAATCATGTCTACGCACTGGTTGCCGGCGCCGGCGATACGGACAACGTTGCCTTCCGGATCGAGGGGGATCGACTCGTCACGGCGATCGATCTCTCCGCAAGGCCGCGAAGCAGCTACTCGGTGCGCGTCGCGACGACCGATGCGGGCGGGTTGTCATTTCAGGGCAGTTTTACGCTCACGGTCTCAGCCACGAACCTGCCGCCCGTGCTGGCACCGTTTGACGACGCATCGGTTCCAGCCGGAGCCGCTGTGGGAACGATTGTCGCCCGCGCGAAGGCGACCGATCCGAACGCCGGCCAGTCGATCACGTATGCGATTACCGGCGGCAACACGGGCAACGCGTTCGGGATTCATCCGACGACCGGCGAAATCTCGGTCGTCACCAGCGCGGCGCTGGACTTCGCGACGAGGCCGGTGTTCTTTCTGCAGATCGAGGCGCGGGACAATGGCTCCCCCGTACTCAACGACCTGGAGCCACTGATCGTGCGGGTCACCAATCCGCCTCCGGTCGCGGGACCATCGACACGGCTCGTGGTACCGCTTTATCAGTATCCCACGTTTGGCCCGGGCCGAACGTCGCTGACAGGCTGGTGGAACGACATTCTGACATTGTCCACGCCAGAGAATCCGATCACGGTGGTGGTCAACCCTTCGAACGGACCTCTCGATCCGGCCGGTGGGAGTTCGCAGTATGTCGACTATCAGGAAGCAATGCGGTTGCTTCGGACCGATCCGTCCATCCGGATTCTGGGGAATCTGGATGTCGGGTATGGGTGGTCGCATTTTGGTGCGCCGACTTTGGCCACCGTCGATACTTTGCTGGGGTATTACGCCAGCGGTTACAAGGCGCTCAACGGGACATCGCTGATCGACGGAATCTTCGTCAATCGTTTTTTTGCGGACCCAAGTCCAACGGGCTACTTCGTGAACTTGCGGGACCGCATCAAGAATCTCACCGGCCTGGCCGGGAACTTCATCATGGCGAATCCGGGCACGATCTCGCCCATTTATGGGCTGGAGTCGTTCCGGGATCCGAAGCCGCTGGCGGATGCGTTCATCGTTTACACCGACCGCCCCACTCCGAGTTCATTGGGAACTCCGTTGTTCGAGCAGGTGAAACGCCCCGTCGGGGCCTCGCCATCGGTCGAATTCGGCGCGATCGTTCATGGTCTGCCTGTCGACAGCCTGCGGACCACACTCGAAACCGCCGCGGTCAATGGCCTGGACTACATCTTTCTGACCGACCGACAGCAGAACGAAGCACTGGGCTTGCAGCCCTATGGCCAACCGCCAACCTATTTCGCGACGTTGTCCGAAGAACTGCTCCGTCCGGTGATTGTTGATCAGACGCTGCTGTTACCCGAGAACTCCCCGGGCGGCACGGTGGTGGGGACGATCTCGGCGTTCGACCCCAAACCGGGTGTTGATTCGCTGCAGTACACGCTGGAAGGCGGGACCGGGCTGTCCCGGTTCTCGATCAACGCTTCGACCGGACAACTGGTGGTCGCCTCACCCACGCCCACTCTGGATTTCGAGGCGGTTCGCGAGTTTACGCTGCTCGTCCGCGTCAACGATCAGCGCTCTCCCGCTCGGACCGACACGGCCACGATTCGGGTTCGTCTGACCGATGTGAACGAATCCCCGCGGCTTGCTGTCGGACAAACGCTGTCGGCCTTGGCCGATATCGCTCCGGCGACGGGGGCTGTTGCCGTCGCCCAGTTCTCGGTCGAGGACGATGCGCTCGGTGGAAACGGGATCACGCTTTCGGGACCCGATGCCGCCTTGTTCGAGGTGGTTGGCGGGCAAGTGCTGCTCCGCGCCGGCACCTCTCTCTCGGCGACAACAACGCCCGTTCTCAACGTGACCGTGACCGTCTCGGACAGCGAGTCCGGCCAGGCAGCTCTGTTTGGCGCCGCACCATCGGCATCCGCTGAGGCGGCGGGGCCACAGAACTTTGCCCTGCAGATACTCGTCACCGAAACCAACCTCGCGCCCACGGCGGTCGGGCTGGATCGGACGACTCTCCAGGAAAACCTGTCATCCAACGCAATCGCCGCGCTTCTTGTCGGAATGGATCCGAACTCGACGGATACGCTTTCCTATCGATTGGTTCGCGGACCCGGCGACGACGATAACGGACTTTTCACGATACTCAACAACGAGTTGCGGTCAAACATTCCCGTCGATTTCGAGGTCCAGGGGGCCATCTCCATCCGAGTCGCCGCGGTTGATGGTTCTGGCCTGGCCATCGAGACCCCGCTCCTTCTCACGGTGACGGACGTCAACGAGGCGCCGCTGCTTGACGCCTCCGGAAATCCATTCGCGGTGCTCGGTGCTGGTTCCCGGCAATCGACGGAGATGAAGCAGGGGACGCTGGTGTCCGATATTCTTGCCCGAGGCGCGGGTGGGAATCCTATCAGCGATCCCGACACAGGGGCATTGCGCGGTATCGCGCTGACCGCCGTGGATCAGTCGCTGGGCAACTTCCAGTACACACTGGTCACGAACAACCCGGCCGAGACCGACTGGATCAATGTCGATACGGCCGGTGCCATCAGCGATGCGAGTGCGCTGCTGTTGCCGACGACTGCCCGTATCCGCTTCACCACCGGTCGCATTCCCCATCATGCCAGTGCGCCGCAGTTCCTCGCGCTCGAGTCGAAACTCGACGCCGGCATCACCTTCCGCGCCTGGGACCAAACAAGCGGCGTCGCGGGCGGCCGCGGCAACACCAGCAACAACGGCGGATCGTCGGCCTTCAGCCTCGCCACAGAAACGGCGAAGGTCTATTTCGAGGCGCGGCTGTTCCGGAGCTTCAACACGAATGCGGGCTTGAACATCTACACGCTGGAGGCGGAGTTCAACGCGCTGACGGCCAACCCGGCGATCGTCGACCGTTCGACCAGTGCGTTCACGGGGTTCACGATTCTGATGAGCGCGGTTCCCGAGTTGGGGACCGCGCCGCTGTACCGCTCGTACTTCGGCGTGCAGTTCAACGGGGACGGGACCGAGACCGACATGGGGTATCGGTACCTGACGACCGACGTGAACGAAGCGGCGGGACTCGAGAACCTCGGCCCGGCCAACAAGCGTCCCACTCGCGAAGGGGCGTACTTCCGCGAGTTGGGGGTCAACAATAACACGGCGATTCTGGGTTACATCTACGCGACACAGCAGCCGGGCACGGCGCAGATGACGCAGGTGTATCGGACCGACAATGTCGGCAAGCCGACGCGGCCGCCGGGAACCGTGGAGGGGAGCACGCCGACCTCGACCCGTCAGCAGGAGCAGGGGGACCACGTTTACACGACGAACACGGCCTTCGAGACGAGCCGTCCTGGGACGTGGCGCGTCGAGGCTGCTCGCGGGTTCGTGCGGGAGTTGACGCCCAGTCCCACGGGAGGCCCTCCCCCTGCGGTGGCGATGGCGGTTGCCGAAACGGCGGGGGACACGTCGGGCGAAGCCCGACGGCGAATGGCGGGGTTCGCGGAGTGGCCGGTGGTGGTTGATGCGGCCGATGGCGACGCGGTGGATCGGGGCGAGGTGTTCAAGTTGGTGGCGACGGGGAGCGGGGGGGTGCCGACGGTGGGTGGCGGGTTGGGTGCGGTGGCCGTTGTCGAAGAAGTGAGGGATGGGGAGGTCGAGGTGGTGGAGGCGTTCGAGGCTCCGTCGGTGGGCTGGTGCGATGATGCGTTTGCGGACCTGGACCTTGTGGCCGCGTGCGGGTTGGGGGTTTGAGGGGACGCGGTTGTGATGGCCCCCTCATCCGCCCTGCGGGCCAATTCTGTTCGGCACGCTTTTTGCGCATGGCCTCGGACATGGTATTCCACGCGAATCTTCTTCTTCACGGAGGTTCGCGATGGTGACCGGGAAGGAACCGATCG
>JBIKMW010000192.1:0-4681 GCA_044359065.1 Planctomycetales bacterium | reverse complement strand
CGGAAACTGTCCGCTCGCCGATCGGCTTGAGCGTGATTTGCACACGACCCGAGTTGGGCGTGGTGTTGACTCCGTCGACCCCGATGAAGCTGGCGAGGTTCTTGACCGCCGGGTCCGCCAGCACCACCTTGTGGATCGCCTGTTGCAACTCGGACATCCGCTCGAACGACACATCCTGCGGCCCCTCGGAAATCCCCAACAGCACCCCCGTGTCTTGCTCCGGGAAGAATCCCTTGGGGACCGCCAGGTACAACTGCGCCGTGGCGATCAGCGTCGCCAGCGCGACCAACAGCGTGGCCGTTTTGAACCGTAGCACCACATCCAGCGTGACCCGGTACGCGGCCAATCCCGCGTCGAACACCCCCTCGAACAGCCGCGACAGCACTCCCCCGCGACCGGGCGCGTGTGGCCGCAGCAGTTGGGCCGACATCATCGGCGTGAGCGTCAGCGACACGAACGCCGACACGACGATCGCCACGCTGAGCGTCACGGCGAACTCGCGGAACAGCCGCCCCACCACGTCTCCCAGGAACAGCAGCGGAATCAACACGGCCACGAGTGACACGCTCAGCGACACGATCGTGAAGCCGATTTCGCGCGACCCCTCGAGCGCCGCTTCCAATGGCGACTTTCCCATTTCGACGTGCCGCATGATGTTTTCGACCATCACGATCGCATCGTCGACGACAAACCCCGTCGAGATCGTCAGCGCCATCAGCGTCAGGTTGTTGAGGCTGTAGCCCAGCAGATACATCACACCGAACGTCCCCACGATCGACAGCGGGACAGCGACGCTCGGAATGGTG
This sequence comes from Planctomycetales bacterium, assembly GCA_044359065.1. GTDB lineage: Bacteria > Planctomycetota > Planctomycetia > Planctomycetales > Planctomycetaceae > JAIXZD01. The sequence goes on along the minus strand of JBIKMW010000192.1, from coordinate 3,875 downwards.
GTGGCGGACAGGTTCCTCAGGAACAGGAAAATCACCAACACGACCAAACCGATCGTCGCGAGCAGTTCGCGCTGTACGTCGTGAACGCTCGCGCGGATGGTGTCCGTTCGGTCGGACAGGATGTCGACGGTGATCGACGGCGGCAGGGATTCCCGCAATTGCGGCAGCAGTTCCTGGATCCGGTCCACCACGTCGATGATATTGGCCCCCGGTTGGCGGCGAATGTTGACGATCACCGCCGGCGTGTCGTTCATCCATGCCGCCTGGCGTTGGTTCTCGACGCCGTCGACGATCTCCGCCACGTCAACCAGTCGTACGGGGGCGTCGTTCCTCCAGGCGACGATCAGCGAGCGGTACTGCGTGCTGGTGAGCATCTGGTCGTTGGCACCGATCACGAACGATTGCCGCGCGCCGTCGAAGCTCCCCTTCGCCTGATTGACGTTCGCCCGCACCAGGGCCGCCCGAACGTCTTCCATTCCCAATCCCAGCGCCGTCAGCGCCCGCGGATTGACCCGCACCCGGATCGCCGGTTTTTGTCCACCCCCCAAACTCACCAGGCCCACGCCGCGAAGCTGTGAAATCTTCTGGGCGAACCGGGTGTCGGCCAAATCCTGCACGCGAGACAACGGCAACGTTTTCGACGCCAGCGCCAGCGTCAGGATCGGGGCGTCTGCCGGATTGCTCTTCGTGTACACCGGCGGGCCGGGCAAATCGCGCGGCAGCACCGACGCCGCAGCATTGATCGCCGCTTGGACCTGCTGGGCAGCGGTGTCGATGTCGAGTTCCAGTGCGAACCGCAATGTGACGACCGAACATCCCTCCGAACTCGTCGAGGTCATCTGCGCCAGTCCCGGCATCTGCCCGAACTGCCGTTCCAGTGGCACCGTCACGGACGACGCCATCACCTCCGGCCCGGCCCCGGGTTGGAAGGTCAGGACCTGGATCGTCGGGTAGTCAACCTGCGGCAACGCCGAGACGGGAAGCTGGAAATAAGCGACGCTCCCCACGAGCACGAGCGCGACCATCATCAGAACGGTCGCGACCGGACGAAGGATGAAGGGGCGACAAGGGTTCAGCATCGATTCGCTTTCCAGAGTCCGACCCCGCCACCAAGCGTTTCACTTCGTGGTCCCATGCGCGACGCCGCATCCGACTTTCGGTTCAGGCGTTCGATTCCTGTTTCACCAATCCCTCGACCCGCTCGAAGCACCGCCCCGCAGGCCAGCGCACGTCGACTTCGCCGTCGACCTCGAAAGGACCTTCGACGACCACGCCGACCCCCACACCCTGCCCCCAGCCATCGAACTCGTTCGCCACCCAGGTGGCCGGATTTTTCACCACCCGATCTCCAGGCTGAAACGATTCTCGCATGATCCGCATCTCCTGCCATCGTGGAACGTCCGTGCCGTCCGTCTTTCGCTCAACCTCCCCCCTTCACTTTGTACCCCGCCTCACCCAGCAGTTTCTCGATCCGTGCGCGGTGGTCTCCCTGCAACTCAAGATTCTCATCCGCCAAACCCCCCCCCGCCCCGCACGAATTCTTGAGCCGCACCAACAGCGCGGAGAGGTCCGTTTCGTCCGCTTTCAGTCCCGCGACGACCGTCACCAACTTCCCCTTGGCACGTTTTTCGACGCGCAGCCGCGCGGTTTGCTTGCCCGGCTCCTTGAACGTCTTGGCCGGGGTCGGCTCGGGCGGGCACGCGCACGCCGACTCCGGCTGGTCGCACCGCACGCAATGCGGTTCCCGATCCCACTCCGTCCCGGCGAACATCCCCGTCATCTTGCCCAACCTCCCGCAGGAACGCCCCGACCACCAACTCCAAAGCCAAGCTTTCAGGAAAAGGCCTGCCGGACTTTTGTGGCGGAGACGTTCCCCGCAACGTCCACCATCCCCGCCGCGATCCATCGCGGCAAGTGCTCGACCCGTTGACGAAGCGGATTCGACCAGGAACCCGCCGCAACAACACCCGCATCCCGCGACCTTGCGGGGCGGTACCATCGAATCAAAGCCGACCGTTGGATGGTCCTGTGCGGCAAACCCCTCCAACCCGTGCGATTCGTCGATCCGGCACCATCGTCGCCATGCGATCTCCGGACGTAAATCCCGTTTGTGACGCGGTTTCGGCTCAAGTTCGAGGCATGATTCCGAAGTTCACCCTTCGCCGTTCGCCGTTGTATTCGGGGAATTCGCGGGAACTTTCCCCGTCGTCACAGCGTCACCATTCGTCAGGTACGGAGTGTTAGGCAATCCGGGGGACGGGACGCCCACGAACGATGTTGGATTTCCGGTCTCACTCCTTGCTCGCGGTGGCGCGCTCCGAAAACAATACAGGTCCACTTTCCGATTTCCGATCAACCCGCGTTTCCGTCCATTCTCCGGCGGCGCGGGTACCCCTCGCATGTTCGCCCAACGCGTCGGTCAAATCCGTCCGTTCGGTACAACCCGCGAGGTTTCGGCAATCGGTCGACCCCTCGAAGCGTTGTGCGGCCACGCAGTGCCTTCCAGCTTCAGGCCATCTGTGCAGATGAGGTTTCCCGTGATTCGTCACTGGCTCCGCCGCTCGTTTCGCTTGGGACAATCCCCTTTGGCCGCCGAACGGTCCGATATTCCGGCCGCGGTCGGGTCGCTGTTGCGTCGTTCCGCCCGGCGCAAGCAGGCGATGCGACAAGCGCAATTGGAGAATCTCGAGTCCCGCCAAGTGCTGGCCGTGAACAGCGTCATTGGCGGCGGCGGGGTGCTGGTCGACCCAGACCTGAACGTCGACACACAACTGCAGTTGCTTGTCGCACAGCCCGGTAACGCCGAGTTCCGCGCCATGGCGCAGGTGGACGCGGGCGGTCGAGTGGCGGTTCGCGTCGGCACATTCAATATGGATTCCGCCCAGAAGGCCTTGGCGCCGTTGGGCTTTCAGTTGATGGGGGTCGATCCGAACACCAACTCCCTCGATGGATGGTTGCCGATTAGCCGCGTCATGCAGGCGGCGGCGCTCACTTCCCAAGGCGTGGGCGCGCTGTCGACAATCTCTCCGCCGGTGTTGCGTGCGGGGGCGGTTCAGACGCAGGGGGACACCGTCGTTCGTGGAGATCGCGTCCGTCAGTTCTTCACCACGGACGCGCCCAACGGGTACACCGGGGCGAATATCTCGATCGGCGTCATCAGCGACAGTTACAACGTGCGGGCGGGAGCCGGGGTCGATGTCTCCAGCCAGGACCTCCCCACTAATGTGCGGGTGGTACAGGAGGGGGCCGCTGGCGGGACGGACGAAGGCCGCGCGATGATGCAAATCATCTACGACATCGCCCCCGACGCCCAGTTGCTGTTCCACGCGGCGGGCAACTCCGAAACAACCATGGCGCAGGCGATTCGCGCGCTCCGCGCCGCGGGCGCTCAGATCATCGTCGACGATGTCGGCTTCCGGTCCGAGCCGATCTACCAGGACGGTGCGATCGCGCAAGCGATCGACGAAGTGACGGCCGCCGGCGTGACCTTTTTCTCCGCGGCGGGCAATCTTGGCAACCGAGGCTACGAGCAAACACAGATCCAGACGGCCACCGACTCGATCACGGGCGTCGCGAACGGCACGTTCATCGACTTCGACACCACCGGCCTGGTCGATACGCGGCAACGGATGGTGATCCCCAACGGCGGCAACATCGACATCGTGTTGCAGTGGGACGACCCGTTCCGCGCGGCCGGGCAAGGGGACACCGACCTCGACCTGTACCTCGTCAACGCAGCGACAGGGGTGGTCGCCGCCTCCGCCGTGGTCAATTCCGTGACGACTGGCAGCCCCTTCGAACGGTTGTCGTTCACCAACGCCACGACCAACACCGACTTCGACCTGCTCATTCGCGTCCGCAACGCCGGAGCCACA
>JBIKMW010000191.1:0-4702 GCA_044359065.1 Planctomycetales bacterium | reverse complement strand
GAGTCTGTGACTCTCGCTAGCTCGGTCGTCGTCTCCGGGTCCCCCTCGGCGGGCGAGAAACTCCCCCAACTTGTTCAGACTGACCGACACGTCCCGCGCCGCTTCCGCCGAACCGGGGTTCGCCGCCAGCAGGCGTTCTTTCTCGGCGAGGATCGTCTCGGTCCATTCCAGCGCGCTGCTCAGCGAGCCATGCTGGGCCTCATGGGTGGCGACGACCCCACATTGACGCAAGAGTGTCGACGTCACCGGACAATCGGCGGGACGCTGGGGAAAGCGGAGCCGATGCAGCGTCTGATCCCGTAACACCGGAAACAGTGCCCGGAGCGCTCCGTCGTCCCCCCGCCCGACTTGCTGCTCGAACATCCCCAGCTGCGTGTCAAGCAACCCATCAACCCGCGACCAAAGGTCCCCCCGCCTCCCGCACCGGTCCCGCACATGCTCGCTGATCGTCCGATGGAGACGGACAAACACGGGGGGGCCGCTCGTCCCGGTCCCGGCCCCTTCCCGTTCATCCGCCGGATGCAGGAGCCGCAGACCGTACAACTCCCGCCACACGCCCCCCCATTTCGGCGGCGCGTTCGGCGGGTCCTCCAGTTCGCTCGCATGCAGCTCCCGCGTCAGACCCTCCAGCCAAAACAGCGGGATGCGGTCCGGTTCCAGCAGGCTGGCGAATTCCAGCGCCGTCAACGCCGGCGCCGACAGCCGCGCCAGCGACCAATCGAGCACCCCCCCGACCCCCTTCTCGCCCCCCTTCCCCTCGTGCGCGATGCTGGCCGCCACCTCCCCTTCCCCGGCCGCCTCCTCGACGGCCCCCAGGTACCCCGTCGACTCCATCCGCGCCAGATACCCCCCCGGTCGATACCCGTCGCCGAAATGCGTCGCCAGATACGCCCCCGCCAACTCAATCGCCAGCGTGTAGCCGTCCAATCCCCGGACAATCCCTCCGATCGCGGCGCGATCCGCCTCCGTCAACGTCTGGTCTTCCAGAAACTCGCCGATCAGGGCGATCCCGTCCTGCTCCGGGAGCGGCAGAATCTCGATCGGTTCGACTCCTTTCCCCAGGCCAAACGACCGCGGATCGAGCCGCGTCGTCACCACCATCTCGATCTCGTCGTACGCGGGAAGCGCGCGCATGCGTGCGGCCGAGAGCAACTCGGGCCGGTTGACGTTGTCGAGAATCAAGAGCGCTTTGATGTGGCTGATCGGGAGGTGGCTGATGGGGTCTGGGCTGATCGGGGCGAGGTCGCCGTCACGCCACAACTCGGGATCACGCGCGAGCATCTCGCTCCGCACCCGTTCGGCCCGCAACTGCGTGACCCGCGACAGATGCTCCAGAATCGCTTCGGCGGCGGCATCGTCGTTCTCCCGCTCGCGCTCGGTCAGCACCAGTGGCTGCCCGACTTCCTCGGAAATCTGTCGGTAAGCGGCGCTCTCGCTCAATTGCCGCAGCGCGGTACCCGGATGGCCGACCCCCTCGCAGCGCAGTATCCACGTCCCCCCCGCGACGAAAAATTCGGCATAGGCATGGGCGTACTGCCACGCGAGCGCCGTTTTGCCCAGGCCGCCGGGGCTGTGCGTGGCCGTGATCAGTCCCGCACGCCCCTCCTGAACGCTCCGGTGCAACCGGATCAACTCGGCATGTCGGCCAACAAACCGTTCCAGCGACCGGCCGATGTTTCCGGGGGCCAGATCGGCCAGACGCAACCGCTCCAACCGGCGGCCGATATGCCGGCTCAGTGCGCCCATCCGCTCGGCCAGCGGACGGAGGTCGGCGGCAGGATCGCGGGGAGCCTGTTTCAATTCGCCCGCACGTTCGGCCGCATCCAGTTCCAACAGAAGTTGCGGCCCGCGCTGGTACCAGGGTTGCAAGTCGACCGTGAGCGTCTGGTTGCGACGGTCGAGGTCCCGCATCCAGCCAGCGACGCTCGCCTGTTGCTCGGGGGAGAGTGTGTCGCGGGGCCGGAGGTCGTCGCGGGTGACGAAAAACATCGGGACGATGCCGTCATCCCCCCGCGCGGCGGTGTGCTCGCGGAGCAGGTACTGATCCCACTCCCACAGGCAGTTTTTCGAGTGGATGTAGGCGGGGGAAAGAAAGGCGAGAAACAGCCGAGACTGCCGCAGCCCGCGCCCCAGCCGCTGTTGCCAGTCGTCCCCGAGATCGATCGCGTCATGATCCAGGAAGACACGCAGGTCGTTGCCCGTGAGCGCCTTGTGGCGGCGTTCGAGTTCGGACTTGAACGCCGTCACCCAGCCTTCGCCCTGCGCATTGACGGGGGACTTGTTGTCGACGCGCGCGTAGGAGAGAAAGACCTCGTAGTTGTACTCGGGCATGGGGACGGACCTGGAGTTCGACCGGCTGCGAAACTGGGCGCAGTTAAACTCTCCTGACCAGGCCCGGAAATCAAGCTGGAATCAAGTCGGTCGTGGGAAAGGAGAAAAGGGGACGGGTCCACTTAGAGCCTATCCGAGAACCCCGGCAGTTCTCCACGCGATGAGGGCGAACTGAAGATGGATGAAGCCGAGATAATTCGCGGGCTTCTTTTCCCAACGGATCAGGAGTCGCCTGGCGCGGTTGGTCCACGAGTGGTGGCGTTCGACCACCCAACGTCGGGCGCGGCCTTGGCGTCGATGACGGCGCTGCGCGTCTTCCCCTTTGCGGGGGATGTGGACGAGGTAGCCTCGTCGGCGCGCGGTCAGCCGGATGGCTTTCGCGTCGTACCCCTTGTCCGCGCAGAGATGCTGTCGGCGGCGCGGGGTCGGGCGTGGTCGGCGAACAGGCACGCTCTCGAACGTGTCGCGAACCAACCTCTGGTCATGCACATTCGCGCCGGCGATCGCGATCCCCAGTGGTACGCTGCGGCCGTCCGTCAACGCCGAGCGTTTCACGCCGAGTTTGCCCCGATCGGTCGGGTTTTTCCCGGTCTTTTCCCCCCCCGAGCGGAGCCTTGGTCATTGCTCCGTCCAAACTCTGCCATTCCCAATCGATACCCACGAGGTCGTCGTACTCTTCCAACGCCGCCTTCCACAGCCGCTGAAAGACACCTCGCTCGACCCACTCCTGGAAGTACGCGTGGATCGCGCTGCCGGAGCCGAACTCCCGCGGCATTGCTTTCCACTGGCAACCGGTCTTCAGGACATACAGAATCCCACCGACGACCCGTCGCATCGGCAACCGCGGACGCCCACCTTTACAACTGGTTTTGTAAGACGGGAGAAGCCGTTCGATCCTTTGCCACAGCGCATCGGGAATCTGGTGAAACTTTGACGAAGCACTCGCCGCCATGATGAACCCTCCGTGACGTTTCGGGACATCCTGTCCCAAGGAAACGCACACGGCGCGCCAATCGAGGCAGCGGTTTACGGATAGGCTCTTAGTCGTGGTCGCTCCCACCCGATGCCTTCGAGCGGGTCGCGCGGCGGATGGGATTCGCACTCGTGCGACAGGGAGAACCGGTCGGCACCTGATACCGGAACGTTTCCCGACCAATTCAGGAAGTCAGGCAGGGGTCTGACCAACGAGGCTCCGGGCCTCCATTTCGGGCTGCGCTCCGCTTTCCTGACTTGCGCCTCCGGCTAATTCCCGGACGGACTCAGGGCCAGGCGGAAGCCTAGGGAGTAGTGCCGGCCCAACGGGACGATCCAGAAACGGTACGCGGACCGGCAGTTCCCGGCGGAGCAGTCCCAGCCGCCACCCCGGTAGACCCGGTTCGAGCCCGATGAGGCGCCCACCGGATTGCTCCCACCAACCCGTTTTTCGCCATACCAGTCCCCACACCACTCCCAGGTGTTCCCGTGCATGTCCGATAACCCAAACCCGTTCGGCAACTTCTGGCCCACCCGGTGCGCGTACTTCTCGCCGATGTCCGCCGCGTTCCCTCGGAACCACGCGAAGCGACCCAGGTCCCCCTCACTCCCGCCAAAGCTGTAGGCCGTCCGACTGCCCGACCGGCACGCCCATTCCCACTCCGCTTCCGTCGGCAACCGATACCCCTTCCCCTCCTTCGCCGACAACTTCTCGCAAAACGACACCGCTTCCTCCCAACTCACATACGTCGCCGCATAATCGTCCCCCTCCTGCACGTCACTCTGCCCCTTCCAAGGCTCCGTTCCCATCACCGCTCGCCACTGCCCCTGTGTCACCTCCGTCCGACTCAGCTGGAACGCTCGCGTCAACGTCACACTCACCTGGGTCTCGTCGTCTCGCCGCCCCTCCTCACCCGCAGGACTCCCCATCAGGAACTCACCCGGCGGGAGCAGGCGGAGTTTCATGCCGATGGTGTTGGTGAACTCTGCGGGAACCTTCAGGTAAGCCGCCCATTCCTCCTGATGTTTGTTCCCCTGCGCGGCATCGAACGGCGCGATGGCGGGTTTGGGGGCATCGGCGGGCCAACCGTGCCAGCCTGTTTTGCTTGTGTTCGAACTTGTCACGGGCGGGATACCTTCCCCCGATGCTGCTTTCACTGCATCGGACGGACTCAGGGCCAGGCGGAAGCCCAGGTTGCCGTGCCGGAACGACGGGTCGAACCAGCTGCGGTACGCCGACCGGCAGGGCCCGGCAGTGTCGTACCAGCTGCCGCCCCGGTGGCTCCGGATCGAGCCCGATGAGGCACCCACGGGATTGCTCCCACCAACCAGTTTTTCGCCATGCCAGTCACCACACCACTCCCAGACGTTCCCGTGCATGTCCGATAACCCAAACCCG
>JBIKMW010000137.1:0-16244 GCA_044359065.1 Planctomycetales bacterium | reverse complement strand
TCCCGCCCCGCTCCAGACGCAGCCCGTATGCCCTTCCCAGACGGCGAGGCAGCGCCCGGTCGACACCTCCCACAGACGGACCGTTTTGTCATCCGACCCCGAGAGCGCCGTGAGGCCGTCCCCGCTCCACGCCACGCACACGACGTGACCTTTGTGCCCTTCCCAGACGGCGAGGCAGCGCCCGGTCGACACCTCCCACAGACGGACCGTTTTGTCATCCGACCCCGAGAGCGCCGTGCGGCCGTCCCCACTCCACACCACGCTCATGACGTTGTCCGTATGCCCCTCCCAGACGGCGAGGCAGCGCCCGGTCGACACATCCCACAGACGGATGGTGTGGTCGTACGAAGCGGTTAACGCCTGGCGACCATCCGGGCTGCGCGCGACGCATCGAATCGCGCCAGTATGACCGAGACTGACCGTCTGTACCGCTGCCCCCGGTGACGACTTTCCGACTAGGCGTGCTTGGTGGGGAAGCTCGGATGGGGATTCGCAGCCCGGTTTTGCACTGCTACACGCCGCCAAGAGCTGCGGATACCCCTTCGTACGCTTCCCCTTGCGCCAGTCGACAAACGAAAACTGCGCCAGCGAACCTGTGATCTCCGCATTGTCGAGCCGCACGGGAATGAACCGCCGCTCCTTGTTGAGCGGATCGCGGAACCGAAACGTCTGCGATTCGAGTGTCACATACTGCGAGCCGCGCGCGTGCTCCGACAGGCACGACAGCAGCACCCGCGAGTTCTCCAACCCCTCCTCGATCTTCGAGAAGACGTTGTCACCCGGCTGAATCATCCACCGATCCAGCCACACCCTCAGGCCATCCTTCCGCAGTCGCTCCGCGAGTTCGACGACAACCTTCCGGTCCTTCACGCTATAACTGATGAACACGTCATACGGAAAATAGCGGTTGCGATCCGACATGGTGGGCCACACCCTAAGCGAAGGCGAAATCGAGAAGTCCAGTCTTCACCAAGCTAGCAAAGCCTGAATCGGCGCGACAGCCAACCGGGCGAAACGGGGCGTGCTCTTGAGCGGCCCGCGTCCCTCAGACCACGTGCTGCCAAGACTGCGGACTTCCGACGACACCGACCTCCAACTCAACAAGGTGGCCCCAAAGAACGCCGCGAGGGGCATCCACAATGTGGACGCCCCTCGCGGGTTGCTCTCTCACTTGTCCTACACTCTCACTTCTCAAGATGCGGCCGCGACAGCCGCACCCGTTATCAACCAATCAATTCCTTGATCGCCTGGCCGCGGTTGGCCAGCGGCATCGGGCGGCCGTTCTTCGAGGTGTGGACCGTGTCGAGCGGGATGCCCAGCGCGTGCGACACCGTCGCCCAGATATCGCCGGGGACGTAGCTCTTGTCGACGATCCCGACGCCATCCTTGTCGGTGGCCCCGACAGCCTGGCCACCCTTGAGGCCACCGCCGCCGACCATCACCGACCAGCTCGCCGCCCAGTGGTCGCGTCCGACGTCCGCGTTGATGCGCGGCGTACGACCGAACTCGCCCATCCACACGATGACGGTGTTGTCGAGCAGGCCGCGCTCTTGCAGGTCGCTCGTCAGGCCGGCGATGGCCTTGTCGAGCACCGGCAGACGCTGGTTCTTCAGCGTGTCGAACACACCCTGGTGCAAGTCCCAACCACCGAGGTCGACTTCGACGAACGGCACGCCCGCTTCGACGAGGCGGCGAGCCATCAGGCAGCCCATCCCGAAGGGGTTGCGGCCACCGGCCATCATCATCCCGCCGCGACCCATCGCACCGGCCGCCGGAGCGGTCCCGCAGTAGCGTTCGATCAGTTCGGGCTTTTCGTCGGTGACCTTGAACGCCTTCATTTGCGCCGAGGTCATCAGCTTGACGGCCTTCTTGTACACGTCCGCGTGGTCCGTCGGCGATTGACCACGGTTCGAGTTGATGAAGCCCGTCTCGATCGTTTCCAGCATGCCCAGGCGGTTGCCCAAACGCTGATCGCTCATCCCTTCACGCATTTCGGCGTTGCGGATGTTGCCGCTCGAATCGACCGACAGCGGCGAGTGCATCATCCCGAGGAAGCCGGGGCCCATGCTCGCGCCGTTGACCGACACGAACGACGGGATTTCCAGATCGGTCCGGTTGCGACCCAGTTCGTAGCTCACCACCGAGCCGAACGTCGGGTGCACGACCGTCGGATTCGGGATGAAGCCGGTGTGCATGTAGTAACGGCCACGCATGTGGTCCGCTTCACGGGTGCTCATCGAGCGGACGACCGACAGATGCTTCATCTGCTTGGCCGTCTCGGGCATGTGCTCGCTGATTTGCAGGTCGCCCGTCGTGTTGATCGGCTTGAATTCGCCACCATTCTTCGAGCCGGGCTTCAGGTCCCAGATGTCGATCGAGGGGGGACCGCCGCTCATCCACAACAGGATGCATGCCTTTTGGTTCTTCTTGACCGTGTCGGCATTCGCGCTGAGGTGGTTGATGAACTGCAGCCCCGGGATCGCCACGGCGGACGTCGTCAGGTGCTGAATGAAGTGCCGCCGCGACATGCCGGCCGGCGTCCGCAAATGCTCGAAACTCATGGAAACGGTCCTTGGAGAGAGTCGTCGAAATGTTTCCGATCACCAGCCGGCGAGCGGGGAATCACAAGTTGTCGTCCGTCGTTGAGTCGTTGGTTTCCAGTTCGCGTTCGGAAATGTTGGCCAGAACTCGGTTCCGGTCGCGTCTTTCACTGGCCCCGACTTTCACCCGTCCCTCGACGGCTCCAGCGCGACGCCAACTTTCCGAACGCAATTCCATCAGTGGTTGAAGATAAACTCGTTGCTGTTCAGCAGGGCCCAGTACAGGTCCTGGTAGCCTTCGCCGGGGGTCTTCGAGCCGGAGATCAGCTTCTTCGCCGCGGCCAACTCCCGAGGCGTCGGGTTGCGGCCCAGCGTCGCGTGATACAACCGCTTGACCCGTTCCGGTTCCTTACCCTTGGTGTCGTTAAGCACGTCGCCCAACAGGCTGCCCTTTTGGCCGCTGAGCGCGCTTTGCACCAACTCGCCGTTCATCATCATGAGGGCTTGCGGGATCGTGCCGTCGAAGGTGGTCGCTTCGTCGTTTTCGTCCGTTCCGAAGGCCAGCACGAACTGCTGCATCCAGGTTTGACGCTTCTTCTCGGCGTCGTCCCAGCTCGATTGACCCGACTTGTGCGCGTTCGTGGCGATGATCAGCGAGTCGTACAACTGCTCGACCGACATCGACTTCACGTAGACGTGGCTGAACAGCGGCGATTCCCCTTGGGCCGGGTTGTCGATCTTCTTGTTCGATTCGCTGAACCGCGTCGTGAGGTTGTACGCTTCCGTGTTGCAGACCCAGCGGATCAGTTGCTTCACGTCGTAACCGGACTTCACGAACTCCGTCGAGAGGCGTTCAAGAATGGCAGGGTGCGACGGCAGGTTGTGCGGCCCCATGTCGTCGACCGGCTTGGTGAAGCCGTAGCCGAAGAACTGACCCCACGTCCGATTGACCATCGCATCGGCCACGAGGTTCCGCTCTCCAGCAACGACGAGTTTCGCAAGTTCTTCACGACGATTCGCGTTGGGATCAACACGCACACCGTTGTACGTGGGATAGGCGACCTGCATCAGGCCGTTTCGCTTCTCGAAGAAATTGTCCGCAGGGGCGTCTTCCTTCTCCAGCACGGCGTAATCGAACACCATGCGACCTGTCTTTTCGTCGTACTTCTCGACTTCGCGACCGCGAGCTTGCTTGAAGAAGCTGTTGAACTCCCAGAACTGTTCCTGCTTCCAGTCGTTGAACGGATGGTTGTGGCACTGTGTGCATTGCACTTGCGTGCCGAGGAACAGACGGGCACTGATGGCGGTGGCCGGCACAGCCCCGTCGTTCAGGTGGGCCAACAGGAAGTTGGCGGCACCGTTCTCTTCGAAGTGACCTTGAGCCGAGAGCAAATCGGCGACGATCTTGTCCCAACCCTTGTTCTTGGCGAACGATTCGCGGAGGAACTTTTCGAGACCACGACGGCTGATGCGGTCGGGTGTGCGGCGACCAATGAGCAGGTTCGTCCAGATGACGGTCTGATTGCGAACGAACGCGGGGGTGTCGAGCAGCTCGTCGATCACCTTGGTCCGCTTGGCTTTGTCCTTGTCGCCGAGGAACCGGACGACTTCTTCCGAATCCGGAATGTGCCCGACGATGTCGAGATACACACGACGCAACCACTCGGCGTCGTCCGCCACCTCGGAGGGAGCGATGGCGTTCGCTTCCCAACCCTTACGGATCTCGGTGTTGACGAAGTCAATGAGTTCCTGGGCCGACCCGGTGTAGCCGGTCGAGTAGACCTTCTCGGGAATCTTGGGAGCCTTGGCGGCGGGCTTGGCCTTACCTGACTCACCCTCGGCCTTCTCGGTGGAGGCGCCCTTCTCCGCAGGGGCGGCCTTGTCGGTGGCAGCGGGCTTGTCCGCCCCCTTCTTGTCCGCCGACTTCTTGTCGTCCGCAGCGACGACCGGCAACGCGACCGACGCCGCGAGAACGCCCGCCGCAACCACAGTTGCCGCACAGCCACTCATCCAGAATCGCAGCATCGGGAACTTCCGCAGCATGTCCCAACCTCGTTCAAAGCCGAGTTGAACCACAAAACCGACCAAACCAATCACCAACCTGTCTCTCAGGCTGGCCACACCCATCAAATCGTACCGACCAGATTCTTCAACTTCAATCGCCTTCGCCACCGAATCCCTGCCCCAAGGTGTTGGAGAAACAAGGGTTATCGACGGAGTTACCAACCCAGCCGGGCGTGCAACCAACCACCCATCGACGACTTCCGAACTGTTCTGTTTTGCAGCGTTGCGATTTGCGTCACTGAAGAGCGGGTGTTGCGTTTTGCATCAGTCGGAAACGCCCCCGTCCGGGGACCATGAATGCGACTCAAAATCATTTTCTCACAAGAACTTACGACATTCTCGAAGTGCGAAGTCCCCAGGATTTCGGAGATCCCCTGCACCACGGCCAAGATCACCAACCTGTTGTTTTCACCCGAAGGTGAGTCTTACGGCCCGAATCCGGGATTGGGGAGCCTTACCTCTCATCAAGATCCAATCAGTACAAATCTTGCGCCAATTCCGCCTGGGGAGACCGTTTTTTCAAAACTTCCGTAAAACGCTCGCGACAGATCGATGTCGGAGACCGCTTTTTTTGAACGGCGTCCGGTACTTCGCCGACCTTTCGTCACCGATTGCTGATCCCTTGTTGATCTACCAGAATCGGTGAACCAACGAAACGGGCCGCCGGTCTGCAAGGCTGACGTTGTGGTTCGAACCCCATCCCGCTCGCGAAGATGCCCTGCATGCCCAATGTTCCCTGCTTCATTGTCGACGCTTTCACCTCCCGACCATTTGGAGGCAATCCTGCCGCCGTCTGTTGGTTGGATCGGGAGGCTTCGGATGCCTGGATGCAGCGTGTGGCGGCGGAGTTCAACCTGTCCGAGACAGCCTTTGTGCGGGAGCGCAACGGTCGCCTGCACCTGCGATGGTTCACCCCGTCGACCGAAGTCGATCTCTGTGGCCACGCCACGCTCGCCACCGCCCACGCGCTATGGACCAGCGGGCTGGCGCTCGTCGACCCGTTGGTTTTCGACACGAAAAGTGGCTTATTGACCTGTCGCCGCGACGGGGAACTCATCGAGCTCGACTTTCCCGCCACGCCGGCGACCCCCTGCGACACGCCCGCCGACCTGGTCGAATCCCTGGGAGTCGACCCGTGCTTTGTCGGACGCACGTTGTACGACTACTTCGTTGTGGTCCGCACCGCCGACGAAGTCCGCAATGCCACGCCCGATTTCGCCCGCCTTGCGAAGGTGAATTGTCGGGGGGCGATCGTGACGGCCAAGTCCGACACCCCCGATGCCGATTTCGTGTCGCGTTTTTTTGCTCCGGCGGTGCAAGTCAACGAGGACCCAGTGTGCGGTTCCGCACATTGCGCGATGGGGCCGTACTGGGTCGAACAGTTGCAGCGGACGGAACTGCGGGCCAGGCAGGTGTCGGCGCGGGTCGGGGAAATCCGGGTCCGATTGGTTGGCGATCGCGTTCTGTTGGGGGGACGCGCTGTGATGACGGTTCGGGGGGAACTTGCGATTCTCCCGGAGTAGGGTCCGTGCTCATCGCAGGCGCCCGACGGTTTGTCGACTGTCGTCCCGCCGTCACCCAGGCGCGCCGCCTCGACCGTTCCTGTTTGACACCAATGGCTTGCGGCAATCGACGGAGTGCATCGCCGATTGACACGATCCAAGGGGGGTTCTAGAATCGCCCACCTTGCCCGGATGTTGCCGTCGCCCCGGGTGATGCAGGTGAAGTCGGCGCCCGAAACGATCACGGGGACTGGTGGTTGGTTTGCTCTGCGGAGCGGCGCCATCGGAACGGATTTCCTCCGGCACGGAGCCGGAACACGGGCGTCGCTGACCGAAATTGGCGATAGCGTGAAAGACGAAAACCATGGCTGGCAGCGTGTTGACCTTCACCGATCAGAATTTCCAGACCGACGCCTTGCAGTCCGACAAGCCGGTGCTGGTCGACTTTTGGGCTCCGTGGTGCGGTCCCTGCAAGATGATCGCGCCGACCATCGAGAAGGTCGCCGAAGAGTTTCAAGGTCGCGCTCACGTCGGGAAGATCAACACGGACGACTGCCCCGAAACGGCGTCCCGCTACGGCATCAGTGCGATTCCGACGGTGTTGCTACTGAAGAACGGCGAGATCGTCGACAAGTTCGTGGGTGTCGTGAATCAACAGAAGTTGACGGGCGCCCTCGAAAAGGCGCTGGCCTGATTCGTCGGCCCGGCGTCAGCCCGGATGCGCCTCCGCATGCTTCCACTCCCCCCCCGTCATTTCCTCGTGCAATTCCGAGGCGATGGTACGGCGGGGGTTAAGGAGCTTGCAGGATGGGCGGGTCCGTCTGAATTCGCCGAGCCCCGGTATCTTCGAAAATGAACGGTGTTCTCGGAGGCCAGCGGGCATGAAGCCCGCTGGTTGAGTCGATGGCCTTCACGGGCATCAGGCCATCGGGAAACTTTCGATTTCGGCGACGACCGGAATCGAGTATGACAGGACGCTGATTCTCTGTGGTGCGGCACGATTTCAGGTGCCGCGAGGTTCGCGAGGGAAAGGACTCCCGCCATGCGACCCATGTCGACGGACTCGAACGCGCCGGACGATGATTCGCCCGGGAGAGTGCGGGTACGCGCATCGAGCCGTGTCGAACGACGTTTGGATCGGCTGGCAGGCGGCGAGCGTCGCGACGAGGTCGATGACGAGCAGGAAGTAGTCGGTCAATCGATCGAATTGTCCGGGCGTATGCTGCGCGTCGACCCGCGACATCCCGAGCACGAGGATGCTACGGGGGGAGTCGCCGACCATCGCGACACGGTGGTCGATGAGGCTGCGGACGACGAAGCCACCGAGTCCGAGACGGGACGCGAACCCGCCCCGGAAGACCTCTTGGCCAGTGCCGAAGAATTGGCCGAGATGGTCCGCCGCCAATGCGCCGAATTGGAACGGCGCGAGCAACGGTTGCACCACAATCTGGCGCTGCTGGACGCCGAACAGCGGTCGGCCCGCTTGCTGCGGACGGAGTTCGACGAGTACGCCGCGGCGCGGGAACGGGAGTTGTCTCGGCTCGAGGTCGAACTGCTTGAGCGCTCCGTGGCCGTTACCGCGCTGGAAGGGGAACTGGCGCGCGAGAAGGAATCGGTTGCCGCCGAGTGGAACGGCTTGGCCGAGGAGCGGTCGGCAATTCAGTCGGAGCGGGTGGCCGCACATGCGGAGTTGGCCGATGAGCGGGAGCGCATGCTCGGGGAGTTGAAGGCCGAACGGGACGCGCAGCTGGAGGAACTGGCGCAGCGCGCGATCGAACTCGATGCCGAAGCCAAGCGGATCGAACGCGCTCGCGAGGAGGCCGTCGCGGACATTGCGGCGATCCGCGCGGCGTCGGAAAGTGAATCGCGTCAAGAGCGGGTGCTGCTCGACAGTCGACTTCGGTTTCAGCAGGACCATCTCGAAAAATCCCGGGCCGAACTCGAACAAGGCCAAACCGCGTTCCGATGGGAACAGCAGGCAGCGCGGGTTTGGCTCGAGCAGGAACTGTTGCAAAGCCGGTTGCTGCGGGACCAACTCGACCGACGGCGCGGACTGCTCGACGAGCGAGAGAAATCGGTCGAACGGGAGCGGGACCTGCTGGTCCGCTCCCGCCGTGCCCAGGAGGACGGACTCTCGCGCGAGCGGGAGCGGTTGGCGGGCGAGCGCGGGCACTGGGAACACGAACGAGACGTCGCGCGGGCCGATTTGCGTCGGCAGCAAGACCTGCTTGCACTGCACGCGGAAAACCTCGAAACGCGACGCCAGCGATTGGACAGCCTGCGGGTCGAACTCGAAGAGACGAATCGCAAGACGCTGGAAACACGGCTGGCGGTGGAAGAAGCGTACTCGCAGTTGGCACGCACGGCCGGAGCCGAGGAGACGCGTTTGCGTGTCGACGAGGCCCGGAGCGTGTTGTCCGAGTATTACCGTGGCACACGGGACTCGCTGACCCGGCAGCGGCAAGAGATCGACCAGATGCAGGAGCGCCTGCTGCAACAGCGGGCCGAACTGCAGGCCGAGCGTGACGCGCTGGCGGCATGGGGGTTGGCTCGCGAACAGAAGGGCCTCGAACGGGAGGCGATACTGGGGGCCGCTCGCGAGGAACTGGACGCCCGCGAACGCGAGGCGCGGGCCTTGCGCGAACGATGGTTGGCCGAGCGCCAGGAGGCGGAATCGGTGATCCGCGATCTGCTCGACCAGTTGGAGCTGCGCGTCGGGTTGACCCGAGATATGGTTGGGTGACGGAGGCTGCGGGAATCTTTGTCGCGCGACGCGTTAGCGAGGGATTCCGCTCTCCTTGCAGGTCTTGTTCTTCCTGCAATTCACGGGCAAATCCGCCCTCGGGGTTGGCCTTCCGCATGAGTGCTCGTGTGCCAACGCGACACGAACCCAGATGTTCAGCCGCGACGGATCGAGTCCATCGGCATCAGGCGCGACGCCCAGACGGCCGGGTACAGCCCGCCCAGAATGCCCACCACGAGGCTGAACGCGAAGCTGAAGGCCAACAAAGGCGGGCTGGCGTAAAGGTGGATGCGATCGGGCCAACGGGCGTTGACCATTTCCGTCGCGATCCAGCCTGCGAGAGAGCCGAGCATTCCTCCACCAGCCCCGAGCAACGCGCTTTCGCAACAGATCAAGGTCAGCACGTCCCGGTCGGACCAACCGTTGGCCTTGAGAATACCGAACTCGATGAAGCGTTCCGTCACGCTCATGAGCATCGTGTTCACGATCCCCAGCACGGCGATGACCACGCCGATGCTCGTCATGATGAGCAGAAACAGGTCGAGGTCGGCGCTGATCTTGCGAAGTTCATCCGCATAATCGGCGGCGCTACGGACTTCGAGCGGCGACTCCGAGCCGTCGGACGACACGCCCCCCATGGGTTGGAATGGGTGGGCGGCATTGTCGCCCGCGGCGGACTCGTCGCTCGGGCGCGTTCGGGGGGGACGGGCTCCTTGACCGCCGCGAGACGGCGCAACGGCGGACGGCGCGAGCGCATTTGAGAATCCCCCCACAATCGCGAGGACGGCACGCAACAACGGATTGGGTGAGGCGTCGGCGACGAACTCCATCGCGGAGGCGGACGCGGGGTTCCACGCGTCGAGGGGACGACCTCGAAATGTGTCGCGAACCCGCTGGATGAGGGCGTCGTTCTCGGCGACGTCGACCGGCTCGATGTAGTACACGCAGACGGTGTCGGCCGAGACCCGGCCGGCCTTCCGAACCTCGTCGATGTCCATGAGGATCGCGATATCGAGCAGGAGCGAGCCGGTGTGATAGATGCCGATGATGTCGAGCGGCAGGCCGTCCACGACGAGCTTGTCCCCCACGCCGACCTTGAACTCTTCGGCAATCTGGCGGCTGATGACGACATTCCGCTGGCCCTCGTCGGAGGCGGTCAGGAAGCGGCCTTCGACGATGTTGTCTCGATACACCTGCGATTGCAGTTGCACGGTTTCGGGAATCGTCGTTCCAAAGAGGAAACGAGGTGGGCTGATGGTCGCCTTGCCATTGATCAAGTGAGCCCGCGCCCAAACCTCCGGATTCACGCGTCGCACGCCCGGCAGGGCTCGCAACTCGTCCCCCCACGCGGCTGGCAACCGCGAAAACAACGGGATCGGGGCGCCGGGCTGCATGACGATCAGGCCCGGAATTCGGTCGAATGTCTTCTTGAAGGTCGATTCCAAACCTTCCGCAACGGAGAACAGCCCCACCATGCCGGCGATGGCGACGGTCAACCCGCACAACGCGAGCAAGGAGCGGACGGGGCGGGTCCGCAGGTTCCGCCACGCGAACTGAAGCATCGCCCTCATCCGTTGTCCCGCCGTTTCCGCTCGAAGAACCATCCCGCCCCGCATTGGGACGACTGTGATTGTATCCGCATCGACCCGCGAAGCGCGTCGGCCGGGAGGCGGGATTCGCACCGACAAAGGGGCGTCCAGGGGACGACCGCCCCGACCGGGACGGAGCGTCTCACGAAAAAGGCGGGTTTTTATGGGCGGGAAAGCAATTGAGGGAATGGGGGGGGGTTCCTACAATCGCTGCTCCGAAACGTCCGCGAGCGGCCGTCGCAAGGGAGCGGCGGAGGGTCGGGGAGGAGGCGTCCGGCTGGAAGCCGGATCAGGATCCGAGGGATTCCACGAATGGCGAATTTTCTGTTCACCAGCGAGTCGGTCAGCATGGGGCACCCCGACAAGGTGTCCGACCAGATTTCCGACGGGGTCCTGGACGCGATTCTCGCGCAGGATCCGATGTCCCGCGTGGCGTGCGAAACCCTCTGCACGACCGACCTCGTGGTGCTCGCCGGGGAAGTGACGACGAAGGCGGACATCGACCACGTCAAACTGACTCGGCAAGTCATTCGCGACATCGGCTACGTCGGCAGCGACCTCGGCTTCAGCGCCGACAGCGTGCAGGTGTTTGTCGCCTTGCACAGCCAGAGCGGCGACATCGCGATGGGTGTCGACCGCGACGGTGCGGGGGACCAGGGCCTGATGTTCGGGTACGCCTGCAACCAAACGCCCGAACTGATGCCGGTGCCGATCGCGTTTTCGCACCGCATCATCAACTTGCTGACCGAACTGCGCCAAACGAACAAGGTCGACTGGCTCCGCCCGGACGCCAAGTCGCAAGTGACGGTCGAGTTTGAAGGCAAGAAGCCGGTCGGCGTTTCCGCGGTGGTGGTTTCGACTCAGCACGCGGAAAAGGTCGACAACAAGGAGATTTCGGACTTCGTCACCAACGAAGTGATCCGCAAGGTGATTCCGGCGGAACTGCTGTCCGCCAAGACGAAGTTCCACATTAACCCCACGGGACGGTTTGTGATCGGTGGCCCTCACGGGGACTCGGGCCTGACGGGCCGGAAGATCATCGTCGACACCTACGGCGGTTGGGGCCGTCACGGCGGCGGGGCGTTCAGCGGGAAAGACCCGACGAAGGTCGACCGTTCGGCGGCCTACATGGCCCGACACGTGGCGAAAAACATCGTGGAATCGGGATTGGCGGACGAGTGCGAAGTGCAACTCGCTTATGCCATCGGTGTGGCGGACCCGGTCAGCGTGCGGGTCGACACGAACGGCACGAACAAGGTGCCGGAAGACAAGATCGCCGCGCTGGTGCGCGACCTGTTCCCGTTGACCCCCAAGGGGATCATCAACTACCTCGACCTGCGTCGGCCCATCTACCGGAAGACGGCGTCGGGAGGACACTTCGGCCGGTCGGAAGCGACGTTCACGTGGGAATCAACCGCGAAGGCGGCCGAACTCAAGAAGAGCGCGGGGCTGTGATCGCCTCCGGTCGGTTGCGCCGCCGGACATGTCGGCGGTGCGACAAACCGGGCGTGACCCGAGAATGATCGAAACCCAGGCGGACCATCGGCAAGACCGGTGGTCCGCTTTCGCGACGGGGTTGGCGGGTTTTGGACTGCCAGGGATGTGGCGTCCACGACGCATGATCGAACAGGTGTGTCCGAAGTGGAAACGACGGCGACGGAACGTGGCAAGGATGCCCGTCGATGGCTGGATTTGAGGATTCGCCGCTTGCCAACAAGCCGTCCGCCAAGAGCGGATGGTCGGGTGGTTTCCACGCCTTGAGACGGGCGACGGCAGCGGCGGCGCGGACCGTGTGGCGGGCCTCGTCGGCAGTGCTGGAAAGGGTGGCGTGGCCCAGACCGTGGTCGGCCATCGCGCTAGGGAACGCCGGTGTCCACAAAGGCCAACCGGCGTGGCTGGCGGCGGCGTTGTTGTTGCGATTCGGCCCGAGCGTCTTCGTACCGTGCCTTCTCGCGGCACAAGCGGTGTACGGCTGGCCGGGGGTGATTTCCGGCGCGGCGCTATTCGGGGGCGCGGCCTTGGCGGGCGCTGCGGGACTGTGGGGCACGATTCTTTCCCGCCGCGAAGTGGTGTCCGCGTCCCAAGGCCAGATGTCGCGCTGTTTGACGTGGTCTTGCGAGTCGTCCTTGCGGGAAGCCTGCTTGACCGCCCATCCGGTGTTGGCCCTCGCCCTGGCGGGGTGGCCGGCAGGTGGCGGGTTGGCGGTGTATGGCTTGCTGGGGATCGCGGCTGGCACCGCGTGGACCGTTCTCCACAACCGGACGACCTGTGCGGAACCGAATGCCATTGACGCGTTCGGAGCCCAACGTCCCGATGTCGGCCCTGGTGCGACTGTCGCGGAATCGTCGATACGAGATCGGATGGCGACGGGATTCGACAACTCGCTCGATGACGATGAACTCGCCACGACGGACGAGGATGGCGACGACGACGAACACGGGCATTTGAATCACCCCACCGACGAAACCTCGCAGGCTCCCGCGAATCACCTGCGCGGGCCGGGGTATCGCCTCTGTCGCGAGGAGGGGACCGGTCTGCCGCTGTCCGCCTTCGGGCAGGTGTGCGTCGAATTGCGGGCGGGCTCGCGGGTGGCGGTCGCGCATCTGCCGCTGTCCCCCCCTTGGCGCGGCACGCCGCACTGTGAATGTGTGGTCGTCGAAGGTGACGCACGTGTCACTTGCCTGGCGACGCCTCATGGTGCGCGGCTGGAGTTGAAACGGTCCGGCGACATTTCTCTCCCGGCGCGGGTGTGGATCGACGTACGGTTCCAGTCGGTCGGCGCCGCGCGCAAGGCGGCCTGACGTGGGAACCGGCCCGTCGGTCACGCAAACAGTGCGTCGATGCATTCGCCAGCGGCGACCGGAACCGGGCGGGCGAGTTTGTCCGCGACGACTGTGTGCGGGTCGATCCCCAACGCGGTGAACAGCGTGGCGGCCAAGTCGTCCGGACGGGTCGCGCCCGATGCGGGGTAGGCACCGTCGGCGTCCGACGCTCCGTACACGAAGCCCCGCTTCACCCCGCCTCCCGCCAACAGGGCCGTGAAACAGTGCGGCCAATGGTCGCGGCTGGCCTGCTTGTTCAGCTTGGGGGTGCGTCCGAATTCTCCCACCCACAACACGAGCGTCGAATCGAGCAATCCGCGGTCGTCGAGGTCGGTCAACAGCGCGGGGAGCGTTTGATCCGTGATCGGGAGGTGCCGGTCCTTCAGGATCGGATACATGTGCGTGTTGTTGAAGCCGTGTGTGTCCCACCCCCCCGCCGTAAGGCTTTGACCGCCGATGCTGTTGGAGAAGTAGACGTTCACGAACTTGACGCCTGACTCGACCAATCGCCGGGCCAGCAGGCACGACTGGCCGAACGAATGCCGGCCGTAGGCGTCGCGCGTGGTTTCGCTTTCGGACGAAAGGTCGAACGCGCGCCGGACAGTCGCCGAGTTGATGAGTTCCACCGCCCGCGTGTAGGCGGCGTCGGCCCCCTTGGCGGCGGCGGACTCGTCCAACATCCGCGACTGCGCATCGATCAGCGCCAGTAGCCGGCGGCGATCCTCGAGGCGGGCCGGGGAGACATCGTCCGGGAGCATCAACTCCGGCGGCTGATACGTCGCGGCGTTGGGGTCGGCCGTCATGACGAGTGGATCGAACCGGGTGCCCAGAAAGTGCGCCCGTTGGCCGGGCGTGATCGAGCCGTCCCGAATCACGTGCGGAAAACCCACGAAACCGGGCACGCCGACGGTCTTGCCCGGCGCGAATCGGTCGGCAACGGCGCCGTAGGCGGGGTGCAGATCGTCGCCCGGCGGGAGGCGGATGTCGTCGACGGGGGGCTCCCGGCCGGTCAACATGTAATACGCCGCCGGGTTGTGGTTCTTCATCCCGTGGTGCAGGCTGCGGACCAGCGCGACCTTGTCCATGACGCGGGCCATTCGCGGCAGTTTATCCCCCACACGCAGGCCGGGAACGTTCGTCGCGATGGAATCCCAGTGGCCGCGGATCTCGCGCGGGGCGTCGGGCTTGGGGTCGAACGTCTCCAGATGGGACGGACCGCCGAACTGGTACAGGAAAATCACCGACTTTGCGCGAGGCGCCGTCGTGCGGAATTCGGAGCGGGCCGCCCCGCCAAGGAACGGGGTCAGCGACAACCCGAACAGGCCGCGCCCGCCAATACTCAACAGCCTGCGACGGGACGACTTCGCGACGGACATGAGGCACGCTGCGGCGCGGAGTGAGGACCGATCATCACAGAGTGGGAGTACCACCCATCGACGGATGTTAGTGTAACATGCCGTTCGGGGGCGCGCAACGAGACAGTCCCGCCCGCCTCGTCAAATCGACGCGGGCAGTTGGGCCAGTTCGTGTTCGATCTGGCGATTGACATCGCTGATCTTGTAGGCGGTCGCCACGCGGAGTGCGTTGAAGATCGCCTGGCCGTTGCTCGACCCGTGACAGATGATGCAGATGCCGTCGACACCCAGGAGGGGAGCGCCGCCGAACTCGTGGTGCGAGAATTTTTTACCGGCCTCGACGAATGCCTGCTTCGCCCGGTCGCGTTCGGTGTCGAGAGCGCCGATCACCTCTTGCGAAACCTTTTGCATCATCGTGGCGACGAGCCCTTCGCTCGCCTTGAGCACGACGTTGCCGGTGAAGCCTTCGCACACGACCACGTCGGTCTGACCCTGGTACAGGTCGCGCCCCTCGACGTTGCCGAGGTACCGCCCGGAAAGATTGGCCTTGGACAAGAGAGCATGTGCTTCCTTGACCAGGTCGTTCCCCTTGCCGTCCTCGCTGCCAATGTTCATCAGGCCGATGCCGGGCGAGGCGATCTTGAGCACGTTGCGCGCGAACACGCCCCCCATGACCGCGTATTGCAGCAGGTGGTCGGGCTTGGCCATCGGGTTGGCACCGACATCCAGCAGCACGCAAGGCCCCCCCAGTGTGGGGAGCACGACGGCGATGCCCGGGCGCTTCACCGACTTGAGGAACAACTTGGTGCGCAGCCCCGCCCCCACCACGGCCCCGGTGCTGCCAGCGCTGACGACGGCGTCGACTTCCCTGGCCGCCATCAACTTCCAGCACACCGCGATCGAGCAGTTGGGCTTCTTGAGAAGCGCTTCCATCGGCTTCTCGTCCATGCCGGCGACACCGTCGGCGGGGACAATGGTCACCCGCGAGTCATCCAGCTTGGCGGCAGCCACCGCTTCCCGCAGAATCGAGGCATCACCCACAAGTGAGATGCGCAGGGCGGTGTCGGCCTCCAAAGCGCGCCGCGCCCCGTCGAGGTTGGGGGGCGGACCGAAATCCCCCCCCATCGCATCCAATGCGATCCGCATGAGGCGTCAGCTCCGGCTGGCGGTTTCGACGATCGCACGGCCCTGGTAATCCCCGCAGGTCGGGCAGACCACATGCGAAGGAATCGGGGTTGCGCACTTCGCGCAGTACGAAACCTGAATCGGCTTGATCGCATTGTGGCTGCGACGCTTGGCCGTGCGGGAGTGGGACTGTCTACGCTTGGGAACCGCCATGATCGCCTACGTTCAAATCTCAATGCCGAAACCGGAAAGCCTTTTCGCACAACGCGTTGCGACGAAACACGCAGACGTTGCCGCAAGCTGCGGCGGGTCGTTGCGGATCGTCTCCGGCCCGATTGCCGGGAGTGGCCAAACCGTCAGCATAAGGGAGCGGTCCGGCGACTGTCAATAAAAGTGGAAAATCGGTCAGGGCTTTCGCCTTTTACAAGATGCCGAGCAAATCGAAGGCTCTCTCGAATTTTCGCATGAAACCGCGGAGTTTGGACACGACCTTGCCGTCGGCCC
>JBIKMW010000136.1:0-16298 GCA_044359065.1 Planctomycetales bacterium | reverse complement strand
CCGAACCATCAGTATGGCGAGGATCAAGTGGAAGTGACGCTGACGAAGGGATTTTGGCTGGGGGAGACTGAGGTAACTCAGAGGTGGTGGGAAAGAGTGATGGGGACGACGCCCTGGAAAGGAGATGTCTTTGTCAACGAGGGTGGAAAGTACCCCGCAACGAACATTAGTTGGGATGATGCAAAGAGTTTTTGCGACAAGCTGACGGAGCGAGAGAGACAGGAGAATCGTTTGCCTGCGGGGTGGTCTTATCGGTTGCCGAGCGAGGCGGAGTGGGAGTACGCGTGCCGTGCGGGGACGACAGGCATGTATTTCTTTGACAGGGAGGGAGAGCTGACGGACTATGCGTGGTACCTTGAGAATTCGCTGAATGTGGGGGCTCACGAGGTGGGTTTGAAGAAAGCGAATGCGTGGGGGTTATTTGATATGTACGGAAACGTGAGCGAGTGGTGTGAGGATTGTTATGACGACAATTTTCCGGGAGGAAGCGATCCTGCGGGGTCAACGACGGGCTCACGCCGGGTCATCCGAGGCGGCAGCTTGGAAAGCTCCGCCAGTGATTGCCGGTCGGCATTCCGTCTCTATGCCGACCCGTCGAAATCGAGCGAAACCAAGGGCTTCCGCCTAGCCCTGAGTCAATCCGGGCAGTCGTCACCATCGACGCCGCCTTCGTCGGTAGCTGCTGAAGGAAAAGAGGCGGGAGAGCGGCTGGTGGTGGGGATGCAGGGGATTGATGTACCGCTGCGGTGGTGTCCGGCGGGGAGTTTCACGATGGGGAGCCCCAAGGACGAACCGAATAAGTCGAAATTCGTGTTCGGCGCGGAGGACCAAGTGCGGGTGACGTTGACGAAGGGCTTCTGGATGGCAGAGACAGAGACGACGCAGGAGTTGTATGAGAGTGTGACCGGCACGAACCCGGCAGCTCTTTTAAAGGGACCGCGCGCTCCCGTGGAGACGGTGTCGTGGGAGGACGCGGTGGCGTTCTGCGTGAAGCTGACGGAACGGGAACGGAGTGCGGGCCGATTGTCGGCAGCGGCCGAGTATCGGTTACCGACGGAGGCTGAGTGGGAGTACGCCTGCCGGGCGGGTACGACGGCCACGTATGGTTTTGGCGACGACAAAGAACTGCTCAAAGGCTATGGCGTCTTCGGTTCAACGTCGGCGGCGGTGTGCGGCAGCAAGCTTCCCAACCCCCACGGGCTGTTCGACCTGCATGGGAACGTGTGGGAGTGGTGCCACGACCAATACATCGACAAACTCCCAGGCGGAGCGAATCCAGAGGTGGACTTGCACGCGGGTCGCATCGAGCGGGTTTTGCGAGGAGGAGGCTGGACCGGCGACGAGACTAACGCTCGATCGTCGTACCGGTTCAGAATCGCGCCCGACTTCCGGTACTACGACAGGGGCTTTCGGCTTTCGAGGACTGAGTAACGTATTGCGGGGCATCGAATCGAATCGAATCTGTTGACGTAGGGGTTGGAAGATCACGCGAGCCACGGACGGCAAATGCGATTCAACGGCCAGGGCGCAAGGAACGCGTGCCGGGGCGAGGTGACCCCGAAGAATGGCAAGAAGGGGCACGAGGAATTGCAGCCGGTGCAGATCGACAGGCCGCCGGTTCCCAAGGGGATGATCGCGCTGTTCAGTTGCAGCCCGAAGGAAACGAGCTACGAGTTTCCCGAGTTGGGGCACGCGGTGTTCACACACTATTTGCTGGACTACCTGAAAGAGTCGGCGGCGGGGGGCGCGGTATCCGAAGCAGGAACTGCGAGTGACGGAACTGGCGGCGTATGTGACGCGGGAGACGGGGGACTACCTCGACCGCAAGCTGGGCAAGACGCAGTCGCCGCAACTCATCGCGCCGGGAGTGTCTGATTGGCCGTTGGGGTAACTCGATAAACGCCCCGATCCGCCGGCGCTGTTGGTCGCACCGTTCACGGCGGCGGAGGCGAAGCGGGCGCAAGAGGGCTGGGCGTGGGCTCGGGGCATGGCTGAGGCAGAGCCAGACCCCGAGGGTGTTACCGAAATGTTACCAATGACACCCGAAATGGTGCGCGAGAACGAGATCGCCGCGTGAACCAACGAGAAAAGGCCCCGGAGAATCAACCCTCCGGGGCCTTGCTCGTTTGTTGGACGTAGGTCTGAACGGAGCCGAAGTCCGTTGCTCTATCCAATTGAGCTACGGGTGCGTTCGCCGAACAATCGATCGCCGGACGACCAGGCCACTTGACACAGGGCCACCTGTGACACAGGCCCATCGTCCCGCGAAACAGCGGGACACGGAAGTCATCGCCGACGTTCGGAGCGCCGCAGGATAGCACCTTCGCCCGCCAACGAAAAAGGGGGACGCGGAAATTTCGAATTTTCGGTCGCGCCAAGGCACGGGTGGTGCGGAAAGAACCGAGAGACGCGTCAACCGGACGGCAGCATCAGGCCGACGAGCAAGTCGTAGGCGGCGTGGCTGCCGACGGCAATGCCGAACCCGCGCAGCCAGAAGACGGCCGCGAAGAACGCACCCGCTACGGCGCGGAATACAAACGGAAACAGGGCGAATGCCTCGCCGTTGGGTCCCACATGGTGAGCGGCACTGAACATCAGGCTGGTAACAACCACCGCGATCACCCGCGCGCGGAGCCAGGTCAATCCCCCGTTGAACAGCGTCACCGCCAACGCGGGGAGCAGGCACAGCCGGAAGAGGAATTCCTCATACACCCCGGCCCCGACGTACAGGACTCCGCGGAACAGCGGCGAATCGATAGCGCACACCGGGGGGCCGACGGAAAGAGCGCACGCGCTCAATCGGCGAAACGCCAGGTCTTGTAGCTGTCCCAGGACGACCAGTGCGAAGGCCAGCAACAGGCTTTCGGCCAGCATGCCGACGAGCGTGTCGGTATCGACGCGCCACGCGTACCGTCCCCAAGCCTGCCACGACACCAACACGCCCAGAATCAATGCCGGAAGCAACCACGCTGCATCCAGACCGCAGCAGCCCAGCACGCCGCGCAGCCACTCGTCCGCACCATTGCGCAACGTCGCGACCGTGAAATTCCCGTAGAGGGCCAGCCCCAGTTCATAGAACAGCAGTAATGGAGCCAGGAAAACCAGGCACGCCAACGGTCGGCGGGTGGCCTCCCAATAGTCGGCGGGAGCGCGGTCGCCCCCCCCCTGGAACGCCATGCCCGTATGCGACACACCGACAGTTTCCGCCGGAGATTTGATGAGGGAGGCGAGCGCCTCGGACAGGGAGTGCCAGCCGTTCATCGGTCGCGCTCCTCTCCAACGAGTTCCGCAGTCGGGACATTGGCGCGGCGTGACATGGTCGCGCGGCGCAGTTCGCGGGCGGCATCGGCAACGAACGGTTGTCCGACGAAATGCGTTGCACCGGCGTGGGGGCCGCCGGGGAGCGGTTCGGCGAGGTCGACTCTTCCCTTGGCTGCGTGCTCCTCGCCAACGGACTCGACGCCGTTCGCCGCGAGGCGCGGAAACAACACCACCGCGGACTCGCGCGAGGAGGAAGAGTCCCGCAAATTGCGCTGCAGCATGTCGACCCAATAGCGTTCGCCCCGCATGCCGTCCGTTTCGCGGAGCAATTGGTCCAGTGCCGTTTTGCGGATCGACATGTCCTTGCGGACCAACGGTCGCAACATGTGCTCAAGTTCGATCAACCGCACCACCGCCGCCGCCCCCCGCGCCAGCCGGGGCGTCCTCAAGCTGCTGCGATCCGCGCCTCGAAAGAGCGGGGCCGGATGCCGATGATGGAACGCCACCATCGGGGGTATCGAAGGGGACATGCCTTCGAGGCCGGCGAGCGTGGCGGCCCCCGCGCGGCTGTGATCGAGGCCGCGCGCCGGAATGTCCTTCGGAACAAATTCGCGGCCGACGTTTTGGAGCAGGCAGCCGTTCAGCGCGGTGTTCATTTCCCGCGACCAACGGCCATCCCGATCCAGAGCGAGCCGAAAGGTGATCGCGGTCTCCAGGGCGACGACGTGCTCGTGCCAAGGCCCCACGTCGAACAATTCCCCGGCCAGCGCGGCCAGATCGATCTCGATCACCGGCAGCGGAATGACGGATCCGCCGCCGAGCGGGACTCGAAACACGCTGGAAGCGAGCGACTGATGGACCTTGGCGGGCACGATCGCCGAGTCACGGGCGAGGCCACGCGTGACGGCACCGAGATGGGCGAGCGCTTCGAGCCAATGGGCGGCGCGGGACCATTGTTCGGCATACCACGTGGAAACCGGGGCCGAGGCGTCGCGAATACCGCGACAGGCGGCCAGCCAGGCGGAACCCGCCAAAACTTCCCAACTGCCAGGCGAGTCTCCGCGGTCGGACGCGTTCCACGAGATGTTCTCCCGGGGGATCGCCTGAATCCAGAATCGTCGTCGACTGTCGACTCCGTCCGAGTGGGCTCGCTCTGCAGGCCAGATCGCGCCGCGTTCGGCGAGTGTCGTGCGGGTCGGAGATGTCGAATCGATTCCGCCCCGTCGCGAGCCGCCCGACGACCGTCTCGAAGGAAGGGTTGCCACCACGGCCGATGTCTCTCCGTCCGCGTCGAGGTCGTGCGACCCGACTGGAACCGCCTCCATCGCGATGGACTGGCCGCCCGGATTCCGTCGGAATCGGCCGGAGGAGCGTGCCCCAATGCGCGCACCCCCGTAATACATCGGCAAACAGGGACCGCGCCCTTGAGGATTTTTTTCGCGGACGGAAAGGGTTCGCCAAACGGCGGGGTTGGTGGGAAGGAAGCGAGCGGGATCGGGGACAAGCTTGCCCGCGCATCGAAAAACTCGC
This sequence comes from Planctomycetales bacterium, assembly GCA_044359065.1. Lineage (GTDB taxonomy): Bacteria > Planctomycetota > Planctomycetia > Planctomycetales > Planctomycetaceae > JAIXZD01. The sequence goes on along the minus strand of JBIKMW010000136.1, from coordinate 11,507 downwards.
GATTTCCACGAAGGCATTGCTTTGGAAGGGGCGGGGGCGGCCGCGTCGGAAGTCCGTTGGAAACGCAGGACTCCCGTGGAAACGTGTTCACCGTTCAGTCATGATTGAGACGGACCCCGGCGAGTTCGCGAATTGTTCGCCACGCCGGACGGATGCGGCACACGGGATGCGACCATGTTGCGGATCGACGGGATGGACAGCTCGCGGACCGAAGCGACGAGATCGGGCCATCGAGACGACCGACGAGAAGACAGCCGACGACGGAGCGAAACAAAACGCCTTCGTCCGGTAGCGTGGTCGGTCGCGATTCTCGCAGGCATGGGGATGGTGGGGCCGATCAACGCGCAAGACGCGAAACCGCAGGCCACGCCGCCGAGCGACGCGGCTCCGGGACTCGGACCGATCGGCGGCGCGTCGAAGCCGGCGGTCCCGCCCGCCCCAGCGTCCACCACTCCTGCGGAAGTGTCTCCGGAAGAAGCGTTGAAGGCGGTTCCCGACAAGCCGGTCGGGCCGTCTCCGGAATTGGCCGAGGTCCTGGATCGGCTGCGGCAGGTCGAACGGGAAGTGGTCGAACTCAAGGCCAAGCAGGGGGCCGTCGCCGACGCCCCGCGCGAGCAAAAGGTGTTCGCGTTCGTCGAGTCGGTCCATCTGGGGAGCGTCTTCGTCGGTTCGCCCACCAATCCGCGATACTTCGCGGCGAAAGTCATGCTCGTCAACCTCACCAAGGAGGCGGTCGTGCTGAAGCGCGACGCGGTGAAGTTGAGCTTCGACGGACAGACGTACCCGATCAAGAACGTCCCCGACCGTTACCAGTTCCACTCGCTCCAAATCGGCACCCAGTCGCAACAACTGGGGAAGATCAAGCTCGCACCCGAGACGAAGATCCCCACGGGAGGTTCGTCGGCGGTCTGGTTGCTGTTTCCGGAACTTCCCCCCGGGAACCATATTCCGGACTTGTCATTGGACCTGGGCTTGGGCGAGCCCCGATTGGTGGTCGACGTCAACGCGACGCAGCGCGATCAATTGGGATTGGCCGTGTCGCGAATCGGCCCGCGGCAAAGCCTGGGTGTGGTGTCGCTGTCGGGCGCTCTCAACAGTGTGAGCGTAGGGACGCTGGTCGACGCGCTGGACGACCTGGCGGCCCGCAGGGTCGCGCGGGCCGTCATTCATTTCGCGGATTCCGCGAGCCTCGCCGAGCAGAACCTGTCGAACTGGCTGGTCGTCAACACGTCAACGAACCGTCAACAGCAGGGAGACGGGCAGTATCCTCCCATGCCGCTGACGCTCAAGGAAATCCATCTGGCGAACGTGCCGAAGGACGTGCACGGCAACTCCATCCGCAGCAGTTACCCCGGGATGACGGAACGGATTCACGGTTCACGGGACGACGCGGTGTTGAAGGCTCTCGCTTCGACCTACCAGTACGTCCCTCGCGAGGAGGTGGCACGGACGCTGGAGTCCGCGACGCCCGTCGAGAAGGCGGCCTGCCTGGTCGGGGCGGGGGGCCGATTGGGGGCCGAGCAGTTGCCACTCGTGTTAAAGCTGTCCCGCGACGACGAACCGGTGGTGCAAAAATCGGCACTGGCCGCGTTGCGCCACTACGGCGAACAGCCTGCGATCGATCGTCTGGTGGAGGAGGCCAAACGGGGTGCGGAACCGCTGGGCTCGGCGGCGATTGAAAGTTTGGCGGCGTCGCGATTCGCGGCGGCGCACGAAGCGCTGTTGGCGATCCTGGGGAACGAACCCCCCGCGATGAAAAAGCGGATCGTCAAGGTGCTGGCCGAGCACCCGCGTCCCGTATGGTCGGACGCGATCTACGAGTTTGTGAAGGATTCGCGCGAGGACCTGCACATCGCCGCGCTCTCCGCGCTGGTGCAAGTGGGGCATCCTAAATTGCTCGACGTGTTGTCCGCCGCGCTGGCGGACACGAACGCCGCCTACCGCAATCACGCGTTCGGACTGTTGGCGGCGCGCAGCGACCAGGCGAGCGAAAGCCTCGCCATCGAGTACTCCCTCAAGGCGTTGGAGAAGGAGCAGCCCTCGCCGCAGATGCTGGCGCTCCTCAACCGGGTGAAGGATCGCCGGGCCTTGCCGCTGTTGCTCGCGCGACTCAAAGACTCCAACCAGCGCGGTCCGCTGATCCAGACGTTGGCCCTGTTGGGAGACGCCTCGACCGCCACCGTGCTCGTCGAAAAGTACACGACGCTGCCTGGTCACGAACGGGCCGAGGTGCTTCGCGCCGTGCAACGGCTCGATCCGAAGAAGTTCCGGGAGCTTTCCCGCGACGCGCTCCTTTCGACCGACAGCAATCTGGTGAGCGCGGCCGTGCAAGGTTTGCAGGAAGACGGCGGTCATGAAGCGCTGGCGCTGATGATCGAAATGCTGGAGAAGTCGGCCAATCCGTACACGTGGTCGTACCTGTCGAACGCGCTGGGAACCATTGGCACGCCGGAAGCACGGGCGGCGCTCGTGAAGGCCCGGGACTCCGGCAGCGACGACAAACGACAGTATGCCCGCAACGCGCTGCAAAACATGATGCAACGTTCGCCCGGCTACGCGGCGCTCTTGCAAGGCTGGCAGAAATCCCGCTCGAAGGAGAAGAAGTGGAAAGAGGCGTTGGCGGACTTCGGACAGGCCGTCACCCTCGACCCGAATCTCTCCGAGGCGTGGCTGGCGCGGGCCAACGCGTACTTCCAATTGGGGATGTACGCCGAGGGGGGCAAGGACTACGCGAAGGCGTACGAACTGGACCCGTTCAGCGGCGAAGCGCTCACGGGGGTGTGCATCGCGCTGGTCGTCACCGATGGCAAGCACGAGGAGGCGGTCAAGAAAGTGGAAACGGGCCGCGAGAAGTTCGGGAACGATTCACTGTTCTTGTACAACGTCGCGTGCGTGTATGGCCGGAGCGTGGAAGTGGTCGCCAAGCAACCGGCGGGAGAAGCCCGCGACAAACTGCTGGCCGAATACCGCAAAACGGGCATCGAGACGCTGGGCAAAGCGGTGAAGGGGGGCTTCAAGGACCTCGACTGGATGAAGCAGGACCCGGACCTGGCGTCGCTTCGCGAGTTGCCGGAATTTGGAGGGTTGGAGAAGTTGAAGCCGGGAGGGGAAGGGGCGGAAGACAAACCAGCGGCGCCGGGTGAAGATGAAGACGAGTTGGAAGTGGGAGCCCCGGTCGAGGAGTGAGCGGGAGGAGTGGGGATTGGCTCTGGACCTTGACCGCGCGCAAGGTGCGATATGACGGAACGAGTGATCCATTCCTTGACGCCCGAGGATGAAGCACGGCTTGATCGTTTGGCCGCATTGGCTGAACAAGACCGCGACGACATCATCGAACGATTCCGCCTGCACGAGCAAGCGGCGGCGGAGCCGACGTTCCGGGGGGAGTTGTTGCGAGCGATCGACGGCAACGACGTTTCGCTGGACGAACTCGCCGAACTCGCATGTGTCGATCCCCTGACGTTCGATGACTTCCGCTGCGGGCGGTTCGAATTGTCGCTGGACGCGTTCGAGCGGGTGGCGCGGCGTGTTGGATTAGTGTTGGTCATGACGGCATGACGAGGGCAGTGGCCGTTTCCGACATTCCCCAGTCACATCGCACACAAGGGCACAATCGTTGATAGCCGACGCCACGAATCATCGCCTTCCGTGAATGGCACATTGGGGAATCACGAATGGCGGGGCCGACGTGCGAGGTGTGGTTGGAGTCCGACGACCAACACGTCCTCGATGTCATTGACGCGATTCTCGAGGCAGCCGCGGGGACCATCAAGCGAACGCGCAAGGGAAGAGTTTGGGACGTTTGGATCGATGATCGTCCGGTGCATGTGTGGGTCGAAGCGTCACCGCCGATGGTGGTTCTCGCTGCGGGTTGCAATGCTCCCGAGGACTACGCGATTCTTCGGCATCTCGCAGAAACTCTGGCGAAAGCACTTGGGGGAGAAGCGACCGAGCCGATCAAATAGATGCGTAGAGCAGACTCTTTGCTGCCTTTCAGAACCAGAAGCGACAGAAGTCGAATCCGATCGTTTGGGCCAACTCGGTTCTGATGGCGTCAAACCGTCGTTCTTGCCAATCTTTGATTGGCAGCGAGCCGAATCAATCCGGTACATGCACGGTGCCGCGAGCTTGCGACCACCCGTTTCGCGCCGATTCAGGCAGGCATAAGCCCGCCTACTTGGTTCCACTTTCGACGGGCTTGGGTGACGACTTCGGTTCCTGCGTTGGCTCAATGGCGTCGGACAAACAATCCTGTTGGCGAATGTCGGCAGTTCGCCCGGCTGGGGTAACCCACACAGTAAAGCGGTCGTCAGGGCGGGTCTTGCGGCGCGGGTCGCGAAAACTCACTGCCCAGATGTCGACAAAGATTAGCTCTCCGTTGTTTTCCGTCGAAACGGGAATTCGTACCAGCTTCTGCCCGTCGTACTCCATTCGTTTCATGACGCTTGAAGCGGAGCGTTCATTCTGAGTGTCGGTCGCCAACGCCTTCGTTGCGCGTCCTCGAATCTCCTCTGGGGTCAGGACCGTGTTTTTTGCATCCGTACTGCTCGGAAGGCGTAGAACAGAATACGTAAAGGCATCCTCAGCCGAATGAAACATTGCATCAAAGATGGTCAGGCGCGGCCGCCGAAGCGTTCCACGCCCATCCAGAATCGCCCGATATTGGAACGGGACTCCGGAGAATCCTCCCTTTTTGGGAAAGAGCTCGTATGTGACGGTCCAAAAAAAACCGGAATCGCCGCGATTCTTCACTACGGCACTCGCGAACTCAAAGTCGTGTGGAACGGTCAACTGTTGCTCAACCAGAGCCGCAATCGCTCGTCCCGGGGCCGCTCTCTCGACGACCTCGGCCACCGATTGAAGTTGCGAAAGATTCATGACAGGTTCGGCGAGATCGACCTGTTCATCTGGGTAGTCAAAGAGAATCTGTCCGATCCGAAAAGCTGTGTACGGATCAGCGTCAGGCAGAAGTTCCCAAACTTCAGGATTCGGTCCCGGGAAATTCGTCTGAGTGCGAAAGCCTTCATCCGTTCCTGAAGCAGCAGTAGAGAGCACGGCGATAAGAAGGAGCGGCAGCGCGACTCTCATGACATTGGCCTCTCTTCTCTTAGATTTCCGTCGGTCAGCGTGATGTTTCCCGGTAACCAACAACGACCTTCAAGAGATGCAGTCTCTTCCAACTGGACTACAAACACCCGTCAAAACGGCACCGGCAGCAAAAACGCGTGGTGCTCGAAGAGGACCAGTTTTCCGTATTTGCCGATGTACTGCGTGAAGAACAGCAGGAACACGTAGAACATCAACAGCGGTTGCAGCACCAGCCAGACGCCGTAGCGCAACAGCCAGAATGTCCGTTTTTCGCGATGCTTCGCGCGGTGGTAGGCCCAGCCGGTCAGCACTTTCGCGGGGTAGATGCTGACGATGAAGATCAGCGTCACCAGCCACATCATGTCTTGCGGCGGCAGCGCGACCTTGAACAGGTAGAGTGGCAGCGCCAGCACGAGCGTGATCAGCATTGTGAACAGCCACGAAAACGGGGCGTGGCGATACATTTCGCGGACGGCCCTCAGTTCGAACATCGCCCGGAACCGCCCTTCGGCGGCAAACCGCGCTTGGAGGAACGGCACCCACGAGAGGACGACCGACAGCAAGAGCCCCCCGGCGATCGTCACGATCGCCGGTCCCGGTTCGGTGCGACGCAGTGCGGAGAGCAGCAGCGTCGGCGGGACCAGCCAGACGAGTGCTCCGACAAATCCCCGGACACCCAACCACCAGTGGTGTCGGATGCGCAGCCCCGTCACGAAGTCGATCACCGCCCGCTCGGCGGTGCTCCAATAGTCGTGCGACCGAAATCGCTCGCGCAGCCAGCGGACGTTCTTGATCGGACGGAAGAAGCACGACAGTGACCCGCCCCGCGCCAGTGCCAGACAAATGTGCGCGGTGATGAGCACCCACAGCACATTGACCAACCCATGCAGGAACCGGTCCGGCCCGGCCCCCGGTGCGATCAGGCGGGCGTCGGTCGCGGCGTCGGCCAGGAGGCGCAGCGGAATCAGCCAGAGCCAGATCCCCAGCGCGATCGTCCCCAACTTCGGGGCGAGATTGAGCAGGGGAAACGCGTCCCGAAAGCGACCCGAGCGGGCGACCCGTCCTTCGACTTCCAACAGATATCCCAGCGCGTAGAAATTCGCCCCCGGCACAGCCGCCACGACCGCCAGCATCAGAATCAGGCTCGCAATGCCAAAGAGCGTCGAGACCGCGGTCTTGATTCCGAACCAAATCGCGCCACGGACATTGCGAAGCGTCCAATGAAATTTCGGCGAAGGAGCGGGCAACGGAGGGGGGGATTGGGTCGCGACACTCGCCTCGGTCGTGACCGAAACGGATTCGAGCGGAAAATCGACCGATGGAGGGAGCGCCGGCGGGTCCGGCACGGGCAGGGGAGGCGCAGCCAACGTTGCGGTGGGGGGCGGATCCCCTTCCAGCAGCAACGGCCCGAAGCCGTAATCCTCGACGTCAAAATCGGTTGCGCCGGTTTTGGACGTGCCGTGGTCGGGTGTGTTCGAAAGCGGTCGCATCATGGTGGTCCATCGACCTGCGGAGCGAATTTCCGTGGCTCGCGGAGGAAGAATACCGACGAACCGCGAGTGATACCCCGGAGCGGGCGAGGTTGTTTCGACGAATTCCGCGAAACCGGTGGGCCGCCGTGAGGAGTATCATTCGGGACGCTCGAACGTGTCATTCCTCTTCGCCGAGAGAGTCGCGGCGTTCACGAGTTAGCCCCTCAGGACCAAGCACATGCCCGCCTCCGTGATTCGGACCGTGACGCGACTTGCCCCCGTGGGGGTGATTTGCGCGGTTGCGTGGGTGACCGCGTGGGCCAGCCGCAGTTCGCTCGAAACGCGCGTGATTCCCGAACGCGGGGTGTCGCCGTCGGAGATCGGGCCGGTCGTCGCCGCGTTGGACAAGGTGTTCGCCGAAAAGTGGTCCGAGTTCCGTGTGACACCCGCACCTCGCGCGGACGACCTGCGCGTGTTGCGGCGGATGGCGCTGGCCTTGGTCGGAGCGCCTCCGTCTCTTGAGGAATTGCGGGACTTCGAAGCGGACACGCGTGCGGATCGGCTGGAACACTTCGCCCGACGGTATCTGGGTGACGCCCGGTTCGGGGAGTATCTGTCGGAACGCCTGGCCCGGGCGTACGTGGGTACGGACATGGGGCAGTTCATTTTGTTTCGACGCGACCGCTTCAAGGAGTGGTTGGCCGAACAGGTGATGAACGGCACGCCTTACGACCAAATGGTGCGGACGATGATCGCCGCGCAAGGCTTGTCGACGGGCGAACCCGAGGTGAACTTCGTCGCCGCCGCCCTCGCGGACGGCACCATCGACTACAACAAACTCGCGGGGAGAACAGTGCGGGCGTTTCTCGGGCAACGGATCGACTGCGCCCAGTGTCACGACCACCCGTTCGACCACTGGAAGCAGAAGGATTTCGAGGGACTGGCCGCGTTTTACGGCCAAACCAAACAGACGATCGTCGGCGTCGAGGACAAAACGAACCAGGACGGTAAGCCGGTCGAGTTCATGGTGCAGGACCGGAAAACGCTGAAGGACCACGCCGTCACGCCGCGGGTGCCGTTCCTTGAGGACCATGTCGACGGCAATGGCACGCGCCGCCGTCAACTGGCCGAGTGGATCACGCATGCAGAGAACCGCCGCTTTGAGCGGGCGATCGTCAATCGGGTGTGGGGGCTGTTGTTCGGCAAGGCGTATCACGATCCCGTCGACGACCTGCCGGATCCCGAGGAGAAGATCGCCGTCCTCGATTTGCTGGGCAAGGACTTCCGCGAACATGGGTGCGACCTGCGGCGGTTGATCCAGGTGATCGTCGCGTCGCGGGCGTTCCGGACGGATTCGAGCGTCCCCGACGATGCGTCGGAGGGGGACGTACTCAACGCCGAACAACAATGGGCGGTGTTTCCGCTGATTCGTCACCGTCCAGAGCAGATGATCCGTGCGATGCGTCAGGCGTCGTCCGCTCAAACGCACGACCACAACACCCACCTGTTTTTCCGGATTCCGCGATACTTCCAAGAGTTCGACTTCGTCCGCGAATACGGGGACCTGGGGGAAAATGAATTGCAAGACCGCGGAGGGACGATCCCGCAGCGGCTGTTGATGATGAACGGCAATCTGGCCCAGGAGCAGCTCAAGGCCTCGCCGTTGTTGACCCCGGGGCGGATCGCGTCGATGAGCGCAACCGACGAGCAACGGGTCGAAACCGCGTATCTGGCTTGCCTGACGAGAAAGCCGACGGCGGAAGAGTCCGCACACTTCGTCTCGCAGTTGAAGGGAAAGAGCGGAGACGAACGCGGGCGGATCATGGAAGACCTGTTTTGGAGCCTGTTCAACTCGACGGAATTCGCGTGGAACCATTGAGTCGGGGGACTCGCGGGACGTTGCTGCTCGCTCGTTCCCGTGAACGACGGGTTGTCGAATACGGCCGGATTTAGGCCCGGGGGAGATTGCGATGCACGGTTTTCTGGCGAATCGTCGGGAGTTTCTAGCGGGTTTGGCGGGATGTTCGCTGTCGTTCGCGCTGCCGGCGCTCTCCGCGAAAGGGGCGGAGGAACGGGGGCCGGGACGGGCCAAGTCGCTGATCCTCGTCTGGCTGGAAGGGGGTCCCAGCCAATTGGAAACATGGGACCCGCATCCCGGCTCCAAAGTGGGCGGGCCGACCAAGGCGATCGACACAAATGTGTCGGGGCTGCAAATTGCCTCCACGTACCCGCGATTGGCCGAGAAGATCGGGCACTTGTCGGTCATCCGCTCGCTGGTGTCGCTGGAGGGGGACCACGAACGGGGCGCGTATCTGCTCAAAACCGGCTTCCGCCCGGATCCCACGACGATCCATCCGTCGCTGGGAGCGATCCTCACGCATCAACTCCCCAACGACGGGATCGAGATTCCGCTGCACATTTCGCTGCGCGACGGCCAATGGCCGGGACGCGGCGGGTACCTCGGCGACCAGTACGACGCGTTCAAGGTGTACGACCCCGGCCAACCGTTGCAGAACATGCTGGCCCCGGTCGAAGACACGCGGATGAAACGCCGCGACGAGAATCTCAAGGTGGTGGAAAAGGCGTTCCTGTCGGGACGGAGGGTCCTGGCTCGCGGCACGTTGCACGAGGAGACCGTCCGCAAAGCCCAGCGCATGATGACGTCGAAGCAACTGGGGGCCTTCAAGATCGACGAGGAGCCGAAAGAGCGGGTGGCCGCATACGGCGACACCCAATTCGGGCGGGCTTGTCTGGTCGCGCGGCGGTTGGTGGAAACCGGCGTGCGTGCGATCGAAGTGACGCAGTCGAGCTTTGACACGCACGCGAACAACTTCGAGTTCCACACGCAGCACGCGGGGACGCTGGACCCGGCGCTGGCCGCCTTGTTGCAGGACTTGGCCGAGCGGGATCTGCTGGCGTCGACGATTGTGCTGGTCCTGGGGGAATTCGGTCGGACGCCGCAGATCAACCCGCTGGATGGGCGGGATCATTGGCCTTCGGGTTTCTCGTGTCTGATTGGCGGAGGTGGGCTGAAGTCGGGAGTTGTGCTGGGAGCGACCGACCCGACCGGCGAGAAGAAGGAACCCGAACATCCAGTGCCGGTGCAGAACCTGTTTGCGACGGTGCTGTCGCAGTTCGGAATCTCGCCGAAACACGAGATGACGACGCCGATCGGGCGCCCGATGCCACTCAGCGAGGGAAGCGTGATCGGGGAGTTGGTGGGGTGAATCCGGGTCCGACAAGTCGCGGACGCGGAATCCGCGAGAGTGCTGGCGACGTGTTGGCGAACGGATTAGCTTGGGTGGTCTGCGAGAAATATTCCGGCCGAATCGTGAGTTGATCGACGAGCCCGCAAGGCCCGTCGGTAACTTGACGATTTCTCCGATCTCCTTACCCACCTAAGGCCTGCGCTCCGTGATCAAGTCCTGTTTGATGACCTGCTGCGAGCCGGTCGCATTGTCGTATCGCAGCCAATCTTCGCGGTGTGTCGTCCGTATCGCCATATGTCTGATGGTTTCGGCCATCACCTTTGGCGGGATGTTTGCCCGTGCCGACGAACCCCCGTTCGCTCCCCCAGCGCTGGCGATCAAGAATGCCACGATCCGGGTGTCCGCCGAGCGCGAGGCGTTTGTCGGCAACCTCGTGATTCGCGAGCGTGCGATCCAGGCTGTCGGGCCGGATGTGGCGATCCCCGCCGACGCGAAGGTGATCGACGGGACGGGGTTGTTTGTCTATGCGGCGTTCTTCGATGGCGGGAACATCGTTCTGCTGGACAAAGAGGCGCAAGCGGCGGTCTCCGAAGGGCGGAACCTGGATGTGTCGCGGTCGGCGTTGGCGGCGACCCCCGTCGATCAACGGAAGGGGCTGACCCCCGATTTCCGGTCGGCCACGGCGGTGTCGAAAGAGGGCGACCGGATCGCCGAATGGCGGGACCACGGCTTCGTCTTCGCGCATGTGATCCCCGAGGGGCGGTTGGCGAACGGCCGCTCATGTGTGGTGACAACGAGCGGTCTTCCGAAACGCGAATCGGTGTTGCGCGACGCGGGACTGTCATCGTTCGGATTGATCCCGCTGCGCGGAAACGGCTATCCGGCCACACGAATGGGGGGGATGGCCCATTTGCGGCAGGCACTGCTCGACGCCGACGCGTTTCGGCGGCGTGAGGAGTTGTATCGACGCGGCATTCCGGGTGTGTCGCGGCCTCCGGAAGATCCGGTTCTGTCGCAGCTTTCCGAAGACTTGACGGCTGGCAAGCCGTGGGTATTCCGGGCGGAAACGCGAGACGAGATTCACCGCGCGCTGGATTTCGCGGAAGAGTGGAAGGTGTCGCCGATCCTGTGGGGTGGTCGCGATGCCAACTTGTGCCTGGACCGGATCGTGGCGGGCCGTGTGCCGGTGCTGCTGACGGTCAATTGGGGTGACGCCCCGAAGGTCGAACCTGAAAGCTCGACCGATCCGCTGGTGGTGGAACACAAAGCCCCGGTCCGTTGGCAACGGGATCAACTGGCCACCTGGGAACGGCACGTGGCGGCGGCCAAAGTTTTGGAGAGCGCGGGCGTTCGGTTTGCGTTTTCCAGCGAGGGCTGCGCGAGTCCGGCGGAGTTCCTCAAACGCCTGCGCGAAACGTTGAAAGCGGGCTTGAGCGAAAAGGCGTACCTGGCAGCGTTGACCTCCCGTCCCGCCGAACTTCTGGCCGACGGGTCGCGGATCGGCACGATCGAAGCGGGCCGGGGAGCGTCGCTGGTGGTGCTTGATCGCACGCTGGTCGAAGAGAAGGCGCGCGTCAAAGCGATCGTTGTCGAGGGAGAATGGCGGGAACCGTCCAAAAAAACGGACGACGCGGGAACGGGCGAGTCGACGCCAGCCGTGGATGTTTCCGGGGAGTGGCGGGTGGTTGTCGAAGCGGGGGACCGCAAGCAAGACGCGGTACTCGAATTCAACCAGATC
>JBIKMW010000040.1:0-51552 GCA_044359065.1 Planctomycetales bacterium | reverse complement strand
TCCGCCGAACGCAAAGAATCGCGGTAGAACGCATTCCCAACGTTCGACTCCCCGCGTCACCCAAGTCTCTCGACGAGAGCGTGTCGCCCCCCGACACCGGCCTGTGGAAAATGCCATTCGGAGAGCGGACCGTTCCCGAGGAACTCCCCCCTTGACGCATCCGCGATGAGCGCAGTTCAAACACGCGCCGCACAAACCCTTCTCCCCCACTTTCGACTCCGAGTCGCGTCACGAATCTGCACTGTGGGGGAGAAGGTGCCCGAAGGGCGGATGAGGGGGAGTGATGTAGTGCTCTGTCACACCCTGTTTCTGGTGAGCCACTGCTGGCTTGTCCAGCAGTGCGATTGACTTGCGACAATCACAACCCCCAATCTCCGTCGTGACCAAGCACTGGTGCACCCCGCCAACCCGCCCACGCCCCACTACGCGAACTCATCCTCCTCCGCCGCTCCTCCCTCGTCCGGTTCCTCCGCGTATCGCGCACCCTGCCAGACCACCCCCGGCTTGTCCTTGAACGGTCCCTGGTCGCGCTCCGCGCGAAGCCCTTCCGGTGGAAGTTCGTGGCATTGGGACTGCATGCCGACTCCCCTCGACAGCGCGTCCTCTTCGGTTTCCGCCAACACCCCCCACTCCGCGACGTAGCCGGTCCACCCCTCTTGATGGGGCAGCCGATCCAGGTCCTCCGCCCACGTTCCGTTCAGCGGCTGTCGAACCAGGCACCGGAACAGAAACACTTCCTCCGCCGTTTCCTCGGGCGACTCGTCGCGGAGTCCCTCGAACCAGTGTTCGGGCATCAACCCCGACCGCAGTTGCCGCGTCTCGACGCGCGCGGCCAGTCGTTCGTCCGCCAACACGTCCCTCGCCACGACCCGGAACCGTTCCCACAGCTCGAGCATCCCCAACGGCGAGAGGAACGGAAACGCCGCCAACGGTGTCGCCAGGACGTTCTCCAACCGGGGCCGCGCCTCATCCTCTCGTCCCAGCCGCGCCAAACACATCCCGACGATCAATTCGAGATGCCACGGCGTCTCTTCGACCACCCGAATCTCCGCCTCCGCCGCCGCAAGGGCGGGCCCCCACGCCCCCGTTTCGTAGTGACACAGTGCGCGATAGTAGTTCGTCCACACACGCTCGCCGGCCCCCTCTTCGAAGCGCGCGAGGTACGTCAGCGTCGCTTCCCATTGCTTGAGCGAAAACGATTGCATCGCCGCGTCGTTCGCCACCTGCGGATCGTCCGTTCCCTCCCGCAGGCAAACGTCCAACACATGCAGCGCGTCGCGCGGCCTGTCGGTGCGGGAGTACAAATCCGCCAGACGCCGGGCGATCATCCCCTCCGCCCGCTTCAGCCGAAACGCCCGCGCGTAACAGCGTTCGGCATCCCCCGCCATATCCCGTCGCAGGAAATGGTCGCCAGCCCGCATGTAGTTCCCCGCGCGGGTGGAATCGAGTTCCAGCGACCGCCGAAACAACGGTTCGGTCCGCTCGACCGGGATCCGCTCCGCCATCCCCGACACCGGCGATTCCCGGAGCGAGTCCCCGATCGTTCCAAGTTGCGAGAGCACGCCAGGGTCCTCCTTGTGCGGGGCCGACAGTCCGTTCGCCCACTCCCAAATCGCCGCTCCATCCTCGGCATCCCCCAACAAGAATCCCATGAGATGCATCAAAGATGCGGCGTCGTCCGGATGCGTGACCGTCGCACGGTCGACCGACATCAATTCGTTGCGCAATGGGGCGAGGTCCGCGTTGTCGGGTCCCTCCGCCCATTGTCGTAGCTTCTCCGTGAACGCCTCGAGATACCCCGCCAACGGTGTGTTCCGTTCCTCCCGCGCGGCAGTGGACGCCCCCTCGTCGGTTTCGGTCGGACCTGACAACACCTCGTCCCCGCCAGCCTCGTTCCCTCCAACATCCACTTTCGCCGCTTCCGTGCGACGGGGCGGCGCCATCCCCAGCGGAGATGGTGTCTCGGATTCCAGCACCTCCCGCAGACGCCGCAACGTGAGAAAATCGTTCACCTGCACCGCCTTCTTCTCGAGCGGCTGCGCAAGTGCACGAGCGCGATCACCGTGACCGGCCAGGCGGTCGAGCGCCACCAATCGCAAGCGGTTCTCGAACCAGTAGTGCGTCGCTCCCCGTTGGGTCAGCAGTTTGTCCCAAGCTTCGAGCACCGCTCGTGCTTCGTCGTGGCGACCCTCCCGCGCGTCCCACAGCGCCCGGTTCCACGACCGCGCCAGATCGAGCGACGGATACTCCTCGGCCGTCGGAGCTTCCGCCCCCGCCGGGTCACTGTCCAGTTCCGCGTCGAGTCCCGCCACGATTCGAATCGTGTCGCGCAACAGCAGCGTCCGCAGACGCGACTCCAGCTTAAGTGTCACCCCTTCGGCTTGCGTCAACTCGAGTGCTTCGTCAACCATTCCCAGGGCTTCGTCCACTCGGCCCGACAAGAGCCGGACCCACGCGAGCTTCCCCAACGCCAACCAGCGGCGGTCCCCTCGATCCGTCCACGGCCCGGTGTGGTCGACCACGAGTCGACACTGATGCCCTGCGATTTCCGCGTCGTCCGCCGCCAGATACACGTCGCACGCGTATTCCCGGAAACAGTTGACGCAACGCAGTTTCCCCGTGGTGCGGCACACGCGCAGCCCGTCCGCGATGCAGGCGTGCAGGCCGTCCGAATTGAAGCCGTCCAGCTGCCCCGTCGCCTCGGCGAGGTTCTCGTACGCACACGTGCTCATGGTGCGGACGAAATAGTCGAAATGCTCGCGCGGAAAATCCCCCTGCACCCGGAGCAGCCGCTGGTCGTCTTCGAGCAACGCGATCAGTTCGACCGCCCTCTCCCGCATCGTGCGAAAGTCGAGCACGTTCTGCGCGGTGTCCATCTGATGGAACGTCCCCACCAGATACCCCTCCGCGATCCCCCGGTCGCGACAGTGCCGCCGGATTTCGCCGTACAGTCGAAACGCCGATTGGAAGCGGCACTGCTCAAGGCTTTCCCCTGCCTTGGTCCGCAACTCCGCATACCCGCGCTGCGCGTCTTCGTCGGCGGCTTCCGGACGATCGGTCATGCGGGTGCTCCTTGAGGAAATGTCGCCCTGGGTTCTGACACGTCCGACAACATCGTATGAACAGGGACGTGGCCCTTCGCCCGGTAGGTTATCGGGACCCCCGCTGTTCCGAAACAAGCAACGCGTGACCGCCAGGGCTTTCGCATTGTTGAACGTGACGTGGCCGGGGTTGGTGCCGCTTTGGGCGAAACCCCGGAATCTCGCGTGCGACCCACACTGCGGGGTTTCCCTTCGGTCTCCCTCGCCCCCGTGCTCTTGGTGACCGAAGCGGGACCCCCTATCCTTGGTGGTTTGCCGCCCCGCGCGGCCACCCTATTGCAAGACCCTCGAATCCCGCGTCGGAACGGAACCCCGTTCCGGCGCGTCCGCTCGGAGCGTTGGACATGGCAGGCCATTCCCATTCCGCGAACATCGCCATCCGCAAAGGCGCCCAGGACAAAAAACGCGGCGCCCTGTTCGGCAAGCTCAGCAAGGCCATCATCGTGGCCGCGCGCAACGGCGGGGGCGACCCCGTCATGAACCTCAAGCTCCGCTACGCCATCGACAAGGCCAAAGCCCAAAGCATGCCCCGCGAAAACATCGAGCGGGCGGTCAAAAAGGGGACCGGTGAACTCGAAGGCGAGACCTACGAGGAACTCATCTACGAAGGCTACGGCCCCGCCGGCACCGCGGTGATGCTCGACATCCTCACCGACAACCGCAATCGCACCGCTGGCGAAGTTCGCAAGCTGTTCGAGGTCCACGGCGGCAACATGGGGGCCACCAACTGCGTCGCCTGGATGTTCAACCGCAAAGGGTTGTTCGTCGTCCCCGCCGCCAACGTCACCGAGGACCAACTCATGGAAAGCGCCCTCGAAGCGGGGGCCGAGGATGTCCAACGCTACGGCGAGATCTTCGAAGTCACCTGCGATCCCGCGGCGTTCGACGCCGTCAAATCCGCGCTCGAGGCCGCCAAGGTCCCCGCCGACACCGCGGAAATCACCCGCATCGCCGCCAATTCGGTTGCGCTCGATGTCGAAGGAGCGCGGCGAGTCCTCAAGATGTTGGCCGCCTTCGAGGACCACGAAGACGTCCAGGCCGTCACCTCCAATCACGAAATCGCCGACGAAATCCTCGCCGAAGTCGAAGCGGGCCTGTGAAATTGCAACGTTCGCGCTGGTCCCGGCGCATCTTTGTGTCTTGGTGGTCCCCCCAACTCTTCCGGAAGCCCCGTGGCACGCGAACCGATCATCCGCGGTGACGAAGACGACGAAGATCGCCCTGCCAAACGCGGCGCGGGCAAGCAGCCCCCCGCGCCCAGACCGACCGAAGACAAGGAACGCGACGACGAACTCCGCCCCCAACGGCTGGAGGACGTCGTCGGCCAGCGCAGCGTCGTTGACCGCCTCCGCATCATGCTCAACGCCGCCCGCAAACGGGCCGAGCCGCTCGGGCATCTGCTGCTGGACGGTCCCCCCGGCCTCGGCAAAACCACCTTCGCCACCGTTATTCCCCGCGAACTCGGTGTCGACGTGCAACTCACCTCGGCCCCCGTGCTGTCCGCACCGAAAGACTTGCTCCCCTATCTGACGCAAGCCACCTACGGCTCCGTCCTGTTCATCGACGAAATCCATCGCCTGCCGCCCGCCGTCGAGGAATTCATCTATCCGGTGATGGAGGATTTTCGCGTCGACATCACCTTGGGCGAAGGTCTCAACGCGCGCACCATCAACATGCGGCTCAAGCCGTTCACGATCATCGGCGCCACCACCCGTACCGGCATGCTCACCGCTCCGCTACGCGATCGCTTCGTCAATCGCGAGCATCTCGATTTTTACGAGACCGACGACCTCGCCGAGATCGTCCGCCGCAGCGCCAAAAAACTCTCGACCGACATCACTCCCGAGGGGACCGTCGAGATCGCCCGCCGCGCGCGCGGCACACCCCGCATCGCCAACAACCTGCTCCGTTGGACGCGGCAGTACACCGACAGCGAAGCGGACGGCCGCATCTCGACGGACATCGCCCGCGAGGCCCTGCTCAAAAAAGAGATCGATCCTTCGGGGCTCGACCAGCAGGACCGCCGCTATCTGAAAACCATTATCGATGTGTTCGCCGGCGGTCCGGCGGGTGTTCAGGCCATCGGCCACAGCATGAACGTCCCCGCCGACACGCTCGAAGACGAAGTCGAACCGTTTTTGTTGCGGCTGGGATTCGTCCGCCGCACGTCGCGCGGGCGCGTGGTCACTCCCGCCGGTTGGACGCACATCGGCCTCACTCCTCCGCCCCCGGAAAGTCCGGGCCAGTTGTTTTAGACGGCGCGTGGCCTCGCCGCCGTTCTGTTAAGATCACGGCCACTTCACGCAACCCTCGCTTCCCGCAAGGCCCCGCGCGTCATGGATCGACTCGGGCGACTTCTCGATCACGTTTCCGACCTGTCTCGCCAAGGTTATCGCCCCGGTTCGTCCCCCTGTTCCGAGGGGGTCGCGTTGGCGGCCCTCGCGCTGTGCGCACATGGCCGCGAAAAGCCGGCTTTGGAAGCCTGTTCCTGGCTGCGCGACCGGCAGCAACCCCAGGGGCGCGTGGGGATTTCGGCGAAACTCGACGAACCGGGTTGGCCCACCTGTTGGGCGATTTTGGCATGGACCGCCTATCACCGGGCCATCCAGGCACAGTCGCTGCGCGGTCCGTTCGCGGATGCCATCGAGTCCGGACTCGCTTGGCTGGGAACCATCAGTGGCAAGCCGTTGCCCCGCTCGATCGAGATGGGGCACGACACCACGTTGGTCGGTTGGCCGTGGGTGGTGGGAACGCATTCGTGGCTGGAGCCAACTTGCCTGGCGGTTCTGGCCATGCGGGCCACGCGCGAGGATCAGGGCGAGCGCTTTCGCGAGGCTGTGCGGTTGCTGGAGGATCGTCTGTTGCCGACCGGCGGCGCGAACTACGGCAACACGCTCGTGTTCCAGCAGGAGCTGTTGCCGCACCCGCAACCGACGGGCTTGTCGCTGTTGGCGCTGGCGAAATTGACGCGCGGCGAACCGCGTGTCGAACGTTCGTGCGAGTATTTGAAACGGGCCTTGCAGCCAACCACGGCCACGGCGTCGCTGGCGTACGGGTTGATCGGGCTGGACGCCCAAGGGGCATGGATCGACGGGGCGGAAACATGGGTGCTGGACGCGGCGGACCGCACGATCGCCGCGAACGGATTTCAACCCGGTGTGTCGCTGGCGCTGTTGGCGGCGTCGCGGGACAAAAACCCGCTCTGGAAAATCGTGCGGCAACCGAACTGAACAGCGGCGCCATGGCTCCTCCAGGGGTGTGCGGGGCGGGGATCGGAGTCGGGAGATAGCGGGCCACGCCGCGCGGTGGTGGAAACGGGAGGTCGAATCGACGCCTTCAACTTACGGGGGTTTGTTGCGCGATACCTGCAAGTGAATTGCGTGAAGCGTCGGTTTTCGTTTCCGCCCGATTCTTGGGGGGTGGAAGCGGCAGAAAAATGCCTCACGCTGTGGGGCGTCGGCGAAGATTTGCCGGTATTTCGTGGATTCTTCGAGCGCGGCTGGGCGGGAACCCGGAGTGTGTTTCCGGGGGTGTTTTGGGGGCGGCGCGTGCGCAGAACCGACGTTTTGAAAAATCGAAACGTGGGAAATTCGAGCGCGCTTTTTTCGCGCGGGGGTGAAAACGCGTTTTGGAATGGCGCGCGATGTGGTCATAGATCGCGGCTGCGCGCGGGAACGGGTGTCGCGCGAGGGGGGAAACCGCGCAACGAGGAGGGATCATGGGGGTGTGGGTGCGCGGCAGGAGGGACGCGGGAGTCTGCGAGTTGACGCCGCATCACACGAACGCGGCTTCCGGAATCGCACTGCTGGAGCGGCCGGCAGTGGCACCCGCGCGGGTGAGCGATTGGCATGCTTGCCCCCAAGGCGGTGCAAGCATGGCACCCAAAAAATCGCGGCGCTTGGCGATGCCATCCCGCCGCGAGTGGTGAATGGGATAGCCGACGAGGTTTGTTTTTCGGGATGGGTGGCACTGCGGGTGGTCAAGAGCGGCGTCCGGGTCACCCGCGAATCCCCGAGCCCAAAATGCTTCTCTGTGTCACATCGTTAAAATTACAGACCGTCCCCATGACGTAAAATACGCGTCTGGGATTCCACCAGCCTCTGGCAGTGCTATCATGAGGTGGCCATCTACTTGAAAGGAGAAGAAATGGGCCTGCCTGACAGCTACACTCAGAAGCCTGGTGCGATTCCGGAGTACTTCGAAGCCATCCTGAAAGCACAGGCTCCAGAGCGGTTCTCGCAGAAGTTCCTGGAGCAACTTGGCTACAAGAGCACGAACGACCGTCTGGTCATCGGTGTCCTTAAGGATCTCGGCTTCTTGGACACCGATGGCGTGCCAACCGAGCGGTATTTCCGTTTTCACGATCGCTCTCAATGGAAGAAGGTCGTGGCTGAAGGTGTCCGCGAAGCCTATTCAGGATTGTTCGCTGTGAATCAAACAGCGAACGAACTGTCCGCTGAAGATGTTGTAAATAAGTTGCGGACGCTCTACGCTGGGTCAAAGACTGACCAAGTAATCGGCCGAATTGCAAGGACCTTCACAGCCCTCTGCGAGATTGCTGACTTCGAGGGTTCTGGCGCCGCCCAGCCGAGGCCCAGTTCTGGTCCGAAGGGATCAAATGGTGCCGCGAAGAAGGACGGCATTACTGATCAAGCCGAAGCGACTCCCGTAAATGAGCAGCCAGGACAGAACCGATCAAGTGTGTGTCCGCCAGTGACGCTCGATTCACTGCAATATCACATCAACATTGTATTGCCAGAGAGCCGTGACCAAGCGATCTACGACGCAATCTTCAAAAGCCTCCGCGATCACCTCGGAAGATGAGTATGATGGATTTGCTTTACACTTTTGTTTACCGCGGCGTGCTAGCCGAGGAGAGCCTAGATAAGGCTGGTCGTCAACGACGGAAGCACTTTGGGCTAGATGATGTCGTTCGACTTCGGCAGTCTCTTTCATTCGACATGTTAGACGATGATCTGCTTGCTGATGCTCAGCAAATGGCGATCGTCTATACCGCCATGCATACCTTCGAGAACATGGTGCGTGATTTTGTGATGCGGGCAATGGCTGAAAAACATGGTGAAACTTGGTGGGAGAGCGTGCCCGAAAGAATCAGGAGGACGGTGAAGACGCGAATGGATGAGGACGCCAAGAATCGCTACCACGGATCGCGTGGCCGGACTGAGATGATGTACTGCGACTTCGGAGACCTCTCATCGATTATCATCACAAATTGGGCTGTGTTCGAAGATGTTTTGGCTAACATGGAGTGGGCGAAAGCAGTTCTCAACGCACTTGAGCGATCTCGGAACATCCTGATGCATGGTGGTACTCTGGCAAGAGAGGACATTGAACGTATTGGAATGAACATTCGCGACTGGACACGGCAAGCCGGTTGACGGGTCGCGTCAGTGCTCACGCCCGGTCAGCGTCGGGGTAGCGGTGCCGGTGTAGCGGGCCAGCATCGTGGCGTCGATATAGGCGTCGAGGCTGCGGGCGGGTGGCCGGTGGCCCTGCTGCGGTTTTGGGCGTCTGGGTTGCGGAGCAACAAGAGGGTTGATGAGGTGGTGACGGTAGGGGGGCGTTGGGGCAGGTGTGTGGCGGACGGACGTAGGCTCGTCGCTGACAGCCTCTTGAGGCATCGTCAACTAGACACCCAAAGCGGAGTTCGGGGCATCCCACCTGGTCGCGACGCGAAAGGCCTTCGTCGGTCGAGAGTGACGACATGTCCAACCTCTGGCGACCGTTCAGCGCACTGATCGCATCGGGCGATGTCCGGATTTCCGAGCATGGCTACGATGCCTTGGCCGACGATGGTCTCACCGTCGACGAGTTGCTCGCGGGAGTCGCTGGCGCGGTTGTCGTTGAGGAATACCCCGACTACCCGAAGGGGGCGGCTGTCCTCGTGCTCCAGAGAATGGCCGACGGCACCCCGATTCATGCGGTCTGGGGTATCCCTCGCGGTTACAATCGTCCTGTGGTGCTCGTCACCGCCTACAGGCCAGACTCAAACCTGTGGGACACCACGTTCACTCGGAGAATTCGACCGTGAGCGAGAGAAGGAAGATCAAGCTGATCCACGAGGGGGGATACGCGGCGGAGGTCGAAGTCGAGCTGATCGACGACGACACAGGCTGGGCTCCGTATCTCAGCGTCGCCGACGCCCGGAAGCTCGACACGGTTCGTGCGGCACTCAAGGGGGGGCGGTTGGCCGAGGCCTCGGCTTTGGGGCGAGTGTTCGAGCTGCAGCCCGTGTCGCAGCCAGAAAGCGCCTAGGAACGTGCGAGATTGATCGCCGCGGCGGGCGGCATTGCCGGCGCTGTGTGCGTGTGTGCTTGTATGCCATGCTTGGCCCGCGTTGGGGACAAGCATGCCGGTCGCGGGGTCTGCTTGCGGCAGCACGGGAACTTGAAGTGGTGAATGTCGGATGGCCCGTTCCGGCACTCGAAAGAGGTGGGGATGAGGCGCTGTCGGAGCGTCGATTCGTGGCAGGCACCGTTGTTCGGCACGTGTTCTCGGCTGGCATGCTTGTCCCGCAAAGCCGGGCCAAGCATGGCACACTCAGAACACCCAGCGGCAAGCGCTCGATGGGAATATCTCGGGAGCGATTTTGTGGTGGGTACGAGTTTCCACCGGCTGGGCGTGATACCTTGCGGAAGAGCGGCCTTGGGATGCCGTGAATTGCGTCAGGCACAGCCTGACCTACGAACTGACGCTCATGCTTAAACGTCAAGGCGGAAATTAGAAGATATCGGTCAACTTCGTCATCACTTGAGAAATCGTGACGCCTTCGTGACCAATAATCTTGTTCATGACCTTGCGATGCAGTTTTGTTGCATGTTGTGAATCATCGAAGCACACTTGCACCGCAAGCGTGACACCATACCCCGAAACGTCTGACTTGACGGAAAGAACGCCAGAAAGTGTAGCAAGCTTGTCTTTCAGTTCTCGCAACACGCTTTCAGCATCTGCTGGATCAATTCGCAAATCAAATCGAAATGCCGTCTCCTTCATGGTTTTGTCTCTCCCGGAAAGTATTTCTTCCCAGACTTGCTCAGTGCCTCTACGATGCTTTCCTGCCCCTTCCAATACCCTTCCGTGTACTCAATGTCGAATCCCGGATATTTTTCCTTGACAGGGGAGAAACGGGGTCAGACAGGGGAGAAACGGGGTCAGGTCCATTTGTTTGGCACCGATTCATGGGCCGTACCTTCCTGGCGGCCCTGTCCACTCCTGAGGAGTTGACGGCCACCGATTCGCTGCCCGTGATTCTCGCCGCGGAGAGCTCTCGATGGGAACTTCGCCCGAGCGATTTTGCGGTGGGCACGAGTTTCCACGGGCTGGGCGGAATACCTTGCGGAAGAGTGGCGTTGGGATGCCGTGAATTGCGTCGGGCACAGCCTGACCTACGAACTGCCGCTACCCCCGAAACACCGTCTCCACCCCCGCCACTCCCGTGACCGGCAAACCGCACGCTCCGTCACGACACACATACAGGGTGGCCGCTCCGCTCCGTGCCGCTCGTCCTTTCATCAACGCGCGAACCGCGGGGGGCAAGCCCTCGTCGGTGACACCCGCTGGTCGCCGGGCGATCACCCGGTTCGGGATGAACCGCGAACCCAGTGCGCGTTGAACGGCCAGATTCTCGGCGGGATCGTCACCGTCGACCAGCACGATTTCGTGCGTCGGACCGAGGTGGAAATCGAGGGCGAGCAGCCCCTGCGCGGCGGCGAGGGGGGACTTGCTCAGGACGGTCGAGAGGTATCCGAGCGTTCGGGTGGCGACCTCGGAAAGGTCCGGACGTCCACACAAATGGCCGAGCTTCACTAGCGCCGTCGCGGCCATCGTGTTCCCGGCGGGGACGGAGCCGTCGTGCGTTTCCTTGGTGCGGGTGATGAGCGACTCGTGCCGCTCGCCGGTGTAAAAGAACCCGTCGCCGTCGGGGTCGCGGAACTCCGCGATCATGACCGTCGCCAATGCGAGTGCCGCGTCGAGATACCGGGCATCGGCCACCGCCTGATACAGCTCGACCAGGCCCTCGATCAGGCAGGCGTAGTCGTCGAGATACCCGTTGAAACGCGACTCGCCGTCCTTGTGCGAGTGCCACAACCGTCCGTCGGGTTGCCGCATGCGGTCGAGGATGAAGTCGGCGGCCGCGCGTGCGGCGGCTGCGTAGCTCTGGTCCCCCAGCGCAAACGCCGCCTGGCTCATGGCGGCGATCATCATGCCGTTCCAGTTGACGAGGACCTTGTCGTCGCGACCCGGATGAACGCGGGTCTCGCGATGCTCGTAGAGCGTTTTTCGCGAACGCGCGAGGATCGCCTGGACATCCTCGAGCGAACGTCCCAACACGCGGGCGCATTCTTCGACGGGCCGAGGGCGATTCAGGATGTTGTGCCCCTCCCAGTTCCCCGGGGGGGACACGTCGTAGCACTTCTTGAAGACGGCCGAGTCCTCGTCACCCAGCAGCTTGTCGATCTCGGCGTCATACCATACGAAGAACTTTCCCTCGTGCCCTTCGCTGTCGGCGTCCTGCGTGCTGTGGAAGCCCCCCTCGGGGGATGTCATTTCCCGCAGCACGTAGTCGAGCGTTTCGACAACGATCCGGCGGTACTCGGCGTCGCCGGTGATTTGCCAGGCTTCGAGGTAGGCGGGGACGAGCAGCGCGTTGTCGTACAGCATCTTCTCGAAGTGCGGCGCGAGCCAGCGTTCGTCGGTGCTGTACCGATGGAATCCGCCTCCCAGATGGTCGTACAGCCCACCGTTCGCCATGCGGTCGAGCGTGAGCCTGGCGGTGTCGAGGAAGTCGCCATCCCCCGTGCGCTTGTGGGCCCGTAGCAACACGCGCAGGTCCATCGCATGCGGAAACTTCGGCGCGCCACCATACCCGCCGTAGCGTTTGTCGGTCACGGAGACCATCTTCCGCGCGGCATTGACGACGAGCGACTCCTTGAGCTGATCGGTCCCCGGTTCGGGAATGGAGACCGTCCGCAGATCGTTTGTCAGTTCGTCGGCCCCCCGTTCGACTTCGTCGCGGCGATCGGTCCAGGCTTCGACCACGCGCTCCAACACGAACTGAAAGCCCATCATCCCCCGTGCGTTGCGCGGCGGCCAATAGGTGCCGCCAAAGAACGGGCGTCCGTCGTGCGTCAGGAACACCGACATCGGCCAGCCGCCGCGCTGGGTCATGATCTGCACGGCGGTCATGTAGATCTGGTCGACATCGGGTCGCTCCTCGCGGTCGACCTTGATGTTCACGAAATTCGCGTTCATGTAGGCCGCGATCTCCGCGTCCTCGAAGCTTTCGTGCTCCATGACGTGGCACCAGTGGCAGGCCGAATAACCCACCGACAGGAACACCGGAACGTTCCTCTCCCGAGCGGCGGCGAAGGCCTCGTCCCCCCACGGGTACCAATCCACCGGGTTGTAGGCGTGCTGGCGGAGGTAGGGACTGGTCTCGCGGATCAGTCGATTGGCGACGCGGGGTGTTTCGTTCTCGAACACGCGGGGACTTTCCGATGGTGTGTTGCGGTAGTGCTCCGTCCGTCGATCAATGTCAGGCTGAGTCAGCAGGGAGCAAGGCAAAAGTCAAAAGGAAAAGGTCAAAAGTGATCGTGTCAGGCGGGCCTGACCTGGTTTTCTGCCTGACATCCATGCCTGTCCCACGATCGCACGGCTGGACAAGCCAGCCGTGGCACACGGGCGGTTCGCCGTCATTTTCCGGCGGCGAGTTGTTTACCCAGCACGCTGTGTTTGCGGCCGTAGCACCAGTAAATCACCATTCCCAGCGCCAGCCACGCGAACAGTCGCCACCAGTTGGCGGCTGGGAGCGAGAGCATCAACACCAGACAACAGGCGATTCCCGCCAGCGGCACAAACGGCACCAGCGGACAGCGGAACGGACGTTCGGCGGCGGGATTGGTGCGTCGCATGATGAGCACGGCCGAACAGACGATCACGAACGCGAACAAGGTCCCGATGTTCGTCAGGTGCAACAGCGCGTCGATGGGGAGCAGTCCGGCCAACACCGCCACGAACGTGCCGATCAGCACGGTGCTCTTCCACGGGGTTTGGAACTTCGGGTGCACGTCGGCAAAGAACTTCGAGGGAACCAATCCATCGCGCGCCATGGCCAGCAACACCCGCGGGGCGCTGAGCATCATCACCAACAGCACCGACGTGATGCCGGCCACGCCGGCTGCCGCGATCAGAAACTCGGCCCACGGCAGCCCCGCTTGGTGGAACGCCGCGGAGACCCCCGCGTCCTTGCTCAATTGGTGGTGCGGGACCATGCCCGTCAGCACCGCGACCACTCCCACGTACAGCACGGTGCAGATCAACAGCGACGCGATGATCCCGATCGGCACATCCCGCTGCGGATTTTTGGCTTCCTCGGCGTGCGTCGAGACCGAATCGAATCCGATGTACGCGAAGAAGATGATGGCCGCCCCCGCCAACATGCCGACCGGTTCCCCCCCGGCGTTCGTTTGGCCCAGCAGTGGATAGCCGAACAGGCTGACTCCCGTCCAACCGTACGGGGCGAACGGTTGCCAGTTCGCCGGATTGATGTACCACGCCCCCACGAGGATCACGAACATCACGGCGACCAGTTTGAGGCCCACCATCAAATTGTTGAACACCGCGCTCTCCTGGATCCCCTTCACCAGGATCAACGTGACCACCCCCGTGATGAGCACCGCGGGCAGGTTCACGATCGCGCCGGTCGCGACGTATTCGCCGTGCTGATACACGAGCGGCGCCTGCGCCGCCCACGCGGGCAGATGGATGCCGAACTTCGCGAGCACGCTCTGGAAATATCCCGACCAGCCGTTGGCAACCGTCGAGGCTCCGACGGCGTATTCGAGCAACAGGTCCCAACCGATGATCCACGCGAACAGCTCGCCCAGAGTCGCGTAGGCGTAGGTGTAGGCGCTGCCCGCGACCGGCGCCATCGATGCGAACTCCGCGTAGCACAAGGCTGCGAACGTGCAGGTCATGCCCGCTACGACGTACGACAGCATCAACGACGGGCCGGCGATGTCCTTCGCAGCGGCCCCCGTCGCGACGAAAATCCCGGCACCAATCACCGCGCCGATCCCGAGGGCCGTCAGTCCCACCGGGCCGAGCACCCGTTTCAGACGGTTGTCCCCCCGCGCCTCCTCCAGCAAACCTTCCAGCGATTTCGTGGCGAACAATTGGCGGGACGACATGCGGAAACCTCTGGCGGGGGAACCGGGCGGACTCGACGAGAAGCGGGGAGAATGCGAGCGGCGCTCCCGGCGGTACGAGAATAACCCCCCGTGGAAAGTGAACAAAGGGTCGCCGGACTGCCAATTCCGCGAACCCCGATGGTTCGTTTGTTGTCCGGTGATGAGGCCGTGCGATTCGGCCCGCGAGTTCGGATTCTCGTTCCGCGTCCTCCCCCAAAGGGTGCGGACGGTTATGCTGCGCGGACGGTAATGCTTTGAAGTCGCGGGATGGGGAAACGGTCGCTGGGCGTCCCCCTGGCCGCGAACACCTTTTGGAATCGGGAGATTTGGTTTGGGCGAGGGAAAAAGGCAGGGGATTGACGTCGTCTCGAAGCGCTGCGTGCTTGTCGGCGTGCAACTGTACGGTCGCGAAAAGAAAGAGGCCGAGCCGCTGGAGGAGTTGCGCGGCCTCGCCGACACCGCTGGGGTCGAGATCGTCGGCACGCTGTTGCAAAACCGGCATCACATCGACAACAAAACCTTCCTCGGCAAGGGGAAGGTGCAGGAACTGGTCGAGCTGATCCATCAGACCGAGGCCGATACGGTCATCTTCGACAGCGGCCTCTCCCCCAGTCAGGCACGCAATCTGGAAGAAGCGTTGTCGGTGGTGATCGTCGACCGCAACGAGTTGATCCTGTCGATCTTCACGACGCATGCCAAAACGCACGAAGCCCGCCTGCAGGTGGAATTGGCGCAACTCCTGTACCAGCGCCCGCGCCTCAAGCGGATGTGGACCCACCTTGAACGGATGGAGGGGGCCGTTGGCAGCCGGGGTCCGGGGGAGCAGCAACTCGAAACCGACCGCCGCTTGATCGACTTTCGCGTCGACGAATTGCGTTTGAAGCTGTCGGAGATCGAGAAACGGCGTTCGCTGTTGGTCGCCCAGCGGAACGAGCATGCGACGGTTTCATTGGTCGGATACACGAACGCCGGAAAAAGCACGCTGATGAACGCGCTGACCGGCGCGGACGTGTACATCGCCGACCAGTTGTTCGCGACGCTCGACACCCGCACGCGAAACTGGAAGATCCCGCAATTCGGCGAAGTGCTGCTGTCGGATACCGTCGGATTCATCCGGGATTTGCCGCACAACCTGGTCACGTCGTTCCGCTCGACGCTCGAAGAGGCCCGCCACGCGGATGTGCTGCTGCATGTGGTCGACGCCAGCCATCCTTCGGCAGCGCACCACATCCACACCGTCAACGAAGTGCTGGTCGACATCGGCATCGACGGCTCGAACGCCATTCTGGTGCTCAACAAAAGCGACCGGGTCGAAGACCCGTCGACGCTGGACGCGTTGCGCGATCTGGGGGCCGAGTCCGTGCTGGTCAGCGCCCGAACGCGGTCGGGGATCGAGGAATTGACGCGGCTGGTGTGCGACCGGTTGGGTTCGGGCTTCGTGACGGCGGACATCGAAGCGGGGGTGGCGGACGGGAAGCTGTACGCGTTCCTGTCGCAACACGCGGAAGTGACGGGCAGCGACTACGTGGACGACAAGGTGGTGTACCACTGCCGAATCGCGCGAAGGTACCTGAACCACCTGCCGGGCGGGAATGCGGTGGTGAGGTTGAAAGACGGGGCGGCGTGAGGGGGGGGTATGCAGACTCTGTGCGACCTGTGATGGGTCGCCTCACGCGCGTCCGAAGAACTCCTCGTCGTCGGCGTCGATCTGCAATGCTCGCCGGACCCCTTTGACGTACACCGGGTTCTTGTCTTGAGGTGTTGGTTCCGGGGCGCGTCCGCGCGATTCTTCGTCCGTGCGGGCGTTCTCCAACACTTTCCGAATCACCGAGCGGGAGGCCCCGCTCTCTGGCTCTCATGCCCGTTAAATCTGTCCCCCCGGCAACCTCCGAACAAAGCGTTTCATCTCCAGGATCGTCAGCGTCGACAGCACCCTCGACGGTTCCTGCGGAATCGCCCGCAGCAGTTCGTCGATCGTGATCCCGTCCTGTGGGACCCCCGCGAGCACCTGTCGCTCGATCTATCACACAGTCAACTTCCAACGCAGAAACCGATATCGCTTTTCGACGTGTTGTAAAATGACTGAAGCTTGAGAATATCTCATTGTGATACCTCAAAGGGTTGATCGCACAAACGATTGGAAATCGCGAGTGGGTGTGTGAGTGTGCATCGGGGGATGGGGCGCATCGGAATCAGCAGTTGCCCATGTTCAAGAGGAATGGAAACAGTGCAGGGGTCGACGGTTCATTGGCACGCAATGGCTTCAGGTTCGCGGCAATTTGGGATAATCGGGACGCATATGTACGACTGCCAAGACGCAGCAAGAGCGTGAATTTCCCTCGGTTGTGTCACGACTTGCTCTCACCGCTCGGCATGGCTATTCTTGAACCTAGAGACTCGCATTCATTTGACTCCCTTCGAACCTCAATACGACCAAGTCGCACACCCAGGATTGATGGCATGGCTTTTCCGAACCCAGAGTACCAAAACTCGGCTGGGCGTCTCCTCGCACTTCTCTCCGTCATACCAAAAAACAAGAATCTACTTGAATCACTCCCGCTCTTGTTTGGAGCAGCTGCAAATTCGATGCAGCAAAGGCATAAAGCCACCATGTCGGCGCTTGTAGACCTCCACAATCTTTACATGGAGTTCCGCGAGGACATGATGGGGCCCGAGATAAATGAGAAGCAGAGGAACGTGATTCTTGGCGGCTTGGTTGCTTTGGAAGACTCTCTATCTCCAATTGCCTTGAACACATCGATGCGCCCGGTGGGGGAAGCGGAGGCCGCCTTGCTAAGGGTCGCAGCAACCCTCCTTCCTGAGGATGGTTTGGTAACTGATGACGACCTGAGAAAAATTCGCGAGTCAACCTCGAAGCTTCGCTCTCTCGTGGAGCAGGGGGATATCTCGCCGACGCTTCGCAAGGCATTACTTGAGCTTATCCGATTGTCCGAAGATGCCATTTCCCGTTTCAATATCCATGGACCGAGAGGGCTCAAAAAAGCCTTCAAGAGCATGCTCGCGGAAGCGGCCGAGCTCTATGGATTCATGAAGTCTTCCGAAGAACAGGGTGAGCCAAGCCAGTCGACTACGTGGTCGGTCATCGTGTGTCACCTAAAAATGTTCGATGAGATCGCTGCGCGTATCATGAAGTATAGGCCTTTGATCGAGTCATCGGTGCCACTGTTGATAAGCGCAGTCAGCAGTGTTCCTGTGAAGTAGGGTTGTGTTTCTGACTTGAGTGATTCCTGCAGTTGCCTTTTGCGTGCTCGCCCTAGGTTGTGGTTGAATCGAGTCCGAGATCACTTTCCTCTACGCTCGGCAAATCTGTCCCCCCGGCAACCTCCGAACAAAGCGTTTCATCTCCAGGATCGTCAGCGTCGACAGCACCCTCGACGGTTCCAGCGGAATCGCCCGCAGCAGTTCGTCGATCGTGATCCCCTCCTGCGGCACCCCCGCCAGGACCTGCCGCTCAATATCTCCCAGCGTCAGTTCCCGTGCCGATCGCACCGCCTCCTGCCGCGCCGCGTCCGACTCTTCCGCCCCGCGTGCCTGCGCCGACGTTCGTCCCGACGATTGGCTCTCGCCCCCGGTCGACACCGGATGCAACAACGGCCCCATCACGTCGAGGATGTCGTCAACACTCCGCACCAGCGTCGCGCCGTCGCGCAACAGGTCGTGACACCCCTCGCTGGCGAGACTGTCGATCCGACCCGGCACGGCGAACACGTCCCGCCCCTGATCGAGCGCGTGCCGCACCGTGTGCATCGCCCCGCTGTTCCGCTTCGCCTCGACCACCAGCACCCCTTGCGACAGCCCGCTGATGATCCGATTCCGCAGCGGAAACAGCCCGGGCAGCGCCGCCTGATCCAACGACATCTCGCTGATGACTGCCCCGCTGGCCGCCACCTCGTCCGCCAGTCCCTTGTTCTCGGCGGGGTAGACGTTGGCCAGGCCCGTCCCCAGTACCGCCAGCGTCCGTCCGCCCCCCTCCAGCGCTCCGCGATGAGCGAACGAGTCGATCCCCCGCGCCAGGCCGCTGACGATCGTGATCCCCGCGCGGGCCAGCCCTGCCGCCAGCCTCTGTGCCGTTTGGCGACCATACAGGGTGCACTGTCGGGAGCCGATCGCGGCCAGCGCCAGTTGGTCGCGCGGCAGCAAATCCCCGCGGACGTACAGCATCTCGGGCGGATCGTGAATGCGGTTGAGGAACGCGGGGTACTCGTCCGTTCCACGCACGACGAGGTGAACCCCCATGTCTCGGCAGCGAGCGAGTTCCTTGGGCGCGGCGTCCGAGTCACGCGCTTCGAGCATCGCCCGACCCGTCTTGGGGCCGATCCCCGGCACGTCCAGCCAATCGGCGGAATTCGCGTTCCAGACCTCCGCCGCACTCCCGAAGAACCGCAACAGTTCCCGCAACGTCTGCGCGCCAACCCCCGGCGTCATCTGCAAACGCAGCAGCGGGAGGAGATCGTCGTCTGTCATGGGGGGAGAGGATCGGGAAGAGCAGCCAAGGCGATCAATATGCTCTTCTTCAATCTGTGGAAATCTGTGCAATCTGTGGATCTGAACGATGATCATCCACAGATTGCACAGATTTCCACAGATCTAAGGAAGAGGGAAACTCGAGTTCGTCAGCCTGCGAAGGTGTGCGATTGGCTAGCGATGGCCGTGGTCCTGTTCGGGACGTTCGATGAAGTGACGCTCCTTGTTCGAGCGAAACCGAAGCTTTCCGCTACTTCGTCGTAAACCGGTACAGGTGCGACTTTGTTCGCACGAGCAGCGACTGCCCCACCGCCGCTGGCGAGGACATCACCCCGTCTTCGAGGTGGTTGTCGGCCAGTTGCTCGAATTCGCGTGCGGCCTTGAACACAGGGGCCTGTCCCTCCTGACCGAAGCAGTAGATGCGTCCTTCGGCGAGGATCGGCGAGGCGGTGAAGTTCCCTCCGAAGCGGTGTTGCCACACCTTTTCCCCGGTCTTGGCATCCAGGCACGTGGCGATCCCCGCGTCGTTGATCATGAACAACAGATCCCCCGCGATGATGTAGCCGGGCCGCTTCGGCACACCTTCCTTCTTCTTCCACACCGCCCCCGTGGCGGTGATATCGCCAGCCGCACCCTTCGGACGGACCGTCAGCATCAGATCCCCTCCGTCGGCGGTGTTCAGGTACAGGAGATCGTGCGCGAAGATCGGACGGATGGAGGCGTTCATTCCCCCATGCCGGATGCGCCAGATCTCCTTGCCGGTCAGCGGTTCGTAGGAGATCGTGAACCCCGCGAACGAACTGACGAGTTGGTCCTTGCCGTCGACCTCGACCACCGCCGGGGTGCCGTAGGCCTTCTTCATGTCGCCGTCCTTGACGTTGTAATCGACCTCGCGGTCCTTCTTCCAAACGGTCTTCCCGGTGTGCTTGTCCAACGCGCAGATGTACTGCACATCGAACCCGTCGAAGTTCAGGATGAGCAGGTCCTTGTAAATCACGGGGGAGGCCCCCGCGCCGCGGAAGTGGTCGCACGGCAGGTCCTGCCGCGTCCACAGCGTGGCCCCCGATTCCGCGTCGACGCACGCCGTCCCCGCACTGCCGAAGTGGATGTACGCCCGACCCGGCTCGAGCGCCGCCGTACACGAGGCATGGCTGTTGAACGGATGACAGAACGCGGGCTTCTCCTGCTCGAACAGCACGCGGTCGAAAATTTTCTTGCCGCTGTCGAGATCGACGCACACGAACGACAACTGCTTACCGTCCTCGGGGGCGTTGGTCAGCCAGATTTTGCCACCGAGCACAACGGGGGACGACCACGCCTTGCCGGGGACGGGGACCTTCCAGCGGACGTTCTTCGTGTCGCCAAACTCGACGGGGAGGTTGGTGGCCGTGGAAACGCCGTCACCCGTGGGGCCGCGAAACGCGGGCCAGTCGTCGCTGGCGATGCTTGTTGACAGACCTGCCAACTCCAGCGTCACCCACAGGATTGCGATGGAAAACCCACGGATAAAGCCGTTCGTCGTGCCACTCGTCGCCATTCGCTCACCGCCGGAGGAAGTGCCTTGGGGATGGATTACCGTCTAGACGCGGTATCATATCGGAACATGCGGATCGATGTCTTCCGTGTTGGGAAGACGTCGCTCCGTCGAAATCCACGGGATTCCGCAGATCGCATCCAACAGCCGGGTCGGCCTCTATGTCCGCCACCTATCAAGCGACCTGCACGGCCTGTGGCTGGGTCACCCCCCAGTTTCCGGAGAGTTACTGGGCACTGCTTCCGAATTCCCCCGTGCGAGTGGAGCACGCTCATCGCGATGATGGCGAACTGGCGGTCCTCGGGCATCCTCTCGACGAGTCGATTCTCCGGGAGTACGGATACACGTTCGAATCGGCCCGCCTGAGCGGGAGACTCGTCCACGTTCGCACGGTGTTTTGTCAGGAATGCGGCACCCTGTGCGAGGTGCGGCGCGTGATCGAAGGAGAGCCTCTACGCAGTCTCATTGGACAGTGGGTCGTATTCCTCGTCAGTTGTGTCTTGGGGTGTTTATTCGGATGGAGACTTCGACACATCCTCATTGGGCTCGCGATGCCTGTTCTTCTGATGGCAATTCTGTTGGTGTTGGCAAGTGCGCTGATGGGACGTTGGGTTCGACTTGTTCACGCCGAACGAGTCCACCGTCACAACCGCGAATCGCACTGCCCGAAGTGCGGGGAACGCAAGCATTTCGCGGTCTCGACCAAACCGCACGTCGTCCCCTGCGAGCGTTGCAGGAAACCCGCACTTGTGTTCTGCCTGATTGAGCGTTGAGCGGCCCCCGGCATTTCGCCTCGTTGGAGCGATTGTCTGCCCCGTTTCTTCTACACTGCGGTTTTGACCCGCTCCCGCCCGCCGCACTCGTTCAATTCCGCAATGGCTGTCAACGCTCCTCCCCAGTACTTCCGCGTCGAACTCGAGTATCGCCGCGCCCAAACCACCGCCGAGCAGGTCGACTGCCTCGAACGGATGCTCGTCCTCCTCCCCAAGCACAAGGCGTCGGAGAAGGTCCAGGCCGACCTCAAAACGCGGCTGAAAGAGGCCCGCGAGACGCTGCAGGTCGAAAAGTCGACCCCCAAAAAGGTCAAGTCGTACCGCTTCCCCCGGCAGGGAGCGGGGACGGTTGCCATCGTGGGCGGACCGAACTCCGGCAAAAGCCGGTTGCTCAAGGAAATCACCAACGCCCAACCGGAAGTGGCCGACTACCCTTTCACCACGCGCGAGCCGCTCCCCGGCATGATGACCTGGGAAGACGTCACCGTGCAGCTCGTCGATACCCCACCCGTCACCGACAGCGCGTTCGAGTCGTACCTGCCCAACATCGTCCGCACCGCCGACGCCGTTCTCGTCTGCTTCGACGGCTCCAGCGACGACGCCCCCGAAGAGACGCTCACGGTACTGCAACAGTTCCAGCAGCGGAGCACGTGGTTCGGCACCGGCTCAGGCTTTGTCGACGACGATTTCTCGAAGGTCCAAATCAGTAGCCTCCTGGTCGTGACCCGCGGTTCCGACCCCGACGCCGACGAACGCCTGGCCCTTTACCGCGAGATGAACCCCCCGGCCATTCCCGTGCTCAAGGTCGAACTTGACGACCCCGCCACTCTCCCCCCCTTGCGTCAGGCGGTGTACGGACTGCTCGGCGTGATGCGGTTGTACACGAAGGCCCCCGGCAAACCGGCCGACCGCACGTCCCCCTTCACGATGCCCATCGGCTCGACCGTCGAAGCCCTTGCCGAGCGGGTGCATAAAGACCTCGCCGACAAACTGAAGTTCGCCAAGGTCTGGGGGAGCGGCCTGCACGACGGCCAATCCGTCGGCCGCGATCACGTCCTGCAAGACCTCGACCTCGTCGAACTGCACACGGGATAAAGCGGGTAGGATTTCACCGGCTCTTACGACTGTGAAAACTTCCCGGATCACCTCCGAGAGGCGAGCCACGATCGTCCCGCTGTTCCAGGGGTCCCCCGGCAGGTCGTTGCCGGCATGACAGCCCGCAGGATCGTCGCGGCGGGATGTGGCGGAGAAATCGCCAAGATCGTCGGGACGCGACCCGTTCCGGAAAAGTGCGATTCGCCCTGACGGAGCGGACGATCACAACGAGACGGTGTGGCACGCCGCTCGGGCGGGCCGATGGCGAGAAACGTGTCCGACGGAGTTCGGACCTCGGGGATTCGGCGCAGCGATCGACGCGATCGTGACGGCGACACCCCGGAACAGTCGGGAAGCACAAGCGGTCCTCAAGGCCGTTCGGAGTCCCCTCCCGCTTTGCGGGAACTCTTGTCCGGCATCCGCCGGGGGAACTTCGATGCGCACCGGCCCGATCGCCGCCGACCAGCGTCCGCGCGACCCGTCCGCGCGTGACCAATACCGGTGCGGCCGGTTCCCACGCGACTCGTTCGGGGCGGCGCGGTGCTGCGTGTTCCTCTGCGCGATGCTTGCTGGTGCAAGCGTGCTGGGCGCGGACCGCCCCGTCGGTCCGGAAGTGGGGAGCGGGATCAACGAGAGCGAAGCGACCCCCCTGCGGCACTTCACCTTCGAGGCGGAAGACGATCAGGACTACGACGGCCATCCCGACGACTGGTCGCGACGGATCGGAGAGGGGTTCCCCGCGTACGTGAAGTCGGGGATCGATCGGGCTGTCGCCCGGGAAGGTC
Organism: Planctomycetales bacterium; assembly: GCA_044359065.1. Taxonomy (GTDB): domain Bacteria; phylum Planctomycetota; class Planctomycetia; order Planctomycetales; family Planctomycetaceae; genus JAIXZD01. Next base: position 28,569 of record JBIKMW010000040.1, on the reverse strand, counting down.
GACAAAGTCTGCGATTCGACCTCAACGGCGGCCCGGCGGCGATCTACTCCCCTCCGCTGTTGATCGACCGGCAATACTCGTTGATCGTGCGCGGCGCGATGCGGACGAAGGGGCTCAGCCACAGCGCCGCCGCCATTTCCGTGTCGCTCCTCGACCATCGGCGAAAGCGGCTGTCGCGTCATCTGTCGAAAAGCGTCGGGGGGACGCACGCGAGCTGGGTCGACGTGCAAGTCGGACCGATCCACCCCGATCCCCTGGCGCGGTTCGTCGTGGTCGGCTGTCATGTGATCGACGGAGACCGCAGCGACATCGCCGGGTTCGCGTGGTTCGACGACGTCCGGGTCGGTCGCCTGCCGCGCATGACGATTTCGTTCACGCCCGATCGACACATCCTGTCGTCCAGACAGCCGCTCGACATCCGGACCGACATCCTCGGGCTGGAGTCCAACGCGTCGTACAACCTGGCACTGGGCATCGCCGACCTCGAAGGGCGGACGGTGTTCCGGCAATTCGAAGCGCTGCCGGCTGGCGCTGAACGCAAGGAAATGGTGACCAACTCGTGGACGATCCCCCCCCAATCGACGGGGCACTATCGGGTGTTGGCACGGTTGGAGCGAGGAGGCCGCGAAGTGCTGTCGCGGGACACGGCGTTTGCGGTGGTCGACGACACCGAGCGCGGGGACAAGGGGGAGTTCGGCTGGTCCCTGGAACGGGGATTCGAAGGTCTGTCGCCGACCGCGGTGGCCGAGTTGGCGCGGCGGGCGCACCTGCACCATCTGAAGTTGCCACTCTGGAGCGCGGCGGAGCTGGAGAAGCCGGGAACCGTGTCCGAGACGACGCAACTCCTGGATTTGCTCGAACAGAACCGCGTGCACGTCATAGGCTTGCTCAACGATCCGCCACCGTCGCTGCGGGCGAAGTTCGTCGACCGCACCCCGCCGGTCAGCAAGATCCTGTCGCTCCCCAAGACGTTCTGGTCCCCTTCGCTCGAATCGCTCATCGTGCGGTACGCGTTCCGCATCAAGGAGTGGCAATTGGGGGACGATGCGGACGGCGGATACGCGGGGTTGTCGCAATTGCCCGAAATCGTCGAAGGGGTGCGCGGGGAATTCGACCGCATCGGACGCAACACGGAGATCGTCCTGCCGTGGCCCGGTGAGCAGCCGCTCCCGCCGAATCTCGACGCGCAGAGCGTGACCCTCTCCAAGCCGGCCCCCAAGCCGGCATCCGCCTCCGAAATCGGGCCACGGGAGGACGCCGGCCTCGAGCGGCTGCGACTGCACGTGGCGGCCGCTCCCCGATCGAAAGGGACGGTCGAGGCGCGCGCCGCCGACCTGGCGCTGACGGTCTTGCACGCGAAGCTCGGACGGGCGGTGAGTGTCACGTATCAAGACCCTCTCGATCCTGAGCGGGGGTTGTTTCGGCGCGACGGGGCGCCGACCGAACTGTTCCTGCCGTGGCGACAGGCGTCGTCGATGTTGGGGGGGGCGGAGTACCTCGGGCGCATCCTGCTCCCCAAGCGCGCACACAACGCGGTGTTTCGGCGCGGCACCGAAGTGTTCGTGATGCTGTGGAACGAGGCGCCCATCCGCGAGGCGTTCTGCTTCGGGTACGAGGCTCGCGCCTACGACCTGTGGGGTCGCCCGCTGCCGACGCGATTGGACGAAGCCACGGGCCAGATCGAATTCGAGGTGGGACCGACACCGATCCTGCTGCGGCACTGCGCGGCGGGGATCGTCGAGTGGTACCTCGGCGTCCGCTTCGAACAGGGTCGCCTGCGAAGCGAGTACGGCGAACACCCGGAAGCGCTGCTCGGAGCGAATCCCTTCCCACTCGGGATCAGCGGCAAGGTGACGCTGCGAATGCCCCCGGACTGGGATGTCGAGCCCAGCCAGTGGGAATTGCCGGCGGCGGCGGGGGAGAAATGGCGGTTGCCCATGCTCATCACCTTCCCCCCGAACGAAACGCTGGGGGACTTTTACCCGGAAGTCGATTTCCAGTTGTCGGCCGACCGGCAGTACCGGTTCACCGTCCATCTCCCCTACACGCTGGGGCTGCGGGACTTCGAACTCGACCTGGGATTCCGCAAGCTGCCCGACGGGCGGTTGGAGGTCGAACAACGTTTGGTCAACAAAACCGTTCCGCTGGAGATGCTGGACTTCGAGTGCAGCCTGTTCGTGCCGGGGCAGGTGCGTCAAAAACTGTTCGTGCCGAAACTGGGTTCGGGAGAGGATCGCCGCATCCACGTGCTGCCGGACGCGGAAGGTCTCAAGGGGAAGGAACTCTGGCTGCGCTGCGAACAGGTGGACGGCCGGCGCGTGTTGAACGTGCGGAAGAAGGTGTCGTTCTGATGGGTGGAAAGGGGAAGACCGTTACCGCACCGCGGGGGTTCCGTGCGGCGGCGCGAACGGCGAAGCCGGACAAGTCGAGAGCGGCGCGAAGCGGAATCGGGGACGTTCCCTCGGATCGTGGGCGTGCGTTCGCCGGTTGACGATCCGCTCGCTACACTCCCGGTTCGACGGGTGGCCCGGTTCGAGGAGTCTCCGGCGCGGGTGGGTCGCACCGCGCCAAACGACGACTTCAGATGCTCGCACCGGGCGGTTTCGCAACATTCACGATTCGCATCCCTCCAAGGAGTGTCGGCATGGCCGGGGCAGTTGATTCGCACGCGGGTTCCCCGCCCGCCCACGCGTCGGGGTTGATTTCCGAAGATGTCCTCGTCGTCATCTTCGGCGCGTCGGGGGACCTCACCGCCCGCAAGCTGATTCCGGCGTTGTTCTCGCTCTGGAAGGACGGCTATCTCTCCGAGAAAACCGCCATCGCCGGTGCGGCCCGTCGCGAAAAAACCAGCGAAGCCTGGCGTGCCGAAATGCACGAGGCGGTCAGCAAATTCGGGCGTTTCGGCAAGATCTCCGACGAAGAATGGGCACGCTTCGCCGAACGCGTCCATTACGTGCAGATCAACCTCGACGCCCCCGCCGAATACCCGCGATTCTCGAACACGTTGTGCGAGATCGAGCGTTCGCGCGGCTTGCAGAACCGCCGTGTGTTCTACATGGCCACCACCCCCGACCTGTTCGTCCCCACCGCCGAAGCGATCCACAGCGCCGGTCTCATCCCCGATCGTGGCAGTCCCGACGTGCTGCGGATGGTGTTTGAAAAGCCGTTCGGGCGCGACCTCGAATCCGCCGGACAGCTGTCGCAAAAGCTCGGTCGCCTGATGCGCGAGGAGCAGGTCTACCGCATCGACCACTATCTGGGCAAAGAGACCGTCCAGAACCTGTTGATGTTCCGGTTCGGCAACTCGATCTTCGAGCCGTTGTTCAACCGCACGCATGTCGACCACGTGCAAATCACCGTGGCCGAATCGCAGGGGATGGAGCAAGGCCGCGGCGGTTACTACGACACCTCGGGAGCGTTCCGCGACGTGCTGCAGAACCACGTGCTGCAACTGCTCGCCCTGATCGCGATGGAACCCCCCGCGCTGTTCCGCGCCAAGGAAATTCGGGACGAGAAAGTCAAGGTCCTGGAGGCGCTGGCTCCCGGTGCGGCCAACATCAAGGACTGGGCCATTCGCGGGCAGTACGTCGGCGCGGAAGTCGACGGCAAGGCGGTTCCCGGTTATCGGCAGGAAGAGCGGGTCGCCGCGCACTCGAACACCGAAACGTTCGCGGCGCTGGAAGTCCACATCGACAACTGGCGCTGGGCGGGGGTGCCGTTCTACCTTCGCACTGGCAAGCGAATGCCGTCCCGCGTCAGCGAAATCCTCGTGCAGTTCAAGTCCCCCCCGCTGCACCTGTTCAAGACGGTCGAGTGCGAAGGGGACTTCTGCGAGATGGTCGAGGCCCGCCCCAACCAACTCCTGTTCCGCATCCAGCCCAAAGAGGCGATCTCGATGCGGTTTTCGACGAAGCGCCCCGGAATGCAGTACCAGATTCACCCGGTGCAGATGGACTTCGCCTACGAGGACGCCTTCTCGGAATCGCTCCCCGAAGCGTACGAGCGACTGCTGCTCGACGTGACGCGCGGCGACTCGACGCTGTTCATGCGTAACGACGAACTGGAAGCCGCGTGGCGGCTCTGTACGCCCGTGCTGAAGGCGTGGGAGAAGGACGCTGCGGGTCCCGAGCCGTACTACGCGGGCACCTGGGGTCCGGCCGGAGCGCACGCGATGCTGGAAAAAACCGGCCGCCAATGGCGCGTGCCCGGAGCCAGCCAAGCGGCGAAGAAGAAGCACTGAGAGCGGACGTTCGGCCCGGGGAATTTCCAGTTTCCCCGGGCTTCAACGTGTGTAAAAGGCCAAGCTACTACCGTCCGACCAGTACCACCCAATTCCATCTTCGTCGGCGGCCCAGAGTGAACTTCCCGGTGGCAACCAGAATTCGCACCAAGTCAGTGCGCATCGTTGCAGCGGTTCAGGCAGACGCACAATCCCCAGAACAACGGGGTGATAGAACGCGCGCACCGCGCCCAAGCCGATGGAAACATCCGTGTTTCCCGTCTCCTTAAATGTTTTCTCCAGCCGTTGAGCGACGGCGACTGCGGGGCCAAAGGACATCAGATAAGCCACGGCCAGCATCAGCGCCGCGGTCCCGCCGATCATGGCCTTTCGCCGCAACCCGGCCCAGGCGTTCTGATTCGGAGTTGGCATGGTGGCCTCTCCTGGTCCCGCGAAACATCGCCACAGAGAAGCTGTTGGCCCGCGACCAACCAGAGCCCTCCCATGCCGCGACGATTCTGCTCGGGCGGGTCGAAAGCGTAACGCCTGCGACTGCGGATCGGCTCACACCGGTTCATGAAAAAAGGCCGAGTCCCCAAACCGGGAACTCGGCCTTTTTTTGAATCAGCGACTCCGACGGGACTCGAACCCGCGACCTCCGCCGTGACAGGGCGGCGCTCTAACCAATTGAGCTACGGAGCCAATCGCATTTGGTGGACGCCGAATAGCTTCCAACGAACCGGACCCACAACGTCGCGGATGGTTCGCGGAATTCCACGCGGGAAACGCCACCGATCCGCCATTGTATCGGCTGTTTGGGGGCCGTCAACGGACACGCGAAACGAATCAGGGCCATCAGTTTCTCGGTACGGAACGTGCCGGGGAGTTGGGGCGGAGTTTGACGGATCTGTGTTCTCGTTCAAGGAGGCGGAGATCGATGGAGTTTTGCGGCGGTGCTGTGGCGGCCGGCATTGCGGATCGCGCGGGTACAGCCGGAAGACCCGGATGTGTCGATGCCGTTTCAACACCGTCTTGAGACGATCCAGAGGCCGGCGAGTTGAGCGAATCCGCTGAACATGGGAGACAAGCGTTCGTGTCGGAAGTCGATACGGCGGAAGTGATGGAGTGAACTGTCGGTGCGTTCGATCTTCCGACGCCGCGCGAAGCGTCGGAGGGCTCGGCCATCCCGCTGATTCGCCTCAGTTCGATTCTTCCGGTGCGGGTGCAGACCCGTTCGATCGTGCGCTGCCGCAGTCGCTCGCGATGAACATCGCCGTCCAGCGTCCGGTCGTAGATCAGCCGCGCGGGTTCCGTGGGAGACAGGCCCTGTTCGAGCAGAGAGGTCTCGCCCGACGAGGAACTGACCGCCAACACCCACGGCGGCGCGCCGTGGTCGTCGCACAGCCGCATGAACTTCGCCCCCTTTCCCCTTGCGGTCCCGCAGGCTCGCCGGAGCACAGATCACTCGCCGCAGTGATCGCGAAGATTTGTCCTAATCCACGAACACGAATTCGTTCGACAGCAACAGCACTTGCGCCAACTGCTCCCATCCTTCCAGCAGGTGGACCGGCGGTCCGGCGAAGTCCCGTTCCGCCTGCCACCCCTTGGACGGGGCGGGAGCGCCTGTCGGTTTGTCGACGACTTCGACGATCCCGGAGTCGATCTCCGGCGCCCACAGGTGCTGATCGCTGTTCAAACCCCCCGCGATGTCCACGATGAAGTCGAGCGTCTCGCCCGCTTCCACCGCGAGGCTCGCGACATCCAGCGTCGCCTTGCCGTGAAACACCTTCGCCTCGGCCAATCGACCGGCGCGGCTGGACACGATCGTGCAGCGCACGCCGTCCCCCACGTCCGGTTCGTGGATCGCGGTTGAGCGGATCGACACCGTCATTCCCCGCGGCGCTGTCCAGCGCCGCACGCAGGCGTGGTCCAAATCGTTCCCGGGATGTCCTCCCTTGGCGGTGACTTGCGCCCAACCGAGTTTCGCGTCGGGCCACTGCGCGCCCCCCTGCCATGCGGCCCCCGTGAAGTGCGGCAATTTCGTGAACGACGCCAGCTTGCCGGTCGCCGGGTCGAACTTCCCGTAGCCGTACGACCACGTCAATGACTCGGGGGTGGGGGACGGGGGCGGTTCGGCGACCGCTTGCGTGAGGAACGACAGCGCGGCCGCCAGTTCGGACGAGGTCGGCTCCCGTTGCAAAGCCCGCGCGTACATCCCGCGGACCCGTTCCTCGTCGGATCGTTGAGCCGATTCCCCGGCCGATCCCTTGGCCGTCCCCTTGACCAACGCCCGCGCGCGGTCCGCCACGAAAGGATGGTTCATCCCGAACAAGGCCTGTTGCGGGACCGTTGTTTCGCTGCGCTGAGGAATGTGCAGGTCGGGGTTGGCGAAGTCGAACATCCGCAACACGCCCGGCAGAAACTGCCGGTCCACCACGCCGTACAACGTCCGGCGGCGGTTCGCCCCGCTGAACAAATCGGCCGCGCGGCCTCCGGTGGTGGCGTCGAGGTCCCCGCTCGCCGCCAGCAAACTGTCGCGAAACTCCTCGAAGCTCAAGCGGCGTCCGGGAAACGTCCAAAGCAGGCGGTTGTCCGGGTCGATCCCTGCGGCACGCTCGTACGCCGCGGGATCAACCGGGCCGGTCGACCGCTGCCGATACGCCGCGGAGTTGACGATCAACCGGTGCATCGCCTTGGTGCTCCAACCCGATTCCACGAGGCGTCGCGCCAGGAAGTCGAGCAGTTCCGGATGACTCGGTTCCGCCGCGCGAATTCCGAAATCGCTCGGCGTGCGGACCAGTCCCTGTCCGAAATGGTTCTGCCACAACCGGTTGACCCACACCCGCGCCGTCAGCGGGTTGTCCGGCGACACGATGGCCCGCGCCAATTCCAATCGTCCGCTGCCCGCTCGGAACGGTTGCGGGTCGGGTCCCGCGACGAGCGACAGGAAGTGGCGGGAGACCGGGTCTCCCTTCGTGGCGGGGTTGCCCCGTTTGAACACCCGCGCTTCCCGAAGTTCGTTCCGGTCCGTCAACGCCACCGTGTGATACGGCTTGACGTTCGACCGGATCAGCCACCGGTCGACCTCTCCTTGCAACCGCCAAAGTTCGGTGACGGTGGCGGAGTCGACCAGCATTTCGATGGCGATGATCGGTTCGTCGGGGACGAGGCAGGGGGAACCGGGCTCGTACAGGAATCGCCGCAGCGTTTCGTCGTCCGGGTCCATGAGGGAAGCTGGGGCCGGCGCACCGGCCCTCCGCGCGTCGTCCTGTTTGCGGCTCCACTCGGCGTCCACTTCGCCCAACACGTCCACATAGCGACGGACGACCTCGTCAAAGTTCGCGGGGGGAATGCAGAACGCGCGGGCCAACCGCTCAGGCGGGGCCTGCGGTCCCCCGGCCTGGTACATCGCGCACAGCGCCTCGCCGCGCACACGGAACCGTGTGTCGTCCGGTTTTTCGGCGGCCAGGTCGGCGAAGTCCCGCCATGGCCCCCACATCGGATCGTTCCGCAACCGCGCCGCCGCCAGATAAGCCTCGAAGCGGCGCACCATCGATGGAATCAGGTCGGTCTTCTGAATGATCTGATCGAACCCCTCCTCGGGGTATTTGTGCAGTTCGGTTTGAGCCTTCAGATAGTCGTACAGGCGCCCGCGGACGCGCCGCGCGTGCTCGTCCAGCGCAGCGCGGCGGTAGCTCTCCAGCGCGTTCTCGCGTTTGGCCAGCTCGTCGACGAACGCCTTGTCGGCGGGTGGTTCCCCCACCGGAACGAGTCGCTCGACGCAGTTCTGGAACACACCGTAAAGCGAGTAATAGTCGGCAGTCGGGATGGGATCGAACTTGTGGTCGTGGCACCGCGCGCATCCGCCTGTCAGTCCCATCGTGCCGCGCGTCACCACGTCGATGCGGTCGTCGATGATGTCGTGCGTCACCCCCAGGAACCGCCGCCCCAGCGTCAACAATCCCATGGCGGCAAGGGCCCCCTTGTCGTCCGGCGCGACTTGATCGGCGGCCAATTGCAGCAACAGGAACCGGTCGTACGGCAAGTCCTTGTTGAACGCCTCAACGACCCAGTCCCGGTAGACCGAGGAATGCACGAAGAACCGCTCTTCGCGGGCGTAGACGTAACCTTTGGTGTCGGAGTAACGGGCCACGTCCAGCCAATGCCGTCCCCAATGTTCGCCATACGCCGGCGAAGCCAGCAACCGCTCGACGAGCTTCTCCCACGCCTGGGGGTCGGCATCGTTCTCGAACCGCGCGACTTCATCCGGTGAGGGGGGCAGGCCGGTCAAGTCGTAGGTCAGTCGACGCACGAGCGTGCGCCGATCCGCCTCGGGAGCGGGGGCCAATCCCTTGTCCGCCAATCCCTTCCGCACAAACCGGTCGACCTCCGTGCGGCACCACGCGGGGTCGTCCACCTCGGGCAAGCGCACCTGCCGCACCGGCTGGAATGCCCAATGCGCCTTCCAGCGGGCGGCCAGCTCGGAACCTGCGGGACCACCCTTCGGCCACGGCGCTCCCCGCGCGACCCATGTCTCCAGCGCAGCCACTTCGCGCGGCGAAAGCGGATTGTCGGGGGGCATCTCGAGGTTGCCTTCCCGTCGAACCGCCTGGATCAACACGCTTTTCGCCGGGTTTCCCGGCACGATTGCCGGGCCGGTGTCCCCACCCTTCAGCAGGTGTTCGCGCGCGTCCAGCCGCAAACCGGCCCACTGCTTGGTCGGGCCATGACACTTGCCGCAGTGCTTGGCGAACAGCGGACGGATGTCCGTCTCGAAGAATTCGAGATCGGCGGCGGTGGCTTCCGGGGGTGTTTCCTCGGCGCGGACCGAGAAGGGTACCGTTCCCGCGCACCACGCCCCGACCATCGTCACCACGGAGATCCACCGGGCGAGTCCCACGGGAATGCTCGAAAGAGGGCTCGGCATGCGGGGCGACTCCTTTACAAGTTGTCCGAGAAGCTTTTGACGCGTGCGACGAACCCGAAGTGCGACGGGTTTTGAGCCAGCGCCACCGGGTTTTCGGAAAGGCTTCTTGTCTCTCTGGCGTTCCAAAACAGCGTCTGGGGCTTTCGAGCAACGCTGATGTTCAGCACGACCGGATTTGCGGGTTCACGATTCCCGGCCACCCACTCATCGACGATAATGAATCCGAGCGTAACACAGGTACGGAGGCTCGGGAAATGGTCCATCGTCGGCTGTGCGCGAACAGGCCGTGTCACGCGGTGTCGCCGTGCGAAGCGGGTGTCGCGTCCGGCGCGAGTTGACCGCCGAACCCGGAATTTCCCGATTCTCCTGCGTTGACGCCTGCGTCCGGTGCTTTATCTTGAGGGTCGCGAATTCGCACGATGGCCGATTCCTGGCTGTCGACCTTCGCGTCTCGAATTTTCACCCGATCCACGGTCGTCGAGCGGATCGTTCGTCGACGCGGGAAGTTTTTTTGCAGTGATCGCCTGTTGAACGGCGCGTCTTTCCGTGTGCGGGGACGCTGCCCGAGATCGGCCTTTCGGTGGGAACACGCCATGCCCGTGCGAATGACCTGCGAATGCGGAAACGCCTTCAAGGTGCCCGACACCGAAAACGGCAAGAAGGTGCGCTGTCCCGCCTGCAAGAAGGTCCTGGTGGTTGGTGGCGTCGCCGTTGCGGCGGGCAAAGCCGGGGCGTCGGGGGACGACAGTTCCGTGTCGTCCGGGGGTGCCGCAGGGGGAGGCGCGAAGCCCAAGGCGAAGTCCTCAGCCGGGGCGAAAGCCGCCAAGTCGGCGCCGGTCGACGAGGATGACGAGTTTTCGTTCCTCGAGCGCAGCCGCGAGGAAGCCCCGGTCATTCAGGGATTCGCCAAACCGAAGAAGAAGCCCAAGCCGGAGGGGGCGGACGCCGAAAAGAAGAAAAAGAAGCGGACCAACAACCAACCCCCCGCATGGGTCATGGCACTGTGCGTCCTGTTCATGATCGGCGTGGTCGGCGGGGCCGTGTATGTCGGCATGCAGGCCAACAAGGCGGACAAAGCCGTCGTTGTCGCGCCACAGAACTTCGAGAAGTTCGTCGCGTCAGAAAAGTTCTTCTCGTTGCTCAAACCCGAAGGCTTCGAGGCCAAAACCGGCGGTGGGACGGGGGGAGTGCCGATTTCCGTCGTGTTCAAGAAGGATGGCGTCATGATCGACATTCGGTCGAGCGCCAAGGGAGCGTCGATCGCTGACATTGCCGGGGCGGGGCAGCAGGGTGGGGACATGGACCCGGCGGAAGCGCTCGAAATGGCCCCCGCCGGCAAGGTGCACCGCTTCCACCAACCGGCATATGAGGACCAATTCCCCGGTTACGAAGAGGCGGCCATGGCCCAAATGACCACCCCCTACGGCGACGCGCGGATCGCCGACTTCAAATCCACATCGATGCTCGGGAGCAAGACCTTTGGCACCCGCATCACGATCGTCGCCGTGCAGTTCCAGCTCAACATGATCTGCACCTGCACCAGCGAGAAGGCGTTTCAGGCCTACAAGCCGGTCTTCCGGAAGATCGCCGAAAGCCTGACCTCCGGCGGTTGACGGCGCACGTGTCGCCTCGTGAAGTGATTCGGGCAGATGGGACCTGATCGGTTGTGTGCCACTCGCTCTGCCAGTGCCGTGTGTACGTGTTCCCATTCGCACTGGCGTAACCAGTGTTACACGTTTTTCGCACGCATTGAATGTCCCGTCACTTCAGGTCGGCACACGAGCCTCGCAAGCGGCCGACGGCGGAATCATTCTGCCCCGGCAATCGGCTGCAAATCCGCCCGTACCGCTTCGTAAGTCTCCGCGAAGGCGAGTGCCGCGTCGTCCGGCCGCACGCCCCACTCGCGGCACGCTTCCCGATACACATCCGGCCACCAGTTGCGGTGTTCGGTGAGGCCTTGGTCGCGGTACGCCCGCCAATGGCTCATCACGCGGGACCAGCACGCGTCGCCATAGGCCAGCGCCTCCCGCAAGTCCTTGAAGTCCTTCACGTACCACTTGCGGCCCAGGTGTGCGTGCAGGACTTCGTCCGCCCAGTCGAAGTCCTGAAACACCGCCGCCAGCGGCACGCCCGACTCCCGCGCCACTTCCCACTCGTACCGCTTCCCCTGTCGGGGCATCAGCCCCTGCTCGATGAAGAACAGCACCGCATGCCGCTCCCGCGCGTCGAGCTGCGTGTTCAGGTTGAGCGACCACGTGAAGTTGATCGGGATCTTCGACCAATCCACCCCCAGCCGCGCGAAGCCAACCTCCCCCAGCATCGCGTGCCGCGCCTCGTCCCACAGCTGCCGCGTCATATCGAGCGCGAACTCCCACGGACGGTCCTTCGTTTCCGCCAGAATGCTCGCCATCATCTCGGGGACGTCGATCTCGCGCAGCCGCTTGTAGCTGAGCATGAGCAGCTTGTCGCGGGCCGAGAACCGCGTGTCGTGCAGGAACGCCTCGGGATTCACCCCCGCGTTGTAGGGGTCGTGGAACCGCGCATCGCGCCGGGGTACGCGGTCGTACGTCCACGGTGGCGACGAGTACCGCGGGGCGGGCGCGGTGGCTGGCTCCGCTCGACCGGACAGCCCCCCCGCCGCCGCCAACCATCCAGCGAGGTACGCGCTCCACTCATTCAGCGCTGGAGTGTTCTCGGGCGTCGTCACGGCAACGATCGCGCGTTCGCCGAACGCGATCGCGTCGGCCACCTCCAACCGGGCAAAGCGAAGTACGCGCACACTCGGCGCGTCGGCGAGCGGATTGGTCGTGGCGAGGTATTCGTCAATCGCCCCGGCCAACGCGGGAAACGCAGCGCCATACAGCCCCGCAACCAGTTCGTCCGTGCCGGGGGCCGCGCGGATTTCGTCGAAGAGGGCTTCCAACGCCGGATGGGGCACGACTTCCAGCCCCAAGGGGGGCTCCCGCATTTCGGAGACGCGTGTGCGCAGCGCTTGAGTGTGCTCGGCGCACCAATACGCGTGCAGGCTCAGCGCCGTCTTGAGTTCGTATTGCGGCTCGGCGGTCAACCGCGCGACGAGAATCTCGTGCAGTCGCTTGAAGGCGTAGTGCAACCGTTTGAGCCAGGCGACGCACTCCTCGACGCCGAGCGCGTCACGGAAGGCGTCGTTCCAGGGGCAGAGGCCGGCAAGGGGAGGGAAGGGGGATGCACTCGTCATGCTGACACCTCGTTCGATACGGAATTTCCACCACGAGCGTCGATTTCCTTGATCCGCGGGTATTGGTCTTGCGTATCATAGCGCTTCTGGAATCGAATTCCGCAGGGTTGTCGGCGGTCCCCGCTTCCGATGACCCGAGTTCAAGTTACTGTGGAAACGGTTGGGCATCGGCCGACCGCTCGATGGGGAACTGAAACATGGCAACGGCGCAATCCACATCATCGCCTCAGGAAGTGCTCATTTCGCACGACGCCATGCGTATGCTGGGCTGCTTTCAGGATGGTCTCGACGAAGTCGTTCAACAGTTGGCCGAAGATCGTTGCCGCGAGCGCCAGGGGCCAGACAGTCACGGTGCGATCGAGATCACGCCGCAAGATGTACGCGAAGCCGCGGATGTACTGTTCGGCATGTTGCGTCAGCTCATCGACTCAGGCAAAGCGTCTTCCGCGTTGACTCGTGCAATTGACAACATGAACGATTGTGTCTCTTGCAAGTGAATGGGCTTCTGAACCGTGGCGAAAGCGAACCCGAGCAAGCTGTCGTGGACCGCCGAGTCGAAACGCCGACTTGGGACGCTGACCTCGGATTACAACACCGCTCTGGAAGAGATCGCGGCGGCTCTCGCCAAGCACGAAGGTGCGGACCGCGTCATGGTCAAGCACGTGGACGAGGCGTTCCGCGTTCTGGCGGCCTCGTCCAACAACCGTCGTCCGTGGTACGCGCGGCACGAGTCGGAAATCGCAGCGGGTGCGGTGCTGTTCACCGGTAGTTTTTCGCTGGCCGAAAACGTCACGAAGTTCCTGATGTCGTTGTCATGGTGCCAGGGCTGGAATCTTTCGTGGCTGACCCCCTGCCTCACGGTGGCCTTGCTGTTGTTCGGAGTCCTCCTCGTCCTGCACGGTTTTCTGCGTCAACGCGGAATACTCTGGAGCCGCTGACAACTCCTCTCACAGAAGCGGCTCCCCCCTCGGGATCGTCCAGCACGAATCGTGCGGGGTCAGCCCCGCATGGGGGTAGTAACTTCGCGCCGCCGGGGCCGCCAGCAGGATCAATTGCGTCGAGTGTCCCGCCGCTGCGTGGACGAACCGCATCAGCTCGCGGCCGATCCCGCGCCCCTGATAGGCCCGGTCCACGGCCAGATCCGCCAGGTACGTGCAGTAGCAAAAATCGCTCAAGGCCCGCCCCACCCCCACCAGCCGATCCCCCGCTCGTGCCGTGGCGATCAGGTCCGCCTGCTCCAACATCTTGCGCATCCGCGCGCGATCGTCGACCGGTCGGCGTTCCGCGAGCGTCGACCGCACCAGCACGTCGACGAACTCGTCCACCGACAATCCCGGCTCGAGCGCGTAGCGGAATTCGGCCTGCATCACGACGACCTCTCCATCACGACGACTTCTCTCGGGATGTCAAACTCCCGCATCCTGCCTCTGCACCGAAATGGAAGGCACAACCGAGGGACACTCGCCACGACCTGTCACCTCCGTCGAACCGAACCCGGGAAGAAGAGTACCCGCAAAGCCACATGGATTCGCCCCTTGTCCAGGTCCCCGCCTACCCGTCCCTATACGCCATTGCGGAGAGGCTTCGTGCGGCAATCGCCGATTGCCCGGCATTGGGGCCATCGATTAGCATTGATGCATGGTTTCGGTGTACCACCGAGCCTTCCCGCCATTCCCGCCCACCGCTCGTTTCGCGGAGCTTTATCAATGTCTCGTCCGCCGACCCGCCGGGTGATCTGGACGCGCAACGTCGCGGCCGCGACTTGTCTGGTCCCGCTCGCCGCCACCGTGTTCGCCCAGACGCAGAACTCCTACCCGATGCTGATGAGCGCCAAACCGGTGGCGGTGCAGATCGGCCAAACCGCGGAGGTCGAACTCACTTCGCGGTACAGCCTGCTGGGGGCGGGTCGGGTACTGGTCACCGGCAACGGACTGACGGGCGAGGCCTTGCCGCCGGAGAAACCCCCCGAAGTCAAACCGGGCCAACCCAAGCCGGTTGTCCCCAAGGCGAAGCTCAAGTTCACCGCCGCGCCTGACGCCGTTCCCGGTGTGCGCGACTTCCGCGTGTTTACGCCGCAGGGGGTTAGCACCGTCGGTCAACTGCTGCTGACGCGCGACGTTGTCGTTCCCGAGGCCGCCGAAAACAACACGTCCGACAAGGCCCAGATGGTCCCGTTCCCCGCCACGCTCTGCGGCACGGTGGAGAAGGCCGAGGATGTGGACTGGTTCAAGTTCCGCATCGACGCCCCGACGACCGTGGTGTTTCAGGTGTGGGCGCAGCGTCTGGAAAACCGGATCCACGACTTGCAGGTCCACGTCGATCCGATCATCACGCTCCGCTCGGCCGGCGGCGCTACGCTGGCGACCGCCGACAATGTCGTGGCCGGGGACCCGCTGCTCATCCACCGTTTTGAACAACCGGGCGAGTATCTGCTCGATATCCGCGACGTGCGCTATCAAGGGAACGGGGACTGGGTCTATGCGATCGAGATGTCCCCCCGTCCGCTGGTGACGCAGTTTTTCCCCGCAGTGGTGGCTCCCGGCGCGGAGACGAGCGTCGCCGCCGTCGGTTGGAACATGCCCGCCGATTCCGCCACGAAGATCACGCTCCCCGCCGACACTCGGCCCGGGATCGTGTTCGCTTCGGTTCCCGTCGCCGGTCAAGCGGTAGGATCCGCTCCAGTGCTGGTCAGCACCTTGCCGGTGGTCGTCGAGGCCCCGGCCGACAACAACACCCGCGAGACCGCCCAAGCCGTTGCGATTCCGGGGGCCGTGTGCGGCAAAATCGATGCGCCGCTGGATGTCGATCATTACGTGCTCGAAGCGAAGAAGGGGGACGCGTGGACGTTCGAGACGTTGGCCCGCCGCCTCGGCTCGCCCGTCGACACGGTGATCCGGCTGTACAACGACAAGGGTGGGTTGTTGTTCGAGCAGGATGACTGCCAGCACCAACGTCGCACGATTCCCGATTCCCGCACGGAAAACTGGACGTGCCCGGCGGACGGCAAGTACGTCGTCGAAGTGCGCGACCTGCATTCGGCGGGGGGGGCCGAGTATGGCTACGCCCTCAGGATCGAGAAGGCCGAGCCGGGTTTCGATCTGGAACTCGACACCGACAAGACGTTGCTCGCCCCCGGCTTGATGGCGCCGCTGTATGTCCGAGTGGTGCGGCGCAACGGGTTTGTTGGCCCGGTGCAACTGGGGGTCGAGAACCTGCCCGCCGGGGTGACGGCTGTGGCTGGCCAGGTTCTTCCCTCCGGCAAGGAGGGGATCGTGGTGTTCAAGGCGGACGGCGCGGCCGTGCCGGGCGTCGGCGAGATTCGCGTGTTCGGCACAGCCACGCACACCCCCGCCGGAGGCCAACCGGTTTCGCTCCGGGTCGAAGGCGAATCGCTGCAGGAGATTTACATGCCCGGCGGAGGGCGTTGGCACTACCATGTGGACATGCCGCACGCGGTGTCCATCGCCGACCCGATGGACATCCGCGCGGTGAAACTGAGCACGACGGAAGTGAACCTCAAGCCCGGCGAATCACAGAAGATCGAGATCGAGGTCGAGCGTTCCCCCGACTACAAAGGGAACGTCACGCTGGATGTGTTGTTCCACCACCTCGAACAACCGTACGGCGTGAGTCTCCCCAAAGGGGTCAAGCTCGATCCGGCGGGGAGCAAGACGCTCCTCACCAACGGCGAAACCAAGGGCTTCATCACCCTCAAGGCGGCCCCCGACGCGGAAGCCGCCGACAAGCAGTTGGTGCCGGTGCTGGCGCACGTGTCGATCAACTTCGTGATGAAGCACACCTTCTGCGGCGACCCACTGTCGGTGACGGTGACCGTTCCGGCGAAGTGACCGTGCACGCGGCTACGACGGCGAAATACGAATTCGGAGGCCGGAAGTGCCCTACTTCGCGACGTTGCGCCGGGAACGGTTTCGGTTCGCGGACCTGCGCGAATTGTTCGGCCGCGCCAACGAGGCGAAATCGGGGGATCAACTCGCCGGCCTTGCCGCGCGATCCGAAACCGAGCGCGTCGCCGCCAAGATGGCGCTGGCGGACGTGACGCTCCGCGAGATCGTCGACAACCCGGTCATCGATCCGGACACCGACGACGTCTCACGCCTGATTTGCGATTCGCTCGACAGCGACGCCTTCGCGGGGATCGCCGGTCTGACGGTCGGACAGTTCCGCGACTTCCTGCTGGCGGACGACACGGACGCTTCAACGCTGGCCCACCTTCGCAAGGGGGTCACTCCCGAGGTCGCCGCGTCCGTCGCCCGCTTGATGGGAAACAAGGACCTGATCGTCGCCGCATCGCGCATCCGCAATGTGACGCGGCTGCGGAACACGCTGGGGGAGGCCGGAACACTGCACGTGCGGCTCCAGCCGAACCATCCCGCGGACGATCCGACCGGCATTTTGCTGTCGGCGCTCGACGGGCTGTTGTACGGTTGCGGCGACGCGGTGATCGGCGTCAATCCCGCGACGGAATCGGTCGAAACCGTTGCGGCACTGCTGGGCCATTTGCAACGGCTTGTCGACGGACTCGGGATTCCCACGCAAACTTGCGTGTTGGCGCATATCAGCACGCAACTGTCGGCCTTGGAACAAGGGGCACCGGTCGACTTGTTGTTTCAATCCGTGGCGGGAACGCAAGCGGCCAACGAATCGTTCGGGGTGTCGCTGTCGCTGTTGGCGGAGGGACGCGAGCGGGTGCTCGAACACCACGCGCGGCGCGACACGCGGTGGGTCGGCTCGAACGTCATGTATTTCGAGACCGGACAAGGGAGCGCGCTGTCGGCGGGGGCGCATCGGGGCGTCGACCAGCTCACGTTGGAAGCACGGGCGCATGGCGTCGCGCGAGCGTTCGATCCGCTGCTCGTGAACAGCGTGGTGGGATTCATCGGTCCGGAATACCTCGCGGACGAACGGCAGATTGTTCGCGCGGGCCTGGAAGACCACTTCGTCGGCAAGCTGCTCGGGCTGCCGATGGGGTGTGACGTCTGTTACACGAACCATGCGGCGGCCGACCAGAATTCGGCCGACAACCTGCTGACGCTGCTGACGGCGGCGGGCTGCAACTATTTCATGGGGGTTCCCTGTTCCGACGACGTGATGCTCAACTACCAATCGACGAGCCATCACGACGCCGTCGCAATGCGGCGGTTGTTCGGACGCCAGCCCGCGCCGGAGTTTGCGGCGTGGTTGGAGCGACAGGGGCTGTTCCGTGACGGACGCCTCTGCTGGGGAGACGGCACGGCACGCGACCGATTACTGAAACGGGCCGCCCCGCTCCTGAAGTCCCCCGCCGCGCTGTCGGCCGGTTGAGCGGCACGATGCAAAACGTGAAGCTCAAGCACGGAACTTCACCACAGAGGACACGCAGTTTCACAAAGGACGATGCGCTTGTTGGAGAGCGTTGGCTCGGCCCTCTTTCTTTGCCTCCGTCTTCTCCGTGCAACTCCGTGTCCTCTGTGGTTCCCTCCCCCCCGTCCCGCACGCTGGCACGCATCCACGATGGCCGATAGCTTGGGGTCTGACCGGATTCCCTTCCCGAGGCCCGTTGCATGACCTGTTCGCACGCCGTCCGCTTCTTCGTCGCCGCCACGTTGCTGGCGACCGTCACGACTCCCGCTCCCGCCGCCGACTGGTTGCAGTTCCGTGGTCCGAACGCCGCCGGGGTCCCCGCAGCGGGCAAATACCCCGCGAAAATCGGGCCGGACAGCGCCCTGTTGTGGAAGGTCGCGCTGCCGCCGGGACATGCTTCGCCGGTGATTGACGGGGATCGCATCTTCGTCGCCGCCGAGCGCGACAAGAAGTTGCTCACGATCGGTCTCGACCGTGCCACCGGGGCGGTCGTGTGGGAGCAGGAGGCTCCGTACAAGTTGCTCGAAGAGATTCATCGCATCGGCAGCCATTGCCAGTCCAGCCCCGTCAGCGATGGCGAGCGGGTGTACAGCTTCTTCGGTTCGAGCGGCCTGTATTGCTACACACGCGACGGCCAGCCGGTCTGGAACCTGCCGATGGGGCCGTTCAAGAACACATTCGGAGCGGGTTCGTCCCCCATCGTCGTCGATGACAAACTCATCCTGTATCAGGACCACGACACCGATTCGTTCCTGATGGCCCTCGACAAGAAGACGGGCAAGAAACTGTGGCGGGTCGACCGGCCCGACTTTCCCCGCAATTACGGCACTCCGGTGGTCGTCACCGTTGGCGGTCGCAAGCAACTGGTCATCGCAGCCACGCTGCGCGTGATCGGGTACGACGTGGAGACCGGTCGCGAGGAATGGACGATTCGCGGCATCTCGCGGTTCGTCAGCACCACGCCTTGCCCGGGTCCGGACGGCCTGTTGTACATCGCCGCGTGGGCGGCCGGGGGTGACGAGGGAGAACGGATCGCCATCGAGCCGTTCGATGCGGTCGTGACGGGAGCGGACAAGAACAAGGATGGTGTGTTCGTCGAGGACGAACTGCCCGAAGGGGCGATCAAACAGCGCTTCACGCAGGTGGATCGCGACAAGAGCACGACGATCACCCGCGAAGAGTACGAGTACTTCCGCACGCTGTTCGACAAGGGACGCAACGTCCTCATCGCGATCAAACCGGGTGGCACCGGAGATGTCACCGAGACAAACGTCGTGTGGGAGTACCGCAAATTCGTGCCGTTCTGCACGTCGCCGGTTGTCGCGGACGGGACGCTGTTCACGGTGAAGGATGGCGGGATCGTGGCCACGTTCGACCCGCTCACGGGCAAAACCGGCAAACAAGGACGCCTGGAAGCGGCGGGGGATTACTACAGTTCGCCGGTGGCGGCGGACGGCAAGGTGTACCTTGTCAACGAGGAAGGGCAGTTGACGGTGCTGTCGGCGAAGAAGCAGTGGGAAGTGCTGCACACGGCCAACTTCGGAGAGAACGCCTACGCGACGCCGGCGCTGGCCGACGGGCGCGTCTACCTGCGGACGAGCGGGCACCTGTACTGCTTCGGGGGAGAGTGAGAGGCATGGCCGGTTTCGCTCGCAGGGTCGTCGGTCCATAGCGCTCCAGCTCCGTTCGCGCCGCACTTGGTCACCACCGACTGAGCGGGCGATACGGCCCTCCTCAACCAACGATGGTATGTTGCGCGGGAAGCATAGCCTTTCGTTTCCGCCCTGATTCTTGGTGGAAAACGGGAGTTAAAAAAAGGACGCACAGAGGGACGCGCATTCGAGGGGCATTGTGCTTGAACGCCCCCCTCGCGAATGGCCCTTGGCTCCGCGATTGGCTTCCAGGCGAGGCCGTCTCAAGAGGTCTTGCCCCGCCGGTGCGGTGATGGGCATGGTCACAGCTGAACGAGCGCTCGTCATGGACCAGCACCCGAACCGCGACTCACAGGCATCCTTCGGATGGAGAGTCACCGATGCCCCGGTTGGTTGAAATCGCCATCTGCGTTTTCGCTCAATGCGTCTCTGTCCTCGGCATCCTGATTGGGTTGGGGTACGTCTCGCCACTGCTGACGTACGCATCCACGGCAATTCAGGGACAGCCGTGGCAAGGGGCGGAACTGGCCCGACTGATCGCGTTGGTGTGCGGACCGGTCCTGCTGGGGCTGCTCACCTTAGTCGGGCTAACCTGGCATCTCTGGTCCTCGCACGTCCTGCGGCAGCGGATGCGACGACATCCGGATCAGCCGTGGATGTGGCGGTCGGACTGGGCCAAGAAGTCGATTCGCTTGTCGAACCATGCGGCACTGTGGATCACGATCCTCTCGTCCACGCTGTATGGTCTCGTCGTTGTGCCGATGGGGATCTACTTCGCCTCGCTGAAGAATGCGACTCTTGTCCATTTGTTCGTGGGAGCTGTCGGCTGCTTCCTCCTCGTCTTCTTTCGCATACTCTGGGCGAATCGCCGATGGAATCGCTCCCATATGCAACTGCGGACGCTCCCGGGTGAGATTGGAGGACGAATTGAAGGGGTGGTCACGATTCCGGAATCGATCCCGGAAGGCACCGTCATGCGAATCGCACTCCGATGCGAGATGACACGAAGTGCTCGAACGTCTCCGGACGGGAGGGAAGATCTGGTGGACATGGTCACCGGAATGAAGCGTGGCCCCAATGGGCAATCGTCATTGCAGACCGAAACCATTCACGAAGATCGTCAACTGTTCACAGTCGCGCGAACCTCGCTGGATTCGGCGGCAACCGTCTTGCCGGTCTCCTTCCGGATACCGGCGGGCTTGCCCTGCTCCGGGAAACAACGCCCCTCCGCGTCCGACGGTCTGCCCCCTCGCACTCGCATCAATGATCATTGTCGCTGGCACATCCAGGTCAGGCTCGATCAGGCATCCGATCTGCGGCAAATCCACTTCGAGGTTCCAATCTTCGACCTCGCTGGGTGCGGTATGGAAACTAGGGTGCCGGTCACCCAAGGACGGAACAACCAATAGTACGCGTGCTCCGCCGTCCCTCGGGTGGGTGGTCGACCTCGGCCACACACGCCCTCGTTTCACGGAGTGAAACGCGACAATGGCTCACACCAGTTCGTGCATCGGCTCCCTTCCTTCGTCGACCAGATACTGCGGAACCCCGCCCGGTCGACGATTCGCACCTGGCCGATGTCCAGCCTACCACCCGCCCGCACCAAGCCTGAACGTTTTGCCCGTTTTGTGGGCGGCCTTGGGATCGGCATTCTCGTTACATTTGAGGCGACCACGATTCGCGCGTCGAAGGGATCGGCGTCTGGCTGGAAATGCCGGCGGAACCACAAAACCCGGAAATCACGGACGAAAAACTCTGCGCATTCTGCCCATGTCTGCGCAGACTGCCCATTTGGCTCGCCCCGGAGCAAAAAAGCGGTTTCGTCGGACCGCCGGTTAACACTCCGCCAGACCTGCGGTTGACTGAACGATTTGAACGATTTCTACAATGAATCGATTCAGAGCCACCCCGGTCCATCGAACCTCGGAGAATGACATGTTGCGAAGAACTGTTTTGGGTCTGTTGGCGACCGTCGCCTGTGCGGGCTTGCACGCCACTCCCGCCGCGCAAGCTGCTCCCGCCAAAGACATTGTGACGACAGCCGTCGAGGCCGGATCGTTCAAAACCCTCGCGGCCGCACTGACGGCCGCCGGTCTGGTGGACACGCTGAAGGGGGACGGTCCGTTCACCGTGTTCGCCCCGACCGACGAAGCGTTCGCCAAGCTTCCGCAGGGGACGGTCGAAACGTTGCTCAAGCCGGAGAACAAGGGCCAACTGATTTCGATCCTGACCTACCACGTCGTGGCAGGCAACGTCATGGCCGCCGATGTGGTCAAACTGTCCGCCGCTCCGACCGTCAACGGTCAACGGGTGGATGTGAAGGTCGATGGTGAGAAGGTCTTCGTCGATCAAGCGGGTGTGACGGCCACGGACATCGTTTGCTCAAACGGCGTGATTCACGTCATCGATCAGGTGATCCTTCCGTCCACAGACAACATTCCCGCCACCGCCGACAAGGCGGGGACTTTCAAGACCCTGCTCGCGGCCGCGAAAGCCGCCGGCCTGGTCGAGGTGTTGTCCGGCGACAAGCCGCTGACCGTCTTCGCCCCGAACGACGCCGCCTTCGCCAAACTCCCCGCCGGTACCGTCGAGAGCCTTCTCAAGCCTGAGAATAAGGCGAAGTTGGCGGCGATTCTGACAGTCCACGTTGTTCCGGGCCGCGTGTTCTCGAACGACGTTGTGGCTGGGAAGGGCTTGAAGACCGTTCAGGGGGGCGTTCTGACGGGTTCGGTGAAGAACGGTGTCGCGTCGGTCAACCGTGCAGGCATCGTCGCCGTCGACATCGACGCGTCGAACGGAGTGATCCACGTGATCGACAGCGTGTTGCTGCCCGCCCCTGCCACTCCGAAAACCACGCACGTGGCTCCGACTTCTAGCTCGCGCCTCGTCTCCTACTACTGCCCTCAGTCGCGTCGCATGGTGACCTACCGCGTCGCGACTCCCGCCGGTCACTGATGGGTGACTCGCATCCGAGTTGACAGCCCTCGGTTTGTTCTTCGTGCGTGTGCCCAGCGGCGACGCATTGAAGAACAGACCGGGGGCTGTTTCATTGGCTGTGCGGAATGGTCTTAAGCGATGGGCTCGGCGGACGTGAGCCCGCTCGGACCGTACTCGCTTCCCGACGCAACGCTGGCGGAGTGGCGTTTCCCGCGTTCGATTCAAAACGGAATTCGGCGGGGTGACTAAGGAAGCCTATCAACCAACGGGCAACGCCCGCGTTGATGATTCGATGCCGTCCCCCAGCCTCACACCAACTCGTGCATTGGCTCGTTCCCTTCGTCGACCAGGTATTGCGGTACCCCCGCCTGGTCGAAGATTCGCACCTGACCGATGTCCAGCCCCGCGCTCTTGTAGAGCGTCGCGAAGATCTCCTGGAACTTCACCGGGCGCTCGACCGCGTGCTCGCCGTATTTGTTCGACCGGCCAATCACCTGGCCGGTGCGCATTCCACCACCCGCCAACAGCGCCCCGTTCAGTTGCGGCCAGTGGTCGCGGCTGTTGTTCGAGTTGATCTTCGGCGTGCGGCCGAATTCCCCCCACACTACGACCGACACGTCCTTGTCGAGGTTGCGCTCGTGCAGGTCGGTCACGAGAGCCGCCAATCCCGAATCCAGCAGCGGGAACTCCTCGCGCGACTTCGGGAAGTTCATCCCGTCCGGACCGTGCCAGTCCCAGCGGCTGTAGTTGAGAGACACATAGCGTGCCCCGCGCTCGACCAACCGCCGCGCGATGCAGAAGTTCTCGACCATCGGCGGCGCCCCGTCCCGCTGGAACTCCTCGCTGCTCTTGCCGTAGCGGGCAAGGATGCGCGGGTCTTCCTGCGAGAGGTCGAGCGCGTCGGCCAACGCACTGGTCGTAAGGATGCCCATCGCCTTTTGCGTGTAGACGTCCATGCTCTCCATCACCCCCTTGTGATCCGCCTTCCGCTGGAAATGATCCAGCGCGGTCATCAGTTGGGTGCGGTCTTTGAGTCGGTCGAGCGTGATCCCCTGCAACACCATCGTGTCGGTCGTGCTGCGGGCTTTGCGGCCGAGCAGGTTGAAGGGCGCGTGGGCGACCCCCAAAAAGCCCCCTTCGCCCGGCTCGCCCCACGTGCGGTTGCCGGTCGTGTACATCAGCGCCAAGTTCGGCGGAATGGCGTTGTTCACCGACCCCTGCAGCTTGGAAATCCAAGCCCCGGCGGCGGGCCAGCCACCCGGCGGCATCCGGCCACCCTTCTTCCGGCCCGTCATACACTGATAGCAGTCGTGCGCGCCGTCAGAGTCCGCCAGGCTGCGAACGATGGCGAACTTGTCCATCATCGCGGCCACTTTGGGGAACATTTCGCAGATTTCGATCCCCGGCACGTTCGTCTGGATCGCCTTGAATTCGCCCCGAATCTCGACGGGAGCGGAGGGCTTGGGGTCCCACATGTCGAGGTGCGACGGACCGCCCGGCAGATAGACGTTGATGATCGCCTTGTGCGTGTGGGCGATTCCCGCACGGGTCTCGGCTTCGAGCACCGCCGGAAGGGACAGCCCCCCCACAACCCCCATCCCGCCAATCGAAAGGAAGTCGCGTCGCGACAATCCGTCGCAAAAACCGGCGGACTTCGAACGGACGGAGCGGGACTTCGGGGCGGGACCGAGGATGGTCAACATGGAGGGAGACCTCGGAGGCGGGATCGATTTCAGCGGGAAAGGTCGGGAATCGGCCGCGTTTTTGCGGCAAACCCCGCTCTGGCAATCACTTCGGAAGACGCTGCCTGACGAACAAGAGGTGTCCGTGGACAACCTCACGTACATTCATCGGACGAACGTCCCCCAAGTATACAGCCAACCATCAACGCCCGTCAATTTGACAGTCGCGCTGGCGTGTCGAAAGAGGCCAACCCCGGATTTCTGCATCCGCTCCGGCCAGCTCCCGTCCGTAACGCGCGTCCTTCCCTCATCCCCCTGCATGCCGCTCGGACAATTCTTTCCGCCTCATTTCCAATCGCACGACTTCCGAGATCGCCGCACAACCGGTACGCGCCAGTAGTTGCGAACGGTATCCCTCCACCGTGCGCTGGCTGATCCCCAACGCGTCCGACAACTGCTTGGCCGAACCCACCCCGGCCACGATCAACTCGAGAGTCTCGCGCTCCCTCGGCCGCAACTCGCGAAACCGCTCCTCGAGGAGTTGCCACTCCGCGTGCTCCGCCGAGAGCTTCGCGCTCCACTCTTGCGTGGATTTCAACGTCTCCAGCAGTGTGTTCTTGTCGAGGGGCTTTTCCAACACCGCGTGCGCCCCGGCCCGCATCATCTTCACCACCAGTTCCGTGCTTGGAAACGCCGTCACGAAAATCACGGGGGGAGGGTTTCCGAATCGCCTCAGCCGCGCCAGAACTTCCGTTCCCGGGAGGTCCGGCAACCGCTCATCCAGCAACACGCACGCACCAGACTCGAACGGGGCGGCGGACAGGAACTCCCCCGCCGTGGCGAACGGGCGGACCGACAGTCCCGCCGCGTCGAGCAGGAAGCCGACGGACTTGCGGACGTTGTCATCGTCGTCCACCAGGTACACAAGCCCAGGATACTCGCCGACTTCGCCCTTCGGTGTGTGCGGCGGATCGGTGCGCACGGTCATGTCGCACTCCTTCCATCCTCGGCCGCCGGCGATTCGTTCGCGGCGTGCCTCGGCAAACGCACTTCGAACTCCGCGCCGGGCGCGGATCCGGACGCGAGTCGGATTTCTCCGCCGTTCTCCTCGACGATCGTCCGCCCGATTGCCAACCCCAGCCCCAAACCGTCGGGTTTGGTCGACTCGAACGGCTCGAACAGTTTTGAACGGACCGCGTCGGGCACGCCGGCCCCGTCGTCACGCACCAGCACGCGCCAGCACGCCGGTTCCACGATCGAAACCACCTTGACCAAACCACCCGCGTCATGCGCGGCGTCTCGCCGCGCTTCAATCCCGTTGAGCAGCAGATTGACGAAGAGCTGTCGCAATTCCCCCGTACGACCGAGCACGCAACACGTCCCCTCGATCCGCTCGGTTTCGATGCGCACGCCGCGCGACCGCGCTTGGGCCGTCACCAAACGCACGGCGTCCGAAAGCGCCGCCGGACCGTCCAGTCGCTCCATGGGCCGCGGCGACCGACGGGCGAAGTCCCGCAACTGCCGCACCGCTTGGGCTGCTTCCAGCGCCTGTCCGCGCAAGGTTTCGATCCAATCCCGCGCCTCGGCGACCGGCACCGATTCCCGGTTCTCCAGGCGCAGCAGCGCTCCATCCGCGAACGACACCAGGCCCCCCAACGGCTGCATCAGGTCGTGAGTCGCCTCGGTCACCAGACTGCCGGTCGTCAACAGCCGCAGCACGTGCGCCAAATCGCGTTTCAACGATCCCGCCATTCCGGTCGCTGCGGCGCGCCACGACGCGTCCCGCGTCACGACCAGCAACAGCATGCGACCGTCTTCGGCAACGGTCGGCGAGAAGTGTGTCTCCCACGCCGTGTCGCCGCTTCCGACGGGTGCCACGTGCGCAGCCGGACGGTAGACATCCGACGTCGCCGCTTCGCTGATTTCCCTCACGCGTTCCCGGACGGCCCTAAACCTCTCCCGGTCCGCATCCGCGACGGTCTCGTCGAGACAAGTCCCCACGGGCGGCGCGATCACCGTCGAGGGGACTGCGCTCGCGCAACCGGCCCCGTGCCCCACCACCAATCCCGCCTCGTCGACGACGAAACAGACCGCCGCGCAGACCCGCGCGATTTCGTCCGCGGACCGGCGGGCGAAGCTGTCGGTCGAAAACGATTCGCTCGGGTCCCCCATTGGCGGACGGACTCGCTTTCCGGGAACGACGACGACGGAGGGAAAATCCCTAAACTACACGGAGGGAAATGCCCTAAACTACAGAGTGTAGTTATCGGCAAGCTTGCGACCCAAGTTTGCCAAAGCAGAATGCTTTCGCCGTCATTCCCGGAGTTACAGTCTTCAAGGCGCGAACAACACCGGGGTTTGTCGGCTTCCCGCCGCCAAAAACTCGGGCAATTCGCGGCTCACGTAGTCGAATAGCTCCCTGGGTTCGATCTCCAAATCCCGGTTCGCATCCGCGCGGCCGCTATATCCCGCGGCCAATGCCTCGGCGAACGCGTCAGCGGTTTCGTCGCGCGACAATCGCCCGGTCTCTCCTTTGGCACAGCTTGCCAGGATTGCCAACTTCATCATCGGGACTCCCCCCGACCGGCGAATTCGCTCCACCATCTCTTCCGTGGAGGGCTGACGGGCCAAATCCGCTCCGTCCCCTCCGCGAGATCCGTCCAACAGCAAGATCCGCTCCCGCGCCGCGCATTGATCCATGCGCGAACACACCTCCGCCAACGACACGCACGATTCCGCCAGGTTGTCCCATTTCGCGTCCCGCGGCGCGATCCACGCCCCTTTCTCGTCGACGTACACATGCCCGGAGATCGAAACCGTCAGTTGCGTCAAGTTCGATGTCTTCGACAGGGCTTCGTCAAACGCCTCCAGCCACGCTTGTTTCCCCGCATCCGCCACGATCCGCGCACGCTCAGGCGAGACGCCGAACCGCCCGACCAGCGCGGCGTGCAGCCGCTTGGAACTCTCCAGCGGAGTCGCCAGTCGCGACAGTCTCTTGTCGTCATAGATCTGGTTCGCAAACAACAGCGCCAAGCGGTCCTGCCGCACCGGTCTGGTGGCGTCCACCGCCAAGGCCGTGCGGGAAGAGTCTCCCCCGGTCGCGGGTTCGTCTCCCTCAAGGATCGCGTCGACACGGTCGAATCGTCGCAGATCGTCTCCAGCGGCGCTTCCCTGGCCCAGCGTGACAGCGGTTCCTTCGGGAACGCCCGCGACGACCGTCGCAGCGCCGTCCGCCAACGGTTTGTCGAGCTTGATGGCGAACGCGCGACCCGCCTCTCGAATCTCCTGGATCGTCCCCGAGATCCGCGTGCCGCGTACCGCCGAAATCGTCGATGCCGCCACATCCAGTTCCAGCGTCAACCGGTCCGACTCCCGCAAATCGGACGGCGCGAGCGCGCGGCTGTTCCCAAACGGTCTCCCGTTGATCGACACCTTGCAGTCCGCGGCGTACTCCACCACCAACGGCCCTTGCGGGTGGTTCCGCCGTTCGAGCGAAAGCTGCCGCTTGTCCGCGTCCACCGCCACCAGATACCCCACCAACTCGCGCGACCGGAACGCCTCCAGCTTCAGCAAGTCCCGCGCAAGCCGTCCCTCCGGACCGCGAATGTGCCGGAACTCGATCCGGTCCCCTTCTCGCAATTCGACCAGCGGCACCTGCTTGCCGTTCAACGACAGACGCGATCTCTGTCCGACGGCGACGCGCACCTCTTCGGGCGCCGCGCCGGTGATCACCCTGGCGACGAATTCCTTGTCGGCCACGGCCAGCGACTGGATCGTGCCGCGACTGTCCACGGGGCGATTCACAAAAAACGTCGTCGGTGCTCCTTCGCCGGCCGAGCGGGCTTCGACGTAGTCCCCTTCGAGCAAGTCCTTGAGCAGGACGTATTTCTCGTCGTTGAGACGAATGCGCGGCTTATCACCAACCTTGATCTCGGTGGGAACGCCGTCGACATCTTCGAGCACGAGCGATCCGTCCGCCGCGCGAACCTCGCGCAATACCCCCCGCGCGACGTTCTCGTCCTTACCGCCGGCGGCGGGATCGACCGAATTTCCGGACGGCAGAAACAGCATCGCCATCGACATCAAAAAACTCGCGGCGAACGCGACGACGAGCAGCGTGCGCCTTTTGGAATCCGGCTTCGAGGCGGCGGCGTTGTCCTCCCCTTCTCCCGTTCCTCCCCCGACGAGTTTGATGTCGATGTTCAAATCGGAGAGGGCTTCGTCGGCCGTCTTGTAGCGCTCCGACTGCGGCTTCGCCGACAGCTTCTGAATGACTTTCCGCAGATCCTCCGGGACTCCCTCCAACACCCGCGCGATCTCGGGGAGGCGGCGGTCCGGTGCCGAATGCCACATCATCCACGCGATCTGACGGTCGCGCCCGAATGCGTTGAGGCCCGGAAACAGCTCCTCGAAATTCTCGCCGCACAAGAGTTCGTAGGCGGCGAAACCAAGCGAGTACAGGTCGCTGGCGGGACCGACGGCGCCGAAATCGTCCGACATCAACTCGGGGGCCATGTATTTCGTGGTCCCCTTGAGGAGGCTCCCGTCCTCGTCGCTCACGCGCCGCGCGAGGC
>JBIKMW010000003.1:0-178659 GCA_044359065.1 Planctomycetales bacterium | reverse complement strand
ACTCACTCGGTAGTCAGTCGTATCGTTTCCGATCCAGTAGAACCGTCTTCGCACCAAGGACGGTTTGTTTGGCACGGATGCCGTTCTCTTCTCGGCCGGGCATGTCGTTTTTTGGCCCCGTAGCCTCGCGTTCGGCGGTGAGACGCGCCACAGTGACTTCCGTCGCGAACCCCCGTGGGGGATCGATGCGTAGCGCTGCTCTCCCGAGGTTCGTTGCATGGCCGAAGCGATTGCACTGCTTGTCGAATCGATCGTGGCACTCGTCGCCGCGCTCGTCGAACTGCTGGCGATCTGTATCGAAGCTGTGGCCGTCTTTCTCGGGTTGATGACGCAATCCTTGGCGGAACCGCGTCAGGACAAATCCGCATCGCGTGCTTCGCGTCGTGCGCAGCGATGGGCGGGCGCGCTCCTGCTATCCGGGAGCTTCGCGGCCATTGGGTTTGGGCTGTATTGGGCGATTGGGCGACCGTCGCAATTGCGAGCCGACGCGCGGGAACTTGTCTCCCGCGAAGCTCGCCGCCTGGTGAATCTCGTCGACGACCGGGGCCGACTCGTTCCCGACGCCAATGCTCCGCAAGAGATCGACCCGTGGGGGCGTCCGGTCACTCGGACGTACTCGAAAACCCGCGTCGCGGAGTCCGTCGAGGTCCGCTCGTTCGGACCGGACGGCCAGGTCGGCACCCCCGACGACATTGCCGCCACCGAATCCACGCTGCTCCCGGTCGGCGACATCGCCAAAGAGGGCCTGAAAAAAGCCGCCGACAAGCTTCTAAAACGCAAATAGTCCCCTCTCCCGCCGGTCCCCTGCCCCGGCTGCGTGTGGTCGCGCCCTTCCAGTCAGGGGGCGCACTAGCGACACTCTCGCTACGCGATGACATCGATCCGGTACGACTCCACGTCGATGCCGTGCTATGAGATCGACGTGACGCCACGCAGCACGGGGGCGTCTGACGGCCCCGAACACCCTATGACGCGGCACTAGGCGGGACCACGACGATGAAAGTCTTCATTTCGCACAGCAGCCAGGACGACGCGTTCGTCGGGCGTTTGCGTCTGGCACTCGCCGATCATGGGCAGGGGGTCTGGGTCGATTCGCGCGAGTTGCGTGGCGGCGATCCACTTTGGACCGAGATCCAGAAGGCGATCGAGGCCGCCGACGCGTTTGTGGTCGTCGTCACGCCCGCCGCGCTCGAATCCGAATGGGTGGGCAAAGAACTGCAGCACGCGCTCAAGCTGCGCAAAAAGCGCGGCCCCTCCTTCCGCGTGGTGGCCCTGCCGGCGGATGGCACCAAGCTGGGGGTTTTGACGTCGCTTTTCAAAGAGGAGCCGATCTTCGTTTCGATCTCCTCGGGTGCGGGCGGCATTGGCGAGGCCATCGATCCCCTCCTCGTCGCCCTTGGCCGCCGTCTGCCGCACGATCCCGACCCCGACCCGCTCCCTCCCGCCGCCCCGCTGGAAGACCTGATCCTCGAACTGTCGCAACTCCGCATCGTGGAGCACGGCGGCAAGCACCGCGCCGCCGCCCGCGCCAAGTTGACCTACGAACCCGCGTCCGGATCGCGCCCCCTGAACAGCCAGCAAACCTGGACGTTCACCGCCCCCCTCGGTCCCATCGAGGCGACCGAACTTGCGTGGTACCTCGAAGACTATCCCGCCTGGCCCAGCGGCGTCGCCGTCATTCGGGATCGCGCGGCCCGCGTCGAGGAGAACTTGGTGGAGTGGGGGAAACTCCTCTACACAGAGGCCTTTCCTCGCGATTCGGCGGGCAACGTCCTGTCGACGTGGCACAACCTCCCCCGGGATGTCGAGCGGCGGTTCTCGGTGCATGTCGATGCCACTCCCGAACAGGGGGCCGACGAGCAGGCGCAAGCCCGGCTGCAGTCCTTGGCCACCGAGTTGCTCGGGCTGCCGTGGGAATTGCTGCACGATGGTTCGGGGTATCTGTTTCAGGGGGGCCGCCCTGTCCGTGTGCGGCGACGGCTGCCGTTCACTCAGCCAGGGGAATCCGCGCCGATGGCGCTCCCCATTCGCGTGCTGCTCGTCACCGCCCGTCCGGAGGATGCCGCGTGCGGTTACATCGACCACCGGATCAGCGCGCTCCCGCTCGTGCAGTCGATGGAGAGTCTGCCAGGGCTGGTCGAAGTCCGCTTGCTGGCCCCCGCGACGTTTCCCGCGCTGCGGCAGGAACTGGAACGTGCCCGCAACGCGGGGACGCCATATCACGTTGTCCATTTCGACGGGCACGGGGTGTACAACCCGCAAGTCGGGCTGGGGGGGCTTTGCTTCGAGCATCGCGATGATGGAGACAAACTCGAGCGTCGCCGACACGAGACGATTTACACCAACGAACTGGGACCGCTGCTCCACGAACACCGGATTCCACTCGTGTTTCTGGAGGCGTGCCAAACGGCGTTGGCGGAATCCGCCTCCGAATCGGTCGCCAGCGAACTGCTCAAGCAGGGGGTCGGTTCGGTCGTGGCGATGAGTCACAGCGTGCTCGTCGAAACGGCTCGTCGCTTCGTGGGTGAGTTCTACCGTTCGCTGGCCAACGGGCATCGTGTAGGGACCGCCATGCTGGCTGGCCAACGCGTGTTGCACGACGACAGCCGCCGTGGTCGGCAGTTGGACGGCGACGACTTCCGGCTGCACGACTGGTTCGTGCCGGTCCTGTACCAGGAGTCGCACGATCCGCGGTTGTTCGCACGGCTTTCCAGCCGCCAGGCGGCGAAGGATCATCAGACCGCGCTCCAACACCGCCTGGGGCAACTTCCCCCGGAGCCGCCGACCCGCTTCGTCGGGCGCAGCCGCGATCTGCTCGCGCTCGAACGGTTGCTGGGGTTGCGCAAGTACGCCGTGGTTTGCGGGCAAGGGGGAGAGGGGAAGACGACGCTCGCGGCGGAATTGGGACGCTGGATGGTCCGTTCGGGGCAGGTGCGTCGCGCGGCGTTCGTCTCGGTCGAAACGCACAGCCACGTGGCGGCGGTGCTCGACGCGTTGGGGCAGCAGTTGGTGGGGAACGAGTTCTCGGTGGCGACGTTTCGGGATCAAGACAAGGCGATCCAGGAGGTCGATCGTGTGCTTCGCGAACAACCGACGCTGTTGGTGATCGACAACATGGAAAGCCTGCTCCCGCCGCCGTGGCAGGTGGCGGAGACATCGGCGGTGTTGAACGACGACTTGCAGCGCGAGTTGAGCGAGATCCTGTCGCTCTGCCACCGGCTGATGAGGGTGGAGGCCACGCGGGTGGTGTTCACCAGCCGCGAAGTGCTTCCGGCCCCGTTTGACGCGGAGGGGAACCGCCGGGAATTGGCACGCCTCAGCACGGAAGACGGTGTCGCTCTCGTCGAAGGGGCGTTGGCGGGGGCTGAGGCGAACGCCGCGTTGGTGGATACAGGCGTGGGGATGGGGGCCGAACGGGGGGCGGGTCAAGCCGGGCGGGCGGAGCGGTCCGAGATCGAGGAGTTGGTCGAAGCGGTGAACGGGCATGCGCGGACGCTGGCGAACCTCGCGTCGTCGTTGCGAAAGTTGGGAGTGGTGCAAACGCGGCGGGAGTTGACCGGCCTGATGGAGGAGATGGAGCGGCAGTTTCCGGGGAGCCGGGAGAAATCGGTTTTCGCAAGCGTGGCCCTGTCGCTCAAGCGGATGTCGGCGGAGAACCAGCAGCGCGTCTCCGCGTTGGGCCTGTTCCACGGCGGCGTCGATCTGGACGTGCTGCGACACATGATGGAGTGGGACGAGGCAGCGGTCGGTTCCCTCGGTGCGGAGTTGGTCGGCACGGGGTTGGCGACGGTCGACCCGTACAACCACCTGACCCTGAATGCCGCGTTGTGTCCGTATTTGCGAGGGAGGCTCACGACGGAGGAACTGTCGCCACTCACCGCCCGGTGGGTGGAGGCGATGGTGGGGTATGTGAGGTTCCTGGAACAGCAACGGTCTCAACAAACCGAGGTGGCCGCGACGTTGACACTGCTGGAACTCCCCAACCTGTTCGGGGTGCTGGAGCAGGTGCGCGGGCACGGAGACGCCGAACGGACGATCGCGTTGGCGACAAGCCTGTACGGGTTGCTCCAATTTGGCGGCAAGCCCCGGTTGGTGGATCGGGTCGGAGAGATCCGGGACGAGGCCGAACGGAGCTTGGGGGAGGCGTGGAATCACGCCCGGTTCGACGGCTTACGGACGCGAATCGAACAGCAACTCGCGGGCGGAGACTTGCAGGCCGCGTTCGAGGGGGCGCGGACGTTGCTGGAACGGGCGCGGCGGGCCGGCGAACAGACGTATCCGGCGGCCGAATACGACTTAGGAATCGCCTGTTTCCTGTTGGCCCGCGTGTTGAGAATTGGAGGGGCCGCGGACCGGGCGTTGCCGCTCCTCGAAGAAGCGCGGGAACGGTTTAAGGCGGTGGAACAGAAGCAGCCTGGTTGCGGTGCGGAGCGGATGGCGAGCGCGTGCTACACGGAAATGGGGGACTGCTATCGCGGTCTGGGCCAGTACGACGAGGCTGAAGCGGCCTACTCCGAGGCGATCGCGCGCGACAAGAAGCGAAACGCCGAACGGGATGTCGCGGTCGGGCAAGGGCAGTTGGGGACGGTCTACCTGCAGCAGCGCAAGTTCGGCGACGCGTTGCAGGCGTATCAGGAGGCCCGCGAGACGTTCACCCGACTGAACGAGCCGGAATCGGAGGCTGTGATTTGGCACCAGACCGGCAGGGTGCATCAGGAGGCCGGCCAATTCGAGCGGGCGGAACAGGCGTATCGCGAATCGCTGCGGATCACGGTGCAACAGAAGGATCGTCCCCGGCAAGCGCGCACGCTCCACCAATTGGGACATCTTTACGATGACTGGATTCGTCTGGAGGACGCGGTCGTGTTTTATCGGCAGGCGGCGGAAATCGAAGTCGCGATTCAGGACCTCGCCAGCGAGGGACTCACACGCAGCAACCTCGCCAATACGTTGCGCAAATTGCAACTTGGGGACGAAGCGCGACAGGAGATTCTCCGGGCCATCGAGTGCAAATCGCGCTTCGGCCACGCCTCGGAACCGTGGAAAACGTGGGACATCCTCGCGGACATCGAAACCGCCACGGGGAACGCCCCCGCAGCGGCCGAGGCCCGGCAGAAGGGGCGGAATGCCTACCTCGCCTACCGCCGTGACGGCGGGGAGAACCACAACGGCGACGGACGCCTCGCGTTGCAGATCACCCGCCAACTCCAAGGGGGCGAATCCGACGCGGCCAAGGCCCTGTTGGCCAAATTCGCCGCTCTTCCCAATTTCGGAAACATGTTACCGTTCATCCGCACGTTGCAGGCGATTGTCGCGGGGAGTCGCGACCGGTCCCTCGCCGACGATCCGGAGTTGCATTACACCCAATACGCCGAAATCGTGCTCCTGCTCGACACCCTCGACGCGGTCCCTTGATTGGCCGCGACACGCACGATCCGTTCGCAATCGCGTGATCCCTCGCCAACGGCCATCCACCCACAGATCGAACGGAAAGGATTCTCACGCACAGGCGCAGAGACGCGGAGAAAGACAAATCCTCTGCGTCTCCGCGCCTCTGCGAGAGTCAAAAAACCGACCGGAAACTCACACCCCCTTCGGCACCGCCCAGTGCCCTTCCCGGTAGGTTCGCGTCAGCAGTTTGTCCGCTGCGTCGTTCCCCACGATCCGCTCCTTGGCCGTGTCGAACTGGAACGCCCCCCCCGTCCGGCAGGCAATGTTGCCAAGGTGCGCCAGCGACGCCGACAGGTGCCCCTCCTCGACATCCGCATTGGGACGCGAACCGGTTCGCACGCAGTCGAGGAAGTTCTGATGGTGGGCTGGCAGGTCCGCACCCCCCTTCCCCTCCGAGATCGGCTTGTTGCGCGGTCCGAACACCTGGAAGCCGAACCCCTTGGCGAGGATCATCATCCCCTTGGTTCCGTAAAACGCGTTGCCGTTCTCGTAACCTTCCTGAACGTACGGCGACCAATCCCGTTGTTCGTACACCAGCATCCGCTTCGACCCGGGCTGGCCGTCCCCCGGCCACTCGAACGTGCAGTACTGGTTGTCGGGAAACTCCTGATCGTCGTCGTGGAAGTACTTGCTCCCCATCGCCGCCACGGACGACGGCTGCGTGGTCACCCCCAGTCCCCAGCGGGCCACGTCGATCTCGTGCACGCCGTCGTTCCCGATGTCCCCCACGCCGAAGTCGTTCCAGAACCGCCACACCGCATGCAGCAGGTTGGACTGATACGCCCGCTTCGGGGCCGGCCCCAGCCACAGGTCGAAGTCGAGCGAAGTCGGGGGATCAGCGGTTTTTTGCTTGCCGATGTTGCCGCGCAGTTGGCTGTTCCACGCCTTGGCGACCAGCACGTCGCCGATGATCCCCTCGCGCAGCAGTTTGATCGCCGCCGCGACATGCGGCGTGCTGCGGGCTTGCGTCCCCACCTGACACACGCGGCCATTGCGCCGCGCCGCTTCGACCAACAGCCGCCCTTCCCGCACGTTGTGCGCACAGGGCTTTTCGACGTACACGTGCTTGCCAGCATCCAGCGCTATAATCGCCGCCGGCGCGTGCCAATGGTCGGGCGTGGCGATCCACACCGCGTCGACCGATTGGTCTTCCAGCACCTTGCGCAGGTCTCCCACCGCCTTCGGCGCGCCGTGGTCCGATTGCTCGACCTTCTTCGCCGCCGCCGCCAAGCGGGTCGCATCCACGTCGCACACATACGCGACGCGCACGTCCTTCCGCGCCGTGAGCAGCGCCAAGTGGTTGGACCCCATCCCCCCCGGACCGATCACCGCCACCGTCAAGCGATCGTTGGCCGACTTGGCCTCGGCCCCATAAGCGGCGGCGCTGGCCAGCGCACTGGCCGTGAGCCCCGCCGAAACCGATTGCTCCAGAAACGCGCGACGAGTGGGCATGAACGCACCTGCACATCGGGAGAGGAAGGCGCCCCACGCGAAAGAGGGCGCTGATGCGTGCAGGTTACCGACGGCGTGGCCCGTGTGTTAGCAAGTGCGGGAGAAAAGTCCTCGTCCGCACGCCGTTTCCACACGTCGTACGACCTCAGGGACTGAGGCAACGACCTACCGGATCAACCCAACCGAGGGAAGCTCAATCCCAGTCCGGAAGTTCTTCTTCCTTGGTCGCGAACTCTTGCAGGTTCGCGATCGTCCGCACGATTTTCACGTCGACCTCTTCCTTCAAGTCGACCA
Organism: Planctomycetales bacterium; assembly: GCA_044359065.1. GTDB lineage: Bacteria > Planctomycetota > Planctomycetia > Planctomycetales > Planctomycetaceae > JAIXZD01. The sequence goes on along the minus strand of JBIKMW010000003.1, from coordinate 171,462 downwards.
CGTCCGGCAGCAGGTGAATCTGCCCCTTCTTCCACGCCGTGACGATCGGGCGGTGATACGCCTCCCCGTTCGAACGAATCACCTTGCCCACCCGCCCGTCGCTCAGCTCCACAAAGCTGCCGATCGGGAACAGCGACACGGTGTTCAGCAAAGCCCGGAACGCCAGCGGATCGAACAGTCCCTCCTGGACGTTCTTCAGCATCCGCTCCATGGCCTTGTAGGGGAGCATTCCCGGTCGGTGCGGGCGGGGGGATACCAATGCGATGTAGGCGTCCGCGACTCCAGCCACCTTGGAAAGGAAGTGAATCTGCGGGCTGCGTCGTTTGCGGGGATAACCCTCGCCGTTGCTTCGCTCGTGGATCTGATACGCCACGAACGCCGCCCGGTTCGTGACCTTTTCCATCTTTTGCATCATGTCGAACACGACGACCGGATGCTTCGTGATCTCCAGGAACTCGACTCGGTTCAGTGGCGCCGCGGACGCGTACAGGTCTTCGTCGATTCGCAGCATCCCCGCGTCGTGGATCAGGCAACCCATCGACAGTTCTTTCAGAGTCTGCCGGTCCAATCCAAGTCTTGTCCCCAGCGCGACCGACAGCATCGACACGTGCATGCTGTGCCGCACGGGATAGCGGTCCGAGTGCGGATTCGCCCCCAGGCAGGCGAACAGGTCGCAGTCCTTGGTGAGGTCGTCCAGTGCTTCGTCGGCCACCAAATTCAGGGTGTCGGCGTCGAAGCCTCGTCCCTCCACGAGCGCGGTGTACACGTCTTCGACCTGCTGCATCGCCTGTTCCTGGTTGGCGACGAACGTGTCGAAGTCCGCTTCGCTATAGGCGCTCTTCCCGTGTTGCGCGACGGTCTTCGACAGCGCCTCCCCTTGTGGCGGCAGCCCCAGGTAGCCCCCTTTTTTCACGAGTGTGTCGAGCGCCACCGACGCTGCACTCTCTGCCGGGCAATACGCGCCCCCGTGCCCCAAGGGCACTTCCTTCGCCGTCCCTTGCGGGCTTCCCGCGAACACCCGCGCCAACTCCGACTGGTGTACCTTCACCGTCGAGACCCGCCGCGCACGCAACTTGTCCATGAACACGGGGGTGATCGTTTGTCCCCGCGCCAGCAACAGGATGTCGTTTTCGTCGTAAATCGGAACGCGAAGTGTCGTTCCCAACCGCAGGCTCGACGCATGCACGCTGTGGAATTCGTGCGCGGTTTTTTCCGCGGAATTCCGATTCGGTGCATTGAGAGTGGCGACCATGGGAGTGCGCTCTGTCGTACTCGGCGGAGCAGCCGCCGTACGAATCGTTGAACACTTCGCAACAACGACTCGTGACGGAACGGGGCGATCCCGCACCGTCCGACGTCCCGTCGACGGACCACGCGACAGGTGAAGGCCGGATTGATCGACAGACTCGGAGCCCCGACGACGGGATTCCCGTGCCCATCAAATACCGGCGATGTGTTGACTCTAGTTCACGAATCTGCCCCGCTGGTGGAATCGACCACTTCAGGGTTTTTGCTCTAGTAAAAACCCTGTGTTGCTGGTGGCTGATCGCCAATTGTGTCGGTTTGACGAAGGCTGCCGTCGGGACGGCCTCGTGCTGAACCGCAACACAATCCTTCATCCCCTTCGTACGAGTTCCGGGAACTTGCTGAATCGCTCCATCGTTCGCGTGACCCAAGGCGATTCCGGTAATGCCTTTGGGAATAAGGGTGACATGCGATTTTCGTCTCCCGTTTCCGCCTGCATTGCGTCTGGCGTGCCAAGATGAGTTGTAACGGATTGGCCAATAACGCCTTGCGTCGAAATCTGTGTGTGCTCGAAAAATCCTGTACGGATTTGTCGTCGCCAGCCCCACTAATCCATCAGCGGGAATGGCGTTTCGCCAAGCGGACGCCCCACCTGCCCCTGCGGACTCTCGGTCCATGCCGCCTTATTGGCGGCTCTTTTGACGGATGCAACGGCCATGCGACTCACCCTCCGAACCTTGTTGGCCTACCTCGACGACGTGCTCGAACCGGCCCAGGCGAAAGAACTCGGCGAGAAAATCGCCGAAAGCAGCGTAGCCACCTCGCTGGTCAATCGGATTCGCGAGGTGCTCCGTCGCCGTCGGTTGGGGGCGCCCGGTTCCGAAGGAACCTCCGTCGGCCTGGACGAAAATCAGGTCGCCGAATATCTCGACAATACGCTCGGTCCGGACGCCGTCGCCGACATCGAACGCGTCTGTCTCGAATCCGACCTGCATTTGGCGGAAGTCGCTGCCTGCCATCAGATTCTGACGCTCGTGCTGGGGGAACCGGTCGACATCCCGATGACCAAGCGGGAGCGCATGTACGCCTTGGGGGCCGGGGCGACGCGCCTGGAAATCCCCGCCGATACCCCGTCCGTGGCGGTGTCGGAGCGGCCTTCCGCCGCGATTCAACCGGTGGCCGGGTCGAGCGGTTCCTCCCGCAGCGTGCTGCAAAGCGGTGTCATGCCGCGCGGGCCTGTCGAGGTTTCGTCCCTCTCGGACGATTTCCGCGACGGCGCCATGCCCGAGTACCTCCGCGACCGCCGCACCTGGAAGGATTGGTGGCCGTACGGTGCCTTGGCTTTGGTGGCGCTGTTGTGGGCGGGTCTGATCTACGTCGATCCCCCCATCGCCCCGAAAAAATCCCCCGGCAGCCTCGCCAATTTGGCGGCCGAGCGGGGTGACGGCGGGGATGTGCCCTTGGTGGCCGACGTGTCGCCGGAAGCGGAACCCGCTCATGCTCCAGGCGGCCCCGCCGATGAGCATCCTCACCACGATTCGGCGGCCTCGGCGCACGAGAAAATCGCGGCCAACCCCGGCGAATCCGCCAACAAGTCGTCGGCCGTGGTCCCCCCTCCCCCTCAGTCGGTGGCCGCCGCAGGCAAGCGGCCAGCGCCGGCCGGGGAAGTCCCCCGGAACAGTCCCGTCGAAGTCAGCTTGGGAACCGAAGAACCGCTCCCCCCTTCGGGCAATCCCGTCGCGTCGGCCACTCCCGCGCGACCGATCCCCGTCGACGAGGTCGACCTCCGCGACCGCCCCGTTGCCCCGGTTCCAGCGACCGACGCCGCAGGTTCCGCATCGGACGAAGGTTCCACCACGTCCGTCGCCTCGGCGACCCCCGCCGCGCCGGTCAAACCCCGGCCGGTCCCGGTTCCCGTCTCGGCCCCTGTCCCGGTCGAAGAACCGGAACCGGTGGTCGACATGCCGGCCCCACCGGTCGTCAAGTACACGTCCGCCACCGGCATCGCGGCCCTTTATGACGCGCGCAACAACATCTGGAACGTGTTGCCCCGAAACCAGGCCTTGCACGCGGGGGATGTCTTTGCCGTCCCCGAGCCGTTCGACGGCCATTTCGACGTTGGCGGCCCCGACGAAAAACTGTTCGTTCCCGCTGGCACAACGTTGATCCGCTTGGGTCTCAATCCGGCAGCCACGCACGGATGGGCGCTGGTTCGCGGTCGCTTTCAAATCTCCGTGTTGGCCGGCCCGCGCCCCGGCGCGCCGACGGCCCAGGCCCTGCAGGTTCGCGATCGCCTCTGGAAGCTCGAATTCCTCGCTCCCGACACGCAGATCGTCGTGGCGATGCGTCCGCGTGAACCGCGCGACTTCGAGGAGGTCGTCGAGGGGGGCACGTTCAAAGTCGCGCTCGCTTTGGTGCGCGGCGCGGTCCGGGTGTCGGGGGATGCCGGAAAGCCGGTCACGCTCGACAATCCCGCGTGGCTGTCCCTCACCCCCGGGCTGTCGTTCGGGTCGCACGACAGGGCCGACTCTGCCGAACCGGGTTTGCTCGACACCGCCCCGGCGTGGCTGATGGGTGACCCCAACTCGGGAGCCGCACGGAACTACGCCAAGCTGATGGAAGACAAGTTCTACGACCGCACGATCCCCGTCGAGCAAACCATCACCGGGGCCGTCGAAGACAAGCGGTTCCTGGTCTCGCGGTTGGCGGTGGATTGCCTCGCGCAGATTCAGGCGATCGAGTTATTGGTCGACATCCTGCAACGGACCGAGCACGACGAATCGCGTCGCTCGGCGATTGCCGCGCTGCGGGCGTGGCTGCCGGAAACCGAAGAGCACCGGGCCGAACTCCGCACGCACCTGACGCGACGGTTCACCCCCGCCGACGCCGACACCATCTACCGTTTGCTGTGGGGCTACGGCGAGAAGCACTTCCGCGACCCCGACACGTCGCGGCAACTGGTCGAATGGCTACGGCACGACAACATCGCCGTGCGGGAACTGGCGTTCCTGTACGTGAAGGAGGGCCTGCGCCGCGAGTTCGACTATCGCCCCAGCGGAAGCGCCAACCAGCGACAATCCGCCGTGACGCGCCTGCTCAACCAACTCCGCGGCGGCCCCCTGCTGCCCAAGGCATCCGAATGAGGGGATGAGCTCGAGTGAACTATTCGAGTCGTACCGAAATCCCTATATTCGACGAACATTAACGTGAACGGAGACGCCAACTGAGCCGCCAGCCGAAGAAAACTGAAGCGCCTTCAGCACGCGGCTTGGTGCATTTTTGCTCCATTCTCAAGGTAGTTTGAGTTACTCGGATTTCGTCTCGAAAAGAACACGCGCACGGGAAACAATTGCCATGTCCGAGAAATCCAATCACCGACTCAGCGAGTGGGTTGATCACTACTGGAAACCACTCGGAACGATCGTAACGGTAGTCCTCAGTGCATATGAGGCGCTGGCGAAGATATTCGGATTCCCACCACCCATTTTTGACAGAAGCTCATCTTTCAATATGTGGGTCTTCTTTGGGGGAATTCTCCTGAGTCTGATCGTAATTCACCATCCGAAGACTCAAGTCTTGATTCACCGAATCCTTTTCTTCCTTTTCCCCCCGGCCGAGTTGCCAAAGGATATTCCGCGAATCTTTCGTGGACCCGAGCCATTCTGCGCTGCTGATCAAGGCCGACTGCCAAGTCGTCAGGCGGACATTCATGAGTGCCTCCGGCGAATCGAAGCCACCCCTTTCTTAATCTTGGAGGGGGAATCCGGTTGCGGCAAGTCGTCACTTTTAGCAGCCGCACTCCTTCCGGAACTGAAGCACAAATTTCGAGTAATTATCTGCGGCGTTTCCAAAGACCCTTTCGGAAGACTCTCCGCAGCAGTCCGGGATGTTTTTTATCAGCCAAGAGATAAGCAGGTGGGCAGGGCAGCGCTCGTCAAGGCAATTAACGATGCGTAAGCCGAGCCGCAAATGGCATCAGATGGGGACCAAAATCGAAGGATTGTCCTGTGCTTAGACCAGTTCGAGGAGTTATTTCTCACGGTTCCGGACAAGATCCGAAACCATCTTGCGGAATGTCTCCGACAACTCGTTGAGCAGGGGAAAATCCGATTACTCATCAGCATCCGATCCGATTTCACTGACCTACTGAATCAGTTCTGCCTCAGCGCAGATCCTGACCTGACGGTCTTTGATCCGAAAAGTCGCCACTTGCTCTGCCCGTTCCGCGACTACCAAGCAAAAAATGTTCTTGGCGAGTTGCTTAAGCCACTTCATCGTGACAACCCAGTTCAGAAGCAAGCAGCCGATGATTTTGCAGAAGAACTGGTGGTAGCCTTGCTTCGTGCCCCAGTCGACACTCGGCGGTCAAGAGAAGACGAAAAGTCAGTCCTCCCAGTTGAACTGCAGACGATTGGGATGATGATTGAATCCTGGGGGATTCCCAGTATCGCCCCCGGAACGGTTCGGCGACTCGGTGGAAAAATAGGCATACTAAAGGCGTACATGGAGCACGTCAGGAAGTATGTATCGTATAAAACGGGAGTTCCTGGAACTCAGGTGATGAGCATTCTTGGGGAGCTAGTTTTATTGTTGCGCACGGAGTGTGCGGCGAGTGCGGGTGTTGTTGCAAGTCGCCTTGCGATGTCCACGAAGCAGGTTGAAAGCGCGTTGGATGCGCTTTCTGATAAATACTTGGTCAAAAAGCTTCCACCAGAGGATTCTGGCATTGCGAGTCTTGGCTCAGGGGGTCATCGATATGAATTGCTTCATTCGCATTGGGAGCAGGTTCTCTCCGAGGTGCCGGATCCGGTGTTGCAGCGATCTCGAAATGCCGAAGAACGGCTCGCATTTTGGCTGAGCTACACGAGGCGTGTCGGCGAAATGGGGGTTCCATCTGGATTGATGCGAGGAGTATTTCGTTATTGGCTGTCAGACCCAGTTCCGTTTTTGGAGGCGCTTCGCCTAAGGCGCTATGCCCGCAGTCCTGATTCAAAGTTGATGCTGCGAAGGACGCTCTGGCGGTACGTTTCGAAAGCAGTGATAGTCCTGCTGTTGTTCGCGTTGCCCTATGGGATCTACGTAGCGTGGACCCTGACAGACGCGTATCAATTTGCGCGAGTCGTCGCAGATGTACAGATTGGAGAGGTGCAAGGAACTAATCTTGCTGAGGACATGGCGGGGGAGTGGGTAAAGGCCCTCGTCGCAGCGGGGCGGGAGGAAGCGGTCCGAGACGTTGCCAAGGTCATGGATAGTCGGATGTTGCCTGTCGTTGCGAAAGTAGCAAAGGCAGAAATAGCTCACGCAACAGGCAAGGGAGATGCGGGAGCAGAGTGGGCGCAAGCGGAATCTCTCGCTGCTTTAATTGCGATCGATGAAGGACGAGACCGAGGGTTCGAGTTGATCGCGGATGCACTTCGTCGAACCGGAAATTTGAAGCGTGCTCAGGAGGTGTTGGCAAGAAGAATGCCGTCCTCGGATCCCGATGAAATGGCCAGTCGCAAGGTTCATTCCCTTCTTGATGAGGTTCAGGTAGTTGAGGCGCTATCGTTTGTGGAGAACTGGGTGATAGGCAATAGCCGTGATCCGGACGGTAAAAGGGATATGTGCTTGGAAAGGATTGTTGAGTTGTCCCTTCAGCGTGGATATGTCGACACTGCATATGCTTCGGCATGCCTGCTGCAGTCGGATAGTGCTAGATTCCGCGCCTTGTTGAGGGTGGCGAAGCATTTCTGCCGCGCCAAGAGGTATGAAGAGGTTGACCGATCGTGTGCCGAAGTCATCTTGATTTGGAACAATAAAGTTAACGAGGACTCGCATTTCCGTGCAGCAAGGATTCTTTCCCTGCTTCGGATCTTTTCAGAAGAGTGCGGAGATTTAGAAGGATGCCGGGGTTTTGACAGAATGAAGAAGGTCTTTCAGGAGAGTCTCGACTCTGGTGCATTGAGAATGACGCACTTAAGTCGGATGAATTTTACTGATATTGATAGCGCTTTGTACGTCGCGGAGTATGGAGCTCGGTTCTGCGAGTGTCGCTCCGCTTTCAATTATGCAGAGCATGTCGATACGTTTCTGTGGAGCATGCGTGATTCGCGCTATTTAAGGGGTTTGTCTCCGCGCAGGAGCGCCGTTTACCGCGTTGCGTTGCACGCAACTGTGTTGGGGAAGGGTGAGGAGGTCCGGGGCGCCGTTTCTCTGCTGAAGGAGCCGTTTAAGTCCCTAGGTTACTGCGGTCTTGCTGACGGACTTTGTCAAGCTGGTGATGCTGAGTCGGCGTTGATCGAGGTTCGAGAAGTACGGGACGAGGCGTATGTCTCGGACCGTGCTGTAACCGAGGCGATTGCACATATTTCCATGAATCGTCCTTCAGACGCGGTCAAGGCCCTCTCGTTGTGTCGTCTTGATTGGCTGACATTGTCAAATCGCGAGAAAGTGCTGAAAAAGTTCGTTCTCGCAAAACAGTCAGGATCAGCGCTTGAGGCTGTTCGAAGGATTGATCTTGAGGACACTCGATGCGAGGCGCTGGCGATATTGGCGGGGTCAATGGTCGAGGTTGGAGACTCCGGTTCTGCAGCACGTGTTTTTAGAGAAGCGTTGAAGACGGCTGAGACGATTCTAGATGTGAATCGGCGTTCCATGGTGCTTTCAGATCTTGCGAAGGCGATGGCTAGGTCAAAGTGTTTTCGGCTCGCTCGAAACACGGCAAACCAATGTATCGATCCAGTTGACCGTTTCGGGGCTTATCTGGAGATATTAGCCAATTCCTCATGGTGACGCTTTGCTCGGATGGCTAGGGCGCTGCGTGCGATATCAGGGGTTCGGAGCAATGTGGGGGCGATGATTTTTGAGAGAGGGGGGAGAATCGATGGCAGACTCTTGCCCGCGATCAGCGTTGGGCAGTACCAACGTCTGCTGTGATTTTTTGATCGAACCGCCCAATGCGCTGTCTGGGTCAAGAGCGAGTAGTGTTAGTTCGTCCGTGGCTGGTGGCCCAGTTGCCGTTTCGGGCGTCTGGTCTACAAGCCATACGTTTCTGACACCTTTGATGCCCTCAACACCTCAACCCCGACCGCTTCATGACCGACCCTCCGCTGACCAGCGAGCCGTGCTTGCGTCTTTTCTGCGACGACTACTCGTCGCGAACGACCGTCGTGCCCGCCCGCGATGGCCTGCCGGATTGGGTCGTCGAAGACGACTGCCTGCGGAACAGCCGAACCGACTATTTCCGTATTGGCCTGTATGCCACCGAGCCTGGCCGCACGCAATTCCTGATGGAGCAGAAACAGCGCGCGCTCGTCATGCTGCTGGTCGCCGAGATCCACGGCGTGCCGGCCGCACTGCTCGGCATTCGCACGGAGCCGGGGTTGATCGGCTTGACCAATCTGACGGCCACCATCCAGTCGACCCCCAGCAATTACCTGCGAAAGCATGGCGGAAAAGCGACACCGTTCCTTGAGGTCGCGTCGAACCCGACCGATTTTGGCACGGTGATCCACGACGGCGATGATCACGACTGGGGCAATTACTACGCGCAAAAGACCAAGCGGTTTCTGATCGTCAGGCTGGATGCCGCGCCCGTGGCGCCGGACGGATATGTCTGGGTCGCCCTGACCACCCTCCGCCAACTGTTGCTGGCGGACGACTTGATCACCAACGACCTGCGGGTCTGTCTATCGCCCCTGTTCCACCCGCGGCGCCAGGGTGCGGTGCATCCTCCGAACCAGGTTCCCGCCGCGGAGGTCGCCCCGCTCCGGCGATTGCCGCTCGACCCCGGAATGGTCGATGCCCAGGGCACGGCCATCGCGTATTTTCGTACCGACACGCCCACCCGCGAGGTCGCTTCCTGGGTTCAGCCGCTGCTCGTACCGGCCAAACCCATGACCATCAGCCTGATGTTCATTCGCCGCGCCGGCGAACGGCTGTTCGCGGTCGAACGTCTGACCCAGCCCGGCCTGCTTGGCCGGCAATTGTGGTTTCCCGCCGTCGCAACTTCTTCCAGCCGCGTCGTCAGGCGGCTGGCGACCTCGGCGGAGGGAGGCCGTTTCTGGCACTACCGGATTTTCATCGAACTGCGCGAGTCGGAGTCTGCACGGGCGCTGGATGAGCCGTCGCCGGATGCTGTCCAATGGTTGACGGAAGCCGAGGTCTCGGACCTCGTGGCAACGCCGCTGTGCACATCCCTGGAACTGCGATTGGCGTGGTCGCTGGTTCATGGCGACAAAGGACAGCCATGTTGACGACCTATGTTCGCAACGACACGTTCACAGGTACGTCGACGCCGACTTGCGGAGGCTCGCGCGAGCACTATTTCCATTTTCTGATCGGTTACTTGTTGCCGCTGGTCCACGCGCAAACCACCCTCCGACGGGACAGGTTTCTCGTCCTCGATTGCGGTCCGCTGATGACCCCGATCCTGGCGGAAACACTGAAAAGGCTGGATTTCCATTTCGAGGTCGTGGCTCCGCGCGAAATCACAGATCCCTTCTACGTCGAAGCCTGGGACCACGGGTGGGACCGCACCGCGGACGTTCGCAAGGCGGCGGAACTCATGCTCTCCGCCTGGAAGAACTCCCCCTGCCCCCAAAGCGACTGCGCCCGCTCGGAAAATCTCCTGATCCAGCGCTGTGCGTCCCACGACTACTACACCCAGGGAACCGCGGAGATTTCCGGCTACGGAACCGGCCGCCGAGGAATCACCAACTGGCCGGAAGTGTCCGCACAATTGACCCGTCTGGGCATCCCGCATCTTGTGTACGAGGCGGGCCGTCACAGCCTCGGCTGTCAGATGGCCACATACAGCCAAGCACGTCGCATCGTCGCGATGCGCGGCGCGGAATGGGCCAATACGGTCTGGACTCAACCCGGTGTGCGCGTGCGTGTGATCGACCCTACGCCCCCCGCCGAACTCTTGACAGGCTTCCTCGACCGCCTGGGGGTTCGCCACGAATTTGCCATCGTGAACGAACTCCACGCACCGGAGAATCCCCTCGAGGTGGCGCGATTCCTCACCGAAGAGTGAAGACCCGCGGTTGGGCCTCCTGTCGAATGAGGCACGAAGTTCAGCGACCTGGGGTGAGTCTTTGGTGCAGCGTGCGAGACCTGATGGCAGCTCGGGACTTGTTCTCGCGGGTGGGGGACTCCGCCGAGGACCCGTCAAGCGTGAGCGTTTCCCGCCATGTCCTGAAAACCAAAACCAACAAACGAACTCCTTGTGCGATCACAGGGCTGTCTCTTCAAGCAGTGACTCGCCGGTTTCGAGCGTGGTGATGTTCCGTGTCGTGACCTGGGCGATCACAGTCAGCGCTTCGTGCGTCAGGAATGCCTGGTGAGAGGTGATCAGGACATTGGGAAACATCAGCAGATGCGTCAGTTCGTCATCCATCAGGACCTTCCCGGAAAGGTCCTGAAAAAAGATGCCTTCCTCTTCCTCATAGACATCCAGGGCCACACCGCCGACTTGCCCCGATTTCAGGGCGGCAATCAGAGCGGTGGTGTCAATCAGCTTGCCGCGGCTGGTATTGAGGATGAACACGCCACGCTTGGTCCGGCTGATCGTCTGGGCATTCAGCAGGTGGGCGGTCTCCGGCAGGAGCGGCACATGGAGGGTCAGAATGTCGCTGGCCGCGAGCACCGCATCAAATTCGGCATAGCGCACGCCGTGGGCGTGAGCCCAGTCGTGCATGGGGAAAGGATCGTAGGCGATGACATCCGCCTCGAAACCGCGAAAGATCTGGGCCGCGATCCGGCCGATCCGCCCTGTCCCCACGATCCCGACGGTTTTGCCCCGGATGTCAAAACCGACCAGGCCATTGAGAGAGAAGTTCAGTTCGCGGACGCGGTTATAGGCGCGGTGAATCTTGCGATTCAGCGTCAGCAGTATTCCCACCGTGTGCTCGGCGACAGCGTGGGGCGAATAGGCGGGAACGCGGACAACCGTCAGGCCGAGTTCGCGTGCCGCCGCCAGATCGACGTTGTTGTATCCCGCGCAGCGGAGCGCAATCAGCCGGATACCGAGGTTCGCCAGAATCTGGAGGCAGGCTCGATCCGCATGATCGTTGACGAACAGGCAGACTGCCCGGGCTCCCTGTGCGGCCGCGGCGGTTTCGACGCTCAGTCGAAATTCGTGGAACCGCCAGGCGATACGTTCCTGCCCTTCGGCCCTGGACAGATACTCCCGGTCATACGGTTTTGTGTCGAAGACTGCCGTCTCAATCATGGAGAGTCATCCTTGCGACAGTGTCGGGTCGACCGGTGGTCCGGACGCCGCTTTGGGCGTCTGGTTTGCGGAGCACCACGAGGGCCGATGATGTGGTGACGCGGAAACGAGTCGTTGCCGCAGTCTCGCGGTTGAGCGACGCGGAGGCGCCTCCTGTGACTGCGTCACTCGTCAGACGGCGTCCGCTGAATTGACCATCACGCCCCCCGTCCCGCCAACTCCATCACGACGTTCCACTCCGCTTCCGTCACCGGTTGCACCGACAGCCGGCTGCCGCGCTGCAACAGCACCATCCCGGCCAACCGCTTGTCCTCCTGCAACTCGGCCCGCGTCACCGGTCGCGGCAGGCGTCTCGTCAGTTTGACATCCACCATGAACCAGCGGGGATCATCGACCGGGCTGTCCGCGTCGTAGTGGTCGGCGGAAGGGTCGAACTGCGTGTGATCCGGATACCCCGCCCGGACGATCTCGGCCAGTCCCACGATCGCCAGCGGATCGGTGCTGCTGTGATAGAACAGCGCCCCATCCCCCACACGCATTTCGTCACGCAACATGTTGCGCGCTTGATAGTTCCGCACCCCGTCCCAAAACGTCACCTTGTCCCGGGCGAAATCGTCGATCGAATAACAGTTCGGCTCCGACTTCAACAACCAGTACCGCCGCGGTCCCGCTGCGCCCTTTTCCCCCGAGCCACCGGTCCGGACCACCTGCTTCGCAACCTTCTTCGCCATCGTCGTCGCACTCCCCGAAAGTCTCGATGTCCTTGAGATTCATGTCGCGTCGCATGCATACGTTCCGCAACCCCGCCCGGTCGCGGCTGACTCGGCATCGTCCAGCCCCGCGCCGGCCGTCGCTCACTGGCGGTTGCCCGCACCGTTGCTGTTCGCCGTTCCACCGCCACCCGCGCCGGAACTGAAGAAGCTGAACGTCATCACGTCCGTCAGCGCGGTGAAGGCTGGCGCGAGCGTAAGCCTCACATACCGACGATCCGCCGACACCAGCGCCTGGGCCGAAAGCGTGACCCCTTCCGACAGCACTGTCACCACGGGCTGGTAGGCCGCCCCCGTCGACAGAATCGACCCGACGCTGCCCGCCCCGATGCCACCAGCCCCGCCACCGGCGGCCTGCCCTCCTCCACCGGCGGCCTGCCCTCCTCCACCGGCGCCACCCGCCCCCCCCAACACTTGTCCCAACACCCGTTGCTGGCGCGCCGCCACCACGTCGCGCTTCCATTGGTCGAGCCGACCTTGCTTCTCGGCTGGTTTTGCGTCCGCTGCGGGCAGTGGCGCGGGTTCGGTGAGGCGACCGTTTGTCAGCGTCAACCGCACCGTCCGCTCGCGCGCGTCCAGGGGGATGGGGATCCGTTCCACGACCGGCGGTTGGCCGGCCGTCTGCCGCGTGATCTTCAGCACCGCGCGCTTTCCGACGATCTCCCCCGATGCGTGGCGAACCTTGATCCGGTAATCGCCCGAGAAACCGCGCGGACAAACGTAGCGCTCCCAGGTGTTCTTCTGGTCCGGTCCCAGGCCATCGTGGACGAAAATGCCTCCGCCGGCGGATCGCCGCCGGTCGAAACCGCACTCCCCTCCGCGCGGTTCCTCCACGAACAGGTCGAGGTCCCCCGCACCGCTCCACGAAAGTTCCACGTCGAGGTCCCGCACCCGCGCCGCCGCGACCCGAGCCGCCAACTCGTCCGCCTCTTTGATCCGCTTCTCGCCACGCAGTTTGGCTTCCCACGTTTTCGCCAGGCTCTCCGCGTCGCGGTGTCGCTGTTCCCAGTCAGGCGTCCACACATAAGCCAGCACGCCGGCCGCCGCCCACGTGATGTCCGCCGCGCTCCCCGCCTCGTCCGCGAGCTTGAGGGCCAACACGTACGGCTCCGCGCGAGTGCGGTCGAGGTCCGCCGCCTGGCGGTACAGCTCCAGCGCCCGCGCCGTGCGCCCGAAGCGGGTCAACATCGCCGCCGAATACAGCGTGTTGGAAATGTTCAGCGCCGAGAAGTCCACGTTGGACAAGAGCACGCGCTCGACATCCTCACGCGGTCGCCCCGCCACCTCCATCGTGAGCGCCAACACCTCGTACATCCACGGCTGGGCGTGACCGGAGACGAGCGCCGCCTCGATTAGCGCGATGACCTGCTCGTGATCCTTGCGTTCGTGCAGTTTGAGGGTGGCTTCGCGAATGCGCGCGGCGGATGGTCGATGACCGGCGAAGTAGTCCGTCCACGTCTCGCCCGGCGCGGTGCCGGGGGGAGGCAAGGGAATCGGCTCGCGCTCGACCTTATCGTCGTCCGCACCGGCGGCGTCCCCTTTCCCGGTGCCATCAAACGACGACGCGGACCGTGGCGCTGTCGCTCCGGTCCGCGTCGAGGGTTTCTTGTCCGTGGAAGACTTGTCAGCCTTGGGGGCTTCAACCTTCCGTGCCGACACTCCCTCGCCCTTGGCGGGCGGGGTGGACGGCGCGGGCTGGGCTATTTGGCCTCCGGCAGTTTTTTTTTCCGTGCTTCCACCGCCTTGTTGTCGAACGCCTTCGGCGCGTCGTCGGCCACCTGGAAGAATCCAGCGCCACCGCCACCACCGATCCCGCCGCCACCCTGGTTGCCACCGAATTGTTGGTTGCCACCCAAGCCGCCGCCGCCGCCGATACCCCCCACGCCCCCTTGGCCTTGGCCCAGTCCGCCCGCCGTCGGTGTGACGATCGGGATGACAAGGTCACCCACCGGGTACACGCGGGTTTGCAGCTTGGCGTCGGATTCCGTTTGCGTGGTGATCTTGAGGACCTGATCCTCGATCAACCACGTCAATTGCCGCGGGGTCAACAACAACTTCAACACCGTCCGGAACGACACGCCCGACAACTTCAACGTCACCGGGTCATCCAGCGACACCGAGCCGTCGTCGCTGATCGCCTTTTCGTCGAACCAAATGTTGATCCCTTGACGCAGCTCTTCCTGCATCCGGCGGAGCTCTTCGGGCGAGTAGTCCTGATTTTCCTCGTCCCCCGGACGCGCCGATTTGCCTCGCAGTTGTTGGCCGAGGCTTTCGACCGCTTCGCGCAACGGAATGTCGGTGAAGTCGCACTCCACCGGTTCGTCCAGCATCGCCCGAATCGCTTCTTCCTTCTTGTCGTATCGCTTCAGGTCGACCGACGCCCACTTCTTCCGACGCTTAGTGAGCGCTTGCCACACTTCCGCCGCCGGCCACAGCACCGGGGGTTCGTCCGGGAACGGGACGTGCGACAGTTCCACCTGATGCAACGTTTCCAGGAATTTGTCGGCGCGGAGGTACCGCAGGCGTTGCGCCTTGTCCAACTGACCTGCCGCTTCCGCGTCGAAGATCGCTGCGGCGGTCACGCCGCTGTAAGGAGCCAATTCAAACGCCGCACGGGCGACGGACTCCGCTTCCTCGAACGCCGCTTCGTTGCCGATGAAGCCTTCGTCGATCAGCGACCGGACCCGGTCGATGAACTGCTCCAGTTTCCGCTCCCGCAACGTGATCTGGTCGACAAGGTTCTTTTGAGCACGAACGGCCGCTTCCCGTTCGGCGCGGCGAATCCGCTCTTCTTCCAAGGTCGTGACTCGCGATGCCACCGCGTCCCGCACCCGCGCCAAGCGCGACCGCAACGCCGAACGGATCGAAGGATCGACATCGAGCGCCGCTTCGACCGTGTTGAGCATCCGCTTGATTTCCGTCAGACCCGATTCCGGGTCTTCGTTCATCACCGCACGAACCGCGTCGATGAGCGCGTTGACTTCCCGCTTCAGCGCTTCGCCCCGCAACGCCCGCAGTTCCTTCTCCCGTTCGAGCAGATCGCCCGCAGGCTCTTCGGCGGCCATTTCACCGGCGTCGGCAGCGGGCGTATCGTCCAGCATCGCCCCCGTCGCTGCCGGAGCGGCTTCGGCCGGGGCGGCTTCACCAGTCGCTGCTTCACCCGGCGCGGGTTCCGCAGGAGCGGCTCCTTCGGCGGCGGGCTTCTCTTCCGCCGCGGGCGCGGCGTCTTCCGTGGCCGGTTTCGGTTCATCCGCAGCGGCATCCGCCTGGGCCACCACGGCCTTCACGACGGTTCCGGCCGTCCGAGCGACCGCCGCGTTACGCAGCAAAGCTTTGGCTTCGGTATTTGTCGGGTCGACATCCCGCACCGCCCAACCCAGCTTCTCGGCTCCGGTCAAATCCTTGGCCGCCAGCGCGAGCTTCGCGGCGTCGACCAAGCCCGAAACGTGCTTCTCGTGTTCGTTGCGAGCCAACAGCAGCAGGTCTTCCCCCGCCACCGGAACCGTCAAGCCGCGGTCCCGTTCCGCCATGTTCCGCAGTCCCAGCAGGAACGCGTTGATCGGCATCGCCTCGGGAGCGTCCACTCGCCAGGAGATCGTTTGCTTCATCGTTCCCAGCGATCCGACCGCTTCGACCGTCGTTTGCTCGGGCAACTCACCCCGTCCCAACAGGACCGTCGTCCGGTCCGACCGCAACGGCGGCACGCGGGACGGCAACAGCCCCGGCAACACCGGCTTGGAAATCAGCCCTTGCACGTGCATCACGGGACGCTCTTGCGCCGACGCCAGTTCGGCCCCCAGCGACTTCGCATTTTTCTTCCCGTCGTCGATGGTGTCGTCCACCATCAGCAAGCCCCCCGTGTGGTGGGCCAGCATGCCGAGCAGCACCAGGTCGGTCCGAGGGCCGACCGCGTACGCCGAGATGACGATCTTTTCGTCCTGACAGTCTTCGACGAACGCCCTGAACGTGGCCGGATCGATCAACTGACCGGTGCTCATGCCGTCGCCGATGTACGTCACCACTCGGCGACGCTCGGGGTGGGGCGCGTTGACGGCGGTTTGCAACGCCGGCAACAGCTTGCCCGCCCCCAGCGGAATACGGCGCTTGAGCGACGCCACTGCGGATTTCAAATCATTCGAGCCGATCGCGACGAACCCCTTCGAGAGGGCCTTCACGTCGGAATCGACGGCGTACAGGGCCACGCTGTCCCCGGCCTTCACGCCCGACAGGTAGCCATCCAGCACGCCGAACGCTTGCTTGCGGTGCGCGCCGGTTTGGCTGGCCGAGGTGTCGACGAGCACCACGTGCTCGACCGCCGCGCCGTCGGCGGGAACGCTTCCCGCCTGGAGCGACAGGGCGTACACGAGGTCGCCACCGGGATTCTGGAACGAAATGATCCGCGCCGACGGCTCACCCGCCCGCGCCGAACTCGCGATGCCGCCGCAGGTCGCCAAAAGACCCATCGCCAGTGCGAACCGGCGAGCCATCGAGCGGGACAAACCAACCATAGGACGCAACTCCGTTGTCACGGGGCACACGCGTCGGACTCGTACCACGCATCGAAATGCCGATGCGGGCCGTCCGTCCGCCGAACCTTCGTCTCGTCTCGAAACCCGACGACCGTTTCCATTCCCCCTTTGCCACACACCGGCCCCGTCGCGGTCCACCGGGGCGGAATGCGAACGTCGAGGCAAGGTTGTCGGGGGCGGGGGCGAACGATCCACCGTGGAAGCGCGACTGCTCCGGCGAGGTGACTTCACTCCGCAGTTTACATACGTGGTCGGCAGCCTTTGAAGAAAAATCTTCCGAATCGGCGATGACTTCGTCCAAATCGAACGGCCTACGCACGCCCTGCCGCCCGCGCGCAAACTGCCGTTCCCAATGCGACGATCGCTCGCGTCGTGCCGACTTTGCCGACCTTGCCAACAGATGCGCGAATTCGGCCCGCAACCGGCTTCCCACGCCCCTTGAGCTCGGACGTTGCGACTTCTTCCGCAATCCGACGGGTGACGGGTTGCCGGCCAAACTCACCTTCGCCGTCGCGACATTCAACGAGACATGACGCGAAGACACGCCGACAAAACACGGCCACTCGGCGAGTACCCCGATACGAATCGGGCGAAACACGTGCAGAGTGGGACAGGCTTCCAGCCTGTCGAGTTTTCGAGGTTTACGCAGAGGAAATGACTGGCTGGAAGCCTATCCCACCGAGCTATCTTCCGCCGTTTACGGAGCACCCGCCAGGAACGTCGCGATCTCCCATCCCGGCGGGTAACAACTCGGGCCGGACGGTCGGAGGTTCAACCCGGTGCCGGGGATTTGACCCAATCCGTTTCGCCCGCAGGCTACGATAATCGTCGTCGCCGGCTCGGTGGCCGCCGCGCCGCGTGTCACCAACGAGGCGGCCGTCGCCCACGACTGCGTCCGCGTGACCTCAATGTTCGGCCACCGACACCTCAGGTGAGCCAAAAGCTCCAGCGGGGGCTCCGCGATCCGCCCTCCCCCTTTTGCCGCCGACAGCAGGATACACCGGTCCGCGTTTTCGATGCGGTTGATCTGCGTTCGCCAAGCGGTCCATTCGCGGTCGTTCGCTGGTGGTCGCGACAACGCCGCCGCGGCGGCGGCCGCCCCACATCCCAGCGCGACCGTCAATGTCAGACTCCAGACAAGGCAGCGTGCTCGTTCATGCCCCGTCAACGAGCGTCGCGCGATCGCGCCCGCCAACCACACGGCGATCATCCCCCCCACCATCATTCGCCCGATTCTTTCGTCGTCCCACGGCCCGTCCTGGCCTCTCCAAATCCCCAACACATTGATCGCCGCCAAGGCGGCCACCGAGCCGAACGCCGCCGTCGTGAGCGCGTCCGGAAACCGCCGTTCGCATGCATGCCACAGTCCGATCGCCGCCAGGATGGCCAGCGGAATCCTCGCAAACAACAACCATGCGTCGGCCGTCATCGCGCTCAGCCAGTCCCCGCGCGACAGTGCCAGCCAAAGACCGACCCCCACCGTCGCCCACACCAACAGGAACGGTCGCGCGACAGCCGTCAACTTGCGATCGTCGAACCCCCGAGACAGCGCCACGATTCCCAGAACCGCCAGTGGCAGCCACGTGGCCCCGAGTTCCCCCAGCACGCGATCCGACGGCGGGACGTTTCCCAGCCAGCCCACGTCCTCGGCGGCGGCCAACCCGTTGGCCAGCCACGGATCGACCGTCCACATCACCGCGCCATGCCGACCGGCCATCATCAGCCACCACCAACCCGCGACGGCGAAGCCCGTCAGACACCACAGGCAAAAACTTCCCGCCAGCGGCAGCGCCTTCCCCCGGAACGGCTTCCACCAATCGGTCCTGGACCAATGCGGCCTGGAGGGAAGTGTTCCCTCACCCATGCGAGCAGCGCCCGTCGAGGCCACCGGTTCGGCCCCCGCGAGGGCCGTTACGCGTCCACCCGTAGCCAGCCTTGCTCCGGTCGCCACTCCCGCCACCGCGACGACCGCCATCGCCAGCGGGCCGTTGATCAAGGCCGTCAACCCCAGCGAGACCCCCGACGCCAACAGCGCCCACGACGCCCACGCCCCCTCTTTGCGTTGATGGTCGATCAGCCACCGCAGTGCCAGCACCGCCGCCAGCAGGGCCGCCGCCGCGGGCGAGGTGTTCCGCGCGAGGGCTGGAAAACGGGTGTCGACCGCCACCAGCACCGCCGCGATCAATCCCACGGGCGCTCCGGCGACCCCTTTCGCCAAACCGCAGACGCTCCACATCATCGCGAATGCGCACACGATCAACAGGGGCGGCAACGGCCTGTCCACGGGCAAACCCGTCGTGTCGCCCACGGCCCGCACCAGCCAATCGACTAGCGGCGGTTGCACGGGGCAGACGGCGTCCGGGCGGGCCGCCGGATCGAGTCGCGCCTCGACCGTGTCAGCGGAGACGGCGCTGGTCCACTGCAAGGTCCACGCGGCCCCCTCGGTCGTCATGCCGCCGAACAATCCGGCGAACAACAGAGGCAAGCCCAACACCGGCACCAGCAGCGGCTGAAACGCGGCACCGTTCGACAACCATCCCAAAATCGGGCGGGGCCGCGACTGCGACAGGCGCAACAAGTCCCGGTCGCTGACATCGCTGGTCGAAACGACGCTCGTGGATGTCGTCCGTGACGGCAAGGCCGCGTCCATGAATCGCCCGCTCCCCGTTGAGCCCCGAACCTGATCGGCCCGTCCGCAATCAACCCGTCCGCAATCAACCCGTCCGCAATGAACCCGTACCAAATGGGCGGGACTATTCGGCTCGTTTGGCCGCGATGATGTCGTCGAGAATTTCCGTCAAGTCGCGTGACGGCTTCCAGCCTAAGATCCGCTCCAACCGACCCAGGTCTGGAACGCGACGACGCACGTCCTCGAAGTCCGCGCCATACGCTTCCCCGTACGGTACGTACTTCAATTGCGTGGGCACGCCGACCCGCTCCGAGACCTTCTCCGCCAACTCGCGAATCGACACCGGGCGGTCGCTCCCGATGTTGAACACTTTGCCCGCCGCTTCCGAGTGGTTGGTCAGTTCCACCACCGCGCGGACCACGTCGTTCACGTGCGCGAAGCAGCGTACCTGCCGACCGTCGTCGTACACCACGATCGGCTCCCCCTTCATCGCCTTGTCGACGAAGCGCGGAATCACCATGCCATAGTGCCCGACCTGCCTCGGCCCGACCACGTTGAAAAACCGTCCGATCACTACCGGCAAACCATACGAACGGTGGTACGCCAACGCGAGAAATTCGTCGATCGCCTTCGAGCAACCGTAAGCCCAGCGCGGTTTCGTCGTCGCCCCGAACACCAGGTCCTCTTCCTCGGTCCACCGCTCGTTGGGATTCTTGCCGTACACCTCGCTCGTCGACGCCAGGAAGAACCGTTGATTCCCCTGCGCGGCCAAACGCAGCAGCGACTCGGTCGGGTAGATGTTCGTCTCGATCGTCCGCACGGGATTGTCGGCCACCAACTTCACGCCGACCGCCGCCGCCAGGTGGTAAATGCAATCCTGGCCACGCGCCGCCTCGGCCAGCAACACCGGGTCGGTGATTGATCCGGTCAGCACGCGCAATCCCTTGCGGTCGCGGACGCGGTCCAGGTTCGACGATTCGCCCGTCGAATAATTGTCGAGGACGGTCACCGTGTGACCGGCATTCAGGAGGTGTTCGGTCAAATGGCTCCCGATGAAGCCAGCACCACCCGTGACAAGACATTTCGCCATGAAGGTTTCCGTAAGACTCTTCGACAACGATCCAGGCTGACAAAAGACTTCGACGAAATGAGGCTTTGCCAAGGCCCGCGGCCTTTTCCACGCGATGCCATCTTGTGCCACTGCTGGCTTGTCCAGCCGTGCGAACGGTTGGCGACGACGACATCCCGCCGTTTTGGTGTGGTCAAGGCATTCGGTACGACATTTCCGCCATTCCACTCTACGAACGGCCCCGAACGTTTGATAGCGCCGAGCTGCCCGCCGACAGGGTCATCGCTCCGTTTTCGTCAGGAGGCCACGTCCGCGAAGCCACGCTTCCGCCGGAGTCGTCCATCCGCTCACCGGCTGTTCGGTTTTCCGCAATCCGTAACCGTGTCCTCCGGTTGCGTACATGTGCAGCTCGGCCGATACCCCCAATTGTTTGAGGCGGCTGGCCAACAGCAACGAACTCTGTGGCGTCACCGGATCGTCGAACGCATGCACGAAAAACGTGGGGGGGACCGCTTTGGTCACCGGCAGGTCGTCCCTCAGGCGTTCGTCCCCCTTCTCGCACAGGTACGCGGGATAAATCAAGAGCGCGAAATCGGGCCGGGTCGAAAGCTCGTCCGCCGCGTCGACCTTCTCATACGTCCGCTCTTCGTGAATCGCGCAGCGCGCGGCGGTTTCGCCGCCGGCGGAGAATCCCAGGATGCCGATCCGCTTCGGATCGAGCTTCCACTCCGAGGCGCGACTGCGGGATACGCTCACCGCCCGCTGCGCGTCCTGCACCGCGGCTTCCCATTTCTTACTCGGATTCCGCGCCGGCACGCGGTATTTCAGGACAATCCCCGTGACCCCCAGCGTGTTGAGCCATTCGGCGACTTCCGTCCCCTCCAGATCCCACGCCAAAATGTGATGCCCTCCACCCGGACAAATCACGACGGCCGCTCCCGTGTCGACTTTGGGATCCGGGCGATACACGACCAATTGCGGCGTGGAGACGTTTCCGAGGCGAACCACCCCCTTCCCCGCGACACCACGGTCGTTCGGTTTCGTGAGGTCCCCTTCCGGGGGGAGGACGGCGGCATCTCCGGGAGGCTTGCCCGGCCAAAGATTCACGGTCGTCGGTTCGTCCGCCGTGCACGTGGCCGTCGCGACGAAAAACGCCATCCCCCAACAGCACGCCAGCCCGACGAATCGAGACGGTTTCCTGGCGACCAACCCACCACCCGTTGTGCGACACCTCATATCGACATTCCTCCGGAATTCGTTTTGGAAGGGGGTACCCTGCCCCTCGATTGCGCGGGGCGGGTTTGCATGGGTAGGCCAACCCCAGGAATTTGCAGCCTCAATTCACAGGTCGCCGTTGGTACGCGACTCCGTTGTAACTCGCAGCGTTCCCCAGGGCGAATGTTGACGACACTCCCGAGGATCGGGATGTCCGTCTCGCGGTGTATGGTGCGGCGCAAACACCCCACTCGCGTCCTACGTGGCGTCGTCGCGAAGCCATCGCGACGCGACCCATGCAAACAGCACTGCTCCGGATGTGATTCCCGCGGCATCCGCGTACCAGTCCCACAGATCGGGGTCGCGTCCCACGAAGCCCTGCAACCACTCGTCGGCGGCACCGTACAGCAAGCCAACCGCCACGACCGTCGCCGCGCGGAAGAGCACGGTCCGCCAGTCACTTGATCGAGAGCGACGCGCGAACAGAACCGCCGACAACAGGAATCCGAGGCCTGCGTACGCGCCGAAGTGCAGCCATTTGTCGGTCCCGCCCCCCTCCATCGGGACGGGAATCCTCGGAATGTGCGTGCCCGTGAACATCGCGAGCCAATATATCGCCAGCACGATGGTCAAACCGCTGGCGATCCGGTCGGGGACCGGCATGCGACGGGAATTGTCGCTCGTATCGATGACCGTCTCCAAATCCCGTCCCACGCCGATCGAGGGGCGTGGAACACCCGTGTCGTTCAAGTGCACATTCGCGGAGTGTAACGGACGCGGCGTGCCGACGACTCCTGGAGCGCGTCGGGTCGACGCCCGTGTCCCGAATTGTGATCCACGTCACAAGCCGGCGATACTCATTTTCGATCCTTCTAGACCGTCTTCCCGTCCGAAGCGGCCTCAGTCGCGGGGGAGGTGGACGCAGGGAACCGGTTGAATTCGCAGAACGGTTCGCCGTCCAAAGTCGGCCCGAAGGAAAAAATCTGCGCGGAAGTTCGGTAGCGAACGGCCAAAAAAAGCCGTTACAATTCATAGAGGGGCGACCGCACGGTCCCGCGCCCTAATCGAACGCCTTGTGCGACAAGACGTTGCGGAGCGGGATGGGATTGCGGCGGGCAACGGACGAAGCCTGTGGCCGTCCCCTCATCGCGAATGTTTTCGTCACGGCTTTCATCACAAACCGGGTAGAGACCGAGCCATGCGTACCGACCTCAAGAAGCTGCTCGCGCGGGTGCATCGCGACGAACGGGGCGCGGTCAGTTTGGAAACGATCCTGATCATCGGGGCCATCGCGCTGCCGATTCTGATCTTCATCATCAAATACGGCTGGCCCCGCATCAAGAACTACTTCAACACCGGCCTGAACGACCTCGAACAGAATCGTCAAAACGCCATCAGCCAATGAACGGGCGAATGGGTCGTCCGTTTGGGGGACGTTTTCCGCCGTTGATTTTCGAGGGCGGAGTTCGTTCCGGAATGCACCGAGGCGTTCGGTAAGCGTCGAGTCGTCACGCGGTCATTGTCGGCGGTCTGGTCGTCATGGAACTCGTGCTGGCGGTGGCGTGTTTGGCGGCGGCTTGGACGGATTTCCGGACGCGCCGCATTCCCAACGCGATCACGTATCCGACGATCGTGGCGGGGTTGGTATTGAACGGCGCGGGAGACCTGTCGAGCGGTGTCCGCGAGTTGTTGGGAACGGTGGGTTGGGAAGGTTCCGTCGGGGGCTTTCTGGCTTGCGGCGGCTTGATGCTGGTCTGTTTCGTGCTGTTCTCCGTGGGGGGAGGGGATGTCAAACTCCTCGCCGCTGGAGGGGCATGTTTGGGTGTGGAGCGGGGTTTGGAAGTGCTCCTCTGGACGTTTGTCCTGGGAGCGGTCGCCGGGTTGGCGTCGGTCGTGTGGCGCGTGGGGGCCGTGAGGCTGGCGGGCGTGGCGGGACGTATGTTGTTTGGGCTGTTGCGGATGAGGGGCCGCGTCGCCTTCGGCGATGTGGGCTTGACGGAGTCGGAACGGGAGATGTTGCGACCACCGTTGTTTTTGGCGCCGATGACCTTGGCGGCGGTGGGGATTGTGGTGTCGGGCTGGGGACGGTGAGTTTGGCCGGGCTGGAATTCGCGGGGAGCCGTTTCAAAACCCGGTTGTCGGCAGTAAATCCGCGAAAGGGGTTGACGCGGATCTGTCCGGCAGAGGGTTTTGAAACCACTTCTAGGAGCCGAGCGTGTCGGACACGATGTGGCGGGCCTGTTTGCCGTGGTTAGGCTGGCTGCTCTTCGGCTTCGCCGGGGCGTGGGTGATGGTCCGTGCCAGTGGTGCGCGGTTTCGCCTTTCCGATTGGAATTGGCGGCAGTTGCCCCGGTTGCACAAATCCGAAGGCGGCGCGGTGCAGTCGTTGAGTCTCGTGCTCACACTGCCGTTGTTTGTGATGTTCGTGCTGTTCATCGTGCAGGTCAGTCAGTTGATGATCGGCACGATGGTGGTGCATTACGCGGCGTACGCGGCGGCGCGGGCGGCCATCGTGTGGATCCCGGCGGCTACTTCGGACATGGAGCCGGAGAACTTCGTCTCGACGGTCCTGACACGGACCACGCCCGGTCAATCGTGGGGCACGGGACCGCTTGAGTACGGGTCGCCCGCGCTCACGGGGGCTGCGGGAAGCCCCAAGCTGCAAAAGATCTTCGGTGCGGCCGTGCTGGGGTGCGCGTCGATTTGTCCGTCGCGCGACTTGTACACCGGGAGCAACGTGCGGCAAATCCTGGGGTCGAACCCCGTGACATCGCAGGCGCTCCCGGTGCTGCTGCAATGGTATCCCGGCTTGCAAAACTCGCCGCGCCGCGGCGCCATTGAACGCCGCATGGAGAACAAACTGGCGTACTCGATCGGGCAAACGGCCATCGTCGTCGAGTGGCGCGAAGTGCCGAACGCCAATCGCGATCCGGATGTCGGCCCGACGTACAATCCTCGGAACCACAAGGACGCATACCGAATCACCCAGAACGGGATCGTCATCACCGCGCCGGCGCACATTTTCAATCCGAATGAAGTCGGTTGGGAAGACGCCGTCACCGTGTGGGTGCGGCATCGCTACGCGCTGTTGCCCGGGCCGGGTCGGTTCCTGTCAAAGTTCATCAACCGGGCGGATGGTCAGGACGACGCCACGTCCCGGCGGATCCGAGCGGGGGATCAAATGCTCAACGAGCGGTTGTACACCACGGAGTTGGTGGCTTCGGCCACACTCACGAACGAAGGGTTGAAATCGGTGATTCCCGCCTACGTTTCACCGTGAGGCCCATGAATACCTTGCACAAGGAATGAGGCGAATAGGGAGTGGCTGAACGGTCGCTGGTGAGCGATTCTCGTTTCACGGAGTGAAACGCGACAAAGTAGCCGTTCACTTCGTGAACGGGATCTGGATGCGCCTCAAACACGACCGTGTTCGGTGTATCAGAGCAAGACATGCGGCCGAGCGGGAGTTCGACAGGGGAATCGCGGGTCACGGGGGACGCCTGACATGAATTGCGGCGTGCGGGTCGAAAAGGGACGAATCGAGCGGAACACACCGCGCGGGATCGTCGCGCGCCTGCATCGCGACGACGCGGGGGCGATCAGCCTGCTGACGGTGTTCACGGTCCTCGGCTTCGCGATGCTGTTGGGCATGGTCATCAACGTCGGCAAGTCGATCGACGGCAAGGTGCGTCGACAACATGCTGCGGACGCGGCGACCTACACGGGGACGGTGATCCTGGCACGCGGCATGAATTGCGTGGCGTTTGCCAACCACATGCTGTGCGAAGTGTTCGCCATGACCGCCTACATGCGGGAAGGACGCGACCGCAACGCGGAACAGATGGTGCCGGACACCTTGGCGGCCTGGTCGCGCGTCGCGCCGATCTTCGCGCGGTCGAGCTTCGAGAAGTTCGCGCGGCTCGGTTCCGCCATGCCGGAACGGATCCGCCAGGAACAGGAACTGGTCACCGCCTTCGGCGAATTGACGGCCGCCAAATCGGAGATGTGTTTGCCGGTGCTGGAATACATTCTGGGGATGCCCGAATCATTGGGGGGGCAACCGTTCGATCCGGGGAACGGCGGCGGAGGGGGCGGTCCCGACGCCGCCGCTCGCACGCATCTGATTCCCGAGTTCCAACGGGCGGTGGTGCGGGCGATTCCCGAGGTCGCGCAACTGGCGATGCAGGAAGTCACCGAACACCATTTGGGAGGGCGGGCGACGACCGGCCCGCAGGCCGGACGGGGGCCGATGTCGGCGCTGTGGCGGACGCGCGTGATACGCGTGGGGGATCGCTACGAACAGGACCCGTTGGAGCGGACGTTGCCAGCCCTCGACCCGACGCAGGAAGGGTACGACGCCCGTGCTCGGAGCGAAGTCCTCGCGTACGCGGACCCGGCGCGGGGACGACGCAATCAGTTGGCCGGGCACTATCTCGACTTGTGGAATTACGACCGCGGCTTCGACCTGGGGCCGTTTCATCGCGAGTTCCGCAACGAAGGGGTGCGGGTCTCCGCGAAGATGTCGGTGTTTCACGACTATTGGCGGATTTTCACCTGCGGCCAACTCAACCGCCTGCTACTCGAGGAGTATCCGAACACGAACCTGCCGCACATGATGCGACGGTACTCCGACGGTCGCGACCCGATCGAGACCGATCACATGTTCGTGGGGACGGTGTTCACACCCGCCGGTGGCAGTTTCATGCCCGGGATGTTCGACGGCCGACGTTCGGCGGGGCAAGTGCCGAACGATTCCCTGACGTTCACGCAGGCGTTTCTGTTCCTGCCACGACGGCGATTCGTCAACGGGTCGCACTGGTTGTGTCCCGCCTCACGCGATTTCGGCGGCGCGGTTTTGGGGGAGGACCACTGCGTGGACGCCTGGCCCGTCGAGTGGGGCCTGTTCAGCCAGAACTGGCTGGCGCGGCTGGTGCCGGCGACGACGGTCAACCTCGACCAAATCCTGCAGGTCGGGCCGACGCAATCGATGCCGGGTGTGCGCGCCGCGCCGATGGGAAACCTCACGACGCAACAGATCCGCCGAGTGAGCTTCCACTGAGTGTGGTGGTGTTGCCCGGTTTGCCCCCGGAGCCTGGAAGTCGACTGGCCTGTCACGTCTCCCCATCATCGACGAGCCCGAGACAGCGACCCTTCGCCCCCACATTCGGTGTGGCAAAACGCGGCCAACCTACGTTGTGGGAGAGAAGGTGCCCGAAGGGCGGATGAGGGGGGCCAACGAGCAACCGTCCGCCTCACTGCGGCCCTTTCCTCCGCGAGCGATCATCGCCGCATGCGCATTGTTGTCGCGAGCGTTCCGCGCAACGCGTCATTGAATCCCGTCGATCGTGGTCGTGCGGTCGCTCTTCAGCGAGTTGGTTTCGGGGTTGAATTCGAGTCGCTGCGACTCCTGCTTCTGCGGTTCGAGTCCGGCGGAAAGCTGTCGCCAAACCTTCGCCTTGCGATTCCCCTCCGACCGCAGGATGTACAAGCCCTTCGATTCGTCAAACGACACGCTGTCGGCCAAGGCGTGGAACATCCCGTTCTTCGTTTTGCCGTCGAGTTCGGAGTTGCCCGTCCCGACCATCTCGAGATGGTCCTTTCCGGACGATCCCGAGGTTTGCGTCAGTCGCAGCATTCCACAACGCAACCACCCGCCGTTGTTGGGCAGTTTGTCCGGATCGATGGTTTCGGCTGTGCCGTTGACCGGTCCGTAGACGACCACCACCCGTTCGCGGAACAGGGTCGCCTTGTCCTTGGTGTTCCCCGTCATGGACTCCGCGAAGTCGATTTTCGCGTAGTTCCATTCCGAACGCTCGGTTTGTCGCCCCTTGTTCGCACGCACCACCGCGCTCGACGCCAACCCTTCGCGGGCCGAATCCCCCTTCCACCACATCGTCATCGTGCCGGGGCCCAGCGCCACGGTGTCGCCGCTTCGCTGGTCGAACGTCATGTCCCACATGGCTCCCTTGCGGAACGCCTTCAGCTTGCCGTCGGGTTCGTGTTCGTACGCGTAGACCTCGACCCCCTCTTTGCAATGAATCGTTTTCACGTCCGCCGCGGGACCGGCCGCCCCTTTGCCACCACCCGCGGCACCAGCGTCCCCTTTCCCGCCGGACGAGTTCCCGCCGACGCCGCGCCCCGCCGAACCGGTCCCCTCGCCGAACGACACGCGGCGTGACAGCGTCACGTCCATTTCGTGGCAGGTGAGTTTGCTCTCGTCGAGCTGCGCTTCCACCCCCACGAAGAAGCGGGCCACCAACCCGTCGAACTCCATGCGTCGCTCCCAGCGAACGTTGAGTTTTTCGGGTTTCGCCAATGCTTTGCCGTCAAGCCCCTTGGTGACCGGCAGCCGCAGCGTGCCCGCCCCCTCGACGCGGGATGTGTTCCCGGATGTGTCGAGATGCAGATCGGCCCCCTCCAGATCCATCCTGGGGTCGACGATCCGCGCGGGTTTGCCTTTGACGTGCACCACCTGTTGCGTTTTCGAGTGGTTCAGCAGTTCCAGCCAATCCCCCTTCACTTCCAAAGGGGGCTGTCCTTCGCGCGGTTGCGTGACCACGACATGCCCGTGCGTTTCGACCTTCGACGCCTCCATTTGTTTACCGTCGCGGATCATCGTGACCTGGATCAGGTCGGCGGTGATGTGAGCAGGTTCGGCGGGAGACTTCGCCTCCGTCCCCTGCGCGACTCCCGAGCTTCCCGCCGTCGGCTTGGCGACCGGTGGGGGCACGCTGGAGGCCGAATCGCTGGAAGCCGCCGCGCCGACAACTCCGGACGCGGCACCGGGCGGTCTCGCCTCGACGGCGGGCTGCACCGCATTTCCCCCTGAGGGGGCGGGGGTGATGCGCGCAGGCTCATCGCCGACGGCCATCAGCGCCGGCACGCCTCGCGGAACCCGCCTCGGCGGCGTTGCTCCCGATGCCGGGCGGCGGCCAGATGTCAGCACGAATCGAGACGAATCTCGCTCGGCGTCGGCGAGCGTGCGAAAGGGCGTCGACCTCATCGAGCTCACGGCCCGGCCCGGCTCACGACCGGGACCCGGCGGGGGAACGAGGGGCAGCTTCCCCTCGTTGACCGTGATTTCGAGGCGTTCGGTTTTGCCTCGAATGCGGTCCCCGTCAAAGGTCACCTGTTTGACCGCCACGACGCGCTTGACCTGTGCCGTCCGGTCGGGAGCGGTGTCGACGTTTGCGGTCTGAGCGGTCGCGTGTTCAGCGGAGGTGCCGCCTGGCCCTTTCGCTTCGATGGCTGCCGCTTCGGCCGTCGTTCCCTTGAGCGTGCCCGCGCTGTCCGGCGTGGCCCACACGAAAATCGTGTCCCCCGCCAGTGTCAGTTGTTTTGGTTGCGTGAGCTTGGCCTGACCCTCGAACTGAATCAGGTCCAGGCCCGTTTCGGCGTCGGGATGTTTGTGAAGTTGGGTCTGCCAGGTCCCGGTGAATTCGAGCGGCCCGCGCTCGCCCGGCGGACTAGGCCCGTTCGGGTTCTTCACGGCGGCGTAGCTGTCGATGCGGCCGGCTCCACGGCAGAGCGCTTCGACGATCCGCCCCTTTTCCTCGTGGACGATGGTGATTTCGGGGCAACGCAGTTCGTTGTTCTTCTGCGTGACAATCACTTGTTGGCTGTCGCGCAACGTGGCGACCCGCAGTACGCGGTCGTAGGTGATTTCGCCGCATAATGCGACCAAACCTCCCCGTTGGGAAACGAGCCGGGCGGGCTGTCCCTTGGCCAAATCAGCTACGCCCCGCAGCCGTCGAAAATCGAGGTCCTCGTCCTCTCCGGTCGACACATTCTCGGCGGTGGCATCCGCGGTCGAGGTTGTATTCGGCGCAGTTCCGTTCGGCGGCTCGGCCTTCTTTTTGGGCTCGAAGACGACCACCAGTTCGCCGCAGTCGAGCGTGTCGACCAGCCCCTTGTCGCCGGGATGTTCGACATGCACCTGCTCGCGAAACGTGGCCAGTTTCGCTTCCATCTGATACTCGAAATTGCCGGCCGAGGTGATCGTGAGTTGCTCGGGCTTCCGACCGGCCTTGGGTTTGGAGGCCAGATTGAGCGTGACATCGCGCCGCACCCGCATGGTGCGCACGCCAGCCACACCCGGCTTGTCGTCGGTTGGAGGTCCCGGAATCAAATCCAGTTCAAGGCCCAGGCCACGGCCCTTGTTCACGCCGTATTGGAACTCGATCTGTTCGTCGCTCCACACGCGCAGCGCGGCTTCCGAGAAATTGACGTTCCGCGTGTGAATCGCCAACCCGTTGGCGCCTCGAATCTCGACCCGTCCCTCAAGCGCTCCCGCGACCACGCGGCCCGGCTTGGGGTTCGATTCGTCGAAGGGGGCCGTGAACTTCACCAGCGCCGAATCCGCGACGACCACCAGTGGCTCGCGGTCCGGTTTGGTCTCGGAAACGTAGATCAGCGCGAACGGGCGGAAACGGACATCTCCCGCAGGTTGGACCTTCTGCCAATCCTCCGCGAACACGTACGCCTGAGCGGTACGCACCTGATACTTCGCGTCGGCGGCCCAAGGATGTTCGGCCAGCCACTTGGATGCCATCTGGCGGTTCTGCGATTCCGGTGGCGGAGGAGGAACGGCGCGGATCGAAACCTGCGCTTCCTCCAGGGCCTCCGGCGTGAACAGAGGGCTGACCGTGGCAGCGTAAACCGCGTACACGCCGAAGAGTGTGAGCGCGGTCGAGAACGTCAGTAGCAGCCGCCGGGTCATTGTGCGGGATCGTTCTCGAAAGTGTGAAGGGACGGTGTTCTTTCGCGGATCGGCAATCGGGCCGGCCGCGTCAGGCGACTTCGGGGACCAGGCCGATCACATCGGTGATGTCAATCAGCCCCACGGGATGACCAAGTTCGTCGACGACCGGCAATTCGCTGATGTGGAAGCGGGCCAACAGTTCGACCGCGTCCCCCAACAGCGCGTCGGGGCGGATGGTTCGCGGATTGGCCGTCATCACCTCGGCGATGGGTCGGTCGACCTGATTCTCGCGTTGCGTTTCCAACAACCGGACCAGGTCGCTGTCCGTGAACAGACCGACGAGCACCCCCGCCTCGTCCACGAGCATGACCGCGCCGGTTCGGCGTCCCGGCTTGACCATGTTCACGAACACGTCCCGCACGGTCGAACTTCCGGGTGCGATGCGCAATTGTTCGCCCGACCGCATCACCTCGGCCACGCGGCACAATTTACGTCCCAACGCACCCGCCGGGTGATTGAAGGCGAACTGCTGCCGCGTGAAGCCGCGTTCGCGACTGACGACCAGCGCCAGCGCGTCTCCGACGGCCAACATCACCGTCGTACTCGTGGTCGGAGCCAGGCCCCACTGCCCCGCTTCGCGGAGCGTTCCCAACGCGATCGTCACGTCCGCCTTGCGACCGAGCGTGCTGGTGTCGCGCGCGGTGATCGCCACGATCGTCGCCCCCATCGACTTCAGTTGGGGCAGCAGGCGGTTGAGTTCGTCCGTTTCGCCGCTGTGCGACAACGCCAGGACGACATCGTCGGACGAGACCGCCCCCATGTCGCCGTGTACGGCCTCGGCGGGGTGTAGGAACAAGGCCCGCGTGCCGGTCGAAGAGAACGTGGCGGTCAGTTTGCGACCAATGTGGCCGGCCTTGCCCATGCCGGTGACGACCAATGTTCCCCGACAAGCGCGCACCGCCTCGACCGCGGCGCAAAAGCCGGCGTCCAACCTTCGCGACATATCGAGCAGCGCTTGACCTTCTTCGCGCAGGATGTCGCGGGCTTCGCGCAGACGCTCCACGTCGCCGTGGGGAATCCAGGCTGTATCGGGAACCGCGCTCATGTGTGCAGGCCGGTAAGGAATGAAAGGAGACGTGGAGATCGGTCCGGCGGTGGACGGGTACGCGCTACGGGACGCACAGAAATCGTCGGCTTTCGTGAACGCCGAATCCGCACGGAACCTTTCGCGTTGCCTGGAAAGGGGCGGGAGTCTACGCCCGCTCGTTCGACAAGGTCAATCGGAGTTTGAGGGCCGACGCGAGTCGCAACACCATGTCAGTTATGCACTTGCAGCGAACGTCTGGCTGTGGTGGCGAACACGCGTTGTCGAAATCCCGTCTTGACGGGCGAGCCGCTGGCGGAAGACAACCCCACCGGTCGGCGGGAAGTCGTATCCCCGAAGACCGGTTTGCCTTCGACGCCGCCGGTTTTGCCCAACTCTCGCGTACGTGGAATCGACGTCTCGTGAACAACCATCCCTCAACCCACACGGGTTTGTTGCGCGCCTCGCGTTGCGCGGCGGCTTCCGTGGCGATCGTGCTGTCGTGGCAAACGCTTCCGTGGCTGGCCGGTTGCGGCGACGGAGGGGCGGGCGGCAAATCGACCGCGTCGGCGACCGCTGTTCCGGCGATCGACGCTCCAATCAGCGCGAACGAGTTGGCGCTGTTCCTCGCGGTGGTGGAGTCGCATCCGAAGCGGCAGGTTCCCGAGTTCGCCCAACTCGATGCGGTCCCCCCCGTCGACGACTCCCTTTCCGGTCCCGATCTGGCGACCGAATATCGCCAAAGGCTGCGCCGGCTGTTCGATCCGCGGGTGCAGGGGGAACGGCTCGCGAACGATTCCGTGTGGAGCAAGATCCTGCGGGAACGTCGTCTCGACCCGGCGGAGTTCGCGTCGTTGGTGCTTCGCCTCAGTTGCGCGGTGACGCGACATCAATTGGCCGCGCGGCACGATCTGGCGCGAATCTCGAAGTCGGCCGACAATCGCATCGAGGAGCTGGTCGCCGACATCCGCAAGACCGACTCGACCCCGCCCGCGAAATGGACCAACGAGTTGACGTTCGGCCGGACGAGGTCGGTGGTTCAACTGGCTCAGTCTGCGGCGCTCGCGGAATTCGCGGCCCTGCTGGAAAGCGTTCCCCCCGCCACACGGCAGTTGGTGGAGCGCGACTTCGACGCCCTGCGGCCACTCATCCCGGCGGAATCGGGCGAACAGGCGTTCGCTGAGTTGGCCGAGCTTTCGCACAAATGACGGATGGGGTTTGGTCGGCGATCACTTCTTGCCCAGTCCCCGTTGCCGCGCGAAAAAGCGTCGCAGCGCCTCGCGGCACTCCTCCGCCAACACACCGCCGACGACCTGGCACTGGTGATTCAGGCGGGGATCGCTGGTGATGGTGAACAACGTGTGACAAGCGCCCGCCTTGGGGTCGGTCGCCCCGTACACGACGCGGGGAATCCGCGCCTGCACGATCGCCCCCGCGCACATCGGGCACGGTTCTAGCGTAACATACAACGTGCAATCGAGCAGCCGCCAACTTCCGAGTGCCTCGGACGCCTGTGTGAGGGCGAGGATCTCGGCGTGGGCCGTGGGGTCGTTGAGCGTCTCTCGCTGGTTGCGGGCGGAGGCGATGATCCTCCCCTCGTGCACGATGACGGCACCGACGGGGACTTCGTCCTCCTCGTCAGCGGCTCGCGCCTCCTGGAGCGCGGCGCGCATGTACGGCTCGTGGGGTGAGAGGGGGTGCTCCCAAAGCTCGAACGGAGGTGGTGCGGGAGGTTGGGGCGGGCGTGGCATGTCAGGCAGCGTGTTTGCGGGAATCGTCGGCGGCTGGCGGCAACCGCTCCGCCCGGTCGAGAAGTTCCTGGAGCACGGCGATCTTGGTGGACAACCGGGCTTCCGCCTCCCGAACAAGTTGGTGCAGCCGCACTTCGGCTGCGGCGATCTTGCCGTCCAAGGTGGCGTCGGCACTGGCCAGTTCCCGTCGCGCCTCGGCAATCGCATCAAAGTTTTTGCCTTGGCGAATCGCTTCCCGCGAGCGGCGCATCAGGAAGCTGGTGGCAATCAAGATGCTACCGATGACGAGAAACGTTCCGCCGTTGCCCGAGTACCAATCCATGGCCGGTTGCTCCTCTGTCGTCCCATCAATGGTCGTGTCGATGATCGTGCGAGTGATCGTGGCTGTGGTCGTGCGAATGATCGTGGATTCTGGGTGGGCGGGGTTCGTCGGGGGGTTGAGGCTCGTCGGGGGCTGACGGCGGGAGGTCTCGCGGGTCGAGCGGTGACTGCGCGTAGGCGGCTTGCGCGGCTTGGTAGACGTCGCGCAGAGGGACCTTTTGCGATGCGGCCAGTTTTGCGCAGACCTGAAACTCCGGTGTGAACAGGGCCGGTTCACCCGGACGCCAACCGATTTTTCCCGCGACGACGCCCCACGGTGTTTGCACGTGACAGTGAATGCGTTGCCGAATCGTGCGATCCATCTCGCGGCGACGCACGCCAAAGGTTCCGGTCTCGCGGAACAGGATCGACTCCAGTTTTTCGGCAAGTGCCGGTGGCGCGATGACCGACAACAGCACTCCCGGACGGTCCTTCTTCATCTGGATGGATGTCGTATACACGTCGAGTGCGCCCGCAGAAAACAGGCGGGTGCGGGTGTAGCCGATCACTTCGGCGGTCACGTCGTCGAGATTCGTTTCGAGCAGCGTCACCCGGTCTTGGTCGCCGCGGTGCGATGCGTCCGCGGACGTGGCCTCGCCGACAATCACCCGCAGCACGTTGGCCCGGTCGGAAAAGTCCTTGGTACCCGCGCCATACCCGATGGACCGTACCACCACCGGTGGCAGGGGGCCGAATTCGTCGACGACGCATTTCAGCAATGCGGCCCCCGTGGGGGTCGTGAGTTCGAACTCGACATCGCTGTCGGCCAGGGGAATCCCCTTTAGCAATTCGAGCGTGCCGGGCGTGGGGACCGCGCACAGGCCGTGAGCGATCCGCACCTTGCCGCGCCCGGTCGGAACCGGACTGCACACAAACCGGTCGACTCCCAGCAGGTCCAGCGCGATCGCCGAGCCGACGATATCGACGATCGAGTCGATGGCCCCCACTTCGTGGAAATGGATGTGGTCGATTGTGGTCCCGTGCACGCGGGCTTCGGCGGAGGCGATCGCCTCGAACACCCGACCGGCAAGCTCCCGCTGTCTTGGCGTCAGGACCGAACCTCGAGCAACGATTTCGCGGATATCGGCCAGGTGTCGATGCGCGTGCTGCTCCGGATGTTCGATGCGAACGGCCGTCGCACGGAACCCGCACCGCATGACGGACTCGAACCGAAGGGATACCCCCGGTAGTTCGAGCGACTCGATCCCCGCGATGACGCGTTGCGGATCGACCCCCGCGTCCACGAGAGCCCCCAGCACCATGTCGCCGGCAGCACCGCTCGCACAATCGAAGTAGGCAATGTTCACGGCGAGGGGAGAGGCGAAAGGGGGCACGAACGGCTCGCGCGGCACGACAAGGCCGCGGCACAGGCATTTTTGCGTCCGAATTGTATCGGCGACCCGCAAAACCCGCGACAGGGGTTGCGAGGTCTGTCGATCCGACTCGCGTGGCGACGGGTGGCCGTAGGGGGGCTGAAGGGAAACCCCGGTCTGCGGGGCGGACACGATTTTCCGGGGTTTCGCCCAAAGCGGCTCCAACCCCAGCCACTTCGCCGACTCGCGCGGCGGCAGCACGGTTGGAAATCGTCCCCAGCGTTCCCCTTGCCGGAAAGGTCTTCTACAATCACGGGATTGTCCATTTTCGCGCGTCAGTTGTTCGCGGTGCGTGCCGGTAGGAATCCGGTGGCGGCTGCGGTGGATCGGTGTCCGGCGGATCGACCCTTTCGCGGGTTTCGACCCGTGAATCGGGGTGCTTTTCGGCCCCAGGACCCCGTTCCGCGCGACGCGCCGCACTCGTGACCGAGCGGTGTTCATGTCGTTGGCCAAGGTGTTCGAGGAACAGTTTCGCGGAGACATCCGGTTTCGGGGGGCCGAGTTCGTCAAGGACGAGAAGGTGACTCTCAGCCGCGTCACGTCCGAGCAGGTGTTCGGGATCGTCAAGGATGGCGAGGAATTCGCCACGCACCTGTTGCGCGAAGACGGCCAGCTCAAGCTCTCGTGCGCCTGTCACGAAAAGCGGGGCGTTAACAACTGCAAACACCTGTGGGCCACGCTGTTGGCGGTCGACTCCGCCGGGCTGGTGTCCGCCACGGCCAAAGCCGGACACATTCCGGCGTTCGTCGTCGAGGAACATTCGCTGTTCGACGGCGAGGAGGGGGGCGAGGAGTTTTGGGAGGCCGAATCGCACCGGGATGTGTACATTCCGCCGTCGCGTCCCAAAGTGTCCCGCGAAGCGCTCGTTCTGGAAAAACTTCGGCCTTGGGAAGCCCAGCTTCGGCAAATCAGCACCAGCCTGCACGACCGCACCGTCGCGCCGACCGAGAAGAAGTCGCGCGAGCGCGAAATCTACTACGAGATCGACGTGCCGCTCAGCGGCGATCGCGGCGTGATCGTGCTACAGACTTCGCAGCGCCAGCGCCGCACCAACGGCCAATGGGGCAAGCTCAAGCCGCTGAAGGTGAAGGTCGGTCATCTCGACGCCATTGAACATGACGACGACCGACGGATTCTGGCGTTCCTCGCGGGCAGTTCCGCCGAGCGCGGTGGCTGGCAAAGCCCCCAGGCGGACGCGCAAGGATCGTTGTTCCGCTATCAACTGTCGTTCGACCTCGCGCAGGTCGTGCTGCCGCTGGTCTGCGCCACCGAGCGCGCGATCCTGATGGGGGACGATCTCACACGCTCGCCGCATCTCGTATGGGACGATGGCCCACCCTGGGAATTGTGCATCGACGTGGCGCTCGACGAAGAGACCACGCAGTGGGAACTCATCGGGCATGTCCGGCGCGGCGAAGAGGCCATGACGCTCCGGGAGCCGACGCTGTTGGTGCCCGGAGGCTTCCTGATCGCGCATCACCGGTTCTGCCGGATGCAGGATTACGGCGCGTTCGAGTGGGTCGCGCTGGTGCGTAACGGTACGGCGGTGCAGGTTCCGCGCGACGAAGGCCAGGCGTTGGTCGACAAACTGCTCGACATGCCGCATCTGCCGCGATTGGAACTCCCCGAGGAATTGCGCCTCGAAGAAGTCGCCGCCGAGCCGATTCCGCATTTGACGTTGCACACCCCGCGCGGCGTTCGTTGGCAGCACGAGCGCCTGCAGGGGGAGGTGACCTTCGAGTATTTGGGGACGCGGATCGCCAGCTCCAGTCCTCAAGGGGCGATCGTGCAGCGCGAATTGGGCCGCTGCGTGGTACGCGACCGTCCGCGCGAGGAAGCCGCGTGGAAGATTCTGGAAGAGTCCGGCTTCCGACGGCTGCGCAACACGCATCGGGGCCGCTTCGATGTGGAAATCCCCGCGAAGTCGCTCGGTCCGGGTGTGCGCGGGCTGATCCGACAAGGGTGGCAGATCCACGCGGACGGACAAACCGTTCATCAACCGGGCAAGCTCGAGTTCGAGGTCAAGTCGGGGATCGACTGGTTCGAACTGCATGCCCAGGTCGACTTCGAAGGACGCACCGTTTCGTTCCCCGATTTGCTGGCCGCGCTGGCGCGGGGCGACGCGACGGTCCGCCTCAGCGACGGTTCGTTGGGGATTCTGCCCGAAGAGTGGTTCAAACAATTCGGGCTGCTGGCGACGCTCGGGGAATCCGAGGGGGATCACGTCCGTTTCGCGCAAAGCCAGGCGGGGCTGCTTGACGCCCTGTTGGCGGCGCAGGAATACGTGCAGTTCGACGCATTCTTCGAGGGCCTTCGGGCCAAGCTCAAGGACTTCCGCGGGATCCGTATGGGTGCCGAACCGGCGGGCTTCACCGGCGAGCTGCGTCCGTATCAGCGCGAAGGCTTCGGGTGGCTCAGCTTCCTGCAAGATTTTTCGTTTGGCGGCTGCCTGGCTGACGACATGGGGCTGGGAAAAACGGTGCAGATGCTCGCGCTGTTGCAAGAACGGAAGAACCACAGCGCCGATCACCTGCCGACGATGATCGTTGTCCCGAAATCGCTGATCTTCAACTGGTCGAGCGAGTGCGCGAAGTTCACCCCCGGCCTGCGCGTGGTCGAGTACACCGGCTTGGAACGGACCAAACTCCGCAAGCGCTTCCCGAAGGCGGACGTGATTCTCACCACGTACGGCACCATTCGACGCGACATCCTGCAATTGAAGGAAGTGAAGTTCGACTACGTCGTGCTCGACGAGGCCCAGGCGATCAAGAACCCCGGTTCGCAAGTGGCCAAGGCGTGTCGGCTGCTGCAAGGCCGGCACCGTTTGGCGCTGAGCGGTACCCCCATCGAGAACCGCCTGGGGGACCTGTGGTCGATCTTCGAGTTCCTCAATCCGGGGATGCTCGGGCGGGCCAACGCGTTCCGCGTGCAAACGTCGGAAATCGGCGACGACGAATCGCGAGCGCTCCTGTCTCGCGCGCTCAAACCGTTCATCCTGCGGCGCACCAAACGGGAGGTCGCCAAGGAACTGCCCGACAAGATCGAACAAACGATTGTTTGCCAACTCGGCAAGGAACAGTCGCAGTTGTACAGCGACCTGCGGGACCATTATCGCGGCACGTTGCTCGGCATGGTCAAGAAGCAGGGGATGGCCAAGACCAAAATCCATGTGCTCGAGGCGCTCTTGCGGTTGCGGCAGGCCGCCTGCCACCCGGGTTTGCTCGACCCCGCCCGGAAGGAAGACTCGAGCGCCAAGCTCGACGCCCTCCTGTTGCACCTGAACGAATTGCTGGCGGAAGGGCACAAGGCGCTCGTCTTCTCGCAATTCACCAGCATGTTGGCGATCGTCCGCGAGCACCTCGACCGCAAGGGAATCGTTTACGAATACCTCGACGGCCAAACGCGCGACCGCAAGTCGCGCGTCGAGCGGTTCCAGACCGATCCCGAATGCGGGGTGTTCCTCATCAGCTTGAAGGCCGGGGGATTGGGGCTGAACCTCACCGCCGCCGACTATGTCTTCCTATTGGACCCGTGGTGGAACCCCGCGGTCGAAATGCAGGCCATCGACCGCGCCCACCGTATCGGCCAAACGCGGCAGGTGTTCGCCTATCGTCTCATCTGCCACAACACGGTCGAGGAGAAGATCGCCGAACTGCAAGGCCGCAAGAAGGAACTGGCCGACGCGATTCTGCAGGCGGACAACCAACTCATTCAGGACCTGACCTCGGAAGACCTGGAACTGTTGCTTTCGTAGTTGACGGTGTGGTGGATGTCGCAAGATGTCCGCCACGTTCCAACACAGGCGGCCTCGTTCACGCTCCTTGGTGGATACCGCGTGTCGGGCACCTTTTTGTTGTCGGAGGCGTCACCCATGTCGACTCAACGGATCACCGTGGACACCACCATCGCGGCGCCACTCTCCGAGGTGTGGAGCGCCTACACGAATCCCGACGACGTGACACATTGGAATTTCGCGTCGGAGGATTGGCATTGCCCGAGCGCTTCCGCCGACCTCCGCGTCGGTGGGACGTTCCGTTCACGGATGGAGGCCAAGGACGGCAGTTTTGGTTTCGAGTTTGAAGGGGTGTACACGAGGATCGAACCGCAATCCCTTCTGGAATACTCGTTTGGAGACCGTACCGCACAGGTGCAGTTCACCGACGGTCCGCTCGGCGTGCGTCTGCAAGTGAGTTTCGACGCCGAATCATCGCATTCGCTTGAACAGCAACGTGATGGCTGGCAGGCGATCCTGAACAACTTCAAGCGGTACGTCGAAAAGAATGTGTGCGGAACCAGTCCCGCGCCCTAGATTTCTTCGTCAGCGACGACATTTTCCGAGGTAAATTAAGGGTTCATGCGGCCCCCCTGCCGTTTGGCCCTGGACCGCGATTTCGATGTCCCTCGAATCCCCGCCAACACACGCCGCTCCCTCGCCGCGCGAGTCCCTCGACATTGCGGCCTTGCGCGCCGAGTTCCCGATTCTGGACCGCCCGCTGCCGCACGGCCAACGGCTCGTG
Organism: Planctomycetales bacterium; assembly: GCA_044359065.1. Taxonomy (GTDB): domain Bacteria; phylum Planctomycetota; class Planctomycetia; order Planctomycetales; family Planctomycetaceae; genus JAIXZD01. Next base: position 132,006 of record JBIKMW010000003.1, on the reverse strand, counting down.
TACCTCGACAACGCGGCGACGGCCCACAAGCCGCGGTGTGTCATCGCCAAGATGGTCGACGTTTTCGAGCGATGCAACGCGAACGCGCATCGGTCTGCCCACACGTTGGCGGCACTGGTCGACGCCGAACTCGATGTGGCGCGCCGCGCGATCGCCAAGTTCATCGGGGCCGCGGACCCCGACGAGGTGGTCTTCACTTCGGGGACGACGGCGGGAATCAACGTGATCGCCACAGGTTGGGCACGCAAGCATTTGCGTCCGGGGGACGACATCGTCCTCTCCCTGATGGAGCATCACGCCAACTTCGTCCCGTGGCAACAAGCGGCCTTGGCCACCGGGGCGAACTTGCGGTTCTTGCCACTCACCGCCGATGGCCGGATCGACGAATCTCGCCTGGACGACGTGATCGGTCCGAAAACGCGACTGGTCGCGCTGACCGGTATGTCCAACGTGTTGGGGACGATCACCCCCTTGCGGCTGGTGTCGGAGAAGGCCCGCAAGGTTGGGGCTGTGATGGTGGTCGACGCGGCCCAGTCGGTGCCGCACAGCCCGGTCTCGGTGCTCGATCCGGCGGTCGATTTTCTCGTTTTCTCCGGCCATAAACTCTTCGGGCCGACCGGTATTGGTGTTCTGTACGGGCGCCGTGAGCGGTTGGAAGAGACCGATCCGTTGCTGTTCGGCGGCAACATGATCCGCAGCGTTCGCCCCGAGAAGAGCGAATGGGCCGACATCCCCGCGAAGTTCGAGGCGGGGACACTTCCAATTGCCGAGGCGGTGGCGCTGGGGACGGCCGTCGAGTTCGCCGAACGGCTGGGCATGGATCGCGTCGCCGCGCACGAGCACGAACTGACGCGCATCGCGTGGGAGGGATTGTCCGCCATTGCGGGGCTGCGAATCCTGGGGCCCGGACTGGAGCACCGGGGCGCGATCCTGAGTTTCGCGGTCGAAGGGGTCCACCCCCGCGATCTGGGCGAACTGCTCGACTCGAAAGGGATCGCCGTGCGCGTCGGTCACCACTGCGCCATGCCGCTGCACGAAAGCCTCGGCCTGACCGCCTCGACTCGCGCCAGTTTCGCTCCCTACAACACGGCGGACGAGGCGGCGTTGTTCGTTGAACAAACCGCTCGGGCGATCGAGCGTTTGCGTCGGCGATCGACCCGGCGTTCTTCCGGCACGACGGAATGACCGCACGACGGAATCACTGCCGCGCCCTTCGGGACCAGACTCGCCCCGTGGCCAGCATTGCTCCCGAAAATTCGCTGTTTGGTCCCCCCGCTCGAACGGCAATTCGCATGGCGTCTTGCAGGCCGCTTTCCTAACATTCCTGCAATGCTTGCCCGGCGCCCGCGCTCACGGAGTCGCGGCAGGCGATGACGGCGAGCCGGCGGTTCGCTCCGAGGAATGTCGCACGATTCCCTCGGTGTAACGACATGCATGTCGTCCGAAATCTCGCGGTTTCGGCGAATTGGCGAAGTTCGAGCGCGGGAGGCGTCCGGGACGGATGATCGAATACGACCGTTATGCGTGGTGGAGCAACGTGTTCCGGATTCGAGGGGGGGCGATTCCCGTCGCCGCCCCTCGCGTGGCGCTGTTCACCGCGTTCGCGATCTTCGTGCAGGGAATGTTCGAGCTGTCCGTCGCGCGGGGCTGGCTCAAGGACAACGCTCATGTGGGGATCGATCCGGTCGGCCATGCGGTGTTGGGGTCGCTCGTCGGTTTTTTGATCGTGTTCCGCATGAACGCGTCGAACGCCCGGTATTGGGAGGGTCGCTCCCACTGGGGTTCGATGATCAACGCTTCCCGTAACCTCGTCCGCGCGGGGAGCGAGTACACCTCCAACGGCGCGGAACTCGCGGGGTTGGTGGCGGGTTACGCCATCTGCCTGCGGCACAGCCTGCAGGGGTCGCGGGAGGTCGACGATGCGGAGCTGTACCTGTCGGACGAAGTACTTGCCCAAGCCCGGAAGTTCGGAAACATTCCCACGGGTGTCGCGGCGGCGATCACCGCGTGGATCGGACGTGAACGCCGCGCCGGCGCGATCGACACCGTGCTCGTCCGTCAGTTCGAGGAGCAACTCGGCAAACTTGTGGATGCCCAGGGGGGTTGTGAAAAAATCCTCAAGACCCCGCTTCCCTTCGCCTACGCCTCGATGATCAAACAAATCATCGGGTTGTACCTCATCACGTTGCCGTTCGTGCTGTTCGAGCGGACGGGGTGGTGGTCGCCGCTGTTGATCGCCGTGATCTCCTTCGCCCTGTTGGGCATGGAGGAAACGAGCGTCGAGACGGAAGACCCGTTCGGACGCGACGACAATTGTCTCAACATGGATGCGTTCTGTCTGACGATCGCCCGCGACGGCGGCCAGATGGCGGCGCGGGCTGCTTCCGTTTCGCGCTGATTCGCCCCCAAGCTTCCTCTCAATTTCCCCCTTGCAGTCCCCACTTCCGCAACGGACCGTGCTTCGATGGACATCATCTACCGCTACGACCCTTTCGCGCCGCTCGAAACCCGGCAGGTTCCCGATGCCAAAGCGGCCATCAAACTGCTGACGGACGGAAACGCCCGTTTCACCGGATTGGTGCAGCGCATGCAACAGCGGACGTTGGGGGGCGGCGCGGGGGAACCGATCGTCGTTCCGATGAATCCGATCTCGATGGGGCTTCCCTTGTACCCGGGCGCGATCCCCACGCAGGCCCCGTTCGCGGTCGTGCTCGGTTGCTCCGACGCGCGCGTCCCCACCGAAGCGGTGTTCGACCAGTCGTTCAACGATCTGTTCGTGTTGCGCATCGCCGGCAACGTCCTCGGGGCCGAATGCCTGGGTTCGCTGCACTACGCCGTGCGGAATCTAGGGGACAGCCTCAAGCTCGTGGTGGTGCTGGGACATTCCAAGTGCGGCGCCGTGACCGCCGCGGTCGACACGTACCTGTCTCCCGAGGCGTATGTCGACATCGCCTACACGTATTCGCTACGTTCGCTGGTCGATCAGGTGCTGATCGCCGTGCGCGGAGCGGTTCGCGCGCTGGAACCGTACAAGGCGGAGATCGGCGACGACGCGGAACACTATCGATCGGTGCTGGTGGCCGTGGCGGTCTACATCAACGCCGCGGTTTCGGCGTTTGAACTGCGTCGCGAGATGAAGCTTCGCGGCGAAAAAGGGGTGGAGGTTGTGTTCGCCGTGTACGACTTCGAGTCGCTGCGGATCCAGTGTGCGCCGCTCCCCCCTGAGGCCGCGCCGCGGCTGCGCCCCGCTCCCGATTCGCCGGCGGAGCTTGTGGCCTACGCGAACGAAGTGACGGCGGCGTTCATGAAGCTCGACCGCGAAGAACGGGACGCGAACTGCCGCCTGACGGTCAAGTTTTGACCGGCTCCCCCGGAATCCGACACGGCGCCCCCCTGCCCCCTGCGGTCCGAGACTCTGCGGGGGAAGCATCGTGCGCGCCGGGCCGACGCGCGCGACCGGTCGCCGGTGTGGGACTCGATCAGCCAAGGTGGCGTTCGAGTTCCTCGAAGAACCGGTGGGCGTGGGGGCAGTTTTTGCGGAGGGTGTCGGGGTTGACGCGAGCCAACAACTCGAAGCTGATCACTCCCTTCTTGTACCGGCCTTCCCGCTCGTTCCGATTTGTGGCTCTCTGCAACAGGTCGAGCACGGTGGACTTCGAGAGCGACTCGAATCGAGTTCCGTCGGAGATGACATCGCGATAGTCGGCGGGAAACCTGTCTCGGATCGCGTTCTTGTCCGCAACGATCCAGGTCTCCATGGCGGTGACCATGAAGTGCAGATGGGCATCGGTCACGTTGGCGCTTGGGCGTTGCCATTTGTCGCGACTGGCGAGATGGTGCCATCGCGGATGGTCGTTCGTTGCGTACGGCACTTCCTCCTCGGAGTCGACCAACAGCAGATACAGGCGCGGTTCTCGCGGACGATCCACCTCGCGACAGAATCGCTTGTAGACTTCATCCCGACCTCCGAGAAACTCAATGGCGGGGCGGTTCTTCAGGCCAAGCTTTTCAATCAGCTTCCGAAGGCCAGCCGCCGCGCGGCTTTTCAGGGAGTTGTCGTCGCCGCCACCCTCCACGAGCACGGTCACCTTCACCATCGCCGCCCCCCGAGAGTGCCGGAATTCCACCAATGGCTGAGGCCGTGCTCTTCCAGATAGGGCCGCATCTCCTCGGCATCGAGGCGGGTCATGACGGTCTCGCCCTCTTCTTTCGAGCAGACGACGATGCTTTCCGGGGTGTCGGAAAGGGCGTCGAGCAGCATATCGGAGTGGGTGGTGACGACGAGTTGCATGCGTGTCGAGGCCTCTTTGAGGAGGTCGGCGACGCGGACGACGAGGTCGGGGTGCAGGCCGAGTTCGGGTTCTTCGATGCAGACGAGGGGCGGAGGGGTGGGGTTGAGGAGGATCGCCAGCAGGCACATGTAGCGGACGGTGCCGTCGGAGAGGCGGGAGGCTGGGACTTTGCGGTCTCCCTCGTAAAGCCACAGGATCATGTTGTCCTGGGCAACCTGCACGTAAAAGTCAGTGAGGCCATCATAGAGGTCGCGAAGTTGTTCGACCAAACGGCGCTTGAGTGCGGGAACTCCCTGGATCTCGTTCAGGACGGGGATGAAGTTGGACCAGTCCTCGTCGAGAGACTCGGCCATCGCGGCGGTGCTGCCGGGGTTTCGGACGGGGGAGGAGCGGCCAAAATGCCAGTCGCGATAAAGGCGAATCGATCGATACCGCTTGACAAGCAGGCGAACAAATGATGTTGAATCAATGCCCGTGAGTTGAGAAAGAATCGATTGATCGTCATGAAAATCATGTGGTACGAGTACGCTCGGCCCCTCCGACGGTGCGTACGCCAATTGCTCCTTGTCACGGATGAACTGAATTTCGCCTTCGCCATCAGGATCGCTGACAAGCGGTCGGGTGACTCGCTCTGACGAAACGCTTGGGGTACTCCACAGATCGCATGAAAAAGCGTGTCGAACACGATATTCAACATCGTCAAGCTGAAGTACTCGGCAGATCATGTCGAGATCGGCTGAGTAGTTGGGATTGCCATCAACTCCTTGGTGGCGCCAGGCTTCAAAACTCCGCCCACGTCGCATCGGTTCCCAAGCGTCGTCGGGGAGAGCCTTCAAAAAGGAGATCACGTCGAGGAAATTGGATTTACCTGAACCGTTGGGCCCGATGAGCACATTGAGGGGGCGCAGGGGGAGTGTGACCCCTTTGGGACCGAAGGAGAGGAGATTTTTGATCGTGATTTCTTCGAGGAACACTGGACACCTCTTGTCTCAACACGTTCTCTGGAGTTCATGCTCTCAGATGGGAGGCCTTCGGGCGAGCAGCGGGTGAGAGTTTGTCCGTTGGATAGTGACAGGCTGGAAGCCTATCCCACGGACTAGCAGTGGTCGGTCTTCACCAACTTCTCGCCTTTATCGGGGAGTTTCGACGAGCGGTTGGCCGGGCATAATCCCGGTGGCCAAGCGGAGGGGAGCCGACGACCACGGCCAGTTCTCAGGGCGATCGGTCAGTCCGGCGGCCACGGGATTGCCTTCGATGTATTCGATGATCCGCAGTAACTCGGTGTCGTCACGCACCCAGTGGTCAAAGGTCTCGCCCTGCCAATACGTGCCCGTTTCGCCGCGAATCCGGTTGCACATCGTGGCCGTATAGCTCTGGATGCTGTGCGAGATGATCTCGCGTGGTGTACGGCGGGACTTGGGGTCCGCTGATTTCTGGAGCGCGAGATTTGCCCAATCCTCATTCGGTAGAAACAGCCAATGATGATGGCTGGGCATGACGACGAAAGCGAACAACCGGTACCGCTCTCCGGCGAAGTGCAGGAACGCATTGCGCACTATTTCCGCCTGCCGGTCGTCCGCAAGGTGCCGCACCGGGCTTTTGTAGTCGAGCAGTTGATCGACAAACGCGAACAGGAGTTTACCGCAATGATGTTCCCACTCCGTTTCCGTCATTTCTGCCGGGCGTTCCCGCGCTTCCAGCTCCAATCGCTTCGTCTGGATGCTTCGAAGCCCGGCCGCCGAAATGCTCCCGGCAAGGCATGCCGTTACAAAAAAGGCATGCCCCCCAACATCCCAGTGCGGAAGATGACGTCGGCGAAACACACCGTCGATCATGGTCCGAACCTGAACTGCGGGAGTGGAAAAGTGGGTTAGGCTTCCAGCCTGACGGGAATGGGAGGACGCGCTGAATTGGGAGTGGAACCCAGGAAGCAGGAAGAGAGTGACAGGCTGGAAGCCTATCCCACTGTACGATCCCCCTGCGGCACGTACTTCGGCAGGGCCTGGTTGGCGAAGATGGGCTTGAGCCTTGCGAAGCGGAGGCGGCCGTTGAGGACCGGGAGGGTGACCATGTCGTCGCCGATGAGGGGGCGGGCGTATTTCACGAAGTCGTCGGTGACGTCGTAGCCGCTTTCGGTGATCCAGTTCATCGGGAATTTGCGGTCCTTCTCGGCGACTTCGGCGAGCGGGACCTTGTCGTACTTCACGTGATAGTTGTTCCAGTCGGCACGCAGGATCGTGGCCATGTAGCCGTGTTCGCCGGCGGCGGCGAGGAGGGCGGCTTTCTGGCCGACGTACCACGCTTCGTCGAGGTCGACCGTCGAGGCGTAGGCCATGCTGTGCCGCTGGTCGGTGCCGGGGACGTTGCATCGGGCGGCTCCCTTCACGCACAGGCCAACCTCGTTGAGGTAGTTCGTGATGATCTGGGCGACGGTCACGTTCGACGAACTGAATTGCACGTGGCCGAACGAGTCCTTGCGGACGCCGATGTCGCCGACATCGAGGCCTTCACTGACGACGACGATGCAGCGGCCATGCCGCTTGAGGCAGTCGTTGACGTTCGAGTGGATTTCTTCAAGCGAGGTTTTGCGCTCGGCCAGATAGATCTGGAGCGGCAATTCGCGGTTGGGGTCAGCCAGTCGGGCGGCGGCCGGGATGTAGCCGATCTTGCGGCCCATCGCCTGCAGGACGAGGACGGGGTCGGCAGGGCAGGAGCCGTTGTTTTCTTCGTTGGCCATCTGGACGTAGTGGGTCCAATAGCGGGCGGTGCTGCCGTAGCCGGGGGTGTGGTCGACGAGCTTGAACTCGCTGTCGCCGACATCGTTGTCGATCGTCTTGGGGCCGCCGATGCCGACAACGTCGAGGCCGCGCTTGCGGGCGAGTTCGGCCACGGTGTGGGCGGTGTGCATCGAATCGTTGCCGCCGATGTAGCAGAAGTAGCCGATGTTGTGGGCCTTGAAGACCTCGAGGATACGGTCGAAGTCCTCGGTCTGCTTGTCCTTGAGCTTGTACCGGCACGTGCCGATCGAGCCGGCGGCGGGGGTGGTGCGGAGCAGTGCGATTTCGTCGGCGCATTGAGCCGAGAGGTCGATCAACTCTTCCTTGAGGACCCCCTCGATGCCGTGCCAGCCGCCGTAGACCGTGCCGATTTCGGACATTTGGCGGGCGGTTTCGACGATGCCGCGGAGCGTGTTGTTGATGACGGGAGAGGGGCCGCCGGATTGGGCGACAAGCATGTTTTTGGGAGCGGGCATGATCGTTGGAGCGGGAACGGGATGGGGACCATCGTGAACTTCGGGGGCTTCCGCTTACGCGGTGCGCCCCCGTCACACGACGGGGTGCGATGGCTTCGCGAAACTTGCGAACAAATCGTATCGTATGGGATCGCGTGGGGAGGGGAAGAGAGAAGGATCGCGTGGCGAGACGATCGGTGTTTGGCGAAGCGGGTTCACGGGGGGCGGAAATCTCACGGTTTCCGCGACGTGGGAATTCAGGTTCAACGGTGGTGGGGATTCATGCAAGCGATTTCGATGACGATGCGTGGTGTGGTGTTGCTGACGGTGCTGGTGGTGGCGTCGACCGCCGAGGCGCAACTGCGATTGCGTCGCCCGCCGACGTTGCCGCCGCCGACGCAAGGGAACCCCGGTGCGACGCCCCCTTCCGCTGAAGAGGAAACGGCGGAGATGGACGCCGAGCACAAGGCGGTCGACGAGGCGGCGGCCCGTGGCGATTACCCCAAGGTGGTGGAGTTGGCGTCGATCCTGTTGGCGAAGGATCCGAAGGACTACTTTGCGCTGCACCTGCGGGCGACCGCGAAAATCGAATTGGCGCGGCAGGCGCGGGATGTCAAAGGGGTGCGAGAGGGGATTGCCGACGCGCGGGAGGCGCTGGGCATCGCGGGGAAAAAGGCGGTGTGGCTGTTCGTGCCGTACATGTACGGGATGACGAACCTGGCGGAGCTGGAGCAGCGGCCGGAACATGCGGATGTGGCGATCAAGGTGGTGGACCCGGTGCTGGCGCAAGCGGGGGTGACGCCGGTCGACCGGGCCAACTTGTACTACCAACGGGGGCTGGCGCATTTCGCGAAGCGGGATCACCAGGGGGCACTGACGGACTTCGACGCTGCGCTCAAGGAAGTGAGTCAGCATGTGGGGGCGTTGGTCAAACGAGCGGAGGCGTATGCGGCCCTCAACAAGCCGGATGACGCGCTGAAGGCGTACGATCTCGCAGTGGAGCGGGCGCCGAGCAATCTGATCGCCCACAATGACCGGGGGGCGTATCGCCGGTATCGCGGGAACCTGGAGGGGGCTGTCGCCGATTTCTCGAAGACGCTGGAGCTCGATCCGAATTTCGGGATGGCGTACCTGAACCGCGGCATCTCGCTGTACGACCTGGGGCAGTACGAAGGGGCGGAGTCGGACTTCGCGAAGTCGCTGGAGTTGAAGGTCCAGCCGACGCTCGCCCTGCGAATGCGGGGTCTGTCGCGCGTGGGGCTGGGGCGGATCGCACCGGGTGTCGAAGACCTGACGGAGTTGCTCAAGCAGGTGCCGACGTATGCGACGGGTTACGAGGATCGCGGGTTGGCGAAGCTGTACGCGCGGGATTATTCGGGGGCCGCGACGGATTTCCGGGAGTCGCTGAAGCACGACCCGCGACAGGCGCACGTGTACGCGTGGCTGTCGTTGGCGCTGGCGCGTGCGGGAGACTCGGCGGGCGCGATCGCGGCGGTCGAACCGGTGGTGGCAAAGACGGTCGAGGCGGCGCCGTGGACGTTGCTGCTGTGTCAGTACCTGAAGGGGGACGCGGACGAAGCGGCGTTGCGCGCGGGAGTCGGGCCGGGGACGGTCGGCGAAGCGCAACGGCTGTGCGAGGCGGAGTTCTTCGTGGGTCAGAAGAAGGTGATCGCGGGGGATGCCGAGGGGGCGAAGGAGAACTTCGCGAAGGCGATCGCGACGAAGGCGAACTTGATGGCGGCCTTCCGGGGGGCGCGGTTCGAGACGGGGGAAGTGAAGGTGGGTGGGTGAGGGACGTGGTGAACCGGGACTGTTCCAGGAGAACAGTCCCGGATGAGCGGGCTGTGGCACCACACGCCGTCGACGGTGTTCCCTAGAAACGCCCTCGCTTGGAGCAAGCGGTGTGCGTGTTTTCGGAGATTGAGAGCGGAAGGGGAGGCTTCTTGTCGCTGCGCGACCCGTCCACGAGGTGGTCGGGCCACCCACGTTTTCGTGAGTTTCTCCGAAAATCGTAGGGTATGTGTTCGGTGGCACACCCCTTCGGTTCCCACACCGTTCCGCTTCCGGCGCGACGTGATCGAGTGATGCTCAGCGACCGCCGTAGCGCTCTTCGCGCCACGGGTCGCCACGCATGTGATAGCCCCCTTGCTCCCAATAGCCGGGTGTATCGTCGGCGACGAGTTCGATTTCGCGGGCCCATTTGGCGCTTTTCCACGCGTAGAGCGACGGTACGACGAGTCGGACCGGGCCGCCGTGATCGGCGGAAAGGGGTTCGCCGTCGTGGGTGTCGGCCAGGAGCACGTCGTCCGCCAGCAGGTCCGACAACGGCAGGTTGGTGGTCCAGCCGGAGTCGTAACCGTGGATGATGGCGAATTTGGCGGTCGGTAAGGCCTCGGCGCGGTCCAGGAGGTCGCGGACGCGGACCCCCTCCCAGAGGTTGCCCAGGCGGGACCATTGGGTGACGCAGTGGAAATCGGCGAACACCTTGACGCGCGGAAGCGACCGGAAGTCGTCCCAAGCGAGGGTGAACGGGGAGCGTACAAGGCCGGTCACACGGAAACGCCAGGCCACAAGCGGCACACCGGGGACGTAGCCGTAGTGGAGCACCGGCCATTTGCGGGTGCGGGATTGACCGGGGGGGATGCGTTCCGCGCGGCGTGTATCGGGACTCACGACGACTGTGGGGTCGGGAAGATCGTCCGGCCGGGGAGGGTCGCCGAGTTGATACTTGGGATCATCGTGGACTTGAGGCATGGCCCGGAATCCAGGGTGGCTGGTGGGGAGTGGCGACAGGGCGGGGACGCGGACGGGGATGCCCCAGCGACGCTGGCGGGCATTCCCCACCGAGGCCAGCGGGCATTCCCCAACATAGTGTCGTGCAAGGAATTATAGCACTGGCGGGCGGTCGGTTCGGGGGGGACCGGGATTGACCGGTCGCGAACGCGTCCATACCATTGGCGGGGTTTTTTCCTGTTGCGTTGAGCTTGCGGTCAATCTACGCAAGCAATTTGCGAACAATGAGTTACGTACGATGCGTGAAGGCCTTGCGGGGCCGTTGCGGTCGAGCGGCACGGAGGGGCACTCCCCAAGCGGGGGTCGCTTTGCGGCGGGAACGCGTCGAAGAGTTTTTCCGAGGGACGTCATGCAGCAGGTTTTGGACAAGGTCGGCGACTTCTTCAACGCGATCACGTACGGCATCGAGCGTGGCTTGACGAGCGTCTTCGGCGCGTCGAACGAGCGGATGATCCGGCGGCTGGGTTTCATTCGGCGCGGGCGGGAGACGACGATCCTGCCGGGGTCGATGCTCGACCGGATCAACCAGTTGGAAGTCCCGCTGCAGAAACTGACCGACGACGAACTACGGCAAACGGCGGCGAAGCTGCGAGCGCGCTTGAAGCAGGGTGAGAAGCTCGACGACCTGGTGGTGGACGCCTTCGCCGCGGTGCGGGAATCGGGTCGGCGCTATCTGAAGATGCGGCACTACGACGTGCAGATGATCGGCGGGTATGTGCTGCACAAGGGGAACATCTCGGAGATGGTCACCGGGGAGGGGAAGACGCTGGTGGCGACGTTGCCGGCGTTCCTCAACGCGGTGGCGGGAAAAGTGCATATCGTCACGGTGAACGATTATCTGGCGCGCCGCGACATGGAGTGGATGGCTCCGCTGTATCGGGGTTTGGGGCTGACGGTCGGCTGCATCCAGTCGAACCAGGAGACGGAGGAGAAGATCGAGGCGTACGCGTCGGACATCACCTTCGGGACGAACAACGAGTTCGGGTTCGATTATCTGCGCGACAACATGAAGCCCGCGGCCGAACTGCAAGTGCAGGGGCCGCTCGACTTCGCGATCGTCGACGAGATCGACAACATCCTGATCGACGAGGCGCGGACGCCGCTGATCATCTCGGGGCCGGCGCACGACGACGTGGAAAAGTACAAGCACGCGAACAAGATCGCGTTGCAACTTCATCGCGACCGCGATTTCGAAGTGAAGGAGAAAGAGCACGCGGTGACGCTGACGGAAGAGGGGGTGCGTCGCGCGGAGGAACTGGCGGGAGTGGAGAGCTTCTACACCGCCGGGAACATGGAGTGGCCGCACCTGATCGACAACGCGCTGCGGGCGCACCACCTCTACAAGCGCGACGTGAATTACGTCGTGATGGAGGGGGAGATCATCATCGTCGACGAATTCACCGGACGCCTGATGAAGGGGCGGCAGTGGAGCGACGGGTTGCACCAGGCGGTTGAGGCCAAGGAGGGGGTGCGCGTCAAGGAGGAGAATCAGACGCTGGCCACCATCACGCTGCAAAACTTCTTCAAGCTGTACAAGAAGCTTGGCGGGATGACCGGGACGGCGATGACGGAGGCGAGCGAGTTTTACAAGATCTACAAGCTCGACGTGGTGGCGATTCCCACGAATCGTCCCATGCAGCGGATCAACCACCCGGACGTGATTTTTCGCAGTGATCGCGAGAAGTACAACGCGATCGTCGACGAAATCCGCGAGGTGCACGCGACCGGACGCCCCATCCTGGTGGGGACGACCTCCATCGAGAAGTCGGAGTTCCTTTCCGAACAGCTCAAGCGGTTGGGGGTCAAGCACGAGGTGCTCAACGCCAAGCAGCACGAGCGCGAGGCGGACATCATCGCGCAGGCTGGGCGTTCCGGGGCGGTGACGATCGCGACGAACATGGCGGGTCGCGGGACGGACATCATCCTGGGGGGGAATGCCGAGACCCTGGCGTGGAACCAACTCAAGCATACGTACGCGACGCGGTTGGACGTGCCCAAAGCGGAGTTCGACGCTTTGGCGGAGTCGATCGCCGCCGAAGAAAAGATGGCCGAGGACGGCAAGAAGGTTCGCGAATTGGGGGGGCTGCACGTGATCGGCACGGAGCGGCACGAGGCGCGGCGGATCGACTTGCAGTTGCGGGGGCGCGCGGGTCGGCAGGGGGACCCCGGCTCGGGGCGATTCTTCCTGTCGTTGGAAGACGACCTGATGCGGATTTTCGCCGGCGACTGGGTCAAGGACATGCTGACCCGCCTGGGAATGCAGGAGGGAGAGGCGATCGAGAGTGGTATGGTCACCCGCCGCGTCGAGGGGGCCCAAAAGAAGGTCGAGGAACGTCACTTCGACCAGCGGAAGCACCTGCTCGAATACGACGAAGTGATGGACCAGCAGCGCAAGCGGGTCTACACGTATCGCCAACGTGTGCTCGACGGCGCGAACTGTCGCGAGCTGATTCAGGTGATGATGCGGGACATGGTCGCGACCGCGACGAAGGACCTGTTGGATCCGAACTATGGCCGCGCGACGCTGGCCCAGTGGTGCGCGCAGCAGGCCAGCATCGAGGTTTCGGCCCGCGACTTGCGCGGCCGCGAGATCGCGGAAACCAAGGACTACCTGCGGAGCCTCGCGGAGCGACAGGCGGACGATCTCTTGCGGGACAAGCTGGAGGAAGACCTGCCGGAAGGGGTCGAGGACGAGCGGGAGTGGAACTGGCTGGCTCTGTCGAAATGGGTCAACGCCCGCTGGGGACTCAACACGAACGACCGGGAATTGCGGAAGATCGGGCGGAATGACGTCGAAACGTACCTGAGTGATCGCATCCGCGAAGCGATCGGACGGGCGGACTTCGAAGTGGTGGACGGCTTCCTGGACCCGGACTTCGGGCGAAAGCAACTCTCGGATTGGCTGGGCAACCACTTCCTGTTGCCGATCGAAGCCGCTCGATTCGCCGAGACGACGCCCGAAGAGGCGACGGCGCTGATCGTGGCCGAACTGGACAAGGCGTACAACGAGAAGGAAATCCGGTTCCCGGTGTCGGTGGGGATGCACAGCTTCTTGGGCGAATCCCGTGAACATGGCCGGCGCAACGACCGGGAGGGGCTGGTCAATTGGGCGCGGGGTCGGTTCGCGCTGGAGTTGCCGGTTCGCGATTTCGATTCGCGCTCGGTCGAAGACATCCAGTCGCTGCTCACGAACGCCAGCCGGGAGTTTTACCGGAACGGCGAGTTGACCAAGGAACTCGAGACCCGTTTGGACCGGGCGTACGCAACCGCACCGTCAGCCGACTCGCCAGCCTTGGCCGAGTTGACCGACTGGGCGCGCAAGGAGTTCCAGGCGTCCCTTGAACCGGCGCAGTTGGCCCCCCTGCCCCGAGCCGCGGCGCGGGAGAAGATCACCGATGCGATCGCGACCTACCACCGGCCCGAACTGCGGCACGCGGAACGGTCTCTGATCCTCGAAACACTCGACCAATCGTGGAAGGACCATCTGTATTTCATGGACCATCTCCGCCAGGGGATTGGCCTCGTGGGGTACGCACAGCAAGACCCGAAGGTCGAGTACAAGCGTGAGGGGATGAAGGCGTTCGACCAGATGTGGAAACGCATCTCGCACGAAGTGACGTTCGCGATCTTCCGGTTGGAAACCCAAAGCCCCGACTTCATGGGATCGCTGTGGCGGATCACGTCGATGACGCACGCCGCGCCGGAACGGGACCTGGTGGCGATCGCTTCCGAAGGCGAAACGGAGCAGTTCGGTGGAGCGGGTGGCCACACGCCTCCGGTCGATCAGGCGGTCGAGCCGATCCGCAATTTCGAGCAACGGGTGGGCCGGAACGACCCGTGCCCGTGCGGCAGCGGGAAAAAGTACAAGAACTGCTGCCTGGGGAAGAAGTGAAGGCATGAGGTGAGCCACCTCATGATGAACCACAGAGGACACGGAGTGACGCAGAGTAAGAAGAGTTGAGCAATGAGAAGGGTGCGGCCGCTCTTTCATTGAGTTGTCATTTCGGTTTCTTATGAGAATGTGCGGGGCGCGAAGGATGTGCGTGACGCGGCGCTTGGAGTCGGTGCCGAAACAAGAGGGGTTCTGTCTTTAACTCTGTGTGACTCCGTGTCCTCTGTGGTGACAATTTTTTCACCACCCTCTTGCGGTGGCGACGTGAGGGCGGGGCGGGTCGCTTGGGTTGAGGGTTGGTCGATTCGGATCGTCGCAGGGACGCGGCGGGGGGAACGATGTTCGCACGGATGCTGGACGCCGCTTATCTCGCGCTGGCGCTGTGTGCTTCGCCGCTGCTGATTTGGCGAAGACTCGTCCAAGGGAAAGATCGTCGCGGCAACGCCGAGAAGTGGTTGGGGCGAGGTGACGCGCGGACGGGAAACAGGCCGTGCCTGTGGTTGCACGCGGTCAGTGTCGGCGAGGTGTTGCAACTGCGCCCGGTGCTTGAGGAACTCGAACGCGTTCGGCCGGATGTCGAACTGGTGCTGTCGACAACGACCGTCACCGGGCACGACGTGGCGCGTGATAAGTACCCTCGATGCCGCGTGGTGTTCTTCCCGCTCGACTTCTCGTGGGCTGTGCGCGCTGCGTTCGACCGCATTCGTCCGACCACCGTGTCGCTGGTGGAACTGGAACTGTGGCCGAATTTCCTCGCCGAAGCGCGGCGACGCGGAGTGCCGGTGGGAGTGGTGAACGGGCGGTTGAGCGAGCGTAGCCACCGGGGATACGGGCGGCTGGGATTCCTCGCGCGGAGGATGTTCGGGGCGCTGGCATACGCGGCGGCGCAGTCGCCGGAGTACGCGCGGCGGTTCGTGTCGTTGGGGGTTCCGGTCGACCGTGTCGAGGTGACCGGATCGATCAAATTCGACCGGATCGAGGCCGACCGGGACAATCCCCGCACTGCCGAGTTGCGACGCTCGCTGGGAATCGCCGAGGGAGAGAGGGTCTTCATCGCGGGCAGCACGCAAGACCCCGAAGAGCGATTGGCAATCGAGGCGTGGCGGTCGCTGCGGGACGAGTTCCCGGATTTGCGGCTGGTGCTGGTGCCCCGGCACAAGGAGCGGTTCGAGGAGGTCGCGAAACTCGTGCGGTCCGAGGGGCTGCCGCTGCTCCGGCGAAGCGAGGTCCGACAAGGTCGCGGGACGCCGGACGCCGCGCGCGATTTGGACGCCGGACCGGTGTTGCTGTTGGACACGCTGGGGGAACTGGCGGCATGTTGGGGGCTCGCGGACGTGGCGTTCGTCGGGGGGAGCCTGACGCGGCGCGGTGGTCAGAACATGATCGAACCGGCGGCCTACGGAGCGGCGGTGCTGTTCGGGCCGAACACGTGGAACTTCCGGGATATCGTCGCGCTGCTCCTGGACGCGAACGCGGCGCGGGTGGTGCGCGACGGATCGGAGTTGCGGGACGCGGTCGGGACGCTGTTGCGCGATGAGCGGACGAGGTTGGAGATGGGTCGCCGAGCGCGTGAGTTGGTCTTGGCACAACAGGGGGCGACAAAGCGGACGGTGGAACGGATCGTCGCATACCTGCCGGCGCCGGACGCCGCCCGCCGCGCGGCGTGAAGGTCGAGCCGTGGGGAGTCGTGCGACAGCCGAGCGCGCGGCCCCATGCGGTCGGAGTTATCGTCCGGGCAGTTTCCAGCGGCCGTCGAGGATTTCGGCGCGGACGGTTTCGTCGAGGGGGCCGTCGGGGGTCGGGTCGAACATTTTCACCACGGCCAGGTCGCCCCGCTGCGGGAACAGCCACGCGTTGGATTTTCTGAACTCGGCCTCGTGGAACGTGTGGCCCGAATTCAGCACCACGTAGCGTCGCGGGTTGAGCGGATTCGGGTGGATCAATTGCACCGCCTCCGTCGCCGGGTCGTGGGTGACATCACCGACGGTGAGCGCGTCCTTGGTCCACTTGATCGGCAGCCGCGACGCAATCTTCGCAAGCACGCTGTTCGAGGACGGGTCGCCGAACAGGATCAAGCTCTTGTCGGCGATCTGTTCGGCGGTGAGGTCGGCATCGTTGACGACGACGACCTTGCCCCGCATCCATTTGTCGAACTCGCGCTCGAACCGCTCCAGGACGGCACTCGACCACTTCGCGTGCCGCTCGTTCCAGGGGGTGCCCGTCGGCTTCACCACCACGAACGGTTGCATGAACGCGTCGTCGATGGGGCCTTGCAGGTTGTGGCGTTTGCGGAGGTCGAGGTTCTTCGTGAAATTGATGGATCGGTCGTACGACATCGATCGCCAGCCACCGCTTCCCGACGATTCGAAGTAAACCCCCGGCAACAGACCGTCGGCGGCGGCGAAGAGGTCCATCTCGCTGCCGTCGATGTCGATGCGGTCCGCCACGTCGCGGTCGACTTGCAGGACGGAGCAGTTGCGGGTGTTGAGCTTGAGGATCCCCGTTTTCTCGTCGACTTCCCCTTCGATGATCGCCGGTTCGTACTGCCGGGCCAATTCCTCGACGCGGACCCACGCGCACTGGTGGTACTTGAGCGTGCGCGTGGTGAAACGGACCTTGCGCACGGCCGATCGGGAAAGGGAGCCTTCCTCTTGGCGGACTCGAAGAAACTCGCGGAATATCTTGAGGCTTTCGGGGTGGAACGAATGTCCCGTACCCGGCCCGACAAGCACCTCGATGTTGACGCCGAGTTCGTCCGCAGCCTGTTTCATCGTGGTGCTGGCGGCGAGTTGTTTGTCGAGTTCGCCGCCATAGGTCAGGATCGGCACGTTGGCCGCGTTGAGGGCGTAGTCGACGGCGTTGTAGATGTGCAGGGCCGCGTCCTGGTGGGAAGGAAGAGGCTGGTTCGTGCCGGTGTACTTGTAGAAATCGACGAAGCCGGCGCCGGGGCCCACCGCGCACCACAGCGACGGATGGTGCAGCCCCAAATGCCACGCGCCGGCCCCCCCCATCGAGAACCCGTGCAGCACGACACGGCGATCGTCGATGCGGAACCGGCGACGAACATCAGCGAAGGCCTCGAACACGTCGGCCTCACCAGCCCAGCGATAGGCGTTGTTGTCGCGGCCATAGACTTCGATCTGGATGAAGTCCCGCTTCGCCTCGTTGTCGTCGGCCTTCTTCGCGAGGTGCGAACCGATGAACGACGCTTCGGTGAGCACATCGTTGCGGCCGTGCAGCACGATGTGCAGCGGCCAACGACGCGGATCGTCGACGTTGTGCCCGTCGGGGATCGAGAGTGCGTACGGTTGGAAAGACTCGTCGACATCGGACCGATAGCCCTGCACTGTTCGCCCCGGTCGTCCCTCCCAGTCGGCGGGAGCGGATTGCAGGTGTCTGGCCCTTGTCAGTCCAAGTTCAAGAGCGGCGATCGTGTGCTTGGCGTACTCCGGTTTGTGGAACTCGTTGTGCCGCACAATCCACTCGGCGGCCTTCGCACAGACCGCCGCGTCGGCGAGATGCCGGTCGGGAACGTCCTTGCCTTTCAGCTTGGTCAGCGCTTCGTCGAGTTCGCTTCGAAGCGTGTTGATCCTGGCGAGCGTTTCGGGAGACTCGGCGCGGGGTTGGTCGGCGTTCCCTTGGGCCTGGACGGGGGACGCGCACCACCCCAAAACGCAAACACCTCCGAAAATCGCGAGTCGCAACATGTTGGGTCCGGTGTGTGAGCGGCGCGAACGAGTGAGAATTTGAGGGAGCGAAACGATCGGGATTGGAAACGCTGGTGGGACAGATCGTTGGAACTTCTCCCCGGCTTTTTACCACGCGGTCGTCCGCGGGGGAGGGGTTGCACAAACGGCAAGCCCGCCTGCTCTTGAATCGCGTTGAGACACGGGCGATTCCTCCATCACCCCTGCAAACCCCGTGCGACGTCCGTCCGATACGCCGCCGTCCCCGCCGCCATTCCCACGCATCCAGCGATGACGAGCAGCAGCGGAAACAGCGCCAGTTCGGCCGTCTCGAACGACCACGGATTCAACAGCAGGTCGCTTCGGGCCTCGATAATCGGCGCCGCCACCACGACCAGTCCGTGTCCCAGCACGATTCCCGCCACGCCGCCGATCAGGCACAAAAGCGTCGCCTCGCACAGGATGATCGCGAAGATCGTCATGCGATTGGCCCCCAGTGCCCGCAAAATGGCGATCTCCCGCCGCCGTTCGGCGAGCGAATTGTAGATGCTCACAAAGATGCCGATGCCGGAGACCAGCAGGATGAAGAACGTCAGCGCCATCAAGGCCGTTTGGATGTTCCCCACGACGTTCCGCATCAGCCACAGGATCTGACGCAGCGGGCTGACCGCCTGCGCGGTGAGCCCGTCGTTGATCTGCCCCTCCATCATGCGGATGGAGGTCATCCTGCCTGCTCGGAACCGCAACAGTACGGCGGTCACTTCCTTCTGCTCGTCGGGCAGTTCGCCCGCTTTCGGCGGGGCGCGGTCTGCAACCGGCACTGATGCGGGCCGCTTTCCGATCTCCTGCTCCCCACCGGCGGCCTGACGCTCTTTCTCAAGGGCTTCGTCGAGGGGCTTGTCGTGCCCTGCCATTTGATAGAAGCCGTCAAGGTGTACGAACACCGCCCGGTCGGCGGGCGTACCCGTCGCCGACAACACGCCCACGACCTTGAAGATCTCCTTATGGATATCCTCCGTATTGCCTCCGTGGGCGATCGGGAATTCGCTCCCGACTTTCCAGCCATACGTTCGGGCCACCTTCGCCCCGATCACCGCCTCGAACGCCTTGCCGAACATCGCTCCTTCGGCCAGGTGGAAGCGACGTCCGGGGATGTACTCGATGCCGAAATAGTCGGTCGTCGTCCCCACGATGCGGTACTTGCCGTCGGCGGTGCTGTCTCCCAACGCGATCGGCACGGCCATTTCCACCGACTTCAGCGCCGCCAACTGTTTGTAATACTTATAGGGAATGTTCTCGATCGGTTTGTCCACGAAGAAGATCGTGTTCAGCACCAACTGCAGCGAACTTCCTTTGGCCCCCACGACCAGGTCGTAACCGGTCGCGTTCTGGTTGAACATCTGCGACACCACGCCGTGGATCACCAGCACCGTCACCATCAGCGCCACCGCCAATGCGACGCTGAACGATGTGAGGCTCGACACCAACAGACGCTGGCGAATGCTTTTCCAGGCGATTGCGAACAGGCTCATGCGGCCGCTCCCGTCTTGTTGAAATCGGGCAGGCGATCCACCCGGTCGAACTGGTCCGCCACCTCCATCGCGTGGGTCACCAACAGCAGCGTGACCTTGAATTCGCGGCAGGCCGTCCGAATCAGGTCGAGCACGTTCTTTTGGTTCGCCGGGTCGACATTGGCCGTTGGCTCGTCCGCCAGCAGCAGTGCCGGCCGATTCGCCAAGGCCCGCGCGATCGCCACCCGCTGTTGTTCGCCGACGGACAACAATCCAGGCCTGTGATGCAAGCGGTGCCCCAATCCCACCTGCTCCAGCAGCGACCGAGCCGCCCCCTTGTCCACCGCCCGCCCCGAAAAGCTCATCCCCAACAGGACGTTTTCCAACGCTGAAAACGCCGGCAGCAGGTTGAACGACTGGAATACGAAGCCGATCTTTTGTGCCCGAAATCTGTCTCGCCGTTCCTCCCCCAGTTTGGCGATGTCGACTCCAGCCACGCGGACCGACCCGGTGTCCGGCACGAGAATCCCCGAAATCACGTTGAGCAGAGTCGTCTTGCCGCCGCCGCTGGGGCCGATCAGCGCCACCTGCTCCCCTTCGGCCAGTCCGTAGTCGGCAATGTTCAGGATCGGCAATTCGCGACCATCCGGTTCGCGATAGCTTTTGCGAACGTTTTCCAATCGCAACGACATTGTGGCGAACCTGATGCGAGGATTTGGCGGTTTCCGTTCCCTCAAGAAACGGACGTTGACGCGTTTCCCCTTTTGCCATAAGGGGTTCGGGAGTTTAGGAAATCACGCATTGGCCGCAAAGGGACCGCATGGACGCGATCCGGACGACTTGGAAATTGCTCGAAACCGTGTTGGGCGACGAACGGACCCAAGCCAACCTCGCGGCGATCGGCTTGGGGATGTCCTGCGTGGCGATCGTCTGGCTGATCGCGCATCGCGCCTTGGCGGGCATTTCCGACATCCCTTCCGACGGAACTCCCCTTCGACCATACGCAAAAACGCTCCGCTTCGTGGGGCGCGCGATTCGTCGAATCCTGGGATGGGCGTGCGGCCTCGCGCTGATGGTGATGTTGGGCGGTGGCCTCGCCTACCATCTTACGGGGGGCGACGTACTCCAGGAACTCGTCGCTGCCTATCGCAAATTGACGCCGCGAGGCGTTGCCGAAGGATTGGTGCGCATGGCCGTGGCGCTGGGGGCGTTGGCCGGGGGGCGTTGGTTGCTCGGCGGCTTGCGGCATCGCCGTGCGGCTCTCCGCCGAGCAGCCTTTCGGCGGTTTCGGTCGGGAAGTTCTCCGCTCCGGAGGACACTCCCCCTGAAGACCGAGGCGCCGCGCCTTCGCGAATGGTCGCAGTTGACCCGCGCGATCGAGTGGGGCGCTGTGTGCGGTGTGATGTTCGGTGCGGCGTGGACGGCACTGATTGCATCGGGGTTGGCGTCGACCGGACCGGGTCTGCACTCCGCAACCGTGTTGGCCAGCGCCGCCGCGCTGGCCGGTATCTTGTTGGGGACCCGCGTCGCTTCGCTGGTGTTCGCATTGGTGTCGACGCCGTTGGCGCGCTGGCTGGCCCGCGCCTGCGTGCGGACACGTTTCGCCGGTTTCGGTGACCGCATCGTCGGTTTGGTGCCGTTCACCAGACGTTGCTTCGACATCGCGGCGTGGATTCTGGCCGCCACGGTTGCGTCCACGCTGTCCGAGTGGACGCAACCGTTGGTCGCGCATGGCCTGCGGGTGGCGCAAGCGGTCGGCATTTTCTTTGCCGCGAGGGTCCTGGTCGAGGTCTCGGGGGCGATGCTCGTGGACGGCTTCGCGTCCGACGGCGACCGTCCCCGCGCGAGTCAACAGGGGCGCACGCTCGCGCCTCTGTTGCAGTCTGTGTCGCAGTACGCCATTTACTTTTGCGCGGGGGTGTTGATTCTCGACCTGTTCGGGCAGAACCCGACTCCGGTACTGGCCACGATGGGGGTCGTCGGCCTGGCTGCGGGCCTCGGGGCGCAAAGTCTGGTGAACGACCTCGTCTCGGGTTTCTTCATCCTGTTCGAGGGGCAGTATCTCGTTGGCGATTACGTCCAGATCGGCAACGCCAAGGGAACCGTCGAGGCGGTGGCGGTCCGGCACACGCGCATCCGAGACGACCAGGGCAAGCTCTACATCATCCCCAATGGCACAGTGAAGGAAGTCGTGAACTACTCGAAAGGGTACGTCAACGCGATCGTCGAGTTGAAGGTTCCCGCCGGCGAAGATGTCGAGGGAGTTTTGAAGGCCATGACGCAGGCGGGCCGCGAGTTGCGCGAGACCCGTCCCGAAGTGCTCGGTGAAACCGTCATCCACGGTGTTGTGGATTTGAACCTGACGGACACGACCGTTCGCGCGGTGACGAAAGTGCGGCCGGGGACGCACGGCATCGTGCAAAACGAGTTTCGGCGACTGCTTCGCGAACGGCTGAGGCAATCCCCGCCGCGCGACGCCGACGGAGCGGATTCGCGGGCGGCCTGAGCACCCCGCTGGAATCCTGGCGGCGTGTTGCGACACCTTGCCGGTGGCGGGCTTCCGCGAGTTCACGCGTCAGTCACAGCGACGGGGGATTCATCGAAGGTCCGGTCAGTGGTCTTATGTACAGATAGAGTCGCCTCGACTCTTGACCGCGTCCGCGAGGCATTCAAGGCATTCCGACAAATGCCGGAGCGGAATGCACCTCGAATGCCGGGTTTCATCTCGGCACCATGCACACGGTTTGCGATTACGACCACCTGTGGTCAGTCATTCCGAAGGGTGTAGGAAAAACCGGTACGTGCGTCGAGCGCGATGACTGGGTCAACTCGATAGAGTAGTTATCTGGTGATTCCACCGCTGCTCGACATTGGCGAGATTCAGGTCCGACGTGGGGCTTCCCGTTTCCTGGGGATTGAGTGTTTTCACTGAAATCGTATTGCGAACCGGTGATGTTTCGCCATCCGGTGGAGATACGAATCACGCGGAGCCACGACCTTCATCGGAAACACGCTTTTGATAGACATGCCTGTGTTTTGGCTCGATAGGGCCTCTAGCAGGGTGTGTCGATTGGATACGTAAAAACACGCAGTCGCTGTTCCCACCCAGTCCGGACGACAGTGCGACGCCAAGCCGCGTGCTGCAAGTGCATCCCCCACTTTTTTTGGCCATTGCGAAGAAAAATGGCACAGGATTGTGGCACGCCGAGATTAGCAGGTTTAGAATCTTTAGTTGTGAGCGTTGCGTCGAGAGGGTTGGTGCCGGGGACGTTTCGCGCGGGACGAAACTCGAAAGCGGCTTGTCGGCTTTGATTTTTGAGAGCAGCTGTGGCGTTGTTTTCAACCGCAAAGCGATAGCGTTCGAGTTTCGGGCCAAGCCGGCGTCGCGTTCCGAAGTGTATCGAAGAGGTTGCCCGCTCGTTTCGAATGGGCTGTCGTTGGCCGAGTGTGTGCCATTTCCCATTCCTGTCCTTTGTCCAGAGAGTTCGAACGAAGCCATGGTGGAGACGACTATGAGTGGTGACCTGAGTGTTGCCCAACTGCAGCGGATGCTCGAATCCAAGCAAACGATGTTGACGCAGCTGATGCGGAAGCGAGAGCGGCTGCACCGGGACCTGCAACAAGTCGAGGAGAAGATCCTCTCCGTCGGCGGCGGGGCCGCTGTCCGCAAGGGGAACAAGGGGCGCAAGCGTCCGAAGAACGACAAGACGCTCTTGCAAGCGGTGATCGAAGTGCTGGGCGAGACGAAGAAGGGGATGGGCCTCGGGGAAATCGCCGAGAAGGTCATCGCCGGGGGCTACAAGACTGGCGCCCTGAAGTTCGAAAACACCGTCTACCAGTGCCTCTACAACAACACCGACAAGATCCACCACGACCTGTCGTCGCGGACCTACAAGCTGAAGTAATCGACGCAAGCGCGCGGGGAGGCCGCTGCCGCCTCCCCGCCGAGCTTCGTTCTGCGGCGTCGACTCGCAGTTCCTGTTGAGGAAGTCGCCAAGTTTTTGATGAGCGTGCGCGCATCCGCGTGGAAACCCCATTGCGGCTCGGGGGAATCCCGGATTGGCGTCGGGAAAAGTTCGCGTATTCCCTTGAGATATGCTGCCACTTGGCGGCTCTGCGCTACCCGATCAAAGCTGCCGCTCGGCGATCTCGATGGCCTTGAGCAATCCCTTGGCCTTGTTCACCGTCTCCTGATACTCGTCCGACGGTACGCTGTCCGCGACGATTCCCGCCCCTGCCTGCACATAGGCGGCCGAGTCCTTGAGCACCAGCGTACGCAACGCGATGCAGGTGTCCATGTTGCCCGTGAAGTCGATGTAGCCCACGGCCCCACCGTACGGCCCTCTTCGGTGCGGCTCGAATTCGTCGATGATCTGCATGGCGCGGACTTTGGGCGCGCCGGAGACCGTTCCTGCCGGAAGCCCCGACCGCAACGCGTCCAGCGCCGATTTTCCCGCGCTCAGTCGGCCGCAGGCGTTGGACGTGATGTGCATCACGTGGCTGTAGCGTTCCACCTGCATAACATCGCCGATGCGTACGGTGCCGTAGTCGCTCACCCGCCCCAGGTCGTTGCGGGCAAGGTCCACCAACATCACGTGCTCAGCCCGCTCCTTGGGGTCCGCCAAGAGTTCTTCGGCCAACCTTCGGTCCTCTTCGGCGTTCGCGCCTCGGCGACGCGTCCCCGCCAAGGGGCGAATGGTCACCTCACCGTCCTCGACCCGCACCATGATTTCCGGCGAACTTCCCACGAGGTCGACCTCGGGCGTGTTCAGCAGGAACATGAACGGACTGGGGTTCACCACGCGAAGTGCTCGGTAAACATCGAGAGGTTTCGCCGTGGTCTCCAGTTGGAAGCGTTGACTCAGGACGACCTGGAAAATGTCTCCCGCCCGGATGTACTCCTGGCATCCGCGCACCGCGTTCTCGAATTCCTCGCGAGTGAAGTTCGACTTCGGCGGCACCGCTGGCTGTCCGCTCGTGTCCACATCGGTGGCGGCCAGGCCCGTCCCACCCGCCTTGAGCTTCTCGCACAATTCGTCGACTCTGCGGCAGGCCTCGTCGTAAGCGCGCTGCAATGCCTCCGTGTCGATCTCCCCGCCGGTCCCCGGCACACCTTGCGGTGATCGGGCGTGACAAACGACTTGTACCGTCTTGTTGATCTGGTCGAAGACCAGCATGCGGTCGTAAAACGCGAACGACAGGTCGGGCAGACCGCGGTCGTCCGTGGGCGGGTTGGGCAACCGCTCGACGTAGCGGACCGTGTCGTACCCCGCGTAACCGACCGCCCCGCCGCAGAACCGGGGCAGTCCTTCGACGTGCGGGGCCGTATACTCGGCAATGCGGGTTTCCAGCTCTCGCAGAGGGTCGTCCGCGTGAAACTCCCGGCGCTCTCCGTGTTCGTCGACAACGACCACCTGCCGATCCCGGGCGGTGATCGACAAAAACGGCCCGGCTCCGACGAAGCTATAACGGCCGATCCGTTCACCTCCCACGACACTTTCGAACAGGAAACCAAAATTTCCGGAGCGCCCACCCTCGCCCGCTCGGATCGCCGCATAGGCTGTGACCGGTGTCAGCGTGTCGCCGGTGAGTCGCCGAAACACCGGCACCATGCGCGAGGTTCGGGCCAATCGACGGTACGTCTCGAAATCGGGCCGATAGGTCGGCATGGGTTTGTCCGGCGCTGCGGGGCGTTGACAGAAGGTCTGGTGCGGCTAGAATTTGTGCCGATTTTACCACTCTTGGCGTGCGTCTCCAAGCGTCCCCCGATTTGACTTCGCAACGAGTTCAAAACCCATCGAATCTCCTTTGCCGAAGACCGCAGTTTTCGCCCGCGTTTCGCCTTTCAGGCCGCTACGTCGCCAAGGGGCCGCGTCGAGTAAACTCCCGACCAACGTCGCGAGATGTGCGATCCGGCCCCCACGTCCAGTTTCGTCCTCCCGTCCGCTCCTGCCGGTCGACACCCACCCATCGCGTCACACACACTTCGCAGCGGAATCACCCTCATCATGAAGTGTCGTAACTGTCCCAAGCCGGCGACCTTGCACATCACCGAGATTGTCAAGGGAGTCGCGCAGGAGTTGCACCTGTGCGACACCTGCGCCCAGCAATACCTCAGCACCGAGAAGTCGACCGACCCCGACGATCCGGTGCCGGCGGAAAGCGTCGAGGGGGGCGAGGGGGACCAGGAACTGGATCGGCTCGACAAAATCGTCTGCCCGACCTGTCGTCAAACGTTCCGCGATTTTCGCAACGCGGGCCGGTTGGGCTGTCCGCACTGTTATCACGCGTTCGAGTCCGAACTGCTCCCGTTGCTCGAAAACATTCACGGCGAAACCACGCATTGCGGGAAGTTTCCGAAACGCGCTCCGCACGAAAGTCAGAAGCAATACGAGTTGATCAAGCTCCGCAACGATCTCCGCATGGCTGTGGAAGAGGAACTCTACGAGGACGCCGCCAAATTGCGGGATCGGATCCATTCGCTGGAATCGGAAATCCGTTCTTCCCCGACGAAAGCCGAATAGCGCTGAACCGCGTCTCGGTGGCAGTTCCGCGAGAGACGCCGTCCAACGTTTCCCCGCAGCACGCCATCTCCGGAGAATGCGGGCCATTCCCTGATCCCCAAGGTTGTCGGGACCATCGCGGGAGTAACCAGAGTGTCTTCGTCACGCGCCGCTCGCGACTCCGGCCTGTCGGGGATCGTCTGCGTCGACAAACCCGAGGGACTGACCTCCCGTGCGGTCGTCGACATCGTCGGCCGTGCGTTCCGTACGCGCAAGGTTGGCCATGCGGGGACGCTCGATCCGCTCGCGACAGGAGTTTTGTTGGTCTGCCTCGGCAAGGGGACCCGCCTCGTCCCGTGGTTGCAACAGGGGGCCAAGAGCTATCGCGGGCGGTTTCTGTTGGGAAGCACCAGCGACACGGACGACCGCACCGGCAGGGTCGTCGAACACCCGTTGCCCGAGCCTCCTTCCGAGCAGACGCTGCGCGACGCCCTCGTGCCGTTTCACGGCGTGGTACCGCAAGTGCCTCCCGCGTTTTCGGCGGTGCATGTCGATGGCCAACGGGCACATGCAATGGCCCGTGCCGGAAAGGAGGTTCGACTCGAACCCAAACTTGTCCGAATCGACCGTTGCGAGTTGTCCTGGTATCGGCCACCGGAGTTTGAATTGGAGATCGATTGCGGCTCGGGGACCTATGTGCGGTCCATCGGGCGGGACATCGGCGCCGCTCTGGGGTGCGGGGCATTGATGACCGCGCTGACACGCGAGCGCGTCCGCCCTTTTCGATTGGATTGCGCCGTCACTCTGGCTCAACTGGAGGGGGACGACCCGGCGAGTTGTCTGCGGCCGCTCGTTCATGCGGTGACGCACCTTTCCGCACGCGTGTGCGACGCGGCCGTCGAGCCGATGCTCCGCAACGGGCGTGCGATTCCGCACGGTCTCACCCGTGACGCCGCGACTGAAGGTGTTGACGGACCGCCGACCGAATTCGTCGGGCACGTTCCGCTGTTGGGGCCGAACGGCGACCTGTGGGCAATGACCGAGTGGCAACCTGTCTCGCGGGCCTTCCAACCCCGCGTCCTGTTTTTGGAATAGCCCCTCGACTTTCAACTTGCCAGAATCCCCGTGCCGACCGTTCGTCATTTTTCAACCGGAGTCGCTTCATGCTCGCCAAGGACGCTTTTGTCGCCGCGTTTTCCCTCGCCGACTTGACCGTCGGGATGTACCTCGACGGACTGGACGACAACGCCTTGCTCGTCCGTCCGGTCCCCGGCTGCAACCACATCGCCTGGCAGATCGGTCACTTGATCGTGGCGGACCACAATCTGACGGAGGGGATGTTCCCCGGTTCGATGCCCGCGCTTCCCGCAGGGTTCGCCGAGAAATTCACCAAAGAGACCTCGAAGCTCGATTCGGCGGGCGCGTTTCTCCCCAAGGCCACTCTGCTTGAGGAGAAGGCTCGCCAGCGCGCGGCGATCCTGGCTTTGTTGGCCAAACTGACTCCCGAGGACTTCGACAAGCCCGGCCCCGAGATGTTCCGCGAAATGTGCCCGACGGTGGGCAGTGTTTTCGACCTGATCGCCCAGCACTGGATAATGCACGCCGGTCAGTGGGCCGTCATCCGCCGCAAGCTCGGCTTCGCGCCGTTGTTTTGACCGGTCTGCGCGCTTCCGGAACGATGTCGAGTGACGGCGGCTGGGCGCAATCGCCCGCCGCCTTTCGCCGTCGGCCTCGTGTGACTACCGGAATTCCGCCGGAGACAAATCCCCCTCGGGGGCCACGAACCCTCCCAGCCAATCCTCGGGCCCTCCCTCCCCCATTCCGTCCCCGGCGAAGAAGTCCCCGTCGCCCGACGACATCGGCATCAGCATGTCCTGCACGAGGGACGCGGGGACGGCGGATTCCACCAGGATTTCCGGCGCCTCGTGCAAATCGAGGGTTCGGTTCTCAGCCTGGATTTCGTTGACATCCGCGTCGAAAAACAAATGGACCACCGGTCGGTCGTAGTGGTCCCGATGATTGCGGATCACCTGTCCGACCGACCCGTCCGACAGTCGGACATACGACCCGATCGGAAACAGTCCCACGGTGCGCAACAGGCTGCGGATCGCCAGCGGATCGAATTTGCCTTCGCGGGTTTCCTTGATCAGCATTTCGATCGCCACATACGGCTCGAACGCTTCCCGGTGGGGGCGGGGGGAAGTGAGAGCCACGTACACATCGCATGCGGACGCGATGCGCGCCAACGGCGCGATCTGGTTGCCCGCCCTGGCCCGCGGGTATCCGCTCCCGTCGAATCGCTCGAAGATCTGGTACGCGACCCCTCTCGCTCCCACGGAGATGTCGCGCATGTCCTGCAGCAGGTCGAACGTGCGCGCGGGGGTTTTTTTCACGTCGAGCATCGCCGTCTGATCGAGCGTCTGCATCTTCTCCGTTGTCTGTTTCGCGGTCTCCGACTGACCCAATCGCGACAGGATGCACCCGGTTCCCAGGTCCGTCACCGCTTGGCGATCCATCCCTTCGCAACAGCCGACGCTCATCGCCAATTGAGCGACGGCCAGACAATGCTCGTAGACCTCGCTGCTCTCCGAGGTCGACAGCGCCACCTTCAGGTAGGCGTCGATGTCCGACATAATGTGCGAGACGGAATCGGCCACCAGTTGCTTGGCCAATGTGCAGTTGGCCGCCTTGTTCCGATGGGCGGATGCGAAAATCAGCTTGAGTTTCCCGGCCGCTTCCCGTTTCGCCGCCGTCATCGTTCGCTTTGTTTCGGCGGAGGGCATCGCCCGCGTCGGCGGCGCGGCTCCCTTGGGGCGTGCCACCGGTTCCGCTTGGCGTTGTGTGGGTGCTGGCGCCGCCTTGCGTGTGGCTCCCCGTCGCGGCGCCGCTTCGCCCCGGATCACCGCCGCCGCCGCGGGGTCGACCGACAGTTGTTGCACACCCCGCGACTTCAGTCGGTCGAGCAGTTGCTGCGTCACCGGTATGCCGCGGCTGAGCAGCAGCACGGTGGAATTACGTGCGTCGAATACGTCCGACGGCAACACCATTCCGATGCGCAGTTCGGTAACGGGGATTGTGAGGTTCTCGGCGTTGCTGGCCATGTTGTGCCGGATACTCCGATTTCGCCGGTGAGCTAAAGTCGTGCGGTTGTGCGGGATCCGTCGGATATCCGGTGGGGATCGCCACGTCTCGGTGTCGGAATTGCGGTCCAGAACCCCCGGGTTCCCTTGAGTGCGGCCAATTCGGCGAGCAAAAAGGGAGGTGAAACACCGCAGTTCTAGACCTCGACCTGCCACCTTAGCTCAGGTTCCGGGGTGACGCCGGAACTCTCCAACTCGTCCGCGATTCGTTGTGGCAACGTAGACGTTTCCAATCGCAGGTCGCTCAACAGCAATTCGGCGGCCTGGTTGGATCGACTCGGGCGGGCGTCGATGGGGTCGGGCAGAAGGGCCGAAATCGCCACGGCCATCAGTTCGGACCGGTTGAACAGCGGATTGGCACGAATCGCGTCCAGCCAATGGTGCGCAAGCACCAGACAGATCAACTCGTCCGGAAAGCCCCAGGCCTGAATCAACCGCGCCCCGGCCAACGCGTGATCCCAGCCAAACCGCTTTTTCTCGAAGACCGCGACCGACGGAGCATCGACCGTCATTTGTTCGAGGAGCGCCCGGTACTGATCCGGCCGTTCGGCGGTGAGGGACGGGACCGGAAAATCCTGAAGCAACGCTCCCGCGAAGGCGAGATCCTCGTCGACTTTCAGATGACGAGCCACGTGTCGCGCGAAAACCGCACGCTGCATGGCGGCGAAGGCGAATTGATTCGGGGTGCCGAACGGCGACTTCGCTCCCCCGGTCGCTTTTTTCGCTCCGGATGTCAGCACCAACAACTTAGATCGCCTCGCCCCCAACAGCGCGATCGCCATTTTCGAGGTGCTGATCCTGTTGCGCACACCGCTGGCCGCGGAATTGACGATCTTGAGCAATTCCACGACCAGCGCCGGGTCGCGGTCCAGGATTGCCGCTAAATCCGCGTGCGTCGATTTCGGGTTGTCGACCGCTCGCCCGAATTCCGTCACGACCGCCGAAATCGGTGGGAGATTCAACTTCGGCGGAGCCACGCCGGCGTCGACTTCGCCCATCAATTTCCGCCGCATCTCCGTCCAATTGATCACGAACAATTTCTCCCGCGTTCCACGACTCTCCGAAAATGGTTTTTTGGAATCCAACCGTCGTGCTCGTTGCACACCCCCTTCACCGGGGATTCGTCGGCCTCCTGCGTTTCGGTGAGCCTCTCAGAGTTGCGCCCCACGGATGTTTCTCGCGACACTCCCCCGGAATGCTAGGTCGACTTCCGCGCAACGAGTCCGATTCAGCCACGTTCCCGCGTCAATTTGGCCCATGAATGACGAGGGATACCTCAACCTGTGTCGACCGGCAGCAATCTCTCCCGTTCGCAGTCCTTTGCTTCGGACATTCGACGCACGACAGTGGATGCCAATAGGGCGGACCTCGGAAAACTTCCATCCATGTCGCGACGAACCAAGCGGACGTATCGGGCATGCCGTACCGATCCGGAACTTTCATCCCGAGGTGGTGGATTTCGATGTCGCCTTGTCACGTGGAAAGCCGCTTGATTTGCGGCTCGCGTCGGCGAAGAATCACGCGCGGTCGTTGTCGCGAGACCCGCACCGTCGTCCCCCCTTCCAAAGGATCGCATGATGTCCGACCGCACTGTGAACGACCGCACCGTGGCCATCGTTTATTTCTCCGCGCAAGGCCACACGCATCAGCTTGCGGAAGCGGTAGCCGAGGGGGTCGCGCAGGTGCCCGGCGTGGCCGCCAAACTCCTGCGGATCGCGCCAGACGACCTGCAGGGGGGCCGTTTCAAGAACGATCAGACGCTGGCCGCTTGCGCAACCGCCGACGCGATCGTGTTCGGCACCCCCACCTACATGGGGGGCGTGTCGGCCCAGATGAAGGCGTTCATCGACGCGGCCAGTTCGGCCTGGTTCCGACTCGCGTGGAAGGACAAACTTGCCGGCGGATTCACGCATTCGCTGGGGCTATCGGGGGACAAGTTCAACACGCTGCTCGGCCTGTTCGTCAACGCCCAACAGCACGGGATGGTTTGGATAGGGACCGGCGTCATGGTGGAAGGAACCGGCCCCGAACATGTCAACCGCTTGTCGAGCTACATCGGCCCGATGGCCCAGTCCGACATGCAGCAGCAATCGCTGCACGCCGGCGACCGCCAAACCGCCGTGGGGTACGGAAAGCGGATCGCGGAAGCGGTGGTTCGTTGGCAACGCTGAGGGCCGTCGTCCGTCTCTCGCAGCGTGGGCCGACATTCCGGTCGTCCTGATCGGGTCCGCGTTTTGGCTGACGATTGAGCAAGGGAAGCCGCTCATCTTGTTGGCCACGCATCCTTCGCAATTCACGCCGGGTCCCTCGCTGACGCTTCAGGTTTCCATGGCGAATTCTCTGGCTGTCGAAAATGCAGCGGCCGCTCACTGAATGGGAATTCCGAACGTCCTACCCTCGTCCGTGTTCCGTATATACTGTCCGCTCCGGTGGAACTGAGTCCCTTGGCGCTGGAGCGGACTTGCCCGGCGGAGGTGCCGGATGCTGAAAAACGGCGGGAGTAGCGACGTGACCGACCCGCAATTCTCCGGACAGTCAGCGACCATTGCCGGGAAGCGACCTCGGCGTCGAGCGCGAGCGGCGCTGGTGGGTGCTGGACTTACCTCAGTGCTCGTGGTCCTGTTGTGGGCGGGTTGGGGTGACTTCTGCCTGGGGCGTGCCGAGTCCGCCCTCGCTCGAGGAGATTTGTCCAAGGCCATCGCCTGGCAATCGCGCGGTGCGTGGTTCGGGCGGATGAACGCCGGACGGGGAGCGCTGTTGCAGGTGCGGGTCACGCGCCGCCAGGGAGCGTTCGATCGTTTGGGGGCTGCCCTGCATGCCGCGACCGTCGCGGGAGTGTCGCCCCTGGAAGTGGAGCGGGAGCGGATGTTGGCATTGGCCGAGTCCGGCCAATTTCAGGAGTTACGGGGACGGTGGATGGACCTGTTCCGCGACCCGCGCGACGACGCCCCCGTGATCGCCCGCGCGTACTTCTCGTGGTGCATGGCGTCGCACGACCTCGACGAGGCGCGCCGCACGCTGGAGTTGTGGCATGCCGACTACCCAGCGTCGGCGGAACCGCTGAAGCTGCTGGGGGACTATCATCGCTCGCTGTTGCAGTGGGACGGCGCCGAACAGGCGTATCGAAAGGCCCACACGTTGGCTCCCGACGACAACGAATGCCGCTTGGCACTGGCCGACGTGCTCACCACGCGACTCAAACCCGCCGAAGCGATTCCGCTGTATCGGGCGACGCTCGCGGTTCGGCCCGATTCGCTCGCGGCCACGCGCGGCTTGGCGCGGTGTTCCGCATCGACCGGCAACGTCGCCGAGGGACTGTTGTTGCTCAAGGGAGCGCTCGAGCGGAATCCGGACGACTTTGAAACCTTGCGGGAGTACGGCGAAATGCTGCTCACGGACGGCAAGGCAGCGGATGCCGTCCCGCCACTGCGGAAGGCCTACGACCAGGTTCCCGAACATGCGAACCTGGCGAACTCGCTGGCCCGCGCCTTGAAGGCCAGTGGACGGGGTGAGGAGGCGCGCCCATTGTTCGATTTCGTCGCCGAATCTCGCCCACGGTTCGACGAGTTGCTGAAATTGGAGACGCAACTGGCCAAGGCTCCGAACGACCTGGAAATCCGCATGCGGATCGCCGCCATCACTGCCCAGTATGTTTCCCGCCGGGACGCGATCCGTTGGTACCGCAACCTGTTGAGCATCGCGCCGGGACACGCAGCCGCGCAACAGGCTCTCGCCGAACTGGAGCGAATGGCCATCCCTTCCCGGCCCCCTGCGGAGTCACCGCCGAACAACGTTACCCCGCCGACCTCTCCAAGGCGGAATTGACCCGACGCCTCGACATCGACTTTCCCAATTTTGAAGTGACGCGCATGGGTCCGTCTTCAGGTTCGGTCCGGATGCTCCTCGCAACGTGCCTGTGGGTCTGCGGGTGCGGTCCCTCGCGTCCCGCCCCTCCCCCCGCGAAGACTCCCGGACAGAGCGCTGTCGGAGGACCCGGTGCGGTGGAATCTCCCCGGACCGCACTTCGATTCGAGGACGTTGCCCGGGAGGCGGGCGTGGAATGGATCGGGCGAAACGGCGAAGAGGCGGGCCATTTCGCAATGATCGAATCCTTCGGCACTGGCTGTGCCACGGAGGATTACGACCTCGACGGACATCTCGACATGTTCTTCGCCGGCGGGGGACGCTTCGGTCCGAACCGAGAACTGCTGCCGGTTCCACTGGGGCTGTTTCGGCGAACGGGGGAGTGGCGTTTTGCATCCGTCGCCCCTGCGGCGGGACTTGCGTCGATTCGCCACTACCATCATGGAACGTGGACGGCGGACTTCGACAATGATGGATTCGCCGATCTGCTGCTGACCGGGTGGGGCGGCCTGCAACTGTTTCGAAATCAGGGAGACGGTACATTCCTGGACGTGACCGAAGCGTCCGGGCTGGTCGATGAACTCTGGAGTCTGGCGGCGGCGTGGGGGGATCTCAACGAGGATGGAGTTCTCGACCTGTTTGTCGGGCACTATGTCGACTGGTCGTTCGAGAACCATCCCGTCTGCGTCGCCCCGCTCGATGGTCGCCGCGATGTATGCGACCCGGGCCGGTTCGAGGGGCTTCCCTGCGCGGTGTACCTCGGGACCGGCGATGGACGTCTTCGGGAGGCCTCCGCCGAATTGGGCTTCGACCGGATCGGCAAGACGCTGGGAGTGGTGATTGCCGACCTGAACCGCGATGGCCGGTCCGACGTGTATGTCGCAAACGACACGCTCGCGAATCACCTCTACCTGTCACAACCCGGTGGTACGTTCCACGAATCCGCCATCGAATGCGGCGTCGCCCTGGGGGAGACGGGTATTGCCGACGGGAGCATGGGGGTCGATGTGGGAGACCTCGATGGAGATGGCCTGACCGATGTGTGGGTTGCCAACTACGAGAACCAGACATTCGCCCTGTATCGCAACCTGGGCCACGACGTGTTCACCCATGCCAGCCGCGCCAGCGGGGTGACCGCCGTGGGGTCGGGAGCGGTGGGGTTCGGCACGGTTTTGTTCGATGCCGATCGGGACGGTGATCTCGACATTTTCTGTACGAACGGTCACGTGTGGTCGGGGTCAAGCCAGCGGGGGCGCGACCAAGCCCCCTATCTGTTCGAGAACGATGGCCACGGGCGAATGCGGAACGTTGCTCCGGAGGCTGGCGACTACCTGCGGGCCGCACACCTGGGGCGCGGGGTGGCGGTCGCGGACCTGGACGGAGACTTCCGACCCGATCTCGTCGTCTCCCACACTCTGGAGCGGGCGGCGGTATTGCGAAACGAGACGTCGACTGGAAACGCGATTGCCGTGCGACTCGTCGGCCACGACTCCCCCCGATCCGCGGTCGGGGCCGAAGTGACCGTCACGGTTGGAGAGCGTCGGTGGACGGGGTTGGTGAAGGGTGGCGGAAGCTATCTGTCGACGAGTGATCGCACGCTGCTGATCGGGCTGGGCAATGCGAAGGTGGCGGACCGGGTGACGGTTCGCTGGCCGAGCGGTCAAACCAGCGTCGTCACGGATGTGGCGTCTGGAACGCGATTGGTGATGGTCGAAACGCGCGGGAGCCCATCCGCCACGGAGTGAAGGGGACACGGCGGATGTGGTTACTCGCCGTCGGAATAGTCTGGTTGACTATTCCGTCCGTCCAGCGTGTCACTTCAGGGGATGTGCGGCGAGTTTTTCGGTTGTTCGTGTTTTCACGGTAACACTCTTGACGTGTCGATTGAACACGATAGCATCGACCGATGCGGCTCTCCGAGCCGATATCTTTTCAGTTTGAAACGCGTTGTTCGAGCGTCGTTTTCCTCCAGTTCCCAATTCCCAATCGAGTTCGTCCGGTGCTTTTTGCGAGCCGTGGTTTCCGCTTTGGCGAACACAGTTCCCGCGTTTCGGGAAGGAATGTTGGCGTTTTTGCCTGTTGATTCGTCACTTTTTGCGCTCGGGAGGTCGGTGTCCATGGTGAAAAAACTTCGTGGAATGGCGAGGCGTTGGCGTGGATTCACGCTGATCGAGCTCCTCGTCGTCATTGCCATCATCGCGATTTTGATCGCGCTGCTGCTGCCCGCCGTGCAGCAAGCGCGGGAAGCGGCTCGTCGTACGCAGTGCCGCGGCAACCTCAAGCAGATCGGTCTGGCCTGTCACAACTATCACGACGCGTTCAAGCAGTTCCCGAACAATTACGACGGTCGTCCGATCCTGGAGATGACTCAGGGTCAGTGGCAAAACGGAACCGGCTGCTTCGGTTGGTTGGTCATGGCGCTGCCGTACCTCGATCAGGCGCCGCTGTACAACCGCTTCAACTTCAGCGATCAGGGGACGAGCAGCTCCCGCGGTTGGACTTCGCAGAACAACACCGCACAGGCGATTACCGTCCTGCCGGTGCTAATGTGTCCCAGCAACCCGCAGCCCAACAATGTGGACTGTGATATCGCCGGTTGCGGCGGGGGCGACCCGTTCAACAACCAGTTCGTCGGTCGGACGGACTACACCGGCAACTTGGGCTTTATCGCCGGTGACTGGCGGTCTTGCACGGTCGGTGACGGCGGCAACATTCCCCTCACGAAGACCGGGACCGAGACCATCGGTCAACCGCTCGACGCGTGGGGCGAAGGGAACTCTCAGAACTACCTGCAGAGCATGAACGGCTGCTTCAGCTTCATGGGGACCTGCAAGATCCGCGACATCACCGACGGTTCGTCGAACACGATCCTCGTGATGGAAGACCATCACTGGCGCGTGGGACCGACCGACCCGAGCCAGTATTCGCGGGACACCGGCTGGGCGAGTTCCATGCAAGTGTCGACGGCGGCCAACCTGATCAATCAGCGTTACGGCTACAACGACCCGAACAAGTGCCACGGGATCAGCAGCGTGCATGTCGGCGGCGCCCACATCCTGTTGGCGGACGGTTCGGTCCGGTTCATCAGCGAGAACCTCGGCATCAACGTGCTGCAAGCCGTTGCTACCCGCGGGACGAGCGTGCCGGTCGGCGAGTTCTGATTTCAACTTCGCGTCGGATCGACGCGGGTTGAATGGAACATTCCTTGTGATTTCGACGTTCGCTCCCGGCCGCATCGGTCGGGGGCGATTTTTATTTCACGTGGCGATTCGGCCGGCCTGCACCATGTTCGCGCGCATCTTCGCAACGCCGATGTGGAGTTTGGTCGCGCTGGTATCGGTCGTATCGGGATGCGGCGGGACCGCCCCGCCCCTCCCTGCCCCACCCCCGGAAACGGCTGCCGCGCCGGACGCCGGAAAGCGGACAGCGGCAGGTTCGCAATCCTTGGGGGCGCCGAGTGGGGGCTCCGCGAAGTCGGAGACTCCCGGGGCCGCGTCACTCGGTCCCAGGACCACGGCTCCGCGCTTAGCAACCTTTCCGCGGTTCACCGACATGGCGGTTTCGCTCGGTGTGGATTTCACGTATCGGAACGGAGCCACCGGCAAGGTGTTGATGGTGGAGGCCACCGGAGGTGGCGCGGCGTGGTTGGACTACGACAGGGACGGTTTACTCGATCTGTATCTCTGTCAGGGTGGCGATCCGGCCACGTCCTGCCCCGAGGCCGAGCCCAATGACAGCCTTTTTCGGCAAGCGATCGGCGTTGGCGGCACCGGCGACGAGTTCGCACGCCGATTTTCACCGAGGACGGACGAGGCGTTCGTCGTGGAGCGAGGCTACAGCCAGGGAGTGGCTGTCGGCGATTTCGACGACGACGGCTTCGACGATGTGTATGTGACCAACGTGGGGGCAAACACGCTTTTCAGGAACCTGGGTGACGGCACGTTCCAGGACGTGACGCGGGATGCCGGCGTGGCCGGAACGCTATGGAGTTCGAGCGCCGCGTGGGGGGACCTGGACGGCGACGGCGACCTGGACCTGTATGTCTGCAACTACGTGGATTACGACCCGCGCCATCCGATTCCGTGTGGAACAAAGGAGAAGCCGGGCACCTGCCATCCCATGCATGTCGAAGCGGTTCCGGACGACTGCTTCTTCAACCAGGGGGATGGATCGTTCACGGAGGAGGCTCGGTCCCGAGGATTGTTCGGTCCCGGCAACAAGGCGCTCGGAGTCGTCATCGCCCGCTTGACGGACGACGATTTGCCCGACGTCTATGTCGCCAACGACACGACCGCCAATTTCCTGTTCGTCAACCAAGGTCGCGGTGTTTTCAAGGAGTTGGCCTACGACATGGGCTGCGCCGTCAACCGCGACGGACACGCGCAGGCCAGCATGGGGGTGGGGCTGGGGGACTATGACCGCAACGGACGGCTGGATTTGTATTGCACACACTTCACCAAGGAATCGAACACGCTCTACCGGAACCTGGGGGAAACCGGATTTCAGGACGCGACCGGTTTGGTCGGCCTGCACACCCCCACGCTCGACTATCTGGCGTTCGGCACGATCATGGAGGACTTCAATCAGGACGGCCACGAGGACATCTTCGTCGCCAACGGTCACGTCGACGACTGGCGCGAGAAGGGAGACCTGCTCGACATGCCGGCCCAACTGTTCAGTTACGAGGGGCCGCGCTTCGTCGAGTGCACAGCCAATGCGGGGGATTACTTCCGGCGGAAGGTGATCGGACGGGGTGTCGCGCGGGGAGACTTCGACGGAGACGGCGACTGGGATTTGGCGGTCGTGCATCAGAATTCGCCATTGTCGGTGCTGCGGAATGATTCGGAGCGCGGGCACTGGCTTAAAGTGCGTTGCGTCGCGGCGGGCAACCGTCGGGGAATCGGGACGCGGGTCGTCGCACGGCGCGGCGGGGAATCGTGGACACGCGAAATGGCTGGCGGGACGAGTTATGCCGCGGCTCACGAATCGGCACTGCTGTTCGGATTTGGTGCCGTCGGGTCGGATGTCGAACTGGAAATTCATTGGCCCGACGGTCGGCGGGAAACGGTTGCCGACGTGACCCTCGACCGGGAGTTGATCCTGCGGCAATCCCAGGAAACGCTCAATTCTGGAAGATTCGTCGAGCCGACCGCCAAACCATGACACCGGGCGGGCGGCCTGATGAATAGAAGATCGTGAGCATCAACCAAACAGACTGAGGCGGGACGGACAAGCGCGCGATGAGTTCACAACCTTCCGGATTGACCCGTCTGGACGAGTTCCGCCGGGGGTGGCGGGGCGTCGTCTCTCTGTGCGTCGCCGCGCTCGCCGTATTGCTGGCGGGTTGGGGGGGCTGGTCGTGGCGACAGCGCGCGAATCTGGAGCGCTATCAGGCGGAATGCGTCGAGCGGAATGCGGAGCAGGACTGGAAGGGTTTGGCGGAGGTCGCGAAGAAATGGTCCGATCTCGAACCGACCGAAGCCGAACCGTGGCTGTTCCGCGCGGCGGCGGCGGAAGGAGTGAAGGACTGGGCCGGGTTGGTCGGCCTGCTGGATCGAGTGCCGCGGAGCAGTCCCAAGGCTGTGCCGGCGCTGATTCGCAAGGCGGTGGCGGAGTTCGAGCCTCTCAATCAGCCGTGGGACGGCCTCAAGACCTGCGACGAAGTGTTGCGGCTGGAACCGAAAGTGCTGATCGCGCACAAGCAGGCGATCTTCTTCTGCGCGATGACGATGCAACGCCGCGAAATGGTGCGGCGCATTCGCGCTGCCATCCGCGAACGGCGTGAAAGTCCCGAGTCGTATGTGTATTTGGTGGGTGCGAGTTGGCTGAATCCCGGTGCCGCATATCGCCACAACTCGCGCTGGTTGGAACGGGAGCCCGACAACGAGACGTTTCTCGTGGCCCGCGCCGTGCGCGTGTACGGCTCGCAGGCCAAGAAAGACAAGGAACGCTCCGCCGAGTTCGAGCACATTCCGGAGGCCGCACAAATGCTGGAGCGGTTTCCCCGGAACCTCGAGTTGATCGCGTGGTTTCTGAATTTGGCGATCACTGACGGAGACGTGGAGCGGGTCCGTTCCCTGCTGGAACGTGTTCCGGATGAGGAGCGTGAACGCGACACGCGGGTGTTGCGGGCACGTTCGTGGCTGGAGGACGCGGACGGGAAACCGGACGAAGCGGAGGCCTTGCTGAGCAAGGCCCTGACCATCGATCCCTACTGGTGGCAACTCCACTTCCAACGGCACGACCTCGCCCGGCGCGCGGGGCGCGCCGCGGATGCGGAGCGATTTCTGGAGATCTACAAATGCGCCAAGGACGCGAGCGTGGCGATCATGACGATGAATCGAACCGAGACGGGATTCGAGGATCCGGTGTTTTTGGGGTCGCTCTCGAAACTCGTCGACCAGGTCGGTGACACGGAAGTCTCCGTGGCGCTCAAGGAACGGTTGGCCGCCCGTTAGAACCGGATGTGCCCGTGCCCGAAACAAGCGGCCGGAGAGGCCTGTTTGGAAGGTTATCCGCGGGTCTCGACTGCGGCAGGAGTGTGTGGACGTTGTCACGTGAAGTGACGAAAGTGTGGGTTGACGAAAGGCCGTTTCAGGATCGCTCGGGTCGCAGCCGGTTCGTCGCCGGTCGCCCGTCGCGTATTATCACTTTCCCGAAGGTCGTCGGAGTTCTGATCATGCGATGTTGGTGCGCTCTGTTGGTGGTTTGCGTGGCGGGTTGCGGAGCGGGAAGCGGCAAGTTTCCCCCACCCAAGCTGTATCCTGTGACGGGCAGCCTGCAGGTCAACGGCAAGAAGCTCTCCGGTGTGATGGTGCAGTTGATTCCGGCGGACGCGACTTCGACCGCCCGTCCGGCCATTGGCGTCACCGACGCGGAAGGCAACTTCAAGATCGCCACCAATGGTGACCGGGGCGCGGCCGCCGGGAACTACAAGGTGGTCTTGGGGGCCGGGGCCGAGGAACGCACGGAACCGATGACAGTCGAGGAAGCCACGAAGATTTCGGGCGCGGGAGTGAAGTTCAAGGGGATGCCCAAGAAGGCCACTCCCTACCCGACGGAATGGGGCAATCCCAAGACGACGCCGAAGACGTTCGAGGTTCCGGAGTCCGAGTCGGAACTGAAAATCGACATCTAACCTGCGTGCGGCCAAGGTCCCGGCCTGCGAAGCCGCAGTGGGGTCGCTGAACGCCCGTGGGGCCCTCTCGACGGGAGACTGTCCGTTGGATATGCAAAAACCCCGACAATGTCGGGGTTTTTGTAAAATTCATTGGAGCGGAGGGGAGTTGAACCCCCGACCTTCGCATTGCGAACGCGACGCTCTCCCAACTGAGCTACCGCCCCGTGAGGTGACATCGTATCGGACACCCGCCGATCAGGGCAAGTTCGCGTCGAATCGTTTTTTTGAATCCGACGCGTGGCTGGTGTTCCCGAAGTCTCAAAACGGAGATGTGCCAAAGCGAAGCAGCGAGCGAGTTTCCGGCCGTCCCGCTGTCCCGATGAAGTCCCCGCACGCCGAACGCAAACCGTTTGCGTCGATTTGTGTCGGTCCGCTTCTCCCTTGCGACGTTCCCGCCGATAATCGCGGAGCATCCCCAATCTCGTCAGGCTCCGGACCGCCCGCGTGAACGCCAAGAAAAAAGTCCGCGTCGAGTTCCGCAAGAACCTGCGCAAACCCCCTCGTGCCAACAAATTACGCGGTGAGGAACTCGTACGCGATGCCGAAGCGCGGGAGCGAGTGGCGGATGGTTCGACCTCGGGTGAGCGGATTTCCGGTCGCGGAGAGCTGACGCGACGAAGAACCGTGATGGTCGAGGCCGGTGCGTCCGGCGTTGGGGAGACGCTGGCTCGCCAGGTTGACGAAGCGGGATGTGTTTACGGTCGCGTCGTGCGAGCTCGGGGAACGGTTTATCACGTGGCCCTTGAGAAGCCGGCTTCGGCGGGACGGCCATTCCTCGATTGTTCGGTGCGACGGGTCGTCAAGACCTTGGCCATCGACGACCGGGCCGCCGTGGTGGCGGGTGACCGGGTCCTCGTCCGCCCGGAAGGGATGGAGGTGTCCGATTCGGTTTCCACCGCCCCCGCCCAAGGAGTGATCGAGAGAGTCGAGCCGCGGCGCGGCGTCTTGACGCGCAAGGCCAAGGGGCGGCGACACGTTTTGGCGGCGAACGTCGATCTTGTGATGATCGTCGGCTCGGCGGCGGATCCCCCCCTCAAGCCGGGGTTGGTCGACCGCTATTTGGTCAGCGCCCGTTTGGGTGGCATCGAGCCGGTGATCGTCGTCAACAAGTGCGATTTGGTGGACGCCGCCGAATTGCAGCCCTTGGCGGGCACCTATGGCCAACTCGGGTACGAAATCGTGTTGGCGAGCACTCGGACCGGACGGGGCATCGCCCGGCTTCGCTCGCTGATGCGCGGGCGAACCACCGCGTTCACCGGGCAGAGTGGCGTGGGGAAATCGAGCTTGATCAACGCGATCGAGCCGAGTTTGAATCTGAAGATTTCCCACATCAACGAGGACTCGCGCAAGGGGCGCCACACCACGACGATCGCGTCGCTGTTTCCGCTGCCGACGGGGGGGTGGGTTGTCGACACGCCCGGAATTCGCAGCCTCGAACTGTGGCATGTGGTGCCGGGCGAGGTCGAAGCGTTTTTCGTCGAATTCCACCCGTTTCTGCGGGATTGTCGCTTCGCCGATTGTTCACATCGGCACGAGTCGGAATGCGGTGTGAAGCGGGCGCTGGCCCTGGGGTACATCCGCCACGAGCGCTACGAGAGCTATGTGCGGATTTACGAAGGGGATGCGAGTTGACCCTTGGTGATCGTCGCCGCACACCAAGGCTCCGCGCTTCGGAAATTCGGCCACAAGGGGGGCATTTGCTGGCGACATCGCGGCTTCAACTTCGTCCGACCGCGGATTTTTTGGGGGGCGGGTGTTGATTCCACGACAGTCGTTCCGTTCGATAATCCGTCGGTCCGTGTTTTCGCATGTCCTGAAGATCGATTCGCTGCACATGTCGCCTGTGCGCTGTTGTCTGGGGCAAGAATCCTTGTGTGGGCCGTTTGCGGTTCCCCCCTTTCCGCCGAATGAAACGGAGTTGCCAACATGTTGCCCCGCAAGGATTTGGTGCAGTGGATGCGGCTTGTGTTCGAGCACAGATGGGTCGGCCAGAGCGGCTTGGCCGTGCTGATCGCCGGTTCGATGGCGGGAATGCCGTCCATCGTGCCGGATGCCACGGTCCTCGCTGAAGAGGGGAAGCCAGCGGCACGGGCATTTGACGGCGTTCGAGACCCGTTTGGTGAAGACGGCAATGTCGAGTCCGAACCGCCGACCTATGCCGAGCGCCAAAAGCAGCTGCGCGAAAAGGCGGAAGCCGAGCGCGCGGCCCGCCGTTCGAAAGGCAAGGGGTCACGTCCCTCGGCGGCTCGGAGCGGATCGGGCGCCACCGCGATGGCCGGAGTGGGGGGCGCGATGCCGCGTTGTGGCGCGGGGGCGGTGGCGGGCGGCGGTCTCTCCGCCGGCGCGGCTCCTTCTTCGTTCGCGATGGCCATGGCGTCGATCGGTTCGACCGGACCGGCGTTCATGGGGGCAGGCGGGAGTGGAAACACGAACGGCGGAGGCGGGGCCACGGCCATCGCCATTGCGACTGCGAGTGGCGGCGAAGCCGCCGGCCATTGCCAAAAGGGGGGCGGCAACACCGCCGTGGCGATCGCGTCCTCGGGTGGAGGATCGAAGTCGTCGTCCGGCGAGAGCGATTCGTCCACAACCACGACGACTTCCGACGGATCGTCCGACAGCTCCAGCGTCGATGCATCGCTGCTGCCGCCGCTGAACGCCAAGATTCTGGCATTTGCGCAAGCATCGATCGGCCAGCAGATCGGCAACGGCGAATGTTGGACGTTGGGGGCCGAGGCGTTGGCGGTGGCGGGTGCTCAACCGCCGGAAGTGTACGATTTCGGTGACGAGATTCCGCTCGACAAAGCATTGCCGGGGGACATTCTGCAGTTCTACTCCGCGAAGTTCGTCGACGGGAACTCGTACCTGATTATGGGTGCCCCCAACCATACCGGGGTGCTGTCGAACATTTCCGGATCGCGTTGGACGATGCTCAACCAGAACGTGAACGGCGACCGCCGCGTCCAGCCGACGACGTTCAACATCGAGCAACTCACCGAAGGGACGATCACGGTCTATCGCGCCGTCGCACGCTGACGGTCAAATGTCCCGATGCGCTCCGTCGGAGCCGGTGTGACATCCCTCTGACGCGCTGTGTTCCCGCGCGATCTCATTCGTTCTGCGCGAAGCGCGTTCGGCCGAGGGAACGCGGACAATCTCGCGCCCCGTTCGCTCCGTCGAGACGGATGTGACATCCCCGCGGCGCTCTGCGTTCCCTCGCGAACTCGTTCGTACCACGCGAAGCGCGTTCGGCGGAAAGCCTGCGTACGATCGATGATCCGTTACGTTCCCGCGAACGGAGACCTCTCGGAACGTGCCCGCGCAGCCAGGCATCAGCGCAAAAAAACGCCCC
The DNA here is from genome assembly GCA_044359065.1 of Planctomycetales bacterium. Taxonomy (GTDB): domain Bacteria; phylum Planctomycetota; class Planctomycetia; order Planctomycetales; family Planctomycetaceae; genus JAIXZD01. The sequence goes on along the minus strand of JBIKMW010000003.1, from coordinate 88,564 downwards.
GGCGGTTTGACCCGCCGGGGCGCTCGCACGGAAAGGGGACTTCCTTGACTCGTCGTCCGTAAACACACCTTTTTTGTGCGCACGCCGACCGCAGCGACCGGCCCCCTATCAGAGGGGCAGGCTCTTCCGTTGGCGTCATGCCCTCCGTCAGCTGCAGCCCATGCTGTTGCCACAATTGTGGCAGAGGTAACAGTTCCCGTTGCGGACCGTGATCGCTCCGCAGTTGTCGCAACCGGGGGCGTCCGCCTGGAAATTCGCGAACTGCAGGCTCCGCACGTGCGGACCCTCCGGCAGCAGGCCGTGCTCTTGCAACACGGCCGTCGCGGCGTCCACTTCGTTCTCGAACGCCCGCCCCATCATCGACGTCGCCAGCGCCACCAAAGCCCCGGGGGTTTTGGAAGGGGCACTCGGCGCCACTTCCGTTTCGGACTTCGGCATCGCCGATTCCACGGGCTTGGGTTCGTCCACGGACGCCGCAGGTTTCGCCGCCGCGCCCTTATCCTTGGACGGTTGACGCTTCGGCGCGTTCTCTTCGCGATAGCCAGGAATGAACTCCATTCCCGCCCAACGGAAGATGTAGTCGACCACGCTCTTGGCGTTGGGAATGTCCGGATTGCCCGTCCAGCCCGCCGGCTCGAACCGCGTGTGCGAGAACTTCTTGACGAACACATCAATGGGCACGCCGTACTGCAGCCCCATCGAAGTGAGCGTGCCGATCACGTCCATCAGGCCGCCGATCGTGCTTCCCTCTTTGGCCATCGTGATGAACAGCTCGCCCGGCTTGCCGTCGTCGTACAGGCCGACGGTGATGTAGCCCTCGTGGCCACCCACCGAAAACTTGTGCGTCAGCGAACGCCGGGTCGACGGCAGGTGCCGCCGCTGCGGCACGTTGACGATCTTGACGATCGGTTCGACCGGCTTGTCCTCTTCCCCCTTCTTCTTGCGGTCCCCTTCCTTGGTCGTCGACAGCGGCTGGCTCCCCTTGGAGTTGTCGCGGTAGATGGCGAGGGCCTTCAGCCCCAACCGCCAACCCTCGACGTAGGCCGCTTCGATGTCTTCGACTGTCGATTCTTCGGGCATGTTGACGGTCTTCGAGATCGCACCCGAGAGGAACGGCTGCGCGGCGGCCATCATGCCGACATGCGCCTTCCAGTGGATCGACCGCTTGCCGTTGACCGCCTTGAACGCGCAGTCGAACACCGGCAGATGCTCGTCCTTCAGGCCCGGCGCGCCCTCGATCGTGTCGTACTTGTCGATGTAATCGATGATCGCGTCGATCTGGGCCGGTTCGTACCCCAGCGTTTTCAGCGACTGAGGCACGGTCCGATTGACGATCTTCATCATCCCGCCACCGGCGAGTTGCTTGTACTTCACGAGGGCGATGTCCGGCTCGATGCCGGTCGTGTCGCAGTCCATCATGAAGGCGATCGTTCCGGTTGGTGCCAACACGGTCGCCTGGGCGTTCCGGAAGCCGAAGCGGCGACCGGTCGACAGTACGTCGTTCCAGACCTGCCGCGCCGAATCCCGCAAGTACTGCGGACAGGCGGGGTCGATCTTCTCGACGGCGTCGCGATGCATCTGCATGACGCGGAGCATCGCCTTTTCATTCTCGGCGTAACCCTCGAACGTGCCGACGTGACCGGCATGTTCCGCCGAGCTCAGGTACGCCTGGCCGGTGAGCAGAGCGGTCAACGAACCCGCGATGCCACGGCCCGCGTCGCTGTCGTAGGGAATCCCCATCGACATCAGCAGGCTGCCGAGGTTGGCGAAACCCAACCCCAGCGGCCGGAAGCGGTGGCTGTTCTCGGCGATGGCGGGCGTCGGATAGCTCGCGTGGTCGACGAGGATTTCCTGCGCGGTGATGAAGATCGCCGCCGCCCGGCGGTACTTCGACACGTCGAACGATCCGTCCGGCAGCATGAACTTTTTGAGGTTCAGGCTCGACAGGTTGCACGCCGTGTCGTCGAGGAACATGTACTCGGAACAGGGATTCGAGGCGTTGATCGGCCCCGAATTCGGGCAGGTGTGCCAACGGTTGATGGTGGTGTCGTACTGCACGCCCGGGTCGCCGCAGTACCACGTCCCCTCGGCCATTTTCCGCATCATTTCGCGGGCCTTGTACTTCGGCCCCTGCTTGCTGCGGTCGGTGACCCACCACGTTTGCCAGTCGCCATCGTTGGCGGCCGCGTTCATGAACTCATCACTGACGCGGACCGACAGGTTCGCGTTCTGGAACATGATCGAGCTGTACGCTTCGCCGTTGAAGTTGGCTTCGTACTCGCCGCTGGCGATGAGTGTGCGGGCCTTCTTCTCTTCCTTCGCCTTGCACTGGATGAAGTCGAGAATGTCCGGATGCCAGTCCTTGAGGCTTTGCATCTTGGCGGCGCGGCGCGTCTTGCCCCCCGACTTCACCACCGCGGCGATCTGGTCGTACACCCGCATGAAGGAGAGCGGCCCCGACGGCGTCCCGCCGCCGGACAGCTTTTCCTTCGAACCGCGGATCGTCGACAGGTCGGTCCCGGTGCCGGAGCCGAACTTGAACAGCATGGCCTCGCTGGTGGCGAGACGCATGATGTCCTCCATGTTGTCGTCAACCGACTGGATGAAACACGCTGACGCCTGAGGGTACTCGTACGGGGTGTCCGGACGCTGGATCGCCTTCGTTTCCGGATCCCACCGATAGTTGCCCCGCCCCCCCTTCACACCGTACTGATGGAACAACCCGACGTTGAACCACACGGGCGAATTGAAGCTGCCGTATTGGTGCAGGCACAACCACGCGAGTTCGCGGTAGAACGCTTCGCCATCCTGGGCGGAGGCGAAGTAGCCGTCGCGGGTCCCCCAATCGGCGATCGTCCGCGCGACGCGGTGAATCACCTGGCGAACGCTCTTCTCACGCTCGTCGGTGTTCGCTTCCCCGTAAAAGTACTTGCTGACGACCACGTTCGTGGCCAGCGCGCTCCATTGCGCGGGAATCTCGCAATCCTTCTGCTCGAACAGCACCTTGCCGTTCTCGTCCTTGATCTGCGCGGAACGATAGTCCCACTCGACCGTCTCGAACGGATCGACCCCTTCCGGGCAAAATGTCGGATTCACCCGCATCGCGGAGCCTCCAACGGAATGCGAAGGGCCACCCGCAGGCGCCCGGGACGACGTACCGTTCACCGCCACTCCTTGCTGACCGTGCATCATGCACTCCTGAGTTCCTGACCGATCGATCATCGTAAACGTTCGTCCCCGCGCGACTGCCGCGCATTCCCCATCCCTCAATCCGTCGAACAGACCGCCGTACGGCACTCGGCGCGCACCGGGACCCCGGTGATATCGCCCCGAGAAAACTGTCTCGCACACAACCCGATCTGCCTGCGGGAAACAAACCCCCGCTATCGGAACGCGATGACCTGTGACGGGGAAAACCACCCGCACGGACCTTCGCCTGTGGAGACTCTTCGCTGGGTCGGAGGCCGGGCTATGCACCCGGTCGACTCGTCATTCCTTGGCGCAGCGATTCCTTGACGTTGCCAGTTCGAGATCGGCAAAACACCACCGCCAAGTGTACAAAAAAGCACTGGTTGTGGCAAGGGATACAGAGAAGACTCGCACACAACCACTGGGAGCGGTGAGCACCGCCACCCCAAGATATTGTGTTCGAAGGACGCGTGAGATCATAAACGGCGGCAGGAACCTGTCAAGCAAGCTGAACGCACCGACAGCCTTCCCGCCCCCTTCACAATTCCTAAGTCGAAACCTCTCAAGGTGTTTCCGAGCCATAAAAAATTCTCGAAGACCTGCCCCGGACCGCCATCAATGGCTGGCGTACCTTACGGTCGGATGGACGCTATCGCCGGGGCGGCTTGCCTTGTGGTTATGCAAGATGTTGTCTGGTAATTGGTTGTGGCGATTCTCGGTGGCTTGTGGTGGGACGTCCGACGGGGGACTACCATGCGTTAAGTTCGGCGTATCCGATACGGTCGCAACCAATGCCCCTGATCGTGCGGGGCCGTTTCCTATCCACTACCGCGACCTCCGGTTGCGTGAACGTCTTGCGAATCCCGGCTCGTAGGCAATCCTCCGCATGTCTTCCCCGTCATTGACTTCCGCGTCGATTCTCGGGGAAACGGGACGCATCGCCAAGCGGCTCAAAACATACGAGTTCCGCCCCCAGCAATTGGAAATGGCCGAGGCCGTTGCGGCTGCGATTCGGGACCGCAAGCATTTGCTCGTCGAAGCGGGGACCGGGGTCGGCAAAAGCTTTGGCTATCTTGTGCCGGCCATTCTCGCGGTCACCGCGGCGCAACAGGACCCCGCCGGGGACAAGACGCGCATCGCACCGTTCGCGGCTGATCGCGATGACGAAAAACGCAAGCGGACGCGTGTGGTGATCGCCACCCATACGATCGCGCTGCAAGAACAGCTCATGGGGAAGGACCTGCCGTTCCTCAACGCGGTGCTGCCGGTCGAATTTTCGGCGGTACTCGTCAAAGGACGCGGCAATTATGTGAGTTTGCGGCGTCTCAAGGGGGCGACCGAACGGCAATACAGCCTGTTCAGCGACGAGGCGCAGGTGTCCGATCTCAACCGCCTCGTCGAGTGGGCGAATTCCACAACGGATGGCAGCCGTGCGTCGCTCGACTTCAAACCGGTTCCCGCCGTGTGGGACGAAGCTCAAAGCGAACACGGCAACTGCCTGGGCCGCAAGTGCCCCACCTACGACGATTGCCATTACTTCAAGGCTCGCCGCCGTGCGTGGAACGCCGACCTGTTGGTCGTCAACCACGCGTTGTTCTTCTCGGACCTCGCGCTCCGCCGCGAAGGGGCGTCGATCCTGCCCGAATACGACGCGGTTGTGTTCGACGAAGCGCACAACCTGGAAGCGGTCGCGGCAGACCACCTCGGCCTGTCGGTTTCCAACGGACAGATCGAGTACCTGCTGAACAAACTCCACAACGACCGCACGAACAAGGGGCTGTTGCGCCACCACTCGCATTTGGAAGGCGAGCAGCTCGTCAATCGGCTCCGCTTCGTGCTGCAGGATTTCTTCGACCACATGGTCGAATGGCAGCGGGACGCGGGATCGAAAAACGGCCGCATCCGCCAACCCGTGCCGTGCCCGATCGATCCGGTGTCGCCGCTCAAGGGTTTGGCCGCCTGCTTGAACAGCATGACGGAGATCATTCCCAAGGAGGAGGACCGGATCGAGGTCGCCGCCGCGCGCGACCGATGCCTGGGGTTGGCGAACACGCTAGACACGTGGTTGCACCAGAAACAGGAAGGCTCCGTGCACTGGATGGAGGTGTCCGGCAAACGCCAGGAACGCGTCAAATTGTGCAGTTCGCCCATCGAAATCGGGCCGGTGCTGCGACGGGAGTTGTTCTCCCAGGTGAAAACGGTCGTGTTGACCAGTGCGACCTTGGCCGTGGCTGGACGGGATTTCAGCTTTGTGCGGGACCGATTGGGTGTGGACGACGCTCGCGAACTACGGTTGGGCAGCCCGTTCGACTACCAAAAGCAAATGCGACTGGTGATCGCCGGAAACATGCCCGATCCGACAACGGCGGCACGGGAATTCGAGGAGAGCGTGGCGGAACGGATCAAGGAGTCCATCGAGCAAACCGCCGGGCGGGCGTTCGTGTTGTTCACCAGCTATCGGATGCTGGAATCGATGGCCCAGCGGCTTTCCGGATGGATGCGTTCCCGCGATTACACGCTCTACAGTCAAGCGGACGGAACGCCCCGCTCGCTGCTCCTGGAACGGTTTCGGGAGGATCCGCGAGGAGTATTGTTCGGCGCCGACAGTTTCTGGCAGGGAGTCGACGTGCCGGGCGACGCCCTCCGGAACGTCATCATCACCAAGCTGCCGTTCAGCGTCCCCGACCAACCACTGTTGGAAGCCCGCCTGGAAGCGATTCGCCTGCGCGGCGGCAATCCGTTCCGCGATTACCAGGTCCCCGAAGCAGTTATCAAGCTCAAGCAGGGTTTCGGGCGGCTGATCCGGTCGAGCACCGACACGGGGCAGGTGGTGATCCTCGACCCGCGGCTGACGACCAAACCGTACGGCAAGATCTTTCTGGACAGCCTGCCGGAATGTCGAGTGGATGTGGAGTAGTTATCCGTCCATCTCGCTTTGTCAGGCACCCGATGAACGGGTTGCATCGAGGATCGGAATGGTGTGGTGGGGATGTCGGGCGAATTTTTGTTGTGCCAGGATTCCTCGAACAGGCGGACACGGAGTTTCGCAGAGTTTGGCTTGACCCGATCGCTGATGCGGAATCTGGCCCCTTCGTCATCAACGCTTGGCCGACGCGTTCTGACCGCCCGACCTGCGGAAAGCCTCAGATCGCTTCGGCGCGGTCCGACGACTGATTGAGCTTGTTGTACAGCGTCTTCAGCGCGATCCCGAGTTCGAGGGCGGTCTTCGGCTTGTCCCCCTGGTTGCGCTCCAGCGAGGCGTGGATCACGTCCATTTCGATCTCGCGGAGTGTGCGCGGCTTTTCGAGTTCGGCGGGGTCGAAGTGCGGCGCCTTCACCCGACGCGAGCGGCGGGTCACGGCGGCGGGGAGGTGCTCGACATCGATCCGCCCGCCGTCAGCCATGATGGCGGCGTGCTCGACGGCGTTCGCCAGTTCGCGGACGTTGCCGTTCCAGTCGTGGTGTTTGAGCACTTCGATGGCCGCGTCGGTGAGCACGTCGGCGGGCGCGGTTGGCTTCTTCATGTGCCGCGCGACCAGCGTCCGCGCGAGGACGGGAATGTCGTCCTTGCGTTCGCGGAGCGGCGGCAAGTGGATTTCGAAGGTGTTGACGCGGAAATAGAGGTCCTCTCGGAAAGTTTCCTTGACGACCATTTGTTCCAGGTCGCGGTGCGTCGCGCAGACGACGCGGACATCGACCGTGAACGCCTCGTTTTCCCCCACGCGGCGGACTTCGCCAGATTCGAGGAAGCGCAACAGCTTTACCTGCATCGACTTGTCGAGTTCGCCGAGTTCATCGAGGAATAGCGTGCCGCCGTTGGCGACTTCGAGCAGTCCCTTCCGCGGGGCGTCGGCGCCGGTGAAGGCCCCCTTGCGATGGCCGAACAACTCGCTTTCGACGAGGTTTTCCGGCAGCGCGCCGCAATTGACCGCCACGAACGGTGCTTGCGCGCGGCGACTGAGTTGGTGGATGCGCCGCGCGACGAGTTCCTTGCCGGTGCCGGTTTCGCCGAGCACCAGCACCGTCGAATCGGTCGGGGCGATCCGTTCGATCAACTTTTTGACGCGCTGCATCGGCGGGCTTTCGCCGACGATGTCCGGCCCCCCCTCGACGGAGTTCAGGCGGCGTTCGAGCGCCTGGTTCTTGTTGACGAGCGTCCGTTTTTCGGCCACGCGGTTGAGGACCGTGGCGATCACCGCGAGCTTGGTCGGTTTGGGGAGGAAGTCGTAGGCCCCCAGGCGGACGGCCTGGATCGCCTCCTCCATGCTGCCGTGGCCGGTGCTGATGATGATTTCGGTGTCGGGGGACACCTGCTTCATGTGGGTGACGACATCCCACCCCGACAATCCCGGCATGCGCAGGTCGACGATGGCGACGTCATACGTCTGCTTTTCGACGGCGGCGATGGCTGCCTTGCCGTCTTCGCAGACTGTCACTTCGTGGCCGAGCCGCGGCAGTTCCAGTCGCATGACGTCCCGGATGGGGGCCTCGTCGTCGACGAACAGAATCCGCAGTTTGTTGGCGGGGGAACTCAACGGAAGACTCCTGGACGCGAAGGACCGGGAGGAATCCCGGACCTCGACTTCGGGAGAGGTGGGCTTTGGGGCGTCGGCTGCGATTGAAGGGGCGGGACGATAGCAATCGTTCCGAAACGGTGGAACAGCGATTTACGCGTTCCGGATGCCCGCCGATTCAACGACGGCGCAACGCAAACCGCCGGGTTTCCGCCACGTGTGAACACGCGCGCTCCGCCAGCGCAAACCTCCAGCCATCCCGTTTCGGTGCGTTCCCGAAGCCCTATTTCCCCACCGCCCCGCCCTCCGCACGCGATTCCCATCTTCGCAGCGACTCGTCGTGCGGCGCGCGGGACGCCCGGTCCCGACGAGCCGCCTCCAGCAGTTGCGCCGCGTCCTCCGCACCGATGGTTCGGGCCAGTTCCGCAGCGGCCAGGTGCTCCTCGACGAGGCGCGCCGCCGGGGCGGGAAATCCACGGGCGATCTCCGCCGCTGTCCGCGTGTCCCCCGCAGCCAGGGCGGCGGAAACCATCCACGCGTCGAGCAAGCGACTGTCGGGGGCCACTTCCGACAGTCGTCGGGCGAATTGGAAATCCGCCACATGCTCCGACTTCGCCGCCGATCCCAGCCACAGCCGCGCCCTCAGCCGATACAACCCGCGGCGAGGATGGGGCGTCTCGACGGAAACACGCTCGGCGGCGCGCGCCATTTCGGCATCGGCGAGTGCCGCGCGACCGCTTCTCGAAAAATGTTCGCCGCGACGCAGTTCGAGCGTCATCGTCAAATCCGCGTGCCGCACGGGGCGGGAAAGTCGTGCATGCCGAGCCAGGCGCGCTTCCGCTGCCGCGAACAATGCATCCGCTCCAGCTCCGACGGACTCCGTCGACTCGAGTTCGGCACGCACGATGTCCCAGAGAATACGCTCTTCGAGGACCTCGGGATCGGAGGCCTCGTTCCCGTTCCGGCCCGCGTCCGGGGTGACGGCACCGCCCGGGTCGATACGATCCAGAACGGCCTGCGCTTCCCCGAGCGCCGCGCGCGCCGTCGCGAACTCGCCGACGGCGCGGGCGTCAAGCGCCTGTTGCCGCAACGCACGGACGAGCAGCAGGTTCAGGAATTGGTCCCCATCGTTCAGCGCCACGCGTTCGCGCAGGCGAGAGACAACATCCGGCCAGCGTTGCAGGTTTGCGCGGTGTTCGTGAAGTTGCCCCCGGAGTTGCAACTCGTCGAGAGTGACGACCAATTCCGATTCCGCGTAGACCGTCGACCCCGGAAAATCGGCGGCCAGTTTCGCGTACAGTTCGGCGGCACGCGCCAAGTGGTGCATCCCTTCCTCGGGGGTCGCCATCGCGTCCGCCACGTGCGCCTCGTCGACTCGAAGTTGGGCAAGATACTCCCGTGCCGTGGGGTGGTCGGGGAGCCGTTTGAGCAAGTCGTCGCAGCGGGCGATGGCCGTCGCCAGCATGCGCTTCGCGTCGGGCCAATCCCCCGCCTCCGCCTGGAATCTCGACCGCATTTCGGCAACCAGCACACCCCCCAGTCGGGCGCGAAGGTTGTCCGGGTCCGACTTCAACAACGCATCGTAGTCCCGTTCCGCGATGTCGAGCGACGCGGCAATCTCGGGCGCTCGGGCGTCTTCCGGGTGTACCTGCTCGGCACGGTGCACAAGGATCGCCCCGCGCAGTTCGTGAAGGGTCTTCTCTTCCCTTGGCGATTGCGTTTCGAGGGGCAGCACCCGGTTCCAGGCGCGATCGAAGAACTCCGTGGCGCCGTCGCCGTCCCGTCTCGCCGAGGCGATCAACGCCAGATGGGCCTCGCTGCGAGCCAGGTCGAGCGCGACCGACGGCGATGGTTGCGTCTTGTCGAGTTCTTCGAGGATGCGATGCCGCGCTTGCTCGCATTCCTGCGATCGCGCGTAATCCTGCAATCGCCAGTGAATCGCTCCCAGTCGCCCATAGGCCCGCGCGAGTTCGCCCCGTGTTGTGGGGTCGTCCTTGTACTGGGCGACGAGTTTCTCCAGATCGCGAATCGCCGAATCCAACAGCCATTTCCGCAGCATGCGGTGGTTGGGCTGGTCCTCGAGGAGGTTGTCGACGGACGACAGCCAGTCGTCGATCGTCGTCAGCGCGTCTCTCGCTTGCAGTTGCGCCTTCTCGCGACGACTACGCTCGGCCAATTCCGCACTGTACGACTGCCGCACGCGCTGCTCCGACCACACGGCCGCCGTGGCAACAATGATTGCCGCCACGACGAAGGCTATGGCGGCAATGGCGATCCCCGCGACCAATCCTTTCCGCTTTCGCATCCACCTCGCGGCACGTTCCGGCCACGGTTCCGCGCACGCGGAGACCGGTTCGTCCGCCAGCCACCGCTCCACATCGGCGGCAAGGTCCCTGCAACTGCGGTACCGCTCGGCGGGATCCTTGGCCATGGCTTTGCGGCAGACGGCATCGAGCGGACCCGGAACCGCCGGATTCGCCTCGCGCGGTGCTGCGAACGCGCCTTTGCGGACGGAGTCCAACACCTTGGCCACATCCCCCTTGAACGGAGGCTTCCCGGTGAGGATGTGATACAGCGTCGCGCCCAGGCTGTAGATGTCGCTGGCGGGGCCGATCTCCGCCGTGTCCCCCAGTGATTGTTCGGGACTCATATAGGCGGGCGTGCCGATCGCGCTGCCTGCCACGGTGTCTCCGCCGGTCGTGTCGCCGCCCGTCGTGCCCCCGTTGGTGGGTGTGTTCAACGGGCCGGTCGATCCCGATGCTCCCGTCGGCCCGCTGCGCGACGATCCGCCACCGGACGCATCGGCCCCGGCCGTTCCCAACGACTTCGCCAGGCCCCAGTCCACGACGAGCGTTTCGCCGTATTCCCCCAACATGATGTTCGCGGGCTTCAAGTCGCGGTGGATGATCCCCCGGTCGTGCGCGAACTGCATCGCCTGACACACATCGACGAACGATCCCAACAGCGACCGCAGTTTCGCGCGACGGGCCTCGTGCTCCTCGCGCGGCGACAGTCCCGCCACCGGAACCGGTTGATCGATCGTCTCGCGCAGGCTCTTTCCCCGAATGAAGCGCATCGCGTAGTACGGTCGACCGTCGGCGTGCTTGCCGAGCCCGTACACCGGTACGATCCCCGGGTGCTCGAGGCGCCCCGTGATCTCCGCTTCGATCACGAAACGGCGGCGATGCGAGGCGATGCTTGCGTGTCGATCCTGAATCTCCTTCAGCGCCACCTCCCTGTGCAGTTCTTCGTCGAGCGCGACCGAGACCTCGCCCAATCCCCCTCTCGCGTGTGGCCTTAAAATCGAATAGCGCCCCGCGCGACGCGTGGCGTCGGAGGACCTTTCGTCGGCAGTCCGAATCGGCACGGTGCCGGAAGCGGGGAGCGGACCCGGCGTCGTGAGATAGAGTCGGTCGTCGGCGGGAGTCTCGGACGAACGGGGCGCGAGCAGCGTCTCCGTGTCCGACACCGGCACGGCACCGACGACGGTGGACAGGCGATCCGACTCGTCGCCCAGCCGCGGCGCGGAGACGGGGGAGAACGTCGCCAACGAACGCACCGCATCGCCTTGATGGGCCGCCGCCGACGTGGCGGTCGCCGAGACGGCGGCCAGCGACTCGTCGAGTTGGCCCGCCGCTGCCAGCGTCGCCAACGTGGACGCCAGATCGCCACCATGCTCGGCCAGTTGCGAGTCGACCAACTGTCGGACGTGGTCCCGCTGTTCGGGAGTGAGCAGGCCGCAGTCGACGAGAGCCTCGGCGAGCGATTTGCCGTCGGGCGCGCGACTGCATTCCAAGGCGCGCGCGAACGACACACGGTCGATGAAGCCGCGATGGACCGCGAGCAGTCCGAACAGCAATTCGGGGGGAGGAACGTGCATGGCGAAGGGACGCGCGGGGAGACGGATTTCTCACTCGCACATCGTCCTCGCACGCGGGACTGGCCGCCACCGCTCACCGAGAAAACGTCGGCGAGTGCAAAGCGTCGAGAGTGCCCGCTCTCGGCTGTCCCGATCCACTTCGAACCTTCGGCCGGACACGCTGCATCCCGGACTCGTTGCGACCAAGGCCCACCGTTCACCCCGCGCGTCGGAGCGGCGGCAGGCCGCGGGCGGCGGAGGCGGGGTCGAAGCCCCATTTGCCGATCCACCGCGCGTACGATTTCAGGTGCGTCCACGCGTCGTGCGACAGGAGCTTGCGGCTGGCTCGCTGTTCCCAGTGCCACGCGTACGTTTCGCCGTTGAACATCACCGACCAACCCCGCCGCGCCATGCGCAGGCAGAAGTCGACATCCTCGAAGTACTTGCGGAATCCGCTATCGAACCCGCCGATCCGCCGCGCCGCGTCGGTTCGCGCCATCAGCAGGCACCCCGACAACCAATCGCACTCGAACACCCCCGGCAGCGGCTGGTCCTGGTAGAGGTACGAGCGAACGGTCTCCCCCATCCAACGTTCCAACCCCAATCTCCGCGCCGCGATCGTCGGCAGCGTCTGGAACCGCCGGGCGGGAAACGCGTACGTGCCGTCGCGATGGTAGAGGCGGCAGCCGCTCACGCCGCATTCGGGATGGGCGTCCATGAACCGCACGAGTTTCGACACGGCCTGCTCGGCGGGGTCGAACGTCATGTCGGTGTTCAGAAACAGCACGTATCGGGAATCACTCGCCCCGAGGATGCGGTTGAGATTCTCGGCGTAGGTCAAGCGCCGCTCATTCCGGAGCACGACCGTACGCGGAAACACGCCCGACCACTCGGCCACGCCGTCGGCGGAAGCGTTGTCCACCAGGACCAGCCGCATTCCCACAGCGTCCCCTGATCGGACCAGCGACGACAGCAGCGGGGTCATGAACTCCCGCTCGTGCGTGTAGATCACGCCGATATCGACGTCGCACGGTCCGTCGTGCATGCGGGACTCCGGGGGGAGTGGCTTGTCGGTCAGGCGAAGCCTGACGGGATGGGTGTTGTACGCGGCCTGTCAGACGTTCGCATGGCTGGACAAGCCAGCAGTGGCATACCGCACGGTTCGATGTCCCTTTTTCTGCTATCGACTTGCTTCATCGACGAGCAACCAGCGGGAGCGGCGACCACGATTCCGAGCGGAAGCTCGAACCGGGTCAAGAGCCCTGCCCTTGCGGCCCCGGGGTTACCACTCGTTTTCCGGCGGGAAAGGTGAGGATGTGCGGAGCCCCCACGCTCCGAGTCGACGCGTGCCATTGTTGGAACAAGGCCGGGAAGGTGTCGTCGAACGCGGCTTGCCAATGCGGCAGTTGAACTCCGAAGGTCCGTGCGGCGCGGCCGCAGTCGAGCCGCGAATTGCGCGGGCGCTGGGCGGGGGTGGGGTACTCGTGCGAAGCGATCGCCCGGACCGACCGCACCTTGAGCGGGTGGCCCACCTTGCGCGCGGCCTCGAAGATCGACACGGCGAACTCGTACCAACTCGTCTCGCCGCCACAGCAGAAGTGGAACACCCCCCCCTTGGCGGCCAGTGTTTCCTGGACGTGCCCCTGGCACGAGGCCACCAGCGCAGCGGTCGCTTCGGCGATCGCGCGGGCGGAGGTGGGAGCACCGATCTGGTCGGCGACGACCGACAGTTGCTCCCGTTCGGAGCCGAGGCGGAGCATCGTTTTCACGAAGTTGTGACCGTGCACGCCGTACACCCAACTCGTCCGCAAAATCGCGTGGGGGACGTCGGAGGCTTCGATGGCCAGTTCGCCCGCCAGTTTGGAACGCCCGTAAACCCCCAGCGGGCCGGTCGGATCGCTCTCGGTGCGCGCGGTCGTCCCGGAACCGTCGAACACATAATCGGTCGAGAAATGGATCATCGCCGCGCCGATCCGCTTCGCTTCCTCGGCCAGGACGCCCGGCGCGATGGCGTTGATCGATGTCGCCAACTCCGGTTCGGTCTCCGCCTTGTCGACGGCCGTGTGGGCGGCCGCGTTGACGATCAAGGTCGGTTGGACGGATCGGACCAACTGGCGCAGGCCTTCGGGATCGGTCAGGTCCGACGCCAGGGACCGCCCGGCGGCCGTGAGGATCTCGGGACCGCGCGCCGCCGGAACCACTTCGCCCAGACCGCGCAGTGCTCTCAGCAGCTCCCAGCCGACCTGGCCGTTGGCTCCTGTCACCAGAATGCGTTGCCGCGTTCCGCTGACCCCGCCCGTGTGATCACCGCTCGACATGTTGCGTCTCATCCTGAGTTCCGTGGTTCGGGACGCGTCCCTGCGTCGCGAGGTGTGGGCAGATCGGCGGCGGGAGGTCGGACGATTCGCGCAGCGCGTCCGCACGCCCGGCATGTTCGGGATAATCGTGTTATCGGTCGGTCGCGGAAAACTTCGCGAGCTTTTCCGGGGGAATGTCCTTAAGTCGTGGCGCCACCGAATCCTTGGCCGAGAGCAGCGGCGCCGTCACGGGCCATTGAACGCCGATGTCCGGATCGTTCCACGCAATGCCCACTTCGTTTTTGGGGGCATACAGATCGGTGCACTTGTAGGCGAACAACGCGGTTTCGCTGGTGACGCAAAACCCGTGAAAGAAGCCGGGTGGTACGTAAAATTGTCGTTTGTTCTCCGACGACAATTCCAGCCCGTACCACTTCCCGAAGGTGGGCGATCCGCTTCGCCCGTCCACCGCCACGTCGAACACCGTCCCCTGCAGGACGTACACGAGTTTGCCTTGCGGCGACGGATTCTGCGAATGGAGGCCGCGCAAAATCCCGCGTCGCGAGAACGACAGGTTGTCTTGCACGAACGTCGCGTCCAATCCCGCCTCGGCGTACCGCTGCTTGTTGTACGTCTCGAGAAAGAACCCCCGCGCGTCGCCGAACACATCGGGATCGATGACGAGCAGGCCGGGAATGTCTGTGGTCGAAACCTTCATGACGACGTGCCAAGCCAGTCAAAGAGCATCAATGAATGATGGAAAGGGAACGGGATGACTCGGGGCGGAGGATGAACGCGATCCGTCGTCGCGGCCATCCCCCCCTTCCGTACATCCCGCTTCCGTCGACGATAGTCGGCTCAGCCCGCGGCGCGTTGACCGCGGGCCGTGTACGAATAGGCGGGGGTCCGCCCTTCGGACTTGACGAGCTCGAGGATGTATTTGCCGTACTCGCTCTTGGCGAGCGGCAGTGCCAGCTTTTGCAGTTGGTCGGTGTCGATGTAGCCCATCCGCCAGGCGACTTCCTCGGGGCAGGCGATCTTCAACCCTTGCCGGCGCTCGACGACTTCAATGAACTGGGCGGCCTGCACCATCGACGACGGCGTGCCGGTGTCGAGCCAGGCGCAGCCGCGCCCCATGATCTCGACTTGCAACGTGCCGCGACGCAGGTACTCGCGGTTGACATCCGTGATTTCGAGTTCGCCGCGCGGCGAGGGGGCAAGGTTCTTCGAGATATCGACGACATCGTTGTCGTAGAAATAGACGCCCGTGACGGCGTAGTTCGATTTGGGTTGCTTCGGCTTCTCTTCGATATCGAGGGCCTTGCCGGACTCGTCGAAGTTCACCACCCCGTAGCGTTCGGGATCGCTCACGTAGTAAGCAAACACCGTGGCCCCCTGTTTTTGCTGGGTGGCCCGCTGCAGCGAGACGGCCAGATCGTGCCCGTAGAAAATGTTGTCCCCCAGCACGAGGCTGACGGGATCGTTGCCGACGAACTTCTCGCCGATGATGAACGCCTGCGCCAAACCTTCGGGGCGCGGTTGCATCGCGTACGAGAAACTCATGCCCCACTGCGAGCCGTCCCCGAGCAGCTTTTGGAACAGGGGCAGGTCGTGCGGCGTGCTGATGAGCAGAATGTCACGAATCCCCGAGAGCATCAGGGTGCTCAGCGGGTAGTAGACCATCGGCTTGTCGTAAACCGGCAGGAGCTGCTTGTTCAGCACTTGCGTGATCGGGTACATGCGCGTTCCCGATCCGCCGGCCAGGATGATGCCCTTCATGGATGTCTCCGAATCGTGGATGTCGTGCTTTGTTCGGTGACGCGGTCGCCCCGACTTCCCAACGCGCTATTGTGCGGCCCGCCGATGAATTCCGTGTGAAGCGGCCCCCGGACGGGGCGATCAGGCCGCTTTCTTCTGATTGAGGCCCAACCGCTCGCCCGTGTAGCGGCCCGCCAAAGCGCGTCGCACCCAAGCCGAATTGTCGAGATACCACTGCACCGTCTTGCGGATGCCCGACTCGAACGTTTCCGCGGGACGCCAGCCCAGTTCGCGTTCGATCTTCGAGGCGTCGATGGCGTAGCGGTGGTCGTGCCCCGGACGATCCTGCACGAAAGAAATCAGCGACCGGTGCGGGGCGAACGAGGAGTGCGGCACGAGTTCGTCGAGCAGGTCGCAGATGGTGTGCACCACATCGACGTTCGTCTTCTCGTTGAATCCGCCGATGTTGTACGTCTCGCCAACCGTGCCCCGCTTGAGCACCGTCACCAGCGCCCGGGCGTGGTCGTCGACGTACAGCCAGTCGCGGATGTTGTCCCCCTTGCCGTAAATCGGCAAGGGCTTGCCCGACAGACCGTTCAGGATCATGAGCGGGACGAGCTTTTCGGGGAACTGGAAGGGGCCGTAGTTGTTCGAGCAGTTCGTCACGACGCACGGCAGCCCGAACGTCCGCTGCCAGGCTCGGACGAGGTGGTCGGAGGCGGCTTTGCTCGACGAATAGGGCGAACTGGGGTCGTAAGGCGTCTCCTCGGTGAACAGTCCGTCGTCGCCGAGCGAACCGTACACCTCGTCGGTCGAAATGTGATGGAAGCGGAAGGCCGCCTTGCGCTCGGCGGACAGGCCCGAGCAGTATTTGCGCGACGCTTCGAGGAGCACGTAGGTGCCCACGATGTTGGTTTGAATGAAGTCCGCCGGACCGTCGATCGAACGGTCGACGTGCGACTCGGCGGCGAGGTGCATGACCGCGTCGGGCTGGTGCCGCTCGAACAGCTTGGCCACGGCGGCCGCGTCGCAGATGTCCACCTGTGCGAACGCGTAGCGGGGATCGGCGGAAACCATCGAACAGTTGTCGAGGTTCCCGGCGTAGGTCAACTTGTCGACGTTGACGACGGAGTCCCCCGTATCCTGGATCAGATGGCGCACGACCGCCGAACCGATGAAGCCGGCTCCGCCGGTGACCAAGATTTTCATGCGCGCGTCCTTTGGCATCGGAATCAATTGGAGACGGGATTCACCGAAGTCGGAACCCACACGGGCCACGATCAACCCATGTCGCGAAGTCGCGAGCACGGTGATGGGGCGGATGGTGCGTTGCGAGGATGAGGCGGCGGGGGCGAGTCCCCCCCCGATTCGCGCGGGAATGTCGCAGAATGCGGAGGTTGGGTAAAGACCTGTTTCCAGGCGGCAATGCCTCAATCGTCGCTGATCCGCCACGAGGGCGTCGGACCCTGGAAACGGCCTCGCCGGACTAACGGCCTTCTGGTGACGGAGGTAGACTCGTGAGGGTTTGCCCATGCGTCGCGCAATGACCGCGAATCCGTTTTCCGCGCACGATCGTCCGAGACACCCGCTTCGGAGAATACGATGTCCCAACCCACCGACCGTCGCTCGTCTCGCTCGGCCCGACGTCCTTCGCGGCGCAAGTTCTTTGCGCAGTCCGCCACCGGGGCCGCTTCGCTGGGAGCGGTGGCATTCGGCATGCCCAAGCTGTTGCGGGCCAAGGACCTCAACGGCAAGCTCAATATCGCCATCATCGGTTGTGGCGGGCGCGGGGGGGCCAATCTGCAGGGGGTCGCGTCCGAGAACATCGTCGCCCTGTGCGATGTCAACGAGAACGGCATCAACCAGTGGAAGGAGAAGTATCCGCACGCGCGCCGCTTGGCCGATTTTCGCAAGCTGTACGATCACGCGAGCGAGTTCGACGCCGTCGTCGTCAGCACTCCGGAGCACACGCACGCCTTCGCCACCTTGCCGGCGCTGCGGTTGGGGAAGCATGTTTATTGCGAAAAACCGCTGTCTCACAGTGTGTACGAAGCTCGCGTCGTCCGTGAAACGGCCGCCAAGGCGAACGTCGCCACGCAGATGGGAACGCAAATCCACGCGGGTGACAATTACCGCCGTGTCGTCGAGTTGATCCGGGCCGGAGCGATCGGTCCCGTGCGGGAAGCGCATGTGTGGGTCGGCCGTACCTGGGGCCGGATGGAGACCGAGGAAGAGGCGAAAAAGCACGGCGACATCGTGTTCGTCAAGGAGCGTCCGCAAGGATCTTCCCCCGTGCCGCCGGGAGTCGACTGGGACCTGTGGGTGGGGCCCGCGCCCGCCCGACCATTTCACGAGGTGTATCTGCCCGGCCCGAAGTGGTACCGCTGGTGGGACTTCGGCAACGGGACGATGTCCGACCTGGGAAGCCACTGGAACGACCTGCCGTTTTGGGCGCTGGACCTCAAGGCCCCGACCAGTATCGAAGCGAGCGGACCGGCGCCGCATCCGGAAATCGCCCCCGCCACGATGAGCGCGAAGTACGAGTTCCCCTCGCGCGGCACCATGCCGGCGGTCACGATGACGTGGTATCAGGGGCAAATGAAGCCGCCGCAGTGGACGGAGAAGAAGATACCGCAGTGGGATTCGGGAGTGCTGTTCGTCGGCGACAAGGGGATGCTGCTGTCTGACTACGGACGGCACCTGCTGTTGCCGGAAGAGTCGTTCAAGGATTTCGTCCGCCCCGAGCCGACGATTCCGGCTTCCATCGGGCACTACGCCGAGTGGATTCATGCGGCCAAGACGGGTGCGCCGACGACGTGCAACTTCGAGTACGCCGGGTCGTTGACGGAGTCGAATCACCTGGGGAACGTGGCGTTCCGGGTGGGGAAGAAGATCGAGTGGAACGCGGAAAAGATGGAGGCGACCAACTGCCCGGAAGCGGCGCCGCTGATTCGACGGGAGTACCGGGCGGGGTGGACGCTGTAGGGGTTTTCTCCGGGAATTTCTGCAAAAAGCCAAGGCCCCGTGGAACGCGAAATGCGTGCCACGGGGCCTTGTTTCGGTTTAACTGCCGCCCGTTGTTCCCGGTTGTGCGAAACATCTTCGGAGTGGTTGGCTTGCGTGCACCGCCTGTCACTCCCGCTCGTACCGCACGCTGATCGTCGCGCGAGGGTTGCCGATTTGGCGTTGCACGTTTTCCGTTTTGAACTCGATCTTGTCCCCGAAGCCGGTGCCGCGCGTGTCCTTCAGGTTCGGTTCGCCCGGCGGCAGGTCTCCTGGCGGAAACGCGGCGGAGAACGTGGCCGTCACGGTGCCGATCGTCGACGAGGGTTTCAGGTTGATTTTGTTGGCGGCGGTGTCGGGGAAGTCGGTCACCTTGAATTCCAGCGATTCGGTTTCGGTTTTGTGCCATCCGGGGATCGTGATCGAAGTTTTGGGGGCGACGATCCAGACAGTCGGCTTCTGCTCCGATTCCGTGAAGTGGAATGTGCTCAGGCCGTCGATCGAGAGGGACACGGCCGCTTCCGTGTCGGATTCGTTGACCAGTCGCACCGCGTAGACTTCGTTCTTTTCGATGGCGACGAACGGCAGGCCGCGGGCGGCGAATTCGGCGTTGCGAGGGGCGAGTTTGCCGTCCTTCTTGACGAGCAGTTCGATCGCGTACGGGGAGTCGGAGGCGGCCTTGATGACCGAACCGGCCACGGAACCCTGGGGCGTTCCCTTCTCCTGCTTTTTGAGCGCGTCTTCAAACTTCTTCGATTGGGTTTGGGCGTCGTCGTCGGGCTTGGTCGTGACGCTCAGTCCCAGCAGTTTGGGAACAGATTCGGCGCCGAATACAAAGCGGACGATCTTGTCGAGGTCGTCGCCACTGCTGGCTTGGGTGACGCGTACCGTCATCCGGACCCCTTGCAGCCCCGTAGTGGGTTCCTTGGCCGGTTCGTACTTCCCTTCGAGTTCGACGTGGAATTCGTCCTTGACGACCTTGAGCCCTTCTTTTTCGAGGGCTTCCGCGAGCTTGGTTTGAATCTCCGGTCCGCTGCTGCCCGTGACGGACGCCCCCCCGGAGAAGTCGCCGACGCCCACCAGCGTGTAATTCCCCTTGGTGCAGACCCCCTTGACCCGCTTCGCCACTTCTCCCAGTTCGCGGGACAAGGCGTCGGTCGCGCTCTCAGCGGCAGACAGTGGTCCGCTGCACATTCCGAGGACCGCTAGGGCGATGCACGCCGTGCGAACAGTTCGGGGGATCCGGCGAAGTGTGATGTGTGATGTCGTCATAATCGTGTCGCCCATGTGCCGCGCCACGGCGCGTCTGGAACAGAAAAACGAAATGGATAGGCCGTACGGTTGGACTCGTAAGCGGCGTCGGAGACTCAATAGTTGAACGGACTCACGCCGCGACGGACCTGGACGGCGATGTCTTGCAGCAAGGAAGTGCCGTCCCGGGTCTCCAGCTTCTCGCGTTTGATCGTCCCCGGTGGCGATTGGGTCAGTGTTCCGAGTCCGAACCGTTGCAGGTCGGGATTGCCACGAATCACGGAAATGAGGTCGGCCCCCGAGGCCAGCCCCAACTCCAATGCGAGTTCGTCGGGGCCGAGGTCGCGGGTATAGCTCCTCACAACGGCGCCGACCGGTTCGGCCAGGTCGGCAATGGGGCGACCGGCATCGTCGCCGATTTTCTGGAACGGGCCGGTGATCTTCTCCAGAGCGGCCAGAAAACGGGCTTCGTCCTGAGCCACCAGCGTCTGCATGGCTTCGCTGGTCGGGTAGAGCGATTCGACCTTTTCCTGGACCTTTCCGCTGACCGCTTTCGCTTGCCGGATTTCATCGCGGAACTCGGCGATCATCCCTTGGCGGTGACAGTTCATGCACGACACACCGTTGATGATCGCGGGGTTGCCCGTCAGTGCGGAAATGTCGTTCACAATCTCCGGCGGGCCGATGTCGATCCGGTTGCCGAGGTTGTCAACCAACATGTAGCCCTGCATGCCGTTGGGGAGCGAGAAAATCACTTCACCCCCGTCGTGCTCGAAGGCGAAGCGCGAGAAATCGTTTTCTGTGAACTTTGGCCCCAGGGGAAACCGCACAAGGTCGCTTTTTACCTTCCGGGGTTTGAAGTCGTAGCTGATCCAGTAATACAGGCCGGTTGACGTTTCGATCCGTTCGATGAGGCGGTTTTGGCTGGAGACGCCGCTCCGTCCGAATCCGGCCCGAGCGAGCGTTTGGCTGGCCGAGCTGGAATCCTTGAACGCCGCCTTGAAGTCGACACCCAACTGTTTTTCCAGTTCGTCCAGCTTGGTCGGGATGCCGAGCAGCGTGTGGTACAGGGGCGGACGGGTCGCGTGGGCGACGAACCAATCGGCCCGCACCATCGGCAAGTCCCCCCCCGTCAGCCGCAGTGCGGTGGTGGCGGACTGTTTGAGTTCGGGGTCGTCCTGCGCCTTCTCGTAATCGAGACCGTAGGGATACTCCTTGAGCACCTCGATCCAGAGGTTTTTGCGGTGCCAACCCAATCGGCGGATGTCGACGGCCATGACCGTCTCCTCCGTGCCTGGAACGATCTGCGGAACAACCGGCAGGCGTTCGCGAGAGAGACTGTTGACGGCCTTGGAGAGGGCGGCACGCGTCAACCGCAGGTCGAGGTCTTGCACCGCCGGATTGTTGGCGAGGTGTGCCAGAGAGAAGAATCGCAGGAACGGTTGGCTGTCGACATCGGCCTTGAGGACGAAATCCAACACCGCCTTGTAGAGGGCGGCCTCGGTCAATTTGGTGGCCGAGCGACTTTTGGGAAACGGAGCACCCGCCTCGATCCAACGCTTAAGGATGTCGCGATGGGCGGCGGTCATCGCCTTGGCTTGTTTCGAGCCCGACAGGGGCATTTGGGGCGAGTCGCCCGACACGTAATCCCACAGCGACGATTCGTCGAGTTTGCCGGGAACGACGTAGGTGTAGCGGGCGTCGTCCGTCCCGCGCGGTTTCGTCAGGCTTTCCAGATTCAAAACGTGGAAATCGGGAACCTTGAAGCTGACGCCGTGGCAGTCGTAGCAGAACTTCTTGAGTACGTCGTAAGCCTGCTTGCCCAAATCGTCTTGGGCCGGGGCTGTTGACGGGAGCGTCATGATCGCGCTCAACACGAGCACCGCGAAACGGCCACAGCGTCCGACATGGCGTCGGCCACCGCGACCGCCCCCATCGGCGAAGTGGGCGAACGGGCGGAAGTTTGCGGACAGCGAACGACGCGTAGGCGAGGTCATGGTGCACTCGGGAGAAGCGATATTCGTCAACGTTTGCCGCGAGACCAATCTGGATCGGTCTCGACGACCGACTCGGTCGCCAACGTCTTGTGGAATCGGGTGAAGCGTCATCGAACCGGAGCGATTCCGAAAGTGCGCATCATCACGATTTCGACTGCGGAAGAGGCCCGCACGGGAAAGAGAACGCGAGTTGGCGGGAATTCTTCCGTTGTTGCAGGGCGATTTTATCGGGAACGAGGCGACCCGTGAGATTCCCGGTGACAAAATCCGCAACCCGGTCCGGTTTCCGGGAATTTCACGAGCGCTGCCGCTTGAGAGCGCCGGGGGGCGCGAGGGAATTCGACGGACCTCCTCGGCTCGTGGAGCAACTTCGAGAACGGGACCTCTGTCACGTTCGGCGGAAATCCGGTGGCCTTCGTAATTGTTCGCAAGGTGCTTTGGCTTAATGACTTCTGTGTTTTTTGGCGCTCGGTTCGGCGTGCGAAGATTCGGCGCGAAACCTCTTGCGGTCATTCGGCTGGCGATGTTAGCGTTCGCCCCTCTCTCCCTCCGCCGGTTCAGGCGGTCCCGCGAACTTCCGAAGAGACGGCGAATTCCGCCCCGCTTCGGGACGGTTCCGGGCTTGGATTCCCCCACCGAACATCATCCCACCATGCGGAATCGTCCATCGACGAACCGTCCCGGTCGTCGCGCGTCGTCGCGTCTCCGCGTTCACCTCGCCCGGCGCGAATCGTTCGCGCCGCCGGGGGAGTCCGCGCGAACCGTCGGCAGCGGTTCGTACCGAGAGTCACGCGGGACGATGGCGTACTGGTTGCGGATGTGGATGGCGTGCATTTCGTGGGGGGTGATGGGCTGCGCGGCCTGGTTCCCCAATCAGGGGGTTCCGGCGCGCCTCGTCTCGCAGGACATCCTGGGTTACCCCCGGGAGGGGCATAAGACCATCGATTTGTCGCTCTTGCGACAAACACCCCCCGCCGAATACCGCCTCGACGCGGGGGATGTTGTGGGGGTCTACATCGACGGGGTGCTGGGTGCCAAAGACGAAGTTCCACCCGTGTACTTGCCGACCGACAAGGACTTGGCACCGGCCGTGGGCTACCCCATCGCGGTCCGCGAGGACGGCACGCTCACCCTGCCAATGCTGCCGCCGATGGTCGTGCGAGGCCTGAGTCTGCGCGAACTGGAAGACCGTTTGCGACATGCCTACACCGTCGACCAACCGGTGCTGAAGCCGGGCATGGAACGGATATTGGTGAGTCTGCACAAGCCGCGTTCGATCCGCGTGCTCGTGATGCGGCAAGAGGAAGGGAACACGCAATCGCGACCCGTGTTGCAACCGACGGCACCCACACCCGGAAAACGCGGCGTGGGGCGCGTCGTCGCCCTGCCCGCCTATCGCAACGACGTGCTCAACGCGTTGGCCGAAACGGGTGGCCTTCCCGGCCAGGACGCGGATAACGTGGTGTACGTGCTGCGACGCAATCCGCCCCCCCACCCCGCCAGCCTGCCGCAACCCCTTTTCGCGTCGGGACCGCCGACGAACCTGTGGCCGAAGGCCTCGGCGGACAACCCGTTCGCGACGCTCGCCGACTCTTCCGACGCATCGGTCGACAGCCCCCAGGTGCTCAGAATTCCGCTGCGCGTTTTGCCCGGCGAACTTCCGCCGTTTCACGAGCAGGACATCCTGCTGGGGGACGGAGATGTCGTGTTCCTCGAGTCGCGCGAAGACGAGCACTTCTTCACGTCGGGCTTGTTGGGGGGCGGGCAATACACGCTGCCTCGGGACACGGACCTCGACGTGTTGGGGGCCATCGCAGTGGCCGAGTCGAACTCGCGGCCGAACTACTCGCGGTCCACCAAGGGGATCGGCGGCGTCTCCGCCCTGAATCAAGACATCTCGGTCGGTGCAAGCAAGGTGATCGTGTTCCGTAAGCTGCCTGGCGGCGGCGAAATGCCGATTAAGGTCGACCTGTACCGTGCGATGCGGCATCCCGAGGAACGGATCCTGATCCAGCCGGGTGACCGGATCGTCCTGCAATACTCGCGCGGCGAGTCGGTGTTGGCGTTCCTGGAACGGCACCTGTTGGAAGGCTTCCTGATCGGAGCCGCGACGACATTCCTGTACAATAAGGAATAGCGAACCGCGCGGGTCCGAGCTGGAGGGGGTGCCCCCTCGGCGGAAGAGCTGCGAAGTCTTGCGTCGCCCGGGAACGGTCGCAGAGCGAACGAAGCGCGTCAGGCCGCAAGTTTCTTGCGACGGGAACGCTTCTTCGCCAGCGCCGCAAGTTCCGGGGGGGCCTCGACCGCACGCGCGATGCGCCGGTACACGAGGGAGTTACCCCGCTTGCCGGCGGTCTCGGCCGCGCCGGTCTTCCGCAGGCAGTAGCCGACCTTTTGAGCGACCCACCTGGGCGCGGCCATCGCTGCGGCCAGTTCGGCCGTCGTGAACTCGACCGGGAGATCCGGCAGCAGATTCCACAGGTCGTCGGTGGTTTCGACGCGGAACACGCCGCGCACTTCCACCAAGCGCTTGTCGACGACGCGGTAATCCTTGCCGCGGCGACTGCGTCGCCGAGCGGGGACGCGATCTTCCTGCTGCTCCGTCAGCACCAGTTCGAGGCCGAGGCGCTCGTGAGGGAACACCGTCACAAAGTGGACAAGTTCCTCGAAGAGCGTCCACGGTTGCTCATGGCGGGGGCTTTTCCGGCAGGACTCGACTCTTTTTTTGCCGGTATCCCACTTGAAGATCGTCTTCTCGGCGGCCAGCGGTTTGACCACCAGCACGCGATGCGTTTGCAACAACGTCCGTACCTTGTCGCGAATTGCGCCCAAGGGGGACTGCTGAATCTCGATCAACCGTCCTTCCGCCATCCCGTCGATGCGATAGGCCCCGAGGCGGACCTCGCGGTGCTCGGCGGCGGGGCAATACAGCTCCTTGAGCTGGCGGTGGAGCGTGGTTTCCAAGCGTGTTCGCCCTGATTGGCGGCGTGTTCGAAGCATGGCGCGGGAGTCGGCAATCCCGTGCCCCTCGACAAGATCGCAGGTTGACCGGAGAGTATCCCGAACCCGGTGAATTCCGCGACGCGAGTTTCCGCCCTGGTCCGACATTCCGATGTCGCGCGGGAACGCGAAAAGCGCTTGGAGACATCACTCGGGCGATGTGGAAGCGTCGGAGGACGGCGCGTCTCCGGACTTGCCGTCATCGGGTGGCGGTGCCGAGGGAGATTTTGTGTCGGATGGCGTCGCGTTGGAATCGTTGGAAGTTTTGGGTTCTTTCGGCGTATCGGAGGGCGTCTCCGCTGGTTTTGTCGGCTCCGGTTTGGGGGGGACGGCGAAGGGGAGCGGAATGCCGCTCGACAGCGCGCCGTCCCGTCCGGCTTGAGGTTTGGGAGGCGTCCCTCGCCGGGCGCGGCCCCCCTCCTCTTCCGAGAGGTAGTCCCGCTGCAACTCCGAGCCTCGGCCGTCGCCATTGTCGTCGAGCAGGCTATGCTCCGTCGCGATCAACGTTTCGGCGACGTAACGGCGTGCGACGTTGCGCGACAATTCGATGTACAGATCGAACAGCGTGATCGCGCCGTCTTCGTCACAATCGGGGAGCGGAGCCGTGTCCGAGGGGTTGAGCACATCGGCCAAGGCATCGGGCGACAATGTTTCGTTGACCTCCAGATCGGCTTCCGTCGCGGTCACGACCACTCGTTTGGGGGCCGCGAGGGATTTGGCGAAGTAGCCGCTGGCGGGGTTGGTCATGAAGAACACCTGCTCCCGGCACTCGATCCCCTTCCACAGCCGTCCGAACTCGTCGTGATGCAGATCCGGGCCGGGCAAGTTGAGCCAGGCCAGGCGTCCATCCATGTGGGCATGGCCGATCGAAATCACCCACAACGTGTCTTCGGGGTGCAACTCGGCCTTGAGCGATTCCACCGCGGCAGCAAGTGCCTCGCGCGTCGCGGGACTGCGCGTGGCGGTCGGCCAATCCGCTTTGAGTGAATCGTCCCCATCATCGGCGGCGACCCCCGCCAACACGACGACCGAGGTCTCCGCGAACCCCAGTCTTGTCAACAGCCCGGAAACGATCTTCGTCATCAATTCGGCATAGCGCTTGGCATGCTCGCCGTCGCCTGGATGTCCACAAAACACCAGCGCTCGTTTCGTGCCGGCCTGCGCGACCGCATCCTTTGCGGGGACTTTTTCAACCGCGGCCTCGGGTTCAACGGCGGCCTCGGGCGATTTCACCGTATCTTCGGCGGCGACAAGGGAGACGATCGACACCAAGCAAATCGCCACGATTCCCGCCGTGGCGAGGACCCGCCGCGCCCAGGAAACCACGCGCCGGGTGTCGCAGGACTGCCCAAAACTTCGAGTCGAGAACATGGAATTCGCTTCCCGGGAAGTGGCTGTGTGTTTCTCAAAAAAAGTGAACCCGTCAACCGCGGAACCACGGGCCGAATCGATCCACCCCCCGCGAGTTTGTTCGACGCTCGCCATCGCTCGCGTGTTTTGAAACTGCGATGTTTCTCTCGTGAGGTCGCCGAGAAGTCGCAAAACACCCGATCTTGAGGACTCACGCAGAGGCGCAAAGGACTTGTCTTTCACTGCGACTCTGTGCCTATGCGTGAGAAAAAACATTGAAATCCTGATGTTCTTTGCGAATCCGCCCTGAAACTCACAACTTCAAGACTCGCACGTTGTGTTGTCGACACAACCGCAACTTCGGACCGCGTGTCGACCGCTGGTCATTGCTCAAGTTTTTCCCCGGACGGCAGCGACACTTGTTGCGCGACTGAGTCGACGAAGTGCGGCTCGGTGTTGATGCCGTGCACGTACTTCGGACAGCTCCATACGTCGACCGAGTCGTGCCGCGCTTGCACCTCGTAGTCGGTGAACGAGGCGAATGCGAAGTGCCATCTCGCCCCCTCCGAGGTCGGGCGGGTCTCGATCGCCAACCACAACTCGGGATCGGTCCCCTGGCACATCGCGAACAGCGCGCCTGAGACCTGGCGATCGCCCCCGTCCACGTCGTACTGATGCACGGGGCGGGGAATCAATCGCAACTCCCACCGCCCGCTCTGGAAGTCGACGCTGTTGGCCGAGAACCCGCGAGCCAAATCGCGCGCTTGGCGTTGCCGATCGGCCTTCGATTTTCCGGGAACGGGGCCGTCCGGAACGGGTTTCCACACCAGGCCGGCCGCCTTCGGCGTCCAACGGGGCGAGCCCTCGAACGAACCGACGAGCGGCACATCGGCCAGCGAATGGAATTCGTGTGTGACGCTGCGAACGGGGGCGTCGTTGATCGACCAAGCGAAGATATCCCCCACGGCGACGGGCCGGTTCTTGTCGTCGACCCACAACCACACCGCGCCCACATCGTTCCCCCGTGCGGGCTGGGCATGGCGAAACACCGGCTGCGCGATGCGCCGAAACGGTTTGTCCGGGGTGGCGGCGGCGGAGATCGCGAATTCCGCTGCCTGCTTGTCGCAGACGGCCAGCCACGCCTTGGTCACTGTGGATTCGTCGGGGTCCGCGGCGAACAGGCTGACGCCGACCAGCGGCCCACCGGCCATTGCCAAGGTTGCCACCACGATGGCGGCTGGAGCGGCAAGGATCGTTAACGACGGACGGTACATGCGACGATTTCCGAAATGGAAAGAGATGGCTGCGGAGCGAGGCGGCTGGTCCGCGAGTCATTGTCCGAGCCGACGACCGATGGAAAAGGAGAGTCCCGATGGGTCGCGTCGTTGCGGGTGTTTGGCTGCGGTCCACACGACTTCGTCCCCCAACCTGGCTTCCAATGCTCCCGAAGTGGCGCGGGCGAATGCGAATTCGTACTTCGCCGGGGAGTTGGCATCGGCTCCGGGCACCGCTTCGACGATCAACAAGGCTTCGGGGTCGGTCCCCTTCACAAAACCGAACACGGCCCCGTCGAGCACCTCCCGCGACTCCGGTTTGTGACGAAAGAATTCCTTGGGCAAGCGCCGCAATCGCTCGCGGTCCGAGTCGTCCGCGTTCCAGCCCAGCATCGTGACCTCGAACCGGTCAGCCAGTTCCTTCATCTCCCGCAGGCGGGCGACCGGCTTGGCATTGGGCACGGAGGCGCCGGGGATCGGGCGAAACGTCAGCCCGGAAGTGGGTTGCCAAGTCACCGCGCCGTCGCGACTCATCACGAAAGGAGTGCGCGAGATCGTCTCCAACTCATGCACCAGATTTCCCGCCCACGGATAGATCGAAGCGAACGCATGGGGCCGACCTCCTGCCGACCACACCACCAGCACACCTTGCCCGTTAGGGTCCCGTTCGTTGTTTGTCCAGCGATGGGCCAGATGGGCCTGGAACTCTGCCGACTCCCCGTCGCTCGCGGCGAACTCGTTCCACTCGACGGACGCGTCCAGGTTGGCACGCAGTTTGGCGGCGGCGGTGTCCGCTTTCTCCGACGCGGCCGTTGCCGCGGTATCCTTCGACGGCGAATCCTCAGCGGCGAAGGCGAACGAAACGCAGCCTGTGACCAGGATCGCCGCCGCGAGCATGCAACCCGTGACGCCAGCCCGCCGCACCGAATCCGAACCCACAACTCGCATCATCGGCTCTCCGAAATCTTTCAAGCGGGTCGATCCGCCGGCGGGTGACTCGAACTACCTGTGGACAACCATGGCCCGCGATCCCCGCCTACTCTTTGGACCTCGACTTTGCGGGGGCTTCCACCGGAAACTCGCGATCGACGAACAGGCGATAGGTGTCGGTCAGTCCCGCACGGAAGTACGGGTCCGGGTTGGGATTGCGGAACTCCCACACCGGCTTTCCATCGCACGAGAGCGTCAAGCTGTGGTCCGAAAAGCGGGCCGCGAGGTACTCGTACCGCCACTCGCTTCCGGAACGACGCGCCTCGATCAACACCAGGATTTCCGGGTCGGTCCCTGCGTTGGACACCAGACTGAAAAACGCGCCGTCCAGGACGGATGACGAGACCGGTCCGTCTCCTTCCGCTTTGGCGACAGCCCCGCCGCCATCGCCATAGCGGTACAACGGTCGTGGCAACAACCGCAACTCCCAGCGCTCGCCGACCTTGTAGGGGGACTCGCTGGCACCTGTGAAGCGACGGGCCAAATCGCGTAACTGCCGACCCCTTGCGATACGAGTTCCCTCGGGACGGGGCGCGTCCGGCACGGGGGTGAACTTCGGACCCGTGGCCTCCGGTCGCCACAGAACCTGATCACCCCGACGTGATTCCAGGGGGGTGGCGGACAGCGCGGTCCATTCCTGCGTGTGGCGGAGTTTGGTCGGTTCGATGCGACTCGAAAACAGCGTCGAAACCGCGACCACCCGACCGTCGTCGATCCAGGCCCGGACGATGCCGGTCTGTTCTTCGCGAACCTGATTGCCCCACTTGAGAACGTCCACCGGCACCGCTGGGCGTCCGCCCGCAACGAGCGTTTGCGAGTTGGCGACTTCGGCGATTTCTGGCACGGCAATCTCTGGTGCGGCGATTTGCGGTACGCCACTCGTGGACCGAGTCGCCGAATCGTCTGCAACGGCCAGCGGGAGAGCGTCCGCCAGCCCCACCCCCGCGAACACGAGAACCGCAGCCCGTATCGGGAACGAGCGTCCGCAACGTCGATCCCACGCTCGGCTCATGCTCGGCTCCAGTGGTTGTCAGCGCGGCACGTCGTGCGGGGAACATCGCTCAAGAAAGCCACATCGGGCACTAAGGTGCGGAGGTTTCTGGAATCCCGCTGGAGTTGACGGGACGAGTTGCAGGGGCGGGAAAGCCCAGGTACCCCGCTGCGAGTTCCCGGATCGGTCTCACGGTCGTCTCCCGTTCCAGGGCGATGGCCTCGTCGACCGTGTGCGCGGGGAACGCCGCCCCGCGACCGGAGAACGACGCCGAGCTCACCTGGTCTTTGCTGATCTTGATTCCCGCCAGACGCGCGCCGGTCACCAGGTTGTGATACACCACGCCCCCGGTCCAGTCGGCGGCCGCCACCACGTCGGATTGGTCGGTCCATCCCACACTTCCGATAGCGCGGTCCATGCCGATCCTCGGCGACTCTTCCGCCAAGTTCATGTCCAGCACAGCCACCGCACCGCTCCCGGCGCCGTCTTCCCGCCAGTCCCCCAACCCGACCACCAGTCGGTCTCCCGCCGGGGAGAAACGAACGCAGTTGACAGGCCCGTCAAACTGTTTCGACCGAAGTGGGGCCGTATCGTCGACCCGGAACATGGCGAGTTCGCCGCCGCGGGTTCCGACCGCGAATGTCCGGGTGCCGTCGGCCGCGCTGATCGATACCGCCGCATCCGCCCGTTCGGCATACGTCCGCAGCATGCGTCCGGACTCGGCGTCCCAAAGGCGAATCTGTCGGTCGAAACCGGCGCTCAGAAAACGCGATTCGCCCGGCACGAAGTCGACTGCTGAAATGCTCCAGTCGTCCAATTTCGTCACACGGGCCGACACTCGGTCGCGCAGTTCCAACCGGCCACCACCCAGTCGGACCACTTCGAATCGACCATCGGTCGAAACCGACTTGCCCCACTCCCGCACCGCGCGGAACGCCGGGGTCGTGACCAATTCCATCGGAGCGCTTTGAGGAGCCCTCAGCGACGCGTCACGCGGGCGGAGCGAATCGACCGCGATGTTGGGAACGACCGGGGCGGGCAAAATCGAAGTGTCGAGAGCGGCGGTCGTCGATTCGCCGGAATCGAAGCCCGCTCGGAACAGGCCCGTCACGCTCGCGAAAGCGGTCGGCTGCATGGGCAAACCGGCCAAGACCAAAACGATCGCGATGCGACCCGTCAGGCCGATCAGGCCCCGTTGGCCGCCACGCATGATGCGGGTGAGCCGTTCCCGCAGTTCGCGCGGGTTGCCCAATCCGCTTGCGACCGGAGGCAGCATCGCCTGACGCTCGCAGAGGAAATCGATGGTGTCCATGAGCGCTTCGGCATAGCACCGCCGCGGCGCGTCCAACCGCTGCATGACCCAATGGTCGCAGCATTCCTCTTCTGAGGCTTCGATTTCGCCCAGCGACCACCAGACCGCCGGATGCCACCAATACATGACGGTGGCGACACACTCCAACGGGCGAACCCAGTGGTCGCCGCGACACATGTGGGCGATTTCGTGGAGCAGCAGCGTGCCGCGCGCTTCACGCGACAACTTGTGAAACAGCTCCTCGGGAAACAGCAACGTCGTCCAGGGGCCGACGCCGAACAACATCGGGGAGACCACGCCCCGCACCAGACGCGTCCGGGGAGTGCGGGTCCGACCCAGGCGGCGGACGATCTCTGCGGTCTCGGTTTCCAGTTCCGACGAGCGCTGCCCGAATCGCGCCAGTTGGCGTGCGAACCACACCAATCGAGCCACCGTCACGACCGCCATCGACACCGCGCCGATCAACCACACCGCCACCACGGCCCGCACGATCGAGGCCCAGGGCAACGTCGACCACCACGAGGGAGATGCGATTGTCGAAGCACTGCCCGTCCGCCCCGTGGCGGAAACTCCATTGGGCGATTCGCAGGCAAGTGCGTTTGATGTTTGGGAGAGGTTCGGGGCGCGTTCGTCGCGGAGCGAGGACGTTGTCGATCCCGCCGGTGAACCGTTCACGTCGAAAGGGATCGGGGCAGCGCCCATCACCGCAGTGGCGGGTTGGTCCACAACGCAGACTTCGATCGCAGCGGAAGTCTGGCCAGTTGAGGCCGTGTTCCGGTCGGGGGGCGATGCCAATCTCGCGGTCCAAGCCCATGTCGACTGGAGATCGACCGCCACCAGCGGCGGAGTCACCAGTTTGACGAGCAGCAGAATCCACAGTCCGTGCCGCAAGGCGGGTTGACGGGACCAGCGTCCCGCAAAATGCAC
Organism: Planctomycetales bacterium; assembly: GCA_044359065.1. Taxonomy (GTDB): domain Bacteria; phylum Planctomycetota; class Planctomycetia; order Planctomycetales; family Planctomycetaceae; genus JAIXZD01. The sequence continues at coordinate 56,852 of JBIKMW010000003.1, read as the reverse complement.
CACGGGAGCCAAGACAGCCACCGCAAGGGCATTCGCAACCGCCCATTCGAGGTACTGAACCATGCGACACCCAAACCCGGTGGAACACTTTGGACCACTCGCGACGAACCGTTTCTACAGTTCGTACACGACTCTCGACATAAATGCGACTCGAATTGGAGGCCTGCGCTCGGCGCAGGACGCGAGTCAACCCGAGCGCCGTGGAGATGCCACTCCGCGACAACTTTCACGTGACCGACCGCGAACTTCTTAAACAAATCGTTGCAAGATCGTCGAAAACGCCGTCCCCAGAACAGGTTGCGGCGAGTGTTTGTTGATTTGAGACGTGTGGCACCCAGTCACCGGAACGTACCGAAGCCAGCCATCGCCACACGCGAACATGTGCGGGACACGGGCCGAATCGTCGGGACAAACTCGTTGGCTGGCGAAGGATGCACGCGATGTCGAAATTCTTGTTCTGACCTGTGGCGGGCCAAGAGAATGACCCGCCCTCAACACAAATCCGTCTGTCGATTCTCCTGATTTTTCGACGGATTCAGGGGTTCGGAGTGTCGAGATCGTCGAGCAACGCTCGCAACGACTTGCGATCCGCTTCGCTGAGAGATCCCGATTTCACCAGGTTCGTCAACAGCGGGCTGAGGGCGCCGTCGCAGAGACGACTGGCCGTCTGCTGGAGCTGATCGGTGATGACTTCTTCGCGGGCGACGGCCGCCGCGAACAGATGCGGCCAGGTCTCCCGGTTACGGCTGACACAGTTCTTCTCTTCCAACCGCGTGAGCAGTTTCTGGACCGTGGCAATCTGCGCGGGGGTCCCTTCCGCGTAGAGCCAACCCGTCAACTGCCGGGCGGAGGACGGACCGTATTCCCACAGGCACCGCATGATGCCCAACTCCGCATCCGGAAGACTCAATCCCTTACGCGCCATGCGACTCACCTTGTGTTTCGGAAGATCCCGTCGGTTCTTGACTGCCCCATGCCGTTTTCTCAGCCAACCAGCCTTCCGACCGCTGACCGGCGGATGGCAGAAATCGACAGGGAGTCGGGCGCTGTCCAATACGCCCTCACCGACAAGGATAAAGACTCAGTGTCTATCCCACAAGGAAAATCGACCCGCGGGAGGGGAAATCCTCATCGAAAACGGCATGTGTGTGGCAACCACGTGCGGAACACCTACACGGCTTCGCACACCGCACTCGCAAGGGCTTACGCCGGAGATTGGTGGTCTCGCCACAATGCCTTGTCGCAAAATCGTTTGTGTCGAGAGCGACTTGTCAGGCGAAATCCCACAGATCAGGCCAGATCCCACAGGCTGGCAGAGAACCGGACCCGGTCGACCATGCCTTGCTCGACGACTTCGCGCGCGAATGTGGGCCGATGACCGGTGGGTTCCAATTCAGCGACGATTTTTCCGGATGGGTCGCGGCCCCGCATGCGAGAGATGAACAGGTCCGTGAATTGATACTGGTCCCCCTCCAGCCCGCGCGCCTCCGTGATGCGTGTCACACGCCGCGAACCGTCTTCCGCAAACCGGGAAAGCTGGACAATCAGATGGATGGCCGACGCAACCTGTGCCCGGGCGACGTAGACCGGAAGTTGCACGTCTGACATCAACGACAGCGTTTCCAGTCGGATCATCGCGTCGCGCGGACTGCTGGCGTGTACGGTGGTCAGGCTGCCGGCATGACCGCTGAGCATGGACTGAATCATGTCGAGCGCTTCGCCCGAGCGGACTTCGCCGACGACGATCCGGTCGGGACGCATCCGCAGCGACGCCACAAATAACTGGCGGATCGTCAACCCGCCCCGTCCCTGCGGATCGGGTTGTTGCGACTCCAGGTACACGCAATGGGGTTGGACCAGGCGCAGTTCGGAACTGTCCTCGATGACGACGATGCGTTCCTCGGGCGGAATGGCGGTCGAGAGGGCATTCAGCAGGCTGGTCTTGCCAGTGCCGGTGCCGCCAGCGACGACGGTGTTTTTGTGCAATCGCACGCACAATTCGAGGAACTCGCGGGCGGGATCCGACAGGCTCCCCAACCGCACCAGTTGGGGCAGGTCGAGTTTGTCGCGGGAGAACTTGCGAATCGTGAGGCAGGTGCCGCGACGGCTGCCCGGTGGGATGATGGCATGCACGCGCGAGCCGTCGGGCAACCGCGCGTCCATTACGGGGCGGATGTGGTCGATTTCCCGTCCGACATACTGCGCGACGTTGTGCACCGCCGAGCGGAGCGCGTCTTCGTCGGCGAACCGCGCGTCGGTCCGTTCGAGCTTCCCCGCCCGTTCGATGTACACTTCCCCGGGGCCGTTCACCATGACTTCCGTGACCGTCTCGTCTCGCAGATAGGGCTGAATCGGCGCGAGGAAGAACTCGAGCGAAGCGTGAAAAATTTCTTCGCGTGGCATCGGACCAACTTCCGGCACGAGTGGCGAACCTGGCGGTGCGGTGTTGCGTCGCCTCGGTTATTGGAACAACGGATTCCCGCAGGTCGGATCAACTTCGTCGGGAGCGGGAACGGTCTCGCTCTGTGATTCAGGCGTTGTTTTTCCGCTCGAGAATCAGCAGCGTGACATCGTCGTCTGGGGCCTGCCCGCGGAAGTGCTTGGCGAGGGCGTCCCGAACCGCTTCGACGATGTCTCTGGCAGGCAAGTGGCTCGACGCGGCCACGATGTCCTGGAACTGGGATTTCCCGAACAATTCGCCCGCCTCGTTGCGCTGTTCGACGACGCCGTCGGTGGCCAGCACCAGCAGGTCCCCCGGTTCCATGCGGAGCGTTTCCGGGTGTTCCTTGTAGCGTTCGTCCAGGATGCCGACCGGAAGGCCGGTCGATTCGAGGTCGACAAACGTGCGGGTCGCGCGTCGAAACAGGAACGCCGGACCATGACCGGCATTGGTAAAGCGAATCTCGTGGTGCAGCGGGTCGAAAGAGGCCAACAGCATCGTGATGAAGCGGCCGTGGGCCAGGTCGGGGGTAATGGTGTTGGCCAGCAAAGTCAGGATGCGTCCGGGCTTGGACGAGGTCTTGGCGACCACCTGCAACATCGCGCGGGCGGACGCCATGATGAGGGCCGGTCCCAAGCCATGCCCGCTGACATCGGCGATCGCCAGCGCCCAATTCCCGTCCGACAGCGGCACGACATCGTAGTAGTCCCCCCCCACGGCGTCGGCGGGTTGCCACCACGCAGCGATTTCGTAGCCTTCGATGCGCGGCAGGACCGCTGGCAGCAGGGCGGATTGGACGTTCCGGGCCGCTTCCAGGGCCTGCTCGATCGCTTGCGTTGCGCGGAGTCGCTCCAGCAACACGCTGCGGTCAAGGGCCGCGCCGGCATGGGCCGCGAACGCCTGCAACAGGTGTTCGTCATGGGCATCGAACAGCGTGCGCTTGTTCAACACCTCGAGCACGCCGAGCACGGCGTCGTGGTCGCGCGAGAATACGGGAACCGCCATGAGATTGTGGGTTTTGTAACCCGTGTTTTCGTCGACAGAGGCGTTCCAGCGGGGATCATGGTCGACCCCCTGGACGACCGCCACCTGCCGGTGACGCACGACCCATCCCACCACGCCGCGGTCGATGCTTTGGCGAATCTCTTTCTGTTCGAGTTCCGTGGCGACGCGCGTGAAGACCTCGCGGCGAGGTTCGTCATGGATGAACAGACTGGCGCGATCGCAGTTCAGGGCGGGGCGGCATTCGGACGTGACCACTTCGAGAATCCGGTCGATATTGGTCTCGCTGGCGAGACGGCGCGTCAACTCGACCAGGCGAGTCGAAGCCTCCAGCCGCCGGCGAAGCAGTTCGGCCGGATCGTCGTCAAAACCCTGACCCAAGGTGTTCATCGAAATGCGTCGGTGAAGGAGGCGCGGCGGCGGAGACCCAGTCGATACGGTGAACCCGCTACGATATCGCCGCGCTCGGGATGTTCGACAGTCCCGGTGGAAAATCATCGCTCAAGATTCGCGGATCTGTTCCCGGAGGGCTGGAGCGGGATCCGGTGACAACCGCGTAAGAGAGCACATCCCCGTCTATGCGGAACGCGATCCGTGGCCGTAAAATTGCCTGTGGAAGTTGACGGGGACAGGGACGTGTCGAGACGCCCCCCTTCCCCGGGCGGGACGCGAATTGTCCCGTGCGAGAGTGTCCGTGGACACCGGATTCCGTTTTTCCGGGGCGAAAGGCTTTACGAATGGTCTCACAACTCGATAATTCGAGGACCATGTCGATCTTCGGGCGTCCGCCCGTGTCGACCGAGGACCTTTCGCGGGGCGGTCCTTCCGCGCGCAGCGAGGAACAGACAATGCAGCTGTTGATCATCGAGGACGATTTGATCATCGGCAAGAACCTGAAGCAGGGCTTCGACGAAGCCAATGTCGGTTGCGTGTGGGTCAAGGACGGCAAGCGTGGCCTCGAAATGGGACGTTCCCAGCAGTTCGATGTCATCGTGCTCGACCTGATGCTCCCCGAACTGGCGGGGATCGAGGTCTTGAAGGGGCTGCGAGCCGGAGGCATCCGGACGCCGGTGATCCTGTTGACGGCGCTGGGCTCCGTGGAGGAGCGGGTGGCGGGGTTGAACGCGGGTGCGGACGACTACATGGTCAAACCGTTCGCCTTCCCGGAGTTGAAGGCGCGGGTCGAGGCGGTGTGCCGCCGGTCGACGACGAAGCCCTCCCCGGCGATGATCGTGGGAGAGTTGTCCCTCGACCTGGCGACGCGGCGGGTGTCGTTCGGCGGCACGGACATCGAATTGACTCCCACGGAGTTCAGTCTGCTGGAGTTCCTCATGCGTCACGCTGGGCAACTCGTCACCCGCAAGATGCTGTGCGAGCATCTCTGGGACAGCGACTGGGAGGGGGCCACGAATGTCATCGAGGTCCACATCAATCGGCTGCGCGGCAAGCTCGACAAAGTGAACGCCAAGCAGTTGATTCAAACCGTCCGGGGCCGCGGGTACGCGATCCGCGGCTGAGGGTCGCCTTCGCACGGGGGTGGCGAATCGCGGCGGCGCGGGTTGCGTCGGCAGGGGCCGGTCGACCGCCCGCAGGCTTCCCGGGTGCCCACCGCCGTCGGCCTTTTCGCGGACTTTCATGAACCCACCTCGACCCACCGGCGAAACGCGGTCCGGACATTGGACCGACGGCATCCGCACGCTCCGTTTCCGGCTCGTGTTCTGGAACACGCTGGTCCTCTTCTTGATCGTGTCGGCCACGCTCGCGGCGGTGCGCGAGGGGGTGCGGCTGTCGCTCTACCAGGAGTTCGAGAACCAGTTGCGCGAAGACATGGGGGAGGTGCTGCTCACCATCCGACAGATTTGGCCCGACGAGGCGGATTTGCGGGCAGAACTCGAACGCAAGGCGGTGACGCACAGGAAGCGGGGTTGGTGGGCTCGGTTCTACAACCCCGCCGGCGAGATCGTATGGGCCAGCGCCAATGCTCCCTACCCCGTGTTGCCGGTCGATCCGCTCAAGGTGCCGATGGACGAGATCGTGTCGTATGGCTCGTATCGGATGATTCACAGGCGCCTGGGCGAGGCGGGGCTGCCCGACCGGATCGTGAGAGTCGGCGTGAACCTCGAAGCGATCGAAGCGGATTTGTCGCAACTGACCCGCTTGATCGTGATGGTGGGATGCACCGCGCTACTGCTGGCCCCGATCGGCGGGTACTTCCTCGCCAGCCAGGCGACTCGGCCCGTGGCGCAGATCATCGAGACGGCGAACCGTCTGCAGCCACAGGCGCTGTCCGAGCGTTTGCCGATCCGCGGCACGCGGGACGAACTGGACCGCCTTTCGGATACCATCAACCGTCTCCTGGACCGTATCGCCGCGTACCTCGCGCAGAATCGCGAATTCACCGCGAACGCGGCGCACGAGCTGCGATCGCCGCTGGCGGCGATGCAAAGTTCGCTGGAGATTTCGCTGAACGCGGAACGCTCGTCCGCCGACTATCAGGAACGCATGGCGGATCTGTTGGACCAGTGCATCGATCTGGGAAAACTCGTCAATCAGCTCTTGTACCTGGCCGAGGCCGACGCCGGGCTGATGCGACTTGAGCCCAAGCCGGTCCCGCTCAACGCCGTGATCGAACGCGCTGTGCAAATGTTTCGCGGCGCGGCCGAGGTGGCGGGCATCGAATTGATCGTGGCGCGACTGGACCGCGTGCATGTCTCCGGCGACCAATCGCGCCTGAGCCAAGTGCTCAACAACCTGATCGACAACGGTCTCAAATTCACGCCGGAGGGAGGGCGGGTGTCGATCTCGCTGACGGCGAATTTCGACACCAAACGCGCGATCTTGTCCGTGACAGACACGGGGAGTGGAATCGCTCCCGACGACCTGCCGCATGTGTTCGAGCGGTTCTATCGGGCGGACAAGTCGCGCAGCCGGACGGAGGGACCGCGCGGCACGGGATTGGGCCTGAGCATCTGCGAAGCCATCGTCCGTTCCCACGGCGGGCGGATGTCCGTCCAATCGGTGGCCGGTCAAGGGACGACGTTCGTGGTGGATTTGCCGCTGAGCAACCCGTGAGTCGGGTCATCCCGGAGCCCAGCAAGCCGCCCGCCGCGCCAGCGAAATCGGGCGCGGGTGGACCTATCGTCGTCCGGTGCCAAAGCGACTTTTGGGTGGCGCCATCGTCACTTTTTCTTGGGCGCCGGTTTGGGATCGAGGTTCTCGTCCAATTCGGAAGGCGACACCTCGGACGCGACTCCGCTGGCGGGGACCTCGACGCCAGCCAGCCACAGGAACGAGTTGAGCACCACTTTGCGGAACTCGGAGTTGCCCCAGTTGTCGTGGAAGTGGCCTCCGGTGAAGCCCATTCCCCGGCCGCCGTCGGGACGTTCGACCACCCACATCATCGCCTCGGCCCGGCCTTTGTTGGCCTGGATGTGCGGGTAGGGTCCCTTGGGATAAACGTAGGGGCCGTCCCGCACGAGGTCGGGCGGAGTGGCGACCAAAATCGGCTGGAATTTCGTTCCTTCGACCGTTGCCGCCGCGTGGCCGGGAAGATCCCCGGCGAACCGCATGTGGAAGTACCACTCGTCCTTGATTTTGAACGGCCCGACTCCGCGAGTGATCGGGTGCTCCGGAAACAGGGCGAAATCGGGCTCCCAGATCGGGTTGCAGGAAAACATGTGCTCGTAATGGCCGCCGATCATCCGGCGGAACTCCGCCCCCGCCTGGTTGGCGACGACTTCCACGCCGAAGTGCATGCAACCGATGCCCACCCCTTTGGAAGCCCAGGACTCGGCGAGTTTGAGGCGGCGGCCATTCTCCTTCACCAACTCGTGCCCGCCGCCGCCATCCATGTAAAACACTACCGCCGCAGCACCCTCGAACACGCTTTCCTGTTCGGGCCAGCCATTGAAGACGGTTTCGACGCGAAGGTCGTCGCGGCCGGACAGGCACTTCGCCAGCAGTTTGGTACCCGCCTGGAACTCGTGCATGCGGGGAGGGTGCGAAGGCTTGCCCGCGACGATCACGAGCTTCTTCGGCTCGGCCGCCGACGCCGTCCCGACGACAACCGTCGAGATTCCCAGCAGGACGACCAACGAGACGAACATGCGGGAGACGGTGTCGCGCATGCGCGACGCACTGTCAGTGAAACACATTCGGCGAATCCCGGAAGAACACGCGAAAAGAAAACGTACCCCCGACGGATCGTTAACGGTCGGGACTGACGACGCCGCGGCGGATCGCGTAGCGGACGAGTCCCGCGACATCGTGGATGTCGAGCGAAGTCATGAGTTGCGCACGATGCATTTCGACGGTCTTGACGCTGATGTCGAGCTTGCGGGCGATCTCTTTGGTGCTGTGTCCCTCGGCGATCAGTTGCAGCACTTCCCGTTGACGGGGGGTGAGCCGGTCGTACGAGGTTTGGTCGAGATTCGACCCACCCCCGCGGCGGAACGCGGCGAGGTCGGGGTGACGCGAGACTTCGGGGCTGATGTAGGTCTCGCCGTTCATCACCGCGCGGATCGCCGTGTCGAGTTCGGCGGGGGAGATGTTTTTGACGAGGTAGCCGCACGCCCCGGAGGAGAGGGACTGCATCACGTATTCTTCGCTCGAGTTCATCGACAGCACGACGACACGTGTCTTGGGGAACTTCAAACCGATGTGTTTGAGGGCCTCCAAGCCGTTCAGGGACGGCATCATGATGTCCATGAACACAAGGTCGGGTGTCAGGGTTTCCACCAAGCGCACCGCTTCGCGGCCGTCGCCCGCCTCGCCCACCACTTCGACTCCCTCGAGCCGTTGCAGCACAAGTCGCACGCCGGTCCGCACAAGGTCGTGGTCATCCACCAACAACACCCGGACTCGTTCCATCGATCAACTCCGCCTCTGGTTCGTCGAACGCTCCGGGAATCCGATCGGGAATCCTGGCCGTAACGGTCGTCCCGCTCCCCCACGCCGAATCGATGGACAACTCGCCACCGAGGAGTTGCACCCGCTCGCGCATTCCGAGCAATCCCGCGGTTGGTTGCTCGGACCGCCGCGAGAACACGTCTCCGGCATTGAAACCAGCACCATTATCCGCAATCCGCACCAGGATGCCATCGACTCCCCGTTTCAGTTCCACCCGCACGTGCGACGCCCGTGCGTGCCGCGCGATATTCGTCAGCGACTCCTGCACCACCCGGAAACAACCTGTCTCGACGGCGGGTGCCGGGCGCGATCCCGCGAACTCGCACTCAAGTCGGATATCCAGACCCGTGCGTTGGTTCATCCGTCCCGCCAGCCACCGCACGGCCGCTTCGAGCCCCAGGTCGTCGAGCATCGACGGCCGGAGGTCGAGGGACAGGTTCCTGACTTGTTGAATCGCGTTGTCGACCTGTCCGATGCTGTCGTCCAGTTCGGCCGGTCGGCCAGTTTCCATGCCGAAGCGAAGCGCTTTGAGGTTGATGCTGACGGCCGTGAGTACCTGGCCGATCTCGTCGTGCAACTCGCGGGCGAGGTGCCGGCGCTCGAGTTCCTGGACTTCGATCAAGCGGCGCGACAACGCCTTGAGTTGCATCGCGCTGTTGCTCAGGCGGGTTTCGATGCGGATCAGGTCCCGGATGTCGCGACACAGCGCAACGACCCTCGGCCCCTCGGGGCCGTCGACGACCGTCGCGTTGATTTCGATGGGGACCGGTTCGCCCGTTTGCGAGACGTAGGTCATGCGCAGGTTGCGGACGAAGCCCCGCGTGAAACACGCCGCCACCTCGGCCGCGTTGTGTTCCCGCTCGGCCGGCCAGGTCCATTCGATCACGCTGCGACCGACGATCTCCGACAGGTTGGAGCGGCCGATCATGCGGACGTAGTTCGAGTTGGCGTCGACGATTCGCCCGCGCGCGTCGACGACGCACACACCCGTGTCGGTGGTCTCCAGCAGTGTCTGGTAGGTCTGCTCCCGCTGCTTCAAGGTTTCCTCGACGCGGTGCCGATCGGAGAGATCGACGATCGAACCGACATAGCCCGTCACGTCCCCTCGACCGTCCCGGATGGCCAAAGCTTGACCCAGCACGAGGTGGACGACTCCCGCGCGATCAACGAACCGATATTCGGCCTTGAACACGCTCCGCGTTCGCGTCGCTTCCGCCCACGCCTCGAACACCCGGGAGCGGTCCTCGGGGTGGAGTGTTTCGGCCCAACCGTCCCCCAGCGACTCCTCGGCGGACAAGCCGGTGATCTCGCACCACCGATCATTCACAAACACGCACTTGCCGTGGGTGTCGGTGTGGAAGATCCCGAGCGGAGACAACATCGCCAGCGGGTTTTCGGACGCGCTCCGACCCGGAATGTCGTCGGCGTGTTCCAGGTTCGATTGCAACGTGTGCGAACCGTACATCCGCACGCCGATCCCCGCATCGTCGCACTCCACCACCGACTGATGCTGGACCCACGCATAGTGACCCAGCGCGTGTCGCAAACGAAACCGCAGCGTGCACTTGCGTTCGGGGCCGCACAAGGTGCGATCCAGCGCCGCCCGCACCCAGAGGCGGTCCTGGGGATGCAGTCGCGCTTCCCAGTCCTTCTGGTCCCCCTGGCCGTTGGTCGGTTCCATGCCCAGCAGGGCATGCCATTCGGCCGAATAGGAGCATCGTCCCGAGCTCAGGTCCCACGTCCACAGGCCGATGCCGATCGACTCGAGGGCCGTCGCAACTTCGACGCGGCGGGCTCGCTCCGCGTCCGCGTCGCGCAGGCGGACCAACACCGGCGCGAGTTCCCCCAGTGCCCGCGCGGTGGACCACCACTCTCCGTCGTTCGCGGGGGATGGGGGCGATCCGCTTCCCAAATACTCGAAGACGGCCAACGGTTCGCCCGTTTGGGACCGCACCGGAACCAGGACCGCCGAGGCCATCCCGAGGTACGCCAACTGCGCCCCTTGCGGATATCCAGGTTCGCTCCGCACGTCGAGCACGCGCAGGAAGTGCTCGATCGCGGCCCCCCGCGCGATGGCCCCCTGTTCGACCCCCTGCCGCATCCCTTTGCGGCTGGCGACGATGTCGGGTAGCTGAACCCCCGACTTCGCCACCACGGTGCGACACACCCAGGACCGCCCCTCTTCGAGCGTCCAGGAGCATCCGACCGTTTGCGACAAGGCCGCGCAGCCGAGCACTGTCAACCGTTCCAGGGCGGCGTCCAACGACGGCGCGGTCCCCATTTGGACCGCCAACGTCCGCCACACTTCCGTTTCCTGCTTCAGGCATTCGTCGGCGGAGCGCGGGCGGGCGGTAACGAGGTGCGCCGGCGGCGACAAACCCGGCAGCCACGCCACCGTCAACTCGGTTTCGGCGTCCGCTTCCGACAGGGTATGCAGCACACAGCCGACCAGCCGCTGCGGTTGCCTCTCTTCGTGCGACCGAGCGAACATCGAGCGCACGAGCGCCCGTTTCTCGCGCGGAAGAAAGTAGTCGAAGGACACCCCCGCCAGTTCCGACTCGCTCGATTTTCCGGATTCGGCGGGTGCGCCCAGGAACGTGGCGGCGGCGGCATTGGCTCGAACGATCGCGCCGTCCCGCACCAACCACGTTGCGAACGGCTCGGCCTCGACAATGGCACGCTCCACCGTCGTCCACTCGCCGACTTCGTCGGTCCGGAGCGCGATTGTCTCGTCCGATAGGGGGCGGGCGGTCGCCACTTCAGCTCGGTTCCGGGGTGAATGAAAAATTGCGGACGGGGAGTGCCACGTCGGCGCGCCCGACCGGTGCCCTCAAGTGCGGATCAAATTCCCCCACATTGGCCACTTACGGACGATTGTATCCAGATACCGCGGAACTCCCGCGCCGAAATCTCGCAAAAAACGCTTCGGAGTCATGTGCAGGGGACTCCCGCGTTCCCTTCACTCCGCCCGCAGCATACCCGCCGGGCAAAGCTCCGATCGACACACGGCCGCCAAGCCCGCATCCGCCACGACGATCGCGTATCGAGCGTGGAACTGCCGACAGGCGGTCGCCAGCGCCCCTTGCAACCTCGTCAGGCGCTGCTTGTAGCGGGCGATCGCCACGTCGTCGATCACCAAATCCAGTTCCGCCCCCGTTTCGCCGTCGACCAGCCGTTTCCCCCCCGCCGAAGTCGGGTCGGATTCGAATCCGGACAGGACTTGCACGATCCACAGGGTGCTGGCGTCGCCCGCCAATCGCCGCACCAAGGGAATGGGATCGTGGGGAAACAGAAAATCGCTGACGACAATCCGCACCGATTGCCGTCGTAGCGGCACAAGCCCCTCGTTGACCTGCTCCGCCAGCGAACCCGCTCCGGCGAAAGGCCAGTCCGACAAGCGGTGCAACTGCTCCAGGGGAAGATCGACCGCCGGGCCGTCGCCGCTCACAAACAACTTCGGACGCCCCCCCAACCTCGACACCAGGCGGGCGAAGAGGGTGGTCAGTTGTTTGGCCACACGGGCCTTGTGAACCCGCAACTCCGGCGGACCGCTTCCCAACATCGAGCGGCTGCCGTCCAGCAACACGTCGGTGCGAGGGCTGATTTCGTCGCGGAACAACCGCACCATGAGGGTGTCGGACCGGGCGTAGGCCCCCCAGTCGAGGTGCCGGATGTCGTCCCCCGGCACGTACTGGCGGTACTCCTGGAACTCGATCGAACTGCCGACGCCCCTGCCGAGAAGCTCTCCGGAGCGTCCGGCGGGGGGCATTCTGGGCAGGCCGAGTTGGTACGTCTCGAGCGCGCGTTGCACTTCCGGATCCGATTTCACGCTCCCGCTCCTCCCGTCCGTCGAACCCACGGCCAGGGCACCCGCCAAGCCCTCCACGCCGACCAATCCGCGCCCGTCAGACCTTGTCGACACGTGGATCGTTCAACAGGCTTGCCTCGAAGCCGCCTGCAACGGGGCCGTTCGCATCGGCTCCGTACGCATCGGCCCCGGCCGGTCCGCGCAGGATTTCGGCGACGCCCGCGAAAATCGCCCGAAGGTTCAGCATCAGGACCAGGCCGGTCAACAGCCCCAGCAAGGCCAATACCAGCGGCGACATGTGGTGACCATCCGCCAATTTGTAGATCACCACCATGGGATTGGTGATGTTGACCACGATGTTCCCCTCGATCATCCCGCCAAACATTGTCGATATGGTGGCTTCGTAGGCGACCGGCAGCACAACTCCCAACGCGGCGAGGATCACCGTGGTGACCCGCGCGTGGGCCGGCTGAAAGCCCTTGACGCTGGCCAAACCGCGGCGACCGATCCAACAGGCGATGCCCAGGTAAAGCACCACGTACAGGCAGCCGGCGGCGAAGGCGGCCAGTTCGTTCTCCATACTGCGGCCGGCGAACAGCGCCAGCAGCACCGTGACGACGCCCGGAACGATCAACATCGCGATGGCGAGCAGCAACCCGCGCCCGCCTCCAGGGTAGAACGGCGCGGCGACCAAGCGCACCAGGGGGTTGCGGGGAATCCCCCGCGCGACCCGCCGCGACAGCGTGTCGGACTCGGTCGCGAAGAACAGTCCGAACGCGGCGGCGTGGATGGCGACCACCCAGCCCAAGATCAGCGACAGCGTGGCCAAATCGCCTGCGGAGGGCATGAACGAGACAAAGTAGATGTGCGCCAGAAACGTTCCGGCCAGCCACAACAGACCCAGCAACTCCAGGGCCACGAGCGCCACGCGAATCCCGGTGCTGCGATTGTCCGCCTCGAACGTGAGCTGCGCGGTGGCGACTTTCTGCAGCAACACGAAATATCCGATGTAAAACGTGAGGCACACCGCTGTGCCGACCCAGAACTCCCATTCGTTGAACATCGACCCGCCGGCCGACGCACCGTACACGCCCACCGAAATCCCCGCGCCGCACGCCCACAACAGCGCACCCAACACAAACAGCGTTTGGAACGACTGCCACCCCTTCCCCTGAAAGAGCGTGCTGTTCGTCAGCGTGATCATCGACAGGCCGATCGACGCCAGCGTCGTCCACACCAGCGACACCATGATCGACACGATGTCGATCCCGCCGAGCAGGTAGGTGAACGCGATGAATGGCGTCAGCGCCGAGAAAAACACAAACAACTGCACCACCGCTGTGAACAGCTTGCCCCACACGATCTGTTTCGGGCGCAAGGTGGTGATGCTCAGCACCTCGAACGTCGATTGGTCCCGCTCCGACAGCAAGTTGCGGTACGCCAAAAACGGCACGACGATGTAGCTGGCGAAACTCAGCAAGGCGATGTAGCCGTAGTAAAAGCCCATCCCCGCGCGGCCGTATTGGATCGACGAACCGGCGGCCAGCACCCCGAACACCGAAACACACCAACTGGCCAACAGCAGGAACAGGAACGTCGCCATGAACGTCCAGCTCTTCAGCGCCTGACGGACCTCCTTCACGAGGATCGGGTTGATCCAGTCGCTCGTCGCTTCCGCCCACGTTTCCAGCCGGTCGATGGATGTGGCCGATCCGGGCGTTCCCGGCATCTCCGTGGTGGCGTCCGCTGATGACATTGTTCCCCCCCCGCTCGTTCGTTTCCGACCTGTTCCGACCGCGCTGCCCGTTCCATCCGCGCTGCCCGTTCCGCCCGATTGACGACGCCTCTGTCGCGCCGTCACTGCATGATGCCGCGCGTGATCGCCATGAAAGCGTCCTCGAGAGTTTCCGTTTTGCCACTGAATTCGACGATCTCGGCCCCCTGCCCGACCAGCGTCGTCAACAACCGACACCGGGCGTCGTCGTCCCCGCCGTAGTGGAACGTTACGGTGTTCGCGGTGACGGACACGTCGCTGGTGAACGGTTGTTCGAGCAGCGCCCGCTGGAGTTTGTCGGCGTTGCGCAACACCCGAACGGTCAGCAGCGTCGTCGAACGTTCTTGCGTCTGGAGTTTGGCCATGATTTCGGCGGTCGTACCGCTGGCCAGGATGCGTCCCGCCTCGATGATCGCCGCGGTGCCACAAATTTCGGACAACTCCGTCAGGATGTGCGACGAAATCAGGATCGTCTTGTTGAGTTCCCGAGCCAGCAGAAAGATCAACTCCCGCAATTCGACCCGTGCGCGGGGGTCCAACCCCGCCGCGGGCTCGTCGAGAATCAGCACCTTGGGGTCGTGGATCAGCGTCCGCGCCAGCCCGAGCCGTTGCGCCAGCCCTTTGGAGAGGTTTTCGATCGGCTTGTTCGGCAGGCGGTCGAGTTCCGTGAAACTCATGACGCGGTCGACCGCGTCGCGCCTCAGCGCCCCCTTGAAGCCATAGGCCCGCGCGTAAAAGTCGAGGTACTCCCACACTGTCGTATTGGCATACCGACCGAAGGCGTCGGGCATGAAGCCCATCAGTTTGCGGACTTCGTCGGCGTCGTCGACCACCGAATAGCCGCAGACGAACGCGTCCCCCGAAGTGGGGGTGTCGAGCGTCGCCAGAATCCGCATCGAGGTCGTTTTGCCCGCGCCGTTCGGGCCGATATAGCCCATCACTTCCCCCGGCCACGCGGCGAACGACACGTCGTTGACCGCCTTGAGGGGGCCGAAGAAACGGTCGAGGTTGCGAAACTCGAACGTCGGCGTCCCGCGATCTTGCGTGGCCGCGACCTTCGGCGAGACGGCGGCCCCCGTGCCGTTACCAACGTTGGCGCTGTTCATGGATGAGTCGACCATCGCTGCCCGGCCTCAATAAATGGAAATCCGTCCCGACGCAAGGATCGGCTCAGTAACGACCCAATATCGCGTGGCTTCCCCGAGCCTGGTCGGCTCCACGCAAGCCCGATTCGACACCCGGATCGCCTCGGAACAGCCCGTAGTACGAGCGTTTCGGCAAGCGCAGTTCCGTGACGGAGACCGGAGTCGAAGGCCCTTCGTCCAGCAGCGAGGCGGAGGGAGTCCGCAACATTTGC
Source organism: Planctomycetales bacterium (assembly GCA_044359065.1). Classification (GTDB taxonomy): domain Bacteria; phylum Planctomycetota; class Planctomycetia; order Planctomycetales; family Planctomycetaceae; genus JAIXZD01. The sequence goes on along the minus strand of JBIKMW010000003.1, from coordinate 41,563 downwards.
TCCAGCAGGCTGTTCGCGAAGCTTGCTGACGATCCTCCGCCCCAGGGGTAGTAGCGTCGGGACCGGGAAGGCCCTCCGAAGATCATGGCATCGTTCGGGGAATTCAAACCCGGCGGCAGCGCGGGGGTGTCTTCCGCCAACAGCTTGCGGATCTCGCCCAGGTCCGCCTCGGAGCGGGGGGCCAGTTCCGCAGCCGCACCGGCCGGAACGTTCTTGCCGAACCATTGGCGTCCCGAGTCGTCGACGACTACCACGTGGCTCAATTCGGTCGCCAAGCCGTTTTCGATCCTCAGTTTGTCGCCGACGGGCGTCCCCACGTTGACGCGTCCCCGTTCGGCGACGTGCGACATTGTCAAAAACTGTGTGTGAGTGCGGGAGGGCAACCAACCGCCGGACAAATGCTGCGTGGCGGTCCAGTCGACGTACAACGACGAGTTCACCTCGAAGTTCGGCCAGACCGGGAGCACCGCCGTCCCCGCGTCGAACGTCAGGCCCCCCGAGGGACTCAAGCCCGCATACAGCGATATGCGCGCGAGCTTCACGGCTGTGGCCGTGCCCTGGTCAAGATACGTCACGCTTCGCACCCGCGATTTGACGCCGAAGCCGTCCGCGACGACCGCGTACACGAACAGCGACACGCACGTGATGAGCGACAACACGGGGACCGTCAACAACATCAGGTACAGCTTCCGCTTGCGCGACAACAGCCACAGGTTGAGAGGACCGATCGCCACCGCGAACAGGGTCATCAGCACGAGGAACATCGTCACGGGGGCCGACCCCACGCCGGGAATCAGATACTCGAAGAACTGGTTGTGTTCGCCGTCGCGCGGCGCCACTCCGAAACGTGCGGGAAACGTGCGTCGTTCGGCCGGCCAGACCCCCCCTACCCGCTGCCAATCCCCAACCGAGCCGGGAAACGGGTTCTCCGCGAACGCGACGACCCGTCCCAATCCGACCGTCCCCGAGCGCACCGACATGCGGTTGCGGAACCACGGCACTTCGCGGACCGGAGCGGCGGGGGACGAGCCCATGGCGCCGGAGGGTAACGTCACTGCGGGGCTGCCGGGAACGGGGAGTGGCGGTACAACCTCGGCGTTTGTTTCGCCCGGATCGAGCCGCGTGAACGGAGTCGCCGAGGCGCGCCCTTTCCAACCCAAGGCGGCTTCGAGGGGGCCGTTGTCGGTCCCCGCCTCGTACACCATCAAGTGTCCCCCCGCGACCACCCATTCCAGCAGGGGCGTTTTCGACGCTACCGGCAGTTTCTCCAGCACCGGCAAGGGAATGGCGACGACATCGACCCCCGTGTAATCGATCCATTTTTCCGGCAGCATTTCGGGCGAGACGATCTGGTGGTCTTCCGTGCGGCCACTGCTGCCTCCGTAGGGGCTGTGCGAGGTTGCGACCCGCGGTATCGACGCCTCCCACGCGGCGCAGTCGACAATATCGCGGCTGATGACGACCAACGACGGACGCGGATCGCTCGAGGACTGGAAATCGGGCGTGTTGAAGGGGAGTTGGAACCGTTCCAGCCGTCGACCGTCCGCAAATAACCGAAATACTCCGTACGACTGGTTCGACACCAGCGGCACCGAGAGTGTGAACCTTTGGGTGGTGTTCGATTCGGCCAGCAACTCCCGCCGCACCTCGACCTCACCCTGGGAACCGCCCGCGAGCGTGTAGGTCACCGCGATCATTCGCGAGGGGCCTGTGTTCGTCAGCACCAGGCGAATCGGCAGGTAGCCACCGTAGGCACAGCCGGCCCAGCGAGAGTCGATCACCAGTCGGAGGTCGTCCCCCTGGATCGTCCGTTCCATTCCGGACGCGCGGGCCACGGATGGCGAGCAGAGCGCCGCCCACGCGACGAGCAGCGCCCCCGGCAAGCCCAAGGTCGAACGCCGCCCGTCTGCCACGGTGACATCCCGACAAGCCCGCGTCGTGTCGTTCAAAAATTTCATGGAGTGGTCTTCCTTCGGGACCGGTCATCCCGGAACGGTGATCGCTTCCATTTCCAGATTCCCGGGCATCTCGCGTTTCCCGAGGCATTTCGCCGTCGGGGCTCGGCGAAATCGGGAGGCGGGATGTCATCCGTGGAGGTCTTTGGGCATGTCTCGCGGCACCTCAGGCACCGTCTCCAACAGGGACGCCACCAGCCGCGCGGTGTCCCAACCGTCCAGCCGTGCCGCGTAGTCGAGGATCAACCGATGCCCCAGCACGCAACCCGCCACCTGCCGCACCTCGTCGAAACCCACGTTCGGTTTTCCGGCCAACAGCGCGGCGGCACGGGACGTTCCCGCAAGCGCGATCGCCGCGCGGGGGGAGGCCCCGAACTTCACGAACTTGCGGACTTCCTCCGTGGCATCGGGCGACTTGGGATGGGTCGAGGTCACCAATCGGGCGATGAACCCCGCCACGGCGGACGGAATATGCACGCGGTCGGACAGGTCGAACAGCTTCGCGAGTTCCTGTGCGTTCAGGGCCTGGTTCAACTCCGGTGGCTCGCCGTGGCGGCGCGTGGTGATGATTTGTTCGAGCACATCGCTCGAGACGTTCTGCACGTTGATCTTGAACGTGAAGCGGTCCAGTTGCGCTTCGGGGAGCGGGTACGTTCCCTCGAGTTCGATGGGGTTCTGCGTCGCCAACACGAAGAACGGGAGAGGCAGGCGATGTGTTTCGCCGAGGACCGTCACGCGGCGTTCCTGCATCGCCTCCAGCAGCGCGGATTGTGTTTTGGGGCTGGCGCGGTTGATTTCGTCCGCCAACACCAGGTTCGCGAACACCGGTCCCTGGTGAAACACCAACCTGCGCCGGCCCTGCTCCTCTTCGAGAATCGGCGAGCCGACGATATCACCCGGCAACAGGTCGGGCGTGAACTGCACGCGCCGAAACACCAACCCCAACAATTTGCCCAGCGACTTGATGAGCTCGGTCTTGCCCAGCCCGGGCAAGCCCTCGAGCAGCAGGTGCCCTCGGGCCAGCAGGCAGGTCACCACCAGCTTGAGCATTTCCTCCTGGCCGAGGATGGCGGAGCGGAGCCCCGCCATCAGCCGCTCGGTCATGTCCCGCGCGGATTGGCTCTCCTCGGGGGTCAGGAGCGAGGCGGACCGCGACGCCGCGGACATTTCCCCGGTGGGCTTCGGATCGGATTCCATGAGGTCCCGTCAACGGCGGTGTGAAGTCGAGGTGCAGAGGCGGAGATGTGCGACGAATCGGGAACGAGTCGTCCCGGCGAAATCGGAACCGGTGACGTTGAACCAGTGAAGTCTGAAATCGCCTTCGGGGATTTCCCGCCGTTGTTCGGCGGAGGGACCGAAGGATTCACAGACATTCCGACTGATTCGCGGAATTCTGGTCCACTCGCGCGGCGAACGCAACGGCACGGCGCGAGAACACGGGTCAACGCGGCCCGTTCTCGACACCTTGCCCGACTGGAAACATCCTCTCATCGATGGGCCGCTCGACACCGCTACTTCGCAGTCTCCACTTGCGTCCCGTACACGGACACGTCGTCGAACCGGCCGACATCGTCAAACGATCCCACGCCGACCAGGCCGGACGTGAACGTCTTGTCGACGGCCCGCATCGCCGGTTTGTCCATGTCGTCGAAGTACACGTCGATCGCGCCGCTCTCCACGCGACGCACGATCCGAGCCCGATGCCAATTGTCGGTCCAAGGCGTCCCCTTGGTCGTCTCCAGCGAGATCGCCTTACGCGGTGCGCCGTCCACGATGAAGATCTGGTTGGCGTGGGGATCCGCCACCTTGCCGAAGTGGACGTAGTAAAAGTGAGAGGGATCGCGGTAGCCGAAGTACAGGCAGAGATCGCGGTGGGGATAGTCCGGTTTGGTGGATTGCAGCCGCACATCGAGCGCGAAGTCCGCCACAACCAGGTCCTTGACCATCGCCCGATTCAATGGCGAGCGGACGGGGGTTTCGTACTTGCTCTGCCGGAACAGCTCAAGCACCTTCGTTGCCGCCGCGCCGGAACCTTTGCCGACGGGGAGAGACTCGATCTTCCAGGCTCCCGCGTCCGTGAAGTCCCAACGCGCTGTCGCGCCGTCTTCGAAATCGAACACCGCCAAGCGCTTCATTCCCGCGAGTTCGTTCGCGGGTTCGGCGGCGTGCGCGTTCGCGTTGAATACTGCCACAACAATCAACGCCACTCCGCCCGTCCATTGCCAGCGCATGGTCAATTCCCCGTGAAAGAGTTCTCGTGCCGAATGTTTTGCGACAAGACCGTCCGCCGCGAACCCGCCCGGATCACCGCGATAGGATGACCCCGATGGGACAACCCCGACAAGATAGCGGGGCGTGGGCGAGCCCGCCCACCTGTCGGGTGGCAAATGGTCCCGGCGCGTGCTGTGTGCGAAGGTCGGATCGCGCTTTGCCAGATGCAAAGCGGATGGTCTACCATCCGCGAGGGGTTGCATGCGCGACGCGCGCCGCGCCGACCTCTGCCCGGTTGGTCTCTCCCGAAGCACGGAACACGCCATGCCCTTGGTCACGCTGGAAGAAGGCTCGTCCGGAGCGCGGGCGCGGGTGCACAGCGACCTCGCCTTCAATTGCTTCGACTACTCCGTCCCCGTCCACGGCGAGCGGGTCGAAGTCCTTGAGTACGATCCCGGTTTCGCCACCGGCGAGGCAAAGCCGCGTGCGGGGGGGATTCCGCTGTTGTTCCCGTTCCCCAACCGGATCAAGGCGGCAAAGTTCACCTGGAAGGGGCGAGAGTACGCCCTCAAGGCCCACGACCAATTCGGCAACGCGATTCACGGCCTGGTTTCGGACAGGCCGTGGCGCGTGGTCGCCCAAACCAGGGATGCCGTCACGGGCGAATTCCAGCTTTCCAAGGACGCGCCTGATTTGCGTGGCATGTGGCCGGCCGACTTCCGCATCCGCGTGAGCTATCAGTTGGCCGCCGGATGCCTCAAATCGCGCATCGTGGTGTTCAACCCCGACACCGTCCCCCTGCCGTGGGGTTTCGGAACGCATCCCTACTTCAAGGTGCCGCTCAAACCGGGGGGGGACGCGGGAAAGTGTCTCGTGGAAGTGCCCGCGAAATCGGTGTGGGAACTGGTTGATTGCATTCCGACGGGCAAAATCGTTCCTGTTGACGCCGCGCGGGACCTGCGCTCCGCGCCGAAGTTGTCGACGCTGAAGCTCGACGACGTGTATACGGATGTCGTCGTCGAGCACGGTTGCGTTCGCACACGCCTCGTCGACGAGGCGGCGGGGGTGCAGATGTTGCAAGTGTCCGACGCGATGTTCCGCGAGCAGGTGGTGTATACCCCGCCCAACGGCAAGAGCGTCTGCATCGAGCCGTACACGTGCGCGACCGACGCGATCCATCTGACGGAACGGGGTGTTGTGTCGGGCTGGCAAGTTCTCGATCCGGGCCAGGAAGTGTCGACATGGATCGACATCAAGGCGGGGCCGATCGTCTGCTGACCTCGGAGTTTCGCTGGCACGTTCCTTGACCATCCCCCCGTTACGTGTTTTTCCTTCGCGCCCGTCGTGTCACTACCCCGCCAAATTCGCCGCGTGTGTGTGTTCTGCGGCTCGCGTACCGGCAAGCACCCGGAGTTCGTCGAGGCGGCCCGCGCCGTCGGTACGGGACTGGCCGAGCGAGGCTGGGAGTTGGTCTACGGCGGAGGCAGTGTCGGTTTGATGGGGGCGGTGGCGGATGCCGTGTTGGCCGCGGGGGGACGGGTGATCGGCGTGATTCCCGAATTCCTTGCGACGCGCGAACTATTGCACACCGGCGTGACCGACATGCGCGTGGTCGATTCGATGCACACCCGCAAGGCGCTCATGTGCGAACTGTCCGACGCGTTCGTCGGTTTGCCGGGTGGATATGGAACCTTCGAGGAACTGTTCGAGATGGTCACCTGGGCGCAGCTGGGCCTGCATGCCAAGCCGGTGGGGCTGCTCGACACGCGACGGTTCTACTCCCCGTTCGCGGCCCTCGTGCGGCACGCCGTCGACGAGGGATTCATCAAAACGGAGCAGAAAGCGCTCATCGTTGTCGACGACGATCCGCAGCGATTGCTCGACCAACTGCCGACGCACAGCGTGCCGTTCAGCCGGAAGTGGCTGGAACCGGACCAGGCGTGAAAAGCATTGGACGCTGGCGAGTTGCCAGAACACGTCGGCACGAGGCCGACGGCGAACGGCGGGGGGATTAGAAAATCCCCAATTGGTCCCGCGCTTCGTCGGTCATGCGGTCGGGGGTCCAAGGGGGGTTCAGCACCAGCTTGATGGTCGCTTCGGCGACACCGGAGGTCGCTTCCAAGGCCTTCTTCGACTGCGTGACCAGTTGCGGACCGGCGGGGCAGGCGGGGCTGGTCAGCGTCATCTCGACGTTCACCTTGTCGTCGGTGCGGACAACGTTGTAGACGAGGCCGAGGTCGACGATGTTGACGAACAATTCGGGGTCGATCACGGTGCGGAGCGCGTCGAGGAGAACGGAATCGTCGCTCGCGGACGACGCGGGGGCGTCGGAATCGCAGGTCGCGGCGCGGATCGCCTCGGCGGAGTGTGAGCAGCAGTCTTCCGCCTGGACCTTGGGAGTACCATCCAGCGCCAGCGTGTTGTCGTCCATCGCCAATTCCCTCACTTCAAACAGGGCGTTCGATTTGTTCAACGGGGTGCTCGGGGGCTGGACCGAAGGGCGGCCCCGGTGTATCGGTCGCGAATTCTTCCGAGGTCTCGCCCAAAGCGGCTCTAACCCCGGCCACCCGATTGCGAAACGTATCCGGCAGTCGATTCTACTTCACGGCGACCCAGATACGACCGTCTTCCTCGCGGACCTGGAACGTCCGAATCCCCTCCGTCGCCGGCATGCACAGGGCCGCTCCGGTGCCGATGTCGAAACGCGCGCCGTGACGCGGGCATTCGATCTCGCAGCCGACAAGCGGCCCGTCCGTCAGCGGTTGTCCGTCGTGCGAACAGACGTCTTCCACACAATACAGGTTCCCCGCTACACGGAACACGAGCACAGCGCGGTCAGCGACGACCGCCGACAGGCGTCCCCCGTCGGGCAATTCGGTCGTCGTTCCCACACTCTCAAAACCGGTCATGTTCATCCCACATTTTTCGTAGGTCAGGCTGTGCCCGACGAACCCGTTTCCACGCTGTCCGCATCTCGTCAGGCACAGCCTGACCTACCGACGGTTCAGGTTCCGATGCCGAGCTTGCGTTCCACGGCGCGGGAAAGAGTTTCGCGAACCGATTCCACGGCGATGCGGTCGTAAATCGCCTGGAAGAAGCCTTCCACGATCATGTGCATCGCTTCGTAGCGGCTCATTCCGCGGGCCATGCAGTAGAAAATCTGGTCCGCGTCGACACGACCGACCGTCGCGCCGTGCGTACAGCGGACATCGTCCGCTTCGATCTCCAGACCGGGAATCGCATCGGCCCGTGCATCGGGACTGAGCATCAGGCTGTCGTTCCGTTGATAGCCGTCCGTTCGCTGTGCCCCCGGATCGACCCGAATCATGCCGCGCCAGATCACGCGGGCCGTGTCGCGCAGCACGTCTTTATAGAGCAGGTCGCTGCGCGTGTTGAGGGCTTTGTGGGTTTGCTGCGTGTAGTACGAAAGGACCTGCCGCTCGGTCGCGAACGTCACGCCGTTGACTTCGGCCTGCGATCCCCGACCTTCGAGGATCACGTCCTGATGAATGTGGGCCAACCGCGCGCCGATTCCCCCGACCGTCCATTGCAGCGACGCGTCCTGTCCAACAAGGCCCGCCTGGTGGGCGAAGTGCCACGTCTGACGGTTCCAGTTTTGCAGTTGCACGTACCGCAAATTCGCACGCGGGCCAACAAGCAGTTCGACGGCGCCGACATGCAAACCGGCGTCGGTCTCGTTCGCCGAGGCGGTCTCTTCCAAGAGCGTGGCCGAGGCTCCCTCTTCGAGAATCACCAGCGTGTGCGCACCGTCCATCGCCTGCGCCGTCGCCAGCCCGATCAAGCTGTACAGCGGCTGCTCGATGGCCACGTTTCGCGGGACGTACAGAACCGTACCGCTGGTCCAGAACGCCGAGTGCCAGGCGGACATACGGTCGACACCCGGCTTGACCGCACGCGACATCAGGTGCGGACGGAGGACATCCCCATGCGTGCGGAGCAACTCGCCCAGTTCGCCGAACAACACTCCCTTCGCGGCCAGTTCGGGAGCGAGCGAAGCGTGAACGGCCCGGCCATCGACGTGCAGCACCGCCCCGGCGAAACCGGCGTCGGCGGGTGAGGCATGCGTCCCCAACAGAGAGCCGAGGCGCGTGGATTCGGCGGCGGGGGCGTCGGTGCGGACGCCGAACTTGTTGGCTTGAAAGCCGCGGATGTCAACCCGTTTCCACTCTTCGGGATTCAGCGGGCGACCCAGCGACTCCTGATACAGGCCGAACGAGGCACGGCGCAGATCGGAGACCCACGACGGCTCGCTGCGCGTCGCGAGGAACGCCTGAAACGCCTCCATGCCGAATCCGACAACATTCTCAGCCACGCTCGCCACCCTGTTGCTCCTGACGTTTCATTCTAGATGTGCGGTGATGCCACCGTGTCGGCGTCATTTCTGTGGGCTTTTTCGGTATTCAATCCGTACTTCATCCGTGGCTGAAAACTCTTATTGAATTCATTCTTTTAGCCACGGGTGGAACACAGATGAAACACGGATAAAGGCGAAGAATAATCGTCGCTCTTGCAAAGACGCTGACGGGGATTCTTCTGTTCGAAGGTCAGCCGCCGCTCCCTCACCCCACCGTCCCCTCCATCTGCAATTCGATCAGCTTGTTCATCTCGACGGCGTACTCCAGCGGCAGTTCCTTCACCAAGGGTTCGATGAACCCGGTGACGATCATCGCCGACGCTTCCGCTTCGGACAGGCCGCGGCTCATCAGGTAGAAGAGCTGTTCCTCGCCGATTTTCGAGACGCTCGCTTCGTGTTCGACGGTGACATCGTCCTCGTCGATCTCCATGTACGGGTAGGTGTCGCTGCGGCTTTCGCTGTCGAGGATCAACGCATCGCACACCACGTTCGATTTGCAGTGCTTGGCCCCGTTGACCATCTTCACCAGGCCGCGATAGCTGGCCCGGCCACCCCCCTTCGAGATGCTCTTCGAGACCACGCGGCTGTACGTGTTCGGGGCACAGTGGACGATCTTCGCTCCCGCATCCTGATGCTGACCCGGCCCGGCGAACGCGATCGACAGCGTCTCGCCGCGCGCACCCGGTTCCATCAGGTAAATGGCCGGGTACTTCATCGTCAGCCGCGAGCCGAGGTTGCCGTCGACCCACTCCATGAGCGAATCTCCGTACGCCATTGCCCGCTTGGTGACGAGGTTGTAGACGTTGCTCGACCAGTTCTGGATCGTCGTGTAGCGGCACCGGGCGCCGCGCTTGACGATGATCTCGACCACCGCCGAGTGCAGGCTGTCGCTGGAGTACGTCGGGGCGGTACAGCCTTCGACATAGTGCACCGAGGCCCCTTCGTCGACGATGATCAGCGTCCGCTCGAACTGACCCATGTTCTCGGAGTTGATCCGGAAATAGGCCTGCAGCGGGAACTCGATCTTCACCCCCTTCGGGACGTAGATGAACGAGCCACCGGACCATACCGCCGAATTCAGCGCTGCGAACTTGTTGTCCGCCGACGGAATCACCGTGCCGAAGTGTTCGCGGAACAGTTCGGGGTGGTCGCGCAGGGCGGAGTCGGTGTCGGTGAAGATCACCCCTTGCTGCTCAAGGTCCTCACGCAGGCTGCCGTAGACCACTTCGGATTCGTACTGCGCCTTCACTCCCGACAGGTACTTCTTCTCCGCCTCGGGGATCCCCAGGCGGTCGTAGGTCTTGCGGATATCCTCGGGAACGTCGTCCCAGCTCTTCTCTTGCGCGGCGGAAGCCTTCACGTAATAGAAGATGTCCTGGAAGTCGAGGTCCGACATGTCGCCGCCCCACGTGGGCATCGGCTTCTTCTCGAAGATTTCGAGAGCCTTCAGGCGGAAGTCCCGCATCCAGGCCGGCTCCCCCTTCATCTCGGAGATCTGGGCGACGATCTCGCGATTGAGCCCTTTGCGGCTCTTGAAGACGTACTTGTCGGTCGGGTCGCTGAACCCGTACATGTACTCGCCAATGCCAACATCGTCCGCGCTGGTCTTCGGTTCTTCGAGAGTCAAATCCGTGGCCATATGAATTCTCCGTTCGGAGCCACCCGCGAGGGATTACCCGCGAGTCATCTATTGTTCGGACTTTGTGATTCGTGAATCGTGATTCGCCCTATCGCCCCGCCCCCGCCAACTCGCGGGCTTCGAGAGCGTCCTTCTCTTCCTGCGCGGCATCCGGATGGCGCGAGCGAACCCCGGCGTAACCGTGATCGTGCAGTTCGCGGGCCAGGGCCGCGTCGCCGGTTTCGACGATCCGACCGGCCAAGAGCACGTGCGTATGCTGCGGCTTGTTGAATTCGAGCAGGCGGTCGTGGTGGGTGATGATGATGAGGGCCATGTCAGGCCCCGTCAGCCGCGAAAGCGATTCGCTCACGAAGCGGACGGCATCGCTGTCGAGGCCACTGTCGGTTTCGTCAAGGATCGCGAACTTCGGTCTCAGCATCGCCAGTTGCAGGATTTCCATCCGCTTCTTCTCGCCGCCGGAAAAACCTTCGTTCAGGTATCGCCGGGCGAAGTCGGGGTCCATGTCGAGTTCGGCCATGCGGGACTTGAGTTCCTTGCGGAAGTCCCGCATTGGCATCAGATCCTCCCCTTCCTTGCGGGACGGATTGCGAACGTTCGTGACCGCATGCCGCAGGAAGTCCGCCACCTTCACGCCGGGGATCGTCACCGGGTACTGGAACGCCAGGAACAGACCCAACCGGGCTCGCGCGTCGGGTTCGAGATCGTTGATCGAGACGCCGTCGATTTCGACGTTGCCGTCGGCGATCTCGTACTTCGGATGTCCCATCAAGGCGTAGGCGAGGGTGCTCTTGCCGGAGCCATTGGGGCCCATCAGGGCATGGATTTCCCCTTGCTTCACGTCGAGGGAGACCCCTTTCAGGATGGGCTTGCCTTCGACGCTGACCCACAGGTTTTCGATCTTGAGGACGCTGCTCATGGAGACGGATTCCGTGATTGACCGACCGAACGACTGATTCAACGTTGCTTGAGTTCGTTGCGGAGATGCGGTCTGTTGTTCGTAAAATTTCCAGCGGTCACCCTCGCTCGCGCGCCGGGCTACAAAAACATATTGATTATGCCGTAAGGAACTTTGGCTCGGCCGCGTGCCCCACGTGGTGCGGAACGGGCAATTCGTCGGCTTTCGATTTCGCCAACCGACGCCCGCGAATCTTGTCCTGCACTCGCATCACCCCTTCGATCAGCGCTTCGGGACGGGGTGGGCAACCGGGCACATAAACGTCCACCGGCACCACCAGGTCCACTCCCTTCACCACGTGATAACCCCACTTGAAATAGGGCCCGCCCCCCAAGGTGCAGGCCCCCATCGCGATCACATATTTCGGATCGGGCATCTGGTCGTACAACCGTCGCACCCGACTCGCCATTTTGAATGTCACCGTCCCCGCCACGATCATCAGGTCCGCCTGCCGCGGGGTCGCCCGAAACGCCCCAGCGCCGAAGCGGTCCAGGTCGTATTTCGCCGCACCCACGGCCATCATCTCAATCGCGCAACAGGCCAAGCCGAACGTCATCGGCCAAACGCTCGACTCCTGACCCCAGTTGAGCACGCGCTCCACGGTGGTCAGAATCAGGTTTTCCTCGAATCGGTCGTCCAACCAAGTCATTGCGATCCGTCTTTCCCGTCCTGACAGTCTTCGAGAGGCCCGTCAATTCAAAGCTCACGCGACCTTCAGGAAACCCCCACTCCCTCCGGCAACCCGCTTCGCGGAGCACCGGCCACATCCCTTCCCGAAACACTCCCAAGCATTCCGAGCGGGACCGAAACCTGATCGGGAAGCGTGCCGCAACTCGAATCGGCCCTTCCGTCCGACACCGAGAACTCGCAGCAGGAATGCCCGTCGAGACAGCACCGGGAGAGCGTGACCCCCGTTCCCAAAACCTTTTCAAACACCTCTTGTTCGAGTTCGCAAATCCCGCGGTCTTGGTCGGCCAGTTCGTGGTACGGGCAGTTGTTTTCGCGCAACACATGGTCGCGCGAATCCTCGTCGACCTCGACGTCGTACCCGCGTGAACGCAGGTTTCGCTCAAGCTGTCCCAGGCGTTCCTTGAGGGATTCCCCGTCGATGTGCCCCAACCGGGCCACCAACGCATCCCGCACGCGATCGGTGATCAACGCCCTGACCGTCGGGTCCGTGATTCGCTGGACCTCCCGCCACAGGATCGTTGCCAAATCGCCGTAATTGTCGCCGAGCTCCCGCATCGCCTTGTCGGTGACGAGGTACTCGTGATGCGGCCGCCCGCGCCCTTCGCGAACCAGCCGGCGTTCGACATGGCCGAATGCCTGAAGTCGCGTCAGCTTTTGGCGAATGGCGGTGGCTGTCACCCCCAACGCCTCCCCCAAGCCCTGCACCGTACGGGGTCCCAATCGACGCAGGGTCCCAAGGAACTCCAAATCGGCGGGATCGAGCGTGGTGCGCATGGTTTCGCCGTGGGAGAAAAGTACCGGGCCAACGTGGACGGGAAAGAGTTCGCAACCTGCTCGCCAACCCCGTCGAAGGGATTTTAGACACCTGAAATATTTTCGACAACGAATAATGTCAAAAAAGAGTCCGAAACCCGATGCGACAGCGCTTTGGTGGTGAATGCGTCATGGTGAATGCGTCGTAAGTCATTACTGTGATGTTTCTTGCGTGGTCTCGATATGTCCCGACGACAACTTCTGGCATTTGTCTGCCTCGACTGTCAAACACCGGGCCGACAGTTGCTCCCCGTGGCTTTTCGCACACGCCCCGGTTAGAACGATGAGGGTACAAACAAGACTTGGCGGATTCCGTTCGGGGTCCGCGTTCGACGTTGATCCCTGTCGCGAAATCCCGTTTCGATCCGCAGCGAAGTGTTACCTGGGCGGGGCTTGGCTCGGCCGCAGGGGCTTCGCGTACGACTTCACCCCGGCCGAGGAGCCGATTCGCCATGGCGGAACTCACGAAAGTTTTCGGAATCGACCTGGGCACCACCTATTCCGCCGTGGCCACGATCGACGAGTACGACCGCGCCACGATCGTCCCCAACGACATCAACGAGCCAACCACGCCATCCGTGGTGTACTTCGAGAGTCCCGAGCATGTGGTGGTGGGGGTCGAAGCCAAAAACATGGCCGAGATCGAGCCCGAACGGGTTGTGCAGTTCGTCAAACGCTTCATGGGGCGCAACGACGAATTCCTGTTTGAATTCGCCGGCAAAGCGTACCAACCCGAAGAACTTTCGGCGTTGATCCTGAAAGCGCTCGTCGAGAAGGCCCGGCAGAACCTACAAGCACCGGTCGAGGACGTGGTGATCACGGTCCCGGCGTATTTCGACGATGCCCAGCGCACCGCCACCAAAAACGCGGGAAAGATGGCGGGCCTCAACGTCCTCGACATCGTCAACGAGCCGATCGCCGCCGCGCTGTCATACGGCATTCAGGCGGGCGGCAAGCAGGAATCGATTCTGGTGTACGACCTGGGGGGCGGCACGTTTGACGTGAGCGTGATCGCGGTCGGCCCCGACGGCGTGCGGATCCTTGTGACGGGGGGCAATCACGAATTGGGGGGCAAGGATTGGGACGACCGCCTGATCGCCTGGTTGGCGGGACAGTTCGAAACGGAGCATGGCGTCAACCCGCTCACCGATCCGCATGCGCATCAGGAAATGCGGACGAAAGCGGAGGCGACCAAGAAGCGGTTGTCGCAAAAGCTCAAGGACCCGTTCACATTTTCGTTTGCCGGCAACCACAGCCGCATCGAGGTGACTCGGGAGAAATTCGAGGAATTGACCGCCGACTTGCTCGACCTCAGCCTGCAAGTGACCAAGGAAACGCTCGCCGAGTTGGAGACGAAAACCGGCTCGAAGCGTGTCGATCGGATTCTGATCGTCGGGGGGAGCAGCCGGATGCCGATGGTGAAGGCGGCGGTTGATCGTGAATTTGGGCTCGCCGCCGAAATCCACGACCCCGACGAATGCGTTGCCAAGGGGGCGGCGATCTGGGCCGTCAAGCGGAAGATCGACAATCTCGCCACCGATGTCGGATACAACACGCAGACAGGTGAGGGGGACAAGGCGGCCTTCAGCGCGGCCCTCGAAAAGCAGATCGAAACCGTTCGCAATCGGGACTTTTACCTCGCCCTGCCCGGCAAAAGCGGCGTCAACGTGTCGTCGCACACGTACGGGATTTTGGCATACGACCAGGGGATCGAGATCGTCGCCCCGCTGTTGCCCAAGAACACCGAGATTCCGTTCGTGTACCGTTCGGGAAAAGGTCAATTCGGGACGGCCCACGCCAATCAATCGACGATCGAACTGATCCTCATGGAGGCGGACGGAGATTCGCTCGACCCGGCCCAATGCAAGGAAATCGGCCGGGGGACGGTGCAACTCTCGCGCGGCGTGCCGAAGGGGTCGGAGGTGGAGATCGTCTTCGAGTACGGCGCGGACGGAACGATGGGGCTGCACGCGCGCGAGGTGTCGACGAACAGCGAGTGCGACGTACGGATCGTCCGGTCGGGCGTCATGACCGATCAAGAGGTGCAGACGGCGGGGAACCAATTGGCGGTGCTGACGGCGGGGTGACCAATTTGGGCAATCCGACTTGGCGATCCGCTATTTCGCACTCTTCAACCGCTTCCCAGCCAACACCGCGTCCGGCTTGAGGCTGCCGATGACGGCTCCCAGCGCATCGCGCAAGTCGGGAGACGCCTCGTTGGCCCAGGCCACTTCGAGTGCGTTGACCTGTTCGGTCGCGGCCAACAGTCCGAACCGCTGGATGTGGAACGCCAGTTTGCGCGAAGCCAACGCCCGGTTTTCCACCGTCTGCGAATCGAGCAGCGCCATGTCCGCCAAGGCCCTCTGGCAAGCTTCCGTGGGAATCTCCCCCACCAGCCCCAACGCGGTCGCGACGAGCTCGGGTTCTCTCAGCAGCGACAGCACGTTCTTTTCCGCTCGTTCGATCGGGAACACCGTAAGACGGCGCGTGTTGGCCAGGTGGTCCAGCCACAACAGCGCTTCATTGCGCTGCGACAGCCGTTCCTGTTCGGACAACTCGTCGACGTTGATCCCCCGGAAGAACGGCTTGGCCTGCAACTGCAAATCGGCGGCGGTTTGCGTTTCGTTGACGACCGCGACTTTCTCGTAGCGCGAGCCAAGCTTGCGAAGGGCGGGAGCGGTTCGCTCGTCGCCCACCAACAACACCGGGATCCCCCTGGAGCGGCTGTCCGCCCGCAGGTTGGCCAGCGTTTCCGACAATGCCCAGCGAATCACGTTCGCGTGCAGCACCACCACCGCCACGTCGTTGCGGGCGACGGTCTCTTTGAATCCCGCGGAACCGGCATTGAACAGCAGCGGATTGAAGCCGAGTTCGCTCATCTGCCCGGACAGCAGCGACCCGCGTTCGGCGGAGGGATGCACGATCACCGCTTTCCGCTCGTTCTCTCCCGCCAACGCCCTGACGAGGATCTCCACCACACGCGACGACTCGGGGAACTGTTCTTTCGGGTCGATCTGCAACACCGTGCGGGCCGCGGCGAACTGGACGCGTCGGTCCGGCGCGTTGAGGGCACGTACGATCGGTGACTCGCGGGTCGACGAGATGGCGGAGATGTCGTTGACGGTCGCAATGCGTTCGAGGATCGCCAGCGCTGCGAGCGCCGCTTCACCGCGACGATCGTCCAACGCCAGGGCGAGGGCGTCGCCCACGCGTTCCGCCCCTACCGACAGGGCCGTGTCGGCGACGGTTCCGGCCCCTTTGGGAAGCGGGGCTCCCTTGAGCAACGCTTGCCCGTCCCGTGCCAGCAGAATCGCCAGTTGCAGCGTCTGAATGTCGCGTCGCTCGGGGGACAACGCGATCAGCTGCGCTCCCAGCCGTTCGGCCAAGCGATCACGGGCTTGTTCCGGAGTGAGCGTCAGTGGAACAACAGCGTTCTTCTCCGCGTCCCAACCCCACACCTCTTGTGGGTCTTCCGCTTCGACCGGCACCAGCCGATCCTTGAAAAGCTCGCGTGTGACTCGACGCAACTCATCCACAGCGCCGCCAGTCGCGATCGACCGCGCTCGGACAGCCGGCACGTCGAGAATCCTGGCCAGCGCGACCAACGCGGCGGCACTCTCGGCCGTCGGAACCTCCGGAGCGACGGCCGGATACCACAACAGCCGGACTGCCTCTTTGGCCCTCAGATGGCCCAGCGCCGTAATCGACTGGGCGCGGAACATCGTGTCCGGTGCTTCCAGGCCCCCCAGCAATGGCGGGATGGCCAACGGGCCCATCTCGACCAGGATTTGCAGCAACTCCTGATGGAGAGCCGCCTGGTCGGGGGTCGCCAAGGCCGCGAGGACTCCCGGAACTGCCGTCTCCCCCGCCGAGCGGAGCGCTTCATGGGCTGTCGCTCGTTCCGCACCGTCATCGGAAGCGAGTTGCAAAATCAAACTCGTCAAACGTGCGGGGTCGGACAAGGCCGACTTGGAGGCCGCGTTGATGGCGTCAAGCAGCTTCGTCGATTGCGGGCGCAGCTCTTTGAGGTTTCCCAATCGAGCCAAGGGGGCCGGGCCAAAATGCTCCCGGATTTCCAGCAGGGTGGCTTCGTCGGGATTCTGCGCGAGGAGTTTGTCGAGGTACGCCTTGCACAGTTCGGGGCGTGCGAGGTCGAGCATCAGCAATGACGCCTCGACGAACTCGACGGGGGTTTGCGGCTCCTTCGCCAGCAGCGAGCCGTTGACCGGCAGGTTGGTGACCGGTTCGGCGGGCGCGGCGGCGTCGGTCGCTGGAGGCGGATTGTCCTCCTGAGCAGTGGCGACACCGGCAAGCGACAAACAGACCCAAGCGGCCAGCGCGAAGCACTGCGGCTGTCGAATGACCCGCGACATGCGGTCGACTCCCTTGCGATCGTGTGGCCCGACCGGGAATCCTCCCGGGCCGGGACGGCACGTCAAGTGGCGAGAAGGCCGGAACCGTCCCGTCTTGAGGGCTTGCGGAACCCGGATCGAACACCGGAAACCCACGCCGACAGGCTTGGGGATTCCCGAGGTCGAATCACCGGTTCGCTAAGCTCGCAAGTGTCGGCGCGGTCGGGTCGATGTCGTCCCGACGGCAAGGGGCCTGCCGCGGCGGAACGGTTTCGCCGGTCCCCGGCGAACATCGAAACGAACGCGACGACGGACGGCCGCGGTCGGGCAACGACCCGACCCCTCCTCCGCTCGACGCGTCTCCCCCGCGCAACCACCCTGTCGCACGGAAGAAACGTTACATCAATCGGAAGACGAAGCACCGGTCGTCAACGAACGATCCCTCATGCTAGGACTTGGTCGGCGCCGTCCGCAAACACATTCCGGTCCCGCGGCGCGAAACAGTGACGACCGGTCCGGCTGTGCGGTGTCGGACTCTCCGGGCGTGACGGTTTTGCCGGGTCTGCGGTTCCGGATGCGCCGGACTCAACGAAGAATTCCGACGTTCCGATCTTGAGGATCGGTCGCGAAAAACCGGACTTGAGACATCACGGGCCGTGCCGCGCACACGGAGCAACCGTTGTGATCGTCACGACCCGCACGCTGCCTTGTGGACTGTCAGGACTCGGCCGGGACCGTGAACGGCCGGCCCGGTTCCTTGGTGGCTCGGGACGCCAACCCCCGGCAATTGAGCAGCGCGTCGGGGATCAACAGGTCGTCCAGGATGCGCCCGTGGACGATCGTCTCTTCCACGATCCGGGGGACGTCTTCCAGACTGACTCGCCCGTACCAGATCCCCTGCGGGTAGATCACGACGGTCGGGCCGACCTCGCATTGTTCGAGGCAGCCGGACTGATTCGCCCGCACCAGGGGTCCCAGACCCCGTTCTTTCAAGGCGGTCTTGAAGGCATCCCGCAAGGCGAGCGACCCGTCCGGATCGCAACAGCCGCGAGGACTGTCCGGGGGCCGTCGGTTGCAACAAACAAAGATGTGGCTGGTGAAAGCGGGCATGTCGGGCTGCTGGTCTTCCGGGCGGCGGGTGTGGGGCGAAAGGGGAAAAGTCTACAATGGCGATGGCGTCCGCCGGGCAGCGGATCGTCTGAGGGGGCGACACCATGTGGGTCAAGATTTGCGGTATCCGAGATCTGGAGACCGCCAAGTGGGTGGCGCGGATGGCGCCGGATGCGATCGGTCTCAATTTTTTCGCGGAGAGTCCGCGGCGTGTGCCAGAGATCGCCGCAGCACAGATTGTCCGCAGCCTGCCGGACGATGTCGAGCCGATCGGCCTGTTCGTCAACCATCCGCTGTTGGAGATTCGCCGCATTTGCGAACACGTCGGATTGCGGTGCGTCCAGATTCACGGGGACGAATCGCCCGAGTTCCTGGCCGAATTGAAGGGGCTGGAAATCATTCGCGCGTTGCGGGTCGGAGACGGGGGGTTGGCCGATGTGCACGGCTACCTGGACCGATGCCGCGAGCTGGGGATCCGCTTGCGTGCCTGTTTGCTCGACGCACATGTCGCCGGAAGTTATGGGGGAACGGGGCGGACCGCTCCGTGGGAGCGGATTGCGGCGGAGTACCGGCGCGATGTCGATCCGCCGCTGATTCTGGCCGGGGGGTTGACCCCCGAAAACGTCGTCGCCGCGATCGACGCGGTCCGACCGTGGGGCGTCGACACGGCGGGGGGAGTGGAGGTTGCGAAGGCTTGCAAAGACCCCGACCGGGTGAGACAGTTCCTCTCCTTCGCGCGGGGTGGTACAGGGGTACACGCCCCAGGCGCGTAGCGGAGAACGCGAGTTTTCCGCCGAGCGTGAACACGCGTTCCCGAGACAGTTTTCTTCCACGGAATCCGACACAATGGCCGACGTTTATCCCTTTCAGGCTTTGCGATACGACCTGGCCCAAGTCGGCGATCTGTCGGACGTTACGTGTCCCCCCTACGACGTGATCGACGCCGCGTTTCAGGAACGGCTGTACAAGCTGCATCCCTGCAACATCATCCGGCTGGAGCTCAATCGCGAGGAACCGGGTGACCCGACTTCGGACGAGAAGTACGTGCGAGCGACGCGCCTGCTGCAGCGTTGGTTGCAGGAAGGTGTTCTGTTGCGCGAGCGCGACGAGGCGCTGTACGTTTATCACCAGGAATTCCAGTGGGAGGGGAAGACCCACGTTCGCAAGGGGTTCATGGGGCGAATTCGCCTGGAGCGCTTTGGAGAGGGGAAGGTGTTCCCGCACGAACAGACGCTGTCGGGGCCGAAGGCGGACCGTTTGAAGCTGTTGGAAGCCACCAAAACCAACCTGTCGCCGATTTTCGGTTTGTATCCCGACACCGATAACGCCGCGATGGCCCCCCTCGAGCAAGCGGTCATCTCGCTCACGCCGATTGTTGCGACGGACCATTTGGGAGTGGTGCATCGGTTCTGGCCGGTGATGGACAAGGGGATCATCGAGAAGGTCCGCGGCCTGATGCGCGACAAGCCGGTTTTCATCGCCGACGGGCATCATCGCTACGAAACGGCGGTCAACTACCGCGACGGACTGCAATCCAAGGGAAAACTGGCCGGCCCCGATTCGCCCGAAAACTTCGTGATGATGATGTTCGTCGGGATGAGCGATCCCGGCCTGGTCATCATGCCGACGCACCGGTTGGTGTCCGGGATCGGCGACATCACGGCGGCCGAGCTCAAGGCCGCGCTCGCAGGGCACTTCGAGGTGGAAACGGTCGGGACCGGTGCCGCCGGGGCGAAGTCCGCGTGGGAACTGGTCGAGGCGGACGGTGGTCAGGACGTGTTCGGTTTCGGGACGACGAAGGACGGGGTGTGGAGTTTCGCCCGCGTGACCGATGCGTCACCCATGAAGACGCTCGCTCCCGACCAGACCGATGCGTGGCGCGGCTTGGGAGTGAGCCTGCTGCACAAGCTGGTGATCGACCACCTCCTCAAAAAGGCTCGCCCCGCCGCCGAGGCGAAGTTTCGGTACGTGCACCTGGTCGACGAAGTGACCGACGCGCAGAAGACCGGGGAGTGCCAACTCGGCTGCCTCGTCCCGGCTGCCCGGATTTCGCACGTCGAACAGATCGCCGAAAAGCTGGAGAAGATGCCCCCCAAGAGCACGTACTTCTATCCGAAGCTGCAGACGGGGTTGATGTTCAACCCGGTGGGGTGAGCGAGAATCGTTCGCCGCCGATATCCGCTCCGCATTGGCATTTCTTCTTATCTGTGTTTCATCTGTGTTCAATCTGTGGCTAAAGAAAAGATTTTAGCCACGGATGAAACACAGATGGAACACAGATAAAGACAAGAGCAAACCGGCGATTTTCTGAGGCAGCACATTCCCCGGTCAAGGAGTGCCGAAATGTCGGAAGCCGCCGCCCCCTCACGCCCGTTTGCGCACCTCCATTGCCACACGACCTACTCCCTGCTCGACGGCGCCAACAAGGTGGGCGAACTCGTCAAGCATGTGAAGTCGCTGGGGATGTCCGCCATCGCCGTCACCGACCACGGCAATCTGTACGGCGCGCTCGAGTTCTACACGAAGTGCCGCGACAACGGCGTCAACCCGATTCTCGGGTACGAGGCCTATATCGCCCCCGGTTCCCGCCGCAACAAGGAGGGGGCATCCCGCATGAAGGAAGCGGGGTATCACCTCACGCTCTTGGCGAAGAACCGCACGGGCTTTCACAACCTCATCAAGCTCGCCTCAACGGCGTTTATCGACGGTTTTTATTACAAGCCGCGTATTGATAAGGAAGTGCTGCGCGAGCATCGCGAAGGAATTATCTGCCTTTCCGGTTGCGCCGCAGGGGAACTCTCGCAGCTCTTGCTCGGAGAGCGGTTCGACGAGGCGGAGAAGCTCGCCGCGTGGTACGTCGAAACCTTCGGGAGCGACTACTACCTTGAGATCCAGAACGCGGGCTTTCAGATTCAGCGGGATTGCGGCGAGCGGACGATCGACCTCGCGAAGAAGATGGGACTGCCGCTTGTCGCCACCAACGACGCACACTATCTGCGACAGGAGGACGCCGTCGCCCAGGATGTGCTGTTGTGCATCAACACGCACACCGTCCGGTCCGACGCCAACCGGATGAAGATGGACAGCGACCAGTTGTTCGTCCGGTCCCCCGAACAAATGTACGAGGCGTTCCCCGGACAAGAAGAAGCCGTCGCCCGTAGCCAGGAGATCGCCAACGGGATTGAGATCGAACTCGACCTGAAGACGCGGCATTTCCCGGTCTTCGTCCCCCCGGACAACAAATCGGTACAGGACTACTTCCGCGAGCAGGCACTTGCGGGTGTGAAATGGCGGTACGGCGACAACCCCGATCCCGCGGTGCTCGAACGGCTCGATTTTGAGCTGGGCGTCATCAACAAGATGGGGTTCGCCAGTTACTTCCTCATCGTGTGGGACTTCGCCCGCTTCGCGATGGCGAACGACATCCCCTGCTCGGCACGCGGTTCGGCGTGCGGGGCGTTGGTGTCGTACGTGCTGGGCCTGAGCCATGTCTGCCCGCTGAAGTACGACCTCTTGTTCGAGCGGTTCCTCGACCCCAGCCGGACGGAAGCCCCCGATATCGACATCGACTTCTGCCGCGACCGCCGCGAACTCGTCATTCAATACGTGAAGGACAAGTACGGCGTCGAGAGCGTGGCCCAGATTGGCACGTTCGGCACGCTGCGGGCGAAGGCCGTCATTCGGGACGTTGCCCGGGCGCTGGGCATGCCGCTCAACCGCGCGGACGAGATCGCCAAGGCGGTCCCCGACACGCTGCACATCACCCTGCGCGACGCGCTGGATGAAAGTGCGGAATTGAAGAGCGCGTACGACTCGGACCCGCTTGTTCGCGAGACGATCGACGTCGGCATGAAGCTGGAGGGCCTCGCAAAAAGCGCGGGGACCCACGCGGCGGGCGTCGTCATCGGCGACAAACCGCTCGTCGAGTATGTCCCATTGCAAAAGATCACCGGCAAGGACGACATCCTCACGCAGTGGACGGAGGTCGAAAAAGCGGGCCTGCTGAAGATGGACTTCCTGGGGCTGCGGAACCTCACGATCCTCGACCTGGCGGTGAAGAACGTCAAACGGCACCGCGGCATCCAGCTCGATCCGCTGCAATTCCCGCTCGACGACAAGCCGACGTTCGCACTGCTCCAACGCGGCGAGACCAAGGGGATCTTCCAACTGGAGTCGGGCGGGATGCGCGACCTGCTCACGAAGATGAAGCCCGACCAGTTCGCCGACATCATCGCCACGTCCGCCCTGTACCGCCCCGGACCGCTCGAGGGAGGGATGGTCATGACGTACGTCCAGTGCAAGAACGGCCTGCAGCCGGTCGCCAAACTCCACCCCGCCGTCGACGAGGTGCTCGCCGAAACGTACGGCGTGATGGTGTACCAGGAACAGGTGATGCGGATCCTGAACCGCCTGGGTGGGATCGAGCTTCCCAAAGCGTATGCGTGCATCAAGGCGATCTCGAAGAAGAAGATCGAGACCATCGAGAAGAACCGGGCCGAGTTCATCAAGGGGGCGGGCGAACGGGGCATGGCCGCCGCCGACGCCGAGAACCTGTTCGGCCTCATTGAAAAATTCGCCGGTTACGGCTTCAACAAGTCGCACTCCACGGCTTACGCGGCCATCGCCTACCAGACGGCTTACCTCAAGGCCCGCTATCCCGTCGAGTTCATGGCCGCGCTGCTTTCGTGCGGGATGGAGGACTCCGACCGCATCGCCGAGCATGTCGACGACTGCCGCCGTATGAAGGTGCCGGTGCTCCCTCCCGACGTGAACCGCTCGGACGTGGTGTTCGACGTGATCGGCGACAAGCTGATCTTTGGCCTGGCCGCCATTCGCGGTGTCAGCGAACAGGCGATCAAGGCGCTTGTGGCTGAACGGAACGCCAAAGGCCCCTTCAAGGACATCTTCGACCTGTGCGAACGGGTCGATCCGAAGATCCTTCCCAAGGGGACGCTCGAAATCCTCATCAAGGCGGGGGCGCTGGACTCCTTCGGACCGAATCGCGCGCAGCACGCGGCAATGGTCGACCGGGCGATCCAACAGGGAGCCGGTCGCGCACGCGACAAACAAGCAGGGCAAAAACGCCTGTTCGGCGGCGACGAACCGGCCCCCGGTCCTGCCGCGTCGCGCGAGGCGGCTGCACCGATCTCCCTCCCCGATGTGCCAGACCTGACGCACGCGCAGAAGCTGGCCGCCGAGAAAGAGGTGATCGGCTTCTACCTCTCTTCGCATCCGCTGCTGGAATTCGCGGGCAAGCTGGGGCTGTACTCCTCGCAGGTGACCACCGATCTCGCCGCAGCGGCGGAGCGGGCGGATGTGCGGCTGGCGGGGATGATCTCGTCGATCAAGAAGGCCCAGACGAAAAAGCCCAGCCGCAACGGACACACCAAGTACGTCAACTTCGACTTCGAAGATGTGCAGGGAACGGTCCGGTGCATCATGTGGCCCGAGGAATTCGCCCGCTTCGGCGACCTCGTCAAGTCGGAGTCGATCGTCATTGTCGAAGGCAAAGTCGACAAACGGAGCCGCGAACCGAACCTGATCGTGGGGGAAATGCTCACGCTCGAACAGGCCGAGAAGAAGTTCACCGACCAGGTGGCGATCCGCTTCGATCAGGCACTGCACGGCGAGCGGGAATTGCTTGCGACGCTGTCGATCCTGAAGCGGCACCCTGGCAAGTGCGACACGGCGATCATCGTCGAGACATTCGACCCCGGTAACCCGAACCAGCGGCTGCGACACCTGCTCTCCAACCCCGCACTCAAGGTCTCCGTCGGGGGCAGCCTGGCCGAGGAACTGCAAGCGCTGTTGGGGACGACATCGGTGCAGTTTCTGACGAAAAACAAACCGCGAAAGAACGGCGGCGGCGGGTTCTCACAGAACTGAAATGGCATCCCCGTCACGCGGACTGACGATTCGAGGACACGTAGGGCATTGATCGGTGGGTGGATTGTTCGGCGACAACGGGCCGGGCCGGGTATACTGTCAACATGGACATTCTGCTCTCCCGAATCACGATCGACCCTGCGGTGTGCCACGGCAAGCCTTGCGTCCGAGGTCTCCGGTATCCCGTCGAGATGTTGCTCGAACTGCTCAGTTCGGGCATGACCAACGACGAGATCCTGGCGGACTACGAGGACCTGGAGCGTGACGACCTCTTGGCCGCGCTCGCATACGCGGCGCGGTTGGCCCGCACCCGACGCCTGCACCCGGTGGGGCCGTGAACTTCCTGGTGGATGCACAACTTCCGAGGCGGATGGTCGCCTGGTTTGCCGCTGTCGGATGCAACGCGGTCCATACCCTGGACCTGGTCGAAGCCAACCGGACGACCGACAGTCAGGTCACCGAGGTGGCTGATCGGGAAGGGCGGGTGGTGGTCACGAAGGACGCCGACTTTGTGGACTCGCATCTGCTTCAGGGACGTCCAGCGAAATTGCTCCTGATCTCCACCGGAAACATTTCCAATCGGGAGTTGGAGGCAATGGTAACGCCGGTCATCCCGGACATCGTTCGTGAGTTCCAAACGCATTCGTTCCTGGAACTCAGCCAAACGGGTGTGGAGATTCGCAGCTAGTTCCGCTGAGAGGAAGTCTTCAATGTCAAAGGCGGACAACGGGCGAATGGGGCCGACTTGCTTGGCCTTTGCCAGAGGCGTCTAAGCCGCCCGTGGCGCACTTATCGCTTTTGCCATTTGACCTTCGCCTTAACCCACCACCTCCGGGTCCGTCTCCGGCACCGCCGGGCTTTCCGGGTCGAACCACTCTTCCTTGAACACCACCCGCTTCTTGTGCTTCATCGCGAGATTGCACGTCAGCGCCATGATCGCGTCCGCCATCGCCACGGGGCCGGGGCAACGCAGGCCGCCGTTCGCCGGCGACTCAAAGTTGTTCTCGCGAATACACCAGGCGAAGTGCTCCATCTCCTCGGTGTAGCCACGGCTGACCTTGCCGGTTGAACCCGCGCTGGCCGCCTGCGTTTGCGGAGCGAGGCTGGGACTGGCTTCGAGCACCGCCCCGCCCCCCCCTTCCGCCGCCTGCACAACGCGTAGACGCTGACCCGCGCCGCCGCCGCCCGTGCCGCCTCCTTCCTCCTTGAACAGCATCACGTTCTGTTCGAGTTCGGTGATGAGCGTGCCTCGGCTGCCGAAAATCGTCTCGCCGTACGGCTCGAAGCGGTTCGTGTTGATCGACGAGTACGTGACGATGACGATGTCGTTCTTGTCGTCTTTGTAGTGGGGGCCGGGGAATTCCAGCGTCACGTACACGTGGTCGTCGATCTCGCGCGGGTCGGCTTGCTTGTCCTTCGAGCCGACTCCCTGCACTCCGTAAAAATTCCTGCCGCCGTAACCGATCACCGACAGCGGATGCACCTTGCCGAGGAAGATGCTGCACGCGTCGAGTTGGTGGCTGCCCAGTTCGGCCATCAAGCCGCCGCCGGTTTTGTTGTACAGCCGCCAGCTGACCAACTGCTCGACGCTGTCGAAGCCGTACTCCTTGACCTTGCCCTCCAGAGCCTTGGCGTCTTCCGGTGCAACCTTCTTCACCCAGCTATCGGCGTTCGGGAAGCTGTTGTTGCGATGCCAGTTCGCGCGGATGAACTTGATGTCCCCCAGCACACCCTGCCGCACGAGGTTGTTCGCGTTGTCATACAGCACGCTATAGTGCCGCTGATGCCCGATGGCGAGCAGGCGGTTGGCCTTCTTCGCCTCGCGAATCATCTCCTTGCACTCGGTCACGTTGTGGGCCATGAGCTTCTCGGCCAGCACGTGTTTCCCGGCACGCAGGCAGTCGATGGCGATCGACGCATGCACGTTGAGCGGAACGGCGATGACCACCGCCTCAACGTTGGGGTCTTCCAGCAGCTTCTTGTGATCGTCGTAGACCTTGATCGACTTGCAGCGATCCGCCCCCAGCTTGCGGTTCAGACCGACGCGGTCCTCGCTGTTCGGGTCGCCGGTGAAGGCCCGCTTGGCGTTGGCGGGGCGGAGGTCGGCGATGGCGACGATGTCGAAGTAATCGGGGGGGTGCTGGGTGAGCAGGACGCTTCCCTCGTCACCGGTGCCGATGAACCCCACCTTGACGGGGTTCCCCTTGAGGGCCGAGTAGCCAAAGTAGAACGCCCCCAAGGCCGGCGCGCCCGCCGCCCCCTTGAGGAACGACCGCCGCGTCAGGCCGACCGCGTCCTGGTAGTTCAGCTTGCCGATGTCCTTGTCTTCGGGCTTCAGATACATCACGAAGATTCCTGAGCGCGGGGCGCGAAGTCAAAAGTATCGTAGGTCAGGCTGTGCCTGACGAACCGGGCGACGATGTCGTCGCCCGTATCCGCACTGCTGGACAAGCCCGCAGTGGCACACCCCATTCTGAAGGCACTCTTCAATCCGTCGTTTGACGAAACACAAACCGTCTGACGAGGGCGTCGAGTCCCGCGAATCGTCCCGTGGGGATCATCGCGAGCGCCAGACAGGCAATCACTTCGATCATGTTCTTGTTGATGAACAGTGCGTGCTCCGGTCCGGGGGGTTCCGGCACACCTGGCCACGGCGGCATCGCCATGTAAAACAGTGTGAGAAGTCCCGCCGCACCCAGTGCCGACATCCGGCTGAACAGCCCCACAATCATCAGGAACCCGAGCACCAGCAATCCGTACATGGTGATCATGTCCGCCTGCCGCAATTGCGACATCGGCTTGGGGACCGCTCCGCGCACCAGTTGTTGCGGTGTCAGGACCCGCTCCGCCACCTGTTGCAAATCGGCGGTGAGTGCGTCGACCGGCGCGACCAGTTTGGCCTTTTTCTCCTGCATCTCGGCCCACAACTTGTCGAGGTGCGCCTGATGGAAGGCCACCGCCGCCGACTTGACATTGGCCTCGTATCGGGCAAGCTGATTGCGATAGAGGTCGATCTCGCCGGGGCGTTTGTGGTCGATCGTCCCGTAGAATTCCTCCTGCAATCGCCCCACTCGTTCGGGGTCCTCTTTCGTGAGAACCTGCAACCGCTCTTTCAGACTCAGTTTGCTCGTGCGGTCATACAAGCGTTCGACGGCCCGCACATACGCCTTGACGACCGCCGCCTGAGCGGGGTCGTCCGCCGCCTCTTCGGGAACCAGCTTTAGGAGTTGGTCCTTCTCCTGCGGCATCAGGTGGAAGTTGCAGACCAGCCGCTTCCCCTTGGCGTCGTACGCAAACGATAACCCCTTCGGCACCTTGAACTGTTTGAGGTCCACCCCGGCGGGGAGAGCCGTCAGCGGTTCGGCAAACTCCGAAGGACCGTTGAGCACGAATTCAATCTTCTGTTTCTGCTCGTCGGTCAGGTCGGGGTGCAGCTTCTGAAACCGGCCATACCACGCGTCCCAATCGGCCGCCTGGGTGTCGTAGTCGAGCTTGCGCAACCCGTCGGGGTCCGGCAGCATGTTGCGGAACGTATTCCGCAGCGGCCCCCGCGCATTGGCGAGGTACGCCTCCGAGGACCACGGACGGGCGCTCGACTGCGTGTTGAGCTTCCAGATCCCCTCGTAGAAGAACTGCCAGCCAATGGCCATCCGCAGCACGACGAGCATCGCGCAGCCGAGGAACGTGATTTCACGAACGCTTTTGGACACAAGTCACTCGCACAATGTTGGAGGGACGGCGGCTCGGGGGGGTTAAGGGGGAAGACTCTGGAACCACGAAGGACACGAAATTTCACAAAGGGTCGATCGGTCGGGAACGTCGCTACCTGACTCGGCACGCATCACAAACGGTCATGGTCGGACCCCACATCCCTGGGATCAACCCCTTTGTGTCCTTCGTGGGTACGTCGTGACCTTTGTGGTGACCGAGTCCTCCGGAGCGACCCCTCACATCCAATGGACCCGCGCCACTTCCGATTCCTCGAACCGGATCTGCTCGGGGGTCAGCCCGATCACCACCGGTTCCAGCAGACGACCATGCGTCGGCGGCGGCACGAATACGCAGCCAACAGTCCCTGAATTATGACAATGGCGTGAAGCCTTTTCGACTCCCAATACGAAAAACGCAGTCGACAGCGCCTCCGCCATCGCTCCATCCGGCGCGACCACGCTGACCGACAACGCGTGCTCGACGGGTTGACCTGTCCGCGGGTCGAACAAATGCCCGATCCGGCGGTCACCCACCCGGTACCACTGGGCCCCGTTCCCGCTCGTCGACAGCGCCTGATCGCACAATCGCAGCGTGGCCAATCGCCGGTGAGCCAATAGCGGGTTGCGAATCCCGCACAACCATCCCGACCCGCAGTCGCGGTGCGACCCCGGCAATCCGCCGGACCGGTCACCCCGCGCGACGACACTGCTATACCCCGCATGCAACAGGCACGAAGAGCATCCCGCCGTTTCGAGCAACTCCACCGCCGGTTCCAGCGCCGCCCCCTTTCCCATCGCGTTCAGGTGCAGCGACACCCCCGGGCGCATGAACGCGATCGTGCTTTTCATGTCGTCAAACTGCACGTTCCGCAGATCGCTCAGTTCCAGGGCCGTTGCCAATTCTTCGTCCAACGGGAGTCGCCCCTCGCTCCGAAAGCGTCGCCACAGCGCGACTAACGGCCCCGATGTCGGCGAGAACGCCCCGTCGGTCCGGTCCGCGAACTCCCTCGCCCGCTTCAGAAGGGCATACAACTCGGGCGAAACCTCGACCGGTCCATTCGACGCTTCCCGATTGAGGCAGGACAACTCGGTCTCGGGGCGATAGACGGAGTACAAAGACTCCGCCTCGTCGATCCGGTCGAGCGCCGCGCTCGCGACGGAGAGGAACCCGTTGTCCTCGGGATTGAGCACGACCTCGACATCGCACGCCATCGCCACCTTGCCGAGCCGGACGGTGGGGCCGGCGTCGAACCACTCGGGTTCCGTGTCGGGTTCGTCACCCAGCACCGCCCGAGCGAACTCCTCTTGCCCGGCCTCACCGGTGACGAACGAGCGGCGGTCGTGGAGTGGTTCAGACATCGCCCCCCCAGTGGCGTTCGCCGTCGGGCTTCGCCCGACGTGCCGGTTGCGACATCGTCGAGAACAGGGAACACGTCGGGCACAGCCCGACGGCGAACTGCGTGAGCTTCACCCAAAAGGACCGAATTCAGGGGGAATCATCGGATGGCTGTGGGGCGAATTCCGCCTCACCCTTGTCCGATCTGTTGTCCAGCGATGGCCCGTGCGTGTCCGACAAACCCAATGCCGTTTCCCACCATTTCGGGGACACCTTATGGGCGATGTATCCCAGTCCCACGCAGGGCAACAACGATCCTGCATAGATATTCAGAACTTGAAGCGATTCCTGCACACGACCATTGAGCAGGCCTTCCACGACGGAAAGTGTGCTGAAGAATGCAAACAGAATCCCCGCAATGGAAAGCCATGCCGAGACTCGTAGCCTGCTCTTGCGGACAACAATCAACGCAACTCCAATCGCCGCCCACCCGCAAGCAAGCGCCGCCAAACTTCGCAGAGTGTTGCTCAGGAACTGCATAGCCCCGCCCGGATGCCCGAGGCTCGTCAGTGTGCCGAGTAAGCCCAACACAAGGAAGCAACCTCCCAGCATGACGAGGCTGACGACGAACACGAGGCTCAGCATTTCGACCGCAGTGCCGAGACGATTCGGTTTGGTCTCACTCGCTCCAACGTGCCCGGGTGTTGCTGATTCGGCGCCGGACATGGTGACGGCCCTCCAAAAACGGAACACGTCGCGCACCGCCCGACGGCGAACCGGCTGACCCTCACCCGAACTCCCGCACGTCCGCTACCGCTCCGCTCACCGCCGCCGCCGCCACCATCGCCGGGCTCATCAGCAGCGTCCGTCCCGTCGGGCTCCCTTGGCGTCCCTTGAAGTTCCGGTTGCTTGACGAGGCGCACAGTTCGCGCCCCTTCAGCTTGTCCGGGTTCATCGCCAGGCACATGCTGCAACCAGCCGCCCGCCACTCGAAGCCCGCCTCGCGGAAGATTTCGTGCAGACCTTCCTTTTCGGCCTGAATCCGCACCAACTGTGAACCGGGGACGACCAAAGCCCGCACGTGCGCGGCCACTTTCTTTCCCTTCGCCACGCGGGCCGCTTCCCGCAGGTCCGAGATCCGTCCGTTTGTGCAGGAGCCAATGAACGCCACGTCAATCTTCGTGCCGCGCAGCGATTGATTCTCGTGGAACTCCATGAACTCCAGCGCCTCGCGCACCCCCGCCTGCTCCTCTTTCGGGAACGCGGAGACGTTGGGGATCGGCTCGTTGACTCCGACCGACTGGCCGGGGTTGATCCCCCACGTCACGGTCGGTTCGATCTCGGCGGCGGGGATCGACACGTCGTCGTCGAACGTCGCGTCCGGCCCGGAAGCGAGACTGAGCCACCACTTCGCCGCTTTCTCGAACGCTTCGCCTTGCGGCGCGAACGGACGGCCCCGCAAATAGTCCACGGTCTTTTGGTCAGGATTGATGTACCCGCAGCGGGCACCCCCTTCGATGCTCATGTTGCAGACGGTCATCCGCTCTTCCATGGACATCGCCGAGAACACTTCGCCCGCGTACTCGTAGGCGTAGCCCACGCCGCCATTGACGCCCAATTTGCGGATGATGTGGAGCGCCACATCCTTGGCGTACACTCCTTTTGCGAGTGTCCCGTTCACGACGACCCGCCGCACCTTGGGCCGCCCCAGCGCCATGGTTTGCGACGCCAACACGTCCGCCACCTGGCTGGTCCCGATCCCGAAGGCAATGCTGCCGAACGCGCCGTGCGTGCTGGTGTGGCTGTCGCCACAGGCGATCGTCATCCCCGGTTGCGTGAGCCCCTGCTCCGGCCCGACCACATGCACCACACCTTGGCGGCCGTCTTTGAGGTCGAGCAGCGTGACGCCGAATTCGCGGCAATTCGTCTCGATGGCGGCCATCATTTGCTCGGCCAGGTCGTCGGCGAAAGGCCGAGCCTGATCGAGGGTCGGCACGATGTGGTCGACCGTGGCAATCGTCCGCTCAGGGTACGCGACCTTGAGACCACGGTCCCGCAGCATTTGGAACGCCTGCGGACTGGTCACCTCGTGGATCAGGTGCAGACCGATGAACAACTGCGTCTGACCCGAAGCCAGCTTGCGGACGGTGTGGAGGTCCCACACGCGATTGAAAAGGTTGGTGGACATCGGACCGTTCGACGAAACGTGGGAATTCCCGAATGAGCGGACCGCTGCAGCGTCGCGTCGGGAGAATCGGAGTGGGAAGCCCTCCAATGATATCCGGCGCTTGGACGCGGGAAAACAACGCGTCGCGATTTTCCGCCCGGTCAGTGATCTGCCCTGGCGGCCCTCCTCCCCGCCGTTTCGACAATTCGTCTTCCCAAACGCCGGGCCGACACTCATAGTGCGGACCCGTCGCTCGCCTTGGTCCGTCCCCTGCCCCTGTGTCGGGAGGGGCTGGAGACGCCGCCCCCGCGAGGCGTCCCGCTACGCCGCCCGCCCCGCTGTTCCTTCCCGCCGTTTGTTGAGCGCATGAGTCAGACCCGCGACCGCGCGGCCCGTCCGTTGGCCGGATTGTCCCTCGTCCGCACCCGCCCGGAAGCCGAGCGCGAGGCGGACAAGCGCCCGCTCGACTTTCGGTTGATCGTCCGGTTGCTCGGTTGGATGACGCCCCACGCGGCGCTCCGCAACCGGTTGTTGGTGTTTGTCGCGCTGCGGGCGGTGCAACTGCCCCTCCTGGCGTGGGCGACCGGGGCGGTCATCAACGGGCCGATCGCCGGCCGCTCGGGCGAAGGGTGGATCGCGGCGGGGGCGGCCGGCTTCCTGCTGTTCGCCGGAATCACCCAGTGGTGTTTCCACTATCGCCAACGACTGGCGCTGGAAATCGGCGAACTCGTGCAGCGGGACCTGCACAACGCGCTGTTCCGCCATATCCAAACCATGCCGCTGGCCTGGTTTCACCGCACCAAGGTGGGACGGGTGATCAGCCGCATGACCTCCGATTGCGAGGCGCTGCGCATCGGCGTGCAGGACGTGTTGTTCGTGAGTCTGGTCGGCGGCGGGCAGATGCTCGTCGCGGCGGCGCTCATGGCCTGTTACGACCTGGTCCTGTTTGGCATCGTGGTTGCCATGACCCCCGTCGTTTGGGGCATCAACCGCGTGTTCCGCAAGCGGCTGTCGAGCGCGTACCGCAAGGTGCAGGAGAGCTTCAGCCGCGTGACCTCCGCGCTCGCCGAATCGGTGACCGGCATGCGGGTGACGCAGGCGTTCGTGCGGCAAGATGTCAACGCGGAACTGTTCGGCGACCTCGTCGTGGACCATTCACACGTCAACATGGTCGCCGCACGAGCCTCGGGGCTGTTTCTGCCGTCCCTCGAATTGACGAGCCAGGTGTTCACCGCCCTGCTCATCGTGGTGGGGGGATATCGCGTGTTGCGTCCCGAGCAGGCCACCGATCCGGCTGCGCTTATCCAGTTCTTCTTTCTCGCCAACATCTACTTCAGTCCCGTGCAGATTCTCGGGAATCAGTACAACCAGGCGCTGACCGCCATGGCCGGCGCCGAACGGGTGTTCGGCCTGCTCGACACCCTCCCCGACTGGGTCGATCCCGCCGAGGCGGAGCCGCTGCCGCGCGTCGCAGGCCGGGTCGAGTTCGACCGCGTGACGTTCGGCTACGACCCCGACCGCCCGGTCCTGCACGACATCTCCTTCGCCTGCGAACCGGGACACATGGTGGCCCTCGTCGGCCATACCGGCGGCGGAAAAACATCGATCGTCAATCTGGTCGCGAAGTTCCACCGACCCGATTCCGGCGCGGTGCGGATCGATGGTCGAGACACACGCTTCGTCACGACCGATTCGCTGCACGATCAGTTGGGCATCGTCCCCCAACAGCCGTTCCTGTTCACCGGAACGGTGCTGGACAACATCCGCTTCGGCAAACCGTCGGCCAGCGAATCCGAGGTTGTCGAGACGCTGGCCCGTTTGGACTGCGGGGATCTGGCGGCGAACCTGCCGGAAGGGCTGGCGACCGTCGTCGGCGAGAAGGGAACGGGCCTCAGCACGGGACAGAAGCAATTGGTCTGTTTCGCGCGGGCGCTGCTCGCGGATCCCCGGATCCTGATTCTGGACGAGGCGACCAGCGCCGTGGACACGCTCACTGAAGCGCGGTTGCAAGCCGCTCTGGCGACGCTCGCGGAGGGGCGGACGAGCTTCGTCGTGGCGCACCGGCTGAGCACGATCCGGGGAGCGGACCTCGTGCTGTTTCTGGACAACGGTCGGATCGTCGAACGGGGCCGGCACGAGGAACTCGTGTCGCGCGGGGGAGCCTACGCCGACCTCGTGCGCCAATTCGAAACCGGTGGCCGTGTCGCGGGCTGATGGTTCGCCGTCGGGCTTGCCCGACGTGTGTGCCCCGGTTGGCGGCGCGGCACGTCGGGCAAGCCCGACGGCGAACACGTCTCACGTCCGCGAAAAATTCCGCAGCAGTTCCACCCCCAGCGTCTGGCTCTTCTCCGGGTGGAATTGCGTCGCGAACAACCGACCTCGGCGGACGCTCGACACGAACTCGACACCGTGCTCGGTCCGGCTCGCGACGACGGCTTCATCCTTCGGCACGACGAAGTAGCTATGGACGAAGTACACCGAAGGGTCCGCCGGGAACCGGTCGAACAGGGGCGAGGGGTGGACCATCTTCAGCCGGTTCCAGCCCATGTGGGGAACCTTGAGCTCCGGCTTCCCCTCCGCCGCGAAGTCGGGGAATCGCCGCACTTCTCCCGCGAGGACGCCCAGCCCTGGCCACTCACCGTCTTCGTGACTCACGTCGAACAGGAGTTGCAGGCCCAGGCAGATGCCCAGGAACGGCTGATCCCGCGCAATATGGTCGCGAATCGGCTCGACGAAGCCCAATCGCTTCAGTTCGGCGATGGCGTCGCGAAACGCACCTACGCCGGGGAGCACGAGGTGCCCGCAATCGGCGAGGTCCGCCGGATTGGCCGTGACGCGCGCCGCCACCCCCACTCGCTCGAACGCCTTCTCGACGCTGCGGAGGTTTCCCATGCCGTAATCGATGATGGTGAGTGCGGGAACGGTCATTCGGAATAGTGTCAAGAACGGAATCCGGTCCCGAAGTCGGACGCGGGAACGGGTTGTCGGGTTCGCGCAGGCAGACGGGGCGCGGGCGGAGACGATCCGGCCGCACCCCGCGCATAAGGCTCACTTCGTCTTCGCGGGGACTTCCGAGTCGAACACCCGGACTTTCTTCCACGTCGACTTGTTCTCTTCGATGAACTTCGTGTGCCGCGGGTGGTCCTGATAGCGGTCGTGGTCGGGCATCGAGGCAAACACGATGTGCAGGCCGACATCGAAATCACGATCGTTGACCGGACGATTCAGCGAATCGCACAGCACACCGGCGCTGAAGTAGACCGTCCCTTCGTGGTCGGTCAAGTACTTGTAGCAGGCGTCGACGAGCGTCTTCCTCGCCGCCGGGGTCGATTCGTTCAGGGCGAAAAAGACATTGTGCACGATGTGCTTGCCGGGGGACTTGTCATCGGCCATGGAGGGATTCCGAGCGCTGGGGGAAACGAGCATCGAAAACAGGACCGCCAGGAGCGCGACTCCGACCGATCCACAGAGGTAACGTCGCATGGGGCAAACTCCGTCGTGAAGAGTGAAAATTCGTAGGTCAGGCTGTGCCTGACGAACGTCGGTATCCCCCGGTAGCCCGACGCGTGAGCGAGGGACTCGGCGTGAAATCCGGGGGAAGCGTGCCCAGCACGAAGAGCGAATTCCCTCGCTCACGCGTCGGGCTACAGAAACTCGCATCCGCCCTGCCGGACGAGCCGGCAATGGCACACGTTCGATCAATGCTTGTGGCCGTGGTCGTGACCACCCGCCTTGAAGTACGAGTGGTCCTTCTTCCCCTTGGCGATCACATACGCCAACAGGTCGAGGATCTCGTCACGCGTCAGCTTGTCGAGCAGCCCCTTGGGCATCGTCGACTTGTTCGACTTGGCTCGCTCGATGATGTCCCCCTTCTTCAATTCCACGGGGACCGCCTTGATGAGCGGATTCTCGATGACCTTCACCGCGTCGGGGGTTTCCCCCACGATCAGGCCGCTGACCACCGTACCGTTGCCGAGTTCAAACACGAACGTCTGGTACTTCTCGTGAATCTTCTCGGACGGATCGAGCAGCGATTTGAGCACGTCGACCGGCTTGTACTTGGGGTCAAGTTCGGCGAGGTTCGGCCCGAACTCGTTGCCGACCCCTTCGAGCTTGTGACAGCCCGAGCAACTGGTCACCTTGAACAGTTCCTTGCCGGTCGAATGGCTGCGCCCGTGGTCGAGGTCGACCAGCGCCGCCGTCAAGTCTTCCAGCGTCCATTCGGTACGAGGACGACGGTCCTTGAGCAGCGGATCGACCGCCGACAGCGGATGCGCCGTGAGGTAAGCGTCGGGGTTCCCCTGATAGGCGTCGAGATCGTCAACGACGTACAGCGCACCGTACATTCGTCGCCAGTGACCTGGGTAGGTGCAAACGAAGGGATACACGCCCGCCTGCTTGGGGGCGTTGAAGCTGACTTTTTGCGATTCGCGCGGTTGCAGCAGTTTGCTGGCCGCGAGCACCTTCTTGGAATCCGGTACGAAGTGCCGGGCGGCGAACGCGGGCTGTTGGGCCTGCGCTTCCGCCGCGGTACCAATCTCTTCGAGCGCACCCGGTTGCGTGATCACGAAGTTGTGCGGCATCAGGTCGGTGTTGTCGAGCACAAACTCGACGGGCTTCCCGGCCTGAATGACGATGAGTTCCTTGTCGAACGACATCTTCTCGAACACCGTACCGATGCGAATCACACGCACGCCCAGTTCACCCAGACGTGCCCGCATCCCCTTGGCGTTCTCCGGGGGCAAGAGCGAAGCCAGAGCGTCGCCGAATTCGAGCAGATCCAGCGCGGTGTCCCCCGTCCGGTCCTTGGCGGGAATCGCCTCGACGGCTTCCAGCACCACACCCAGCAGCGAACCAGCGGTCTCCTTCGACCAATCCGCCTTGGGAATCCGCTGCATCGCCCGTACAGCGGCAATCCGCCCCGAGCCACCCTTGTGGACAAAACGCGACAGGGTGCCGTAGGTCTTCGTTTCCTGGCCGCGCACGTTCGTCAGCGCGAGCATGGCCGCGTCGCGAACGGCGTCTCCCTTGCCACCGGCGGGCAAGTCCAGCTTCGACGAGACTTCCGGAGCGGGATTTTTCTCCCGCTTGAAAACCTCGTTCCGTTCTCCGTCGAGGACCTTGAGCGTGAATCCATCCAGCCGCTTACCAAGGCCGTCCGCGCGATTGAAAACGACAACCGCGTCGATCGGCAACTCAGCCCCAAGGTCGACTTCCCAATACGGATTGCGGGTGTTTTCCTCGGTGTGGGTTTGACCGTTGTCGCCATAGGAAGCGCTCTTGTTGCCATCGATGGCCTTCATCGCGTCGCCACCGTGACTGGTGTTCTTCTGGATCGCCCGCCCCTTGCGCGCGACGTTCGTTCCATCGCTATACACCTCGACTTCCGCCAGCGTCAGCGTTCCGTTGCCGGGGAGTTCGATCCGCACATAGCGACCCTTCGTCCCCTTCGCGGCCTCTTCCGCCAACGGCGCGGGGAGCTTTTCGAGCAGCGATTCCACGCGCTCGTACAGCGACGAACGAACGGCCGCGTCCGAAATCAGGGGCATCGCCCGCACGAAGTCGAGCAGCGACGACGACGAACCAACTGCCAGCTTCCACGCCGGTTCCACCGAACCATCGACATTGATGAGCGACACGAACCCGATTTGCCGGAACACCGGCTGCTTCGCGCTTGTGGCCAGCTTCTCCAGTTCCGTACGAGCGGCCCCCAACTCGGCGGCGGGTCGTGACGTCAGTTGACGCACGAGGTCGAACACCACGGAACTGTCGGTCCCTCCTTCGCGGGCATCGAGCGAGCGAATCGCATCCATAATGACCGTCAGTTCGGGCTTGCTCGACAACCGGGCCAACCCGGCGGTCGCTTCGCGCCGCACGTCGTCCTGCAATCCCGGACGGGTCAGCATCTCGAGGTACACCAGCCGCGTCTTCTCTTCCTTCAGAAGTTGTTCCGTCGACACATTCTTCAGGAAGTACCGCGCCCCCGCTTCGGTCGAGAACGCGACGCGACGGTTCTCGGCCTTCGCTTTGTCGAGGTACGGTTGCAGCGTCCCCATCGTCTCCTTCTGGATGTGGACCAGGAACGGATCGCTCGGCATTTCCTGCGAGACGAGCACCACTTCCGCCGCTTCGGCTTCCGGCAGGAAGCTCGCCGCACGCACCGCTTCCAGTCGCACGCGCGGATGCTCGTCCGCCGCCAGCTTGAGCAAGAGCGGCAACGTGTTGCTCACCCGATCCCGCCAGTAGCACAGCACTCGCACTGCCGCCGACCGAGCCCGGAAGTCCTTCGACTCCAGAGTTGCTTCGAGAAGCGCGGGGTCGACGACGTTGAGGTTCTGGTGCAGCCACAACGTTTCGAGGCGGCGGCGTTCGTAACCGGCGTTCTTGCTATCGATCGCCGTCAGCCACTTCTGTGCTGCTGCGGCGGTCTCTTTCGCGGGGCGCGAGCCGAGTTCGATCCGCGCACGGTAGGCCGTGCGGTTGTCCCCTTCTTCCAGAGCCTTGAACAGGTCTTCCGTCTTCGCCCCCGCGACAGGCATGGCTGGAGCGGGATCGCGACCTTCGTAAGTCACGCGATACACGCGCCCGTGAATCTTGTCACGCGCCGGATCGCGAAGGTTGTGCTGCATGTGCCCGATGATCGGGTTCTGCCAGTCAGTGAAATAAAGTGTTCCGTCCGGAGCCATCTCCAGGTCGGACGGACGGAAATTGGGATCGCTCGAAAAGACGATTGGTTCGACTTCCGTCGCTCCGAAGCTCGCCCCATCGTCATGCACCTTGTACTGCAGAATCCCCTGGAAGCCGATCACGTTACCGACCAGCAGATTCCCCTCGAATTCCTCGGGGAAATGCTTGCTCGACAGCACTTCGATCCCCGGACAGGGGCGCGTCCGCTGCTTGTACACGCCGGGCGTACCCGAGTGCTTGCGCGGGAAGTCGACATGGCCGGAGAACAACGCGGCGTGATAGGGGTTCGACCCCGTCCCGTCCACGACAATGTCCTGACCCCAGCGGTCGAACACGTGCCCGTGCGGATTCGCGAAACCGTACGACACATAGATGTCGTGCTTTTGCGCTCTCGGTTCGTACCGGTGGACCGCGCCGTTTGAGACCCGCTGTGTGGGCCCCCAGGGAGATTCCACCTGCGATTGGTGGAACGTCCCCTCCTGCATGTAGATCGCTCCACCCGGGTCGAAAGTGAAGCTGTTGATGGCGTGGTGGGTGTCGGCGGTGTCGACGCCGTGCAGAATCCGCTCTTTCACGTCGTACTTGTCGTCCCCGTTGGTGTCCTTGAGGAACAACAGGTCGGGGCCTTGCGCGACCAGCACGCCGCCGTTCCAGAACTCGAAGCCGGTGGGGTTGTGGATGTCCCCCGCGAACGTCTTGCAGACATCCGCCTTGCCGTCTTTATCCGTGTCCTCCAGGATCAACAGGCTGTCGTTCATCGGCGTGGTCGGCTGCCAGTGCGGATAGGTGATCCAGCACGCCACCCACAGCCGCCCCTTCATGTCGAACGACATCTGCACAGGGTTGATCAGCTCGGGGAACATCGTCTCGTCGGCGAAGAGGTTGACCTTCATGTTCTTGTGAACGGTCATCTTGCCGATCGCTTCGGCGCCGCCGAGGAACTGGTGCTTCCCGCCCGGCAAAGGTCCTGGCTTGTTGGAAATGACCTGCAGGAACTCCGCCAGATTGTTGTCGACCGGTTTGATCGTTTGCCCGCGCGCAGCGGCGTGAATGACCTTATCCCGATTCGAGGTCAAGACATCGAGCGCTTCGAGCTCGCGTTGCCCGACCGAATAATTCGACAGCCCGTCGCCATAGCCCCCCGGCCCTTCGGCGAACTTCAGGAACGCGCGGTCCCCGTAGGTCGAGTAACCGTCGGTGACGCGGTACCGGTTGTACCAGTAGAAATTCTTGTCGAGCACCGCCGTCCGAATGGCTTCTTTCGGACCCGCCTTGGCCGGGGGGGGCCCGAACAACGCCCGGTCCAAAGCCTCGGCGACGGCCTTCTCACCCGCTGCGGTGATGTGGACGCCGTTGATCGTGTGACGATCTTTCCCCGCGTCCTTCTTGAGCGTCGGCGTGAACAGATCGACGAACGTCACCTGCTCCTTTTCGGCCACTTCCTTCAGGACTGCCGTGTACTTTCGCAAATTGGCGTTGCGGGCATCGCACTCGGCCTGATCCGGCAGGTTCGGGTCCCCCGTGAACTCGAACGCGATCGGCGAACAAAGCACCAATCGCGGTGCGGATTTGCCGTTGTACTTCTGACCCTTGGTGTGCGTGACGAACGCCGTCGCGTTCTCGCGGAACTTGTCGAGACCGGCGTCACCGGCCCACGATTCGCCGTAGCCATAGAACGCCAGAATCACATCCGCTTTGGTCTCGGTCAGGGCGAACCGGTTCTCGCTCACTTTCCCCTGATCGCGCGAACTGAGCTTCGTCGGTTGGGGCACGGGAGAAGACGCCGACAGCCACTCGTCGTGCGTTCCGAACGACATCGACCGCATCCGCGATTGCGCATTGCGGAAGCCGTCGATCTCGTCGCCGCTGTAACCCATGTTGCGGATGACGAGATCGTGCTCGGGGAACCGCGCGTGCAGCAGCGTCTCCACCCAGCCATAGTGCTGCATCCGTTCCGCCAGCGTGTTGCCGACGATGCAGATGTGGTCTCCCTTCTCCAGCTTGAGCTCTTGTCCGGAACATGCGGCGACACACGTCAACCACATCCCGCAAATCACAATTCCGAATCGCACAGCGCGCATGCCCGATCCTCGAACTCGATTGTCCACGCTCGTAAAAGCCCGCCCGGATTGCATCGAGGCGCGCCGATCCCGCAATGTACAGGAATTTTTCGGTGGCTCCCAGAGTGCGAAGCCGACCGTCCGCACAAAACACCCGCCCTCCCCCCTTGAGCGGGATCGCGGCATTCCGGGATGGCTTTCCCCCCGAACCTTTCGAATAATCGTGGGCGATGCGACTCGGGCGTCCGACCGCCCCACGATTTTCGGTACCCACGATTCTCGGTGCTAAGGAAGTCGGCGATGAACCGTCACGAGCATGCCCCCTCGCGGACCGCAAATTCCCGACGCCCGCGCGACAGCCGTCTGCGGGTGGCGGTTGTTGCGTCCAGCTGTTTGTGCGTGTGCACACCCGCTTTGGCCCAGCAGCCGGTGTCGGTGCAGCAGCCGGTATTCGGGGTCAATGGCGTGGCCACGACCGTTGTCGTGCCGGATGGGGGACGCGCGGTGTTGGGAGGGGTGGGTCGCGCAGCCTCCGGCACGAGTCGTTACGGACTCGGAGCGCCGTCCCGCTCGATGGGATCCGAGGTGAGTGGATCGAGCTTCTCGGCGTCTGTCACGGTGCACGACTTCGCCGAAATGGACGCCCGTGCGCTGGCTCGCGGTCCCCAGCGTGATGCCACGGGCCGCAACGACGGCCGTGGCCAGCCTTTGAAGACCGCCAAATCCCCGTCGGGAAAGCTCTCTCCGCGTGCGGAGTGGGCTTGGCAAAATCTGTCGGCGCGAAACACCCCGCCTCAAGCGGGAAGCCGTCGATGAGTTCGCGGGCTGCGCGGCTGGCGTGGCAATTTCACGCCGCAACTTCCACCGAGTGAGCGAGTTGCAGTTTCAGGAACCGCTCGCCCCGGGCGTCGTAAAAATAGACGACGTTGCGGTCTTTGACCCAAATCGCGTTCAGGCGAATGCTGCGCGGACCTTGCAGCCAGAATTCCCGTCCGCAGTCGACTCCCTGACGGACGATGCGGGTTTCGCGGAGGCCAAACTGCTCGGCGAGGATGTTTTCCTTGTCACACAAGACGCGATGGACGAAGTGCTTCAACTGCTCCAAGCTGCGGATGCCATCGGCACATTCGGGCATGAATCATCGACCTCGGTGAAGCGCACGGGGGGTCTGTCAGGGTGATTCCGGTAAACTCTGCCGGCGTTGCGGGAGAGTCCGTCGAACGGGAGGGGCGACCACAATCGGTGGTGTTCGCAAGGCGCCAGCACACTCCGGATTGGGGTGCCCGGTCGTTGCTGTCGGGACGAACGTCGCTCGACGGCCCCATGCATATCGACCCGTGTCGTCCGAGTGGCGCACCCCTTCACAATCCCCGCGCGCGACCGCTACCGGTGGCGGGACTGTGACAGCCCCTCCAACCGGAACGCCGATGGACCCGCCTCAAGTCGGCGTGGGGGTGGCACGCTACGGCGTTAACCCTTTTGCACGACACTCCCCTGCGATTTGTTTTGCGATTTGGATTTCCTTGGGGGTGGCGAGTGTGACGCGGGGTGGTTTCGCGTCGGGTTCGTACTTCTTGCGGGGGTAGCCTCGGCTGGTGCGGTCGTGGTTGCGGCGCG
>JBIKMW010000190.1:0-4825 GCA_044359065.1 Planctomycetales bacterium | reverse complement strand
CGTACCGAGCCACTTCGTTCCGCTGGCCGCGCCTGGCATGATCGCCCTGGGCCTGAAGTGGCTGGGCCACCCCGAGTCCCCTTTCGCGCTACGGCCACGGCCGTCGTCGGCGATGTTGCGGTGGGGTTGGGAGTTTTGGCGCGCCTGCGCCAAGGACCGTGCGGACCGAGCCGCGCCGGTGTTGCGCGACCTCAACATGGCCAGTCGCCAAATCTACGAGGAGTGGGCGGACGCCTGGGGCAACGAATTCGGTTTGGCCCGCGAAGGCTTGTTGATGCTGTGCCGGTCCGAGCATGCGCTGGCCGAGGAGGCGGGATTGGTGCGGAAGGCCGCGGACCTGGGGATGCCAGCCGAGGTGTTGGATTCCAGGGGA
Source organism: Planctomycetales bacterium (assembly GCA_044359065.1). Lineage (GTDB taxonomy): Bacteria > Planctomycetota > Planctomycetia > Planctomycetales > Planctomycetaceae > JAIXZD01. Next base: position 4,452 of record JBIKMW010000190.1, on the reverse strand, counting down.
CTGGCGTCGCTCGATCCTTCCTTACAGATGAACGTCGCGGGGGGCGTGTTTTTCCCACGCGACTGCCACTTATCCCCCGCGCGACTGTTGGCGGGCCTGGAGCGCCGCATTCTCGACGGCGGCGGGCGGATCGTTTGGAACGCGGATGTCCAGTCGCCGCGAGTGTCGGGGGGCGGCCTGACGGCCGTCGAAACCACGCAAGGAACGTTCGCCGGTGACGAATTCGTGCTGGCGGGAGGAGTGTGGTCGGACAAGTTCGCCGAGGCCGTTGGCCTTCGGCTGCCGCTGTTGGCGGGGAAAGGCTACAGCCTCACGCTTTCGGCGCCGCGGGTGAAGCCGCGAGTCAGCTTGATTCTGGTCGAGGCACGCGTGGCGATCACCCCGATGGGAGAGACGCTGAGGTTTGGCGGCACGATGGAATTGGGGGCCGCCGACGAGCGGGTCAACCCGCGCCGCGTGCGCGGGATCGTGAAATCGATCCCGAGCTATCTGCCCGATTTCCGGGAAGACGATTTCGCGGGAGTCACGCCGTGGAGCGGCCTGCGCCCCTGCTCGCCCGACGGCCTGCCGTACCTCGGACGGACTTCGCGCTGCCGCAACCTCGTGGTTGCGTGCGGGCATGCGATGATGGGACTGAGCTTGGGACCGGTCACCGGGCAGGTGGTTTCGCAACTTATCTCGGGCGAAGCCACGCCGTTGGCGCACCCGCTGTTGTCACCGGACAGGTACGGGTGAGTCGCGGCGAATGCTCTTGACCGGGCGCGGTACCTTGCGGACGCTTTCCCGCAGTGAATCGTGCGACCGCACGAACGCGAATCGGTGAGGGGCCGACGGGGTCGCGAGAATGACCAACGCAAACTCGGATGCTGACGAACGCCCTTCCGGACGGTGGAGCGCCGGCCATGTCTGTACAGCGCTGGTACTGACGGTGTTTGGGTACGTGCTGTCGTCAGGTCCGGTATTGGCGCTAGCCTTCAAGCTTCGGGAATGGACCGGTCGCGACGAGTTTTATCTGGCGATGGGGGTCTACCTTCCACTGATTGTGGGGGGCCAGCGGACTGTTTTCGGCGTGTACATCGAATGGTGGTGTCGATTGCTGAGTGCTGTGGGGCCCGGATGAGGCTTCCAGTGCTTTACCCTCAGCTTGTCCCAAGCCCCTTTGTCGCCTCGCGAAACCCATCCCGCGACGGGCCTCTCAACAGGCGAAACCGGGTATTCGGACAGGTTCCCCTTGATTCGGGATGTCGTTGACAAAAATGGCGTTTCCCATCGAACTCTGGCTTGTCCATCCGGACAGGAAAATGTGCGACGCCTTTCGGGTCGCGTTCTCGGGTCTCCCCCGCGTTTCCGTCTGTCAGTGCCGATTCGAGGAGTTGCCTCCGCACGATTGCTTTGTGACGGCAGGCAACTCATTTGGGATCATGACGGCCGGCATCGACGCTGCGGTGATCGCCTTTCACGGTCCCGAGTTGATGGACCGCGTGCAGCTCCGGATTCTCGACGACTTTCTCGGGGAGCAGCCCATCGGCACGGCTTTCATCGAGCCAACCGGAAATCCTTCATATCCGTTCATCGCCCACACGCCCACCATGCGGGTTCCGGGTTCAATCGAGGGCAAAGACAACGTCTACAACGCGACATGGGGTGCGCTCCTGGCGGTGTATCGGTTCAAGACCAAGCAACCGGACGCGATCAGCACGGTCGTGTTTCCCGCAATGGGCGCGGGTTTCGGCGGCGTCCCGTATCGGGAAGTCTCTCGTCAGATGGCTGCGGCGTATCGGCATTATTTGAGTCCTCCATCGCGCTTCGATTGGGACCTCGTTGTCGCGCGGAACCTTGCGATATGCTACGACGGCGATCATCAGGTGGTTCGTTAAGGGCCCGATCGACGAGAATCGGTTCCGCACCGCCGCGCGACAAAATCTCCGCGCTCGGTTGTTGACGGGCGTGCGACGGATAGAATCCCGTCAATCCGTTGCTCGGGCTCTCTCGCCCGTTTGCGCCTCCCCGGCGCGTCGATCATCACCTTTGGACGAGGAGCTTCCATGCCCGATCGAGACGCACGGCCCCCGCGCGGGGCACTCCCGACGGAGGGGGGGACACAGGAAAGGGACCGCGACGCCCGCGGCGCGGATCCGTCCCGTCCCGGTTTCAACCGCCGCGATTTCATCAAGGGCTCCGGCGCCGCGTTGGCGGCCTCCGCCGCCGCAACCGCGGTGATCGACGAGACCGAGGCCGCGCAACAAGCGGGCGCCGTCGCCCCCGCCAAAGCGGTCGACATCAAGTTGAGCGTCAACGGCAAGGAGCACACGCTCAAGCTCGAGCCGCGCGTGACGCTGCTCGACGCGCTGCGCCACGACTTGAACCTCACCGGTGCCAAGCACGTGTGCGACACCACGAACTGCGGTGCCTGCACGGTGATCGTCGACGGCAAGCCGGTTTATGCCTGCGCTCGTCTCGCGGTCGAATGCCAGGGCAAGAAGGTGACGACCGTCGAAGGTCTGACCACCGGCCAAAACATGGACCAGGTGGTGGCCGCGTTCATCAAGCACGACGCCTCGCAGTGCGGTTTCTGCACGCCGGGCTTCGTCGTGGCCGTCAAGGCCTTTCTGGAGGCCAATCCCAAGGCCAACCTCGAGCAAGTGCTCAAGGGTTTGGGTGGGAACCTCTGTCGCTGCGGCACCTATGTCGGGGTGACCGCCGCGGCTCTCGAATGTGCCGGTCACGGAAAGGAGGGCTAATTCCATGGCGGAACGCAAACATGCTTGGCCGGCGCGGAAGGATACCGTGCTCATTGGCCGGTCGATCCCCCGGATCGACGCTCTCGAAAAATGCACCGGCAAGGCGAAGTACACCGCCGACGAGAATCCCCAGGGGACTCTCGTGTGCCGGCTAGTGACTTGCGACCAACACGCCCACGCGAAGATCAAGAAGATTGACGCGGAAGCGGCCAAGAAGATGCCCGGCGTGAAGGCCGTGTATCTGTTCAAGGAAGCGGACGACCTGTGCCGTTGGGAAGGGGAGCTCGTCGCAGCGGTCGCCGCGGAACGGGACGACCAGGCGAAGGACGCCGCCAAGGCGGTCGTCGTCGAGTACGAAGTGCTGGAGCACTTCGTCGATGAAGCGGACCTCGCGGGGGCCGAGAAAGCGGGTCGCAACAAGCAACTCGGCAAGAAGAACGACGGAGACGTCGAGAAGGCGATCAAGGAAGCCAAGGCGGTCCACAAAGGACGCTACGGCATCGTGACGATCAGCCACATGTGTCTGGAACCGCACGGTGCCCATGCGAAATGGGACGGCGACAAGCTCGACGTGCACCTGTCGACGCAAAACGTTTCGGGAACCCCCGGCCAATTCGCCGAAGCTCTCGAGATCGAAGCGGCGAACGTGACGGTGACTGCCAACTACGAAGGGGGGGGCTTCGGGTCGAAGTTCCAGGCCGACGAGTGGGGCGTGGCGGTGGCCAAGCTTTCCAAGGAAACCGGGCGCCCCGTCCGGCTGATGCTCGACCGCGCCACCGAGTTGAAGGTGGGGGGCACCCGTCCGTCCGCCTTTGCGGATGTGACGATCGCCGCCGACGCCGAAGGAAAGATCACGGCGTGGGACAGCGTGCACTGGGGCACGGCGGGAATTGGCGGGGGCGGGGTGGATGTCACCAAGCTGCCGTACGTGTTCAAGTTCGAGAACCAACGCGCTTCTCAGATCGGGTTGGAGTGCAACGTCGGGCCGAACCGGGCTTGGCGGGCGCCGCCTCATCCGCAGTTGTGCGCGTTGACAATGATGCCGGTCGACGACATCGCTGCAAAGCTGGGCTTGGACAGCTACGACGTGTTCTTGAAGAACCTGCCGCAGGTGTCGAACGGGAAGGCGGATGTTTACGCCGCGCAAATGAAAATGGCCGCCGAGGCCATGGACTGGAAGGCCAAGTGGCATCCGCACGGCAAGGCACCTGAAAAGGGGCCGGTCAAGCGCGGGTTGGGCATGGCGATCCACACGTGGGGGGGCGGGCCCGGCGCCTGCACTTGTCGCGTGAAGGTCCATCCGGACGGTTCGGTCGAAACGTTTGTCGGCAGCCAGGACATCGGCACCGGGACGCGCACAATCATCAACATCACGCTGGCCGAAACGTTCGGCCTGCCGATGTCGGCGGTGAAGGTGAATCTCGGTTCGAGCAAGTACCCGCAGTCGGCGGCGTCGGGCGGCAGCATCACGGTGGGGGGCGTCTCCGGCGCCCATCGCCGCGCCGCTCAAACCGCGCTGTGGCAAATGTTCGACAAGGTGGCCGAGAAGTACAAAGTCTCGGCGGACGGGCTCGTCGCCAAGGCGGAAAAGATCTGGTCGGGTGACAAGGAAGTCTGCACATGGAAGCAGGCTTGCTCGTTGCTGGGCCCGATGCCGCTGGAAGTCGAAGGGAAAGGCCCCGTCAAGGACGGCCTCACTTCCGACACCGTC
>JBIKMW010000039.1:0-52519 GCA_044359065.1 Planctomycetales bacterium | reverse complement strand
ACGATCTATCGCCGGTCGCTTCGGAAACCTTCCGACGACCACCGCGAGAGGCTTTCAAAGCCCCTCCAGATTGAGGTCCGGAACCGACCTCGGACAAGATACAAGGGGGCAAGATCGTTCGCGCCCCCCTCCCCGGGTGGCCCGGCCACCTAGTGGCCGGGTCGCGAAGCGACAAGACGCCACACCTTCCGCCCTCAACTCCCAGCGCCACCGCCGACTCGTCCAAATGAGCACGAGACATCCACCCCCTCCCCCCCGCAATCAAATCGGCTGGGTCCCGACAATCGCGGCGGAGTGGTAGGGGTTGGAGCCGCTTCGGGCGAAACCCCGGAAAATCGTGGGCAATTCGCAGACCGGTGCTTCCCTTCGGTCCAGCTGCGGCCACCCGTCGGCCTTGGACGGGGTCGCGGATCAGGCACTCCGCGCGGCACGGGATGCGTCGAGCGGTCACTTCAGCAGCGTTCGCATGCCGTCCATCAAGACCTGTTCGACTTCCGGAGCGACAAGGCTGGCACCGGGGCTGGTCTCGTAACCTCCCTGCGAGTAAGCCTCTTTCGTGCCGACGTAACCGCACCCGTACTCCCCGTAGGCCGCCATGCAGACCGGCTTGCCTCCCGACAGGGGTTGGGCCGCCAGTTGATACTCGACGAACAGTTCGCCCGGCATATGGATCAGTCGGACATCTCCCAGCCACAGCGCGGTGAGGTCCACGGGCACGCGGGCGTCGCAGCGTTCTTTCCAGGCCAAATGGCGGGCTGCGAAGATGCGGTCGCGCGGCGAGGCCTTGTCGTTCGCCAGCGTCGCGCGGAGCTTGGCGTTGTCGAGGTGCGCCGCCGGCGGCAAATGCACCGGCGCGACGCGCCATTCCACATTCGCGGCGGAGAGGGGGGTCTTGCGGGTGTTGCTCCACGCCTGCCGCATGCCGAGGGCCAACCGCCGCGCCAATTCGGGGCGCATGTACGTCTCGCCATCGTTGTACTTCCCGGCGGTGACGTTGCCCGATGCGCCGTTGAAGTGGATGTGGGCGACTTCCGGCAGGTCCTGCTCGCGCAACTCCCGCGCAAGGCCGGGGAAGTCCGCCGACACGCCGCCGTTCGCGTAATAGCTTTGCGGGTGCGTCGTGTAGTACGTCAGCGAGACCACCGGAATGTCGCCGTTCCACAGGCTCACGTTGCGGACGAACGGATCGATCGTCCCCTCCGGAGCGGCGATGGCGGCCGGGTCCTTCGAGGCGCTCCAGCGGATCACCGCCACTTGACCGTCGGGCCCCAGAATGCGTCGGTTCGACGCGACCCCCGCAACACGGGCCTCGCCGTATCCCAGGTGGGTGACGGGGCGGGCTTTCGGCAAGGCTTCTTTGACGGCCGCCGCGATCCGCGTCATCGCTTCGCGGGCGAATGCGGGATTGAAGCTGATGCCCGAAGCTCCGACGGCCGCCAGGTGCGCCTCCGTCGCGAAGTCGCAACCGGGTGCGTCGTGCTGATGCAGGCAGTGGACGGCCACCCGGTCGGGCGTTGTCCCCGCGGCGGCGGCCAATGCGGCGCGGTACTCCAGGAACCCCGTGTTACCGATGCCGATCCAGTCCAGCGCGCACAGCACGATCGGGCGATCCCGACCGAGCAAGACGAGACCCCGCGCGGTGAGCGGATCATCGACCGTCGTGGCCGGGGTGATCCACCCGTAACACAGCGGAGAACCCTTGGGCGGGGTGATGTCCGTCTGAAACACCGCGACGCGCAGCGAAGCAGGTTCGGCGGCGACGAGCGGGAATGACGGGGCGCTCCAGGCTGAGCACCACACCGCGCAAACCATCGCAAGAACGGCCCGGCGGGCGAATTCCCGCGTGGCCCGGCAACCGCGCACCATTGCGAACCGCGCGAAGCGGTTGTTGTTCGACCGTGTCATGCTGCGTGCTCTCGCGGAATTCCAAAACCGGAATGTATCAACGCAGGTTGATCTTCCCGGGTCGGGATGTCCAGCGAGAACAGACGAGTTTGGCGCGAACGAGGACCCCGTTTCGCTCCCGCGAAACGAGGCGAGTGCAGGTGTGAATGCGGACGCCAACCAGCCCCGCTCCGGTCAAACCAGAACCGGACTCGACGGCTGGTTCGCGGGTTGGGGGTTGGCCGCCGCGGCGGGTGTCCCGGCCACGGGGGTGGTCGGGTGCGACACCGGCTTGCCGTACGACACCACTTCGTCGACGTACTTCACCGCCGCGTCGACCTGGTCCGCCTGCACGATGGCGAGGTCACGAGCGCCAAGCGTTTCGAGCGTCAGGTCGATCGCCTTGAATTCGCCCCGCGTCTCGCGGATCTCCTTCAGGCGCGATCCCTTGGCGAAGCCTTCGCGCATGATGCGGATCACCTCGCCGTCGGCGCGGCCGCGCGTGCACTGATCCTCGTAGATCACCACCACGTCGAAGTGCTCGGCGATGATGCGGGCCTGGTCGACGATGTCCTCGTCGCGACGGTCGCCTGCGGCGGTGTACATGATGACGCGGCGTTCGTGCGGGAACGCGGGGAGCGTCTGCACCAAGGCCTCGAGCGCCGCCGAGTTGTGCCCGTAGTCGACGATGATCGTCTGTTGACCGCGGTTGAGGACGTTGAACCGCCCGGGCGTGACGCGCGGACTGCTCACGAAGTTGGCCAATCCCGCCTGGATCTGCTCGACCGTCGCCCCCAGGCACCACGCGGCGCTGGCGGCGGCGAGTGTGTTTTCGACCTGGAAGAAGACCTTGCCGTCCATCGTGAGCGGCACCTTGGCGAGGTCGGCCAGGACCGTCTCCGATTCCTTCGCGGGACCGTCCGCGACGATCACGTGGCCGTCACGCACAAACGCGACCCGGCCGCCGGCGGCGCGGTGCTCGGCCAACACGGCTTGCGCTTCGTCGATCGCAAAGTAGAGCGTCTTGCCTTTGTTCTTTTCCTTCATCGCGGCGGTCAACGGATCGACCGCGTTGAGTACGGCCCAACCCTCGGGAGGCACCACTTCCACGATGCAGCGCTTGACGACGGCGATCTGTTCGGGGGTGTGGATGTCGGCCATACCGAGGTGGTCGCCGCTGGCGATGTTCGTCACCACGGCCACGTCGCAACGGTCGAAGCCCAACCCCTCGCGCAGGATGCCGCCGCGAGCCGTTTCCAGCACGGCTGCCTCGACCTGCGGATTGGCCAACACCATGCGAGCGCTTTTCGGACCGCTGCAATCGCCGGTGTCGATGCGGCGATGATTCAGATAGATGCCGTCGGTGCAGGTCATGCCGACGGTGTGTCCCTTCTGTCGCATCAAGTGCGACAGCAAGCGGACCGTTGTCGTTTTACCGTTCGTGCCGGTGACGGCGGCGATCGGCACACGGCCGGTGTTGGCACCGGGAAACAGCATGTCAACGATGGCCTCGCCAACGGGACGCGGCGTGCCCGACGACGGTTGCAAGTGCATCCGCAAACCGGGGCACGCGTTGACTTCGACGACCACGCCTCCCTGCTCTTCGAGCGGGCAACGGATGTCTTCGGCAACGATGTCGATCCCCGCGATGTCGAGACCCACCATCCGCGCCGCGTCGATCGCACTGGCGGCGACGGCGGGGTGCAAATCGTCGGTCACGTCGGTCGCCGTCCCGCCGGTGCTCAGGTTCCCGTTGCGGCGGAGCAGGACCACCTGCCCGGCGGCGACGATCGAATCGGGGGTCAGTCCCTGTTCGGACAGCACCTGCAGGCCAATGTCGTCGAGCTTGATCTTGCTGAGGACGGTGGCGTGGTCGTCGCCGCGGCGCGGGTCGAGATTCACCACGTCGACGAGTTGGCGGATGGTGCTCTTGCCGTCGCCCACGACCGTCGGCGGTTCGCGCCGCGCGGCCGCGATCACCTTGCCGTTGACGACGAGCACGCGGTAGTCGACACCCGGCGCGAACTTCTCGACGACGATCGCCCGTCCTTCTTCGCGCGCCGCGCGGTACGCGAGCACGACCTGCTCCTTCGTCCGCAAATTGACGGCCACGCCGCGACCCTGGTTGCCATACTGCGGCTTCACCACGACCGGCACGCCGATGTCCTGCGCAGCCTGCCAGGCTTCCTCCTCGTTGGCCACCGGTTCCCCTTCGGGAACAGGCACACCCGCGGAGCGCAACAGGCTTTTCGTCAGTTCCTTGTCCTGGGCGATGTACTCGGCGACAGCGCTGGTGTGATCGGTCTCGGCGGCGACGATGCGGCGGAGCGCCGCGCCATGTCCGAGTTGCACCAGACTGCCATCGTTCAGACGGCGCACCGGAATGCCTCTCGCCTTGGCGGCCGTAACGATGCTGGCGGTCGAGGGACCGAGACAAACAGTGTGGGCCAAGTCGCGCAGCTTGGCGACTTCGGCCGCGACGTCGAACGGCTGGTCGTGCATCGCCGCCGAGATCAGTCGAAACGCGGTTTGCAAGCACTCGCGGGCGAGGTCCTCCTCTTGATAGCGGACGACCACCTTGTAGACCCCCTTTTCGGAGGTCTCGCGGGCCTTGCCGAAACCGACGGGGGTGCCGGCGAGGTTCTGCAACTCGAGCGTCGTGTGTTCGAGAATGTGGCCGGGATAGGTCCCGTCCTTCAAGCGTTGGAAGAAGCCCCCCCGCTCGCCGTAGCTGCAACGGTGTTCGATCATCGACGGCAGCCAGGCCATCAGCCGGTCGTTGAAGCCCGGAAAGGTCGTGGAGGGACGGTCGTACTCGCCCAACTCCAGGACCGCTTCCAGAACCGGAAAATTCGCCCAGATGTTGGGACCGCGAAGAGCGTTCACTCTGCGGAGCTGCATGATGAACCTTTGGCCGACTTCTTTGGGGGACTGACAACCGTGTGCGGTAAGCCGTTCATCGTGGAAGCGGTTGCCGCAAGCGCGGCCGCGACGCGATGAATGCGAGTTTTGTGCCGAGACGGAAACGTAAGCTTTGCGGTGGGAAGAAACGGATGCGGGGTGGGGTTGGATCGAACGCTTTGTCCCGCCAAGGTGAGTGATCGCGCGGGAATCGCATCACGGGGGATCGCGCGGATCGGGAAGGCGAAGTCGAAGCGGTCGCTCACCACGGCCGGGGCGAGGATTCCTCGGGGAATCCCGCAGAGGCGGGGCGAAGCGCCTTTCAACGGCCCCCGAAAGCGCGGGAGGCGTGCGGCGACTCGAGTCGAACTCGGGCTCGGCCAGAAAGGTGAACGAATCGCACAGCCTGTGGATTCGCTCCGGGCGGTTGTTGAGACGTTCGTCTCCGCGCCCCAAGGTTCCTTGTCAGCCGGCTCGCGAATAGGGCGTCAATGCCCCCTGGCCGCGACGGCAATTCGTACAGGAAGAAATGCAACTTTGACATCGACCAAACTGCAAGCCTTGTTCGGCCAGCCCGTCGGGTCGATCAGCAGCTTCGACATGATACAGGGAAACCCATCGGAAGCCACTGCGCCAACCCCCCTGAATTGTCTAACTTTCCGTGCAGGTTTCACGGAATCACCTCGCGAATCCCGTTCCGATCCCGTGTTTCGGTCGGGAGATACGGCCTCGCATCCTCTATTATCGGCAATCCGTCGGTTCACCGTGCGAGCGGAACCACGCTCCCGCTCCACCTCGTTCGACTTGGCTCGCTCCGTTCCCATCCGGATCATTGTGTGTTCATGGATGCTCCCCCGATTCCGCCCGAAATCCTTGACCGGATTCGGCCACAACTGCATGCACAAGAGAGGGTTGTGGCGGCGTTTGAAGCCAACGTGGGGGCCGAACTGCGGTTCGAGTCGTCGTGGCTGGCGCTGACGGATCAGAGATTGCTTGTGCTTGGGCCGGATTCGTCCGTCCCGGCGCGGGCCCACCCTGTGAATGGTGTCGACGAGATCGCGGTCTTTGAGCACAACGGATTGTCCGCCATCGAGTTGCGTCGTTCCGGAAAGCTCGTGAAGCGACTGCGATTCACTTCCGCGAGGGCCCCATTGGCCGAACCGCTGTTGTTGGCGTGGCGAGAGCTGACGCGTACGGGACGCGGAGCCGAGATTCCCGCCGAACCGGTCATTCCGGAGGCGGAGGACGAAGTGCCCGTCGGTGCGGCGACCGGGGCGCTGTGGCGGTTGATGCGATTCGCGCGGCCTCGAGCTGGGCTGATTTCGCTCGGAATTCTTTTGACGGTTTGCTCGACATTAGTCGGGCTGGTTCCGCCGTACCTGACGATTCCGCTGATGGACGATGTGTTGATCCCGGCGCAGTTCGGTCCGCCGCCCGGCAGCGGACAGGTCGCCCGATCCTCGGCGGAAACGCTGCGGTTGGTGCTGTGGTATCTCGGCGGATTGACGTTGGCCGCCGTCGCCACCTGGGGGCTGAGTTGGGCGCAAGGGGTCGTGCTGTCGCGCGTGGGTGAGCGGATCTCCGCCGACCTGCGCAACCGCACTTACGAGCACTTGATGACGCTGTCGGTCGAGTTTTTTGGCGGCAAGCGCACCGGCGATTTGATGTCGCGCATCAGCACGGACTCGGATCGCATCTGCCAGTTCCTGTCGGACAGTCTCGTCGACTTCACGACCGACTTCCTGTTGATCCTGTTCACCGCCGCAGTGTTGTTCTGGATCGATCCTTGGTTGGCCGCCGCGTCACTATTGCCGTTTCCGCTGATTGCGTGGTTGATCGTGTTTGCGCGTGTGCGGCTGACGCAGGGATTCCTAGCGAGCGGTCGCGCGTGGGGACACATGACCAGCGTGCTGGCCGACACGATTCCCGGCGTGCGGGTCGTGAAGGCGTTCGCCCAGGAGCATCGCGAAGTCGAACGATTCTGCGACACCAACGTCAAGGTCGTCGAGGCGAACGACCGCGTGAACTCCGTGTGGACCTTCTTCTGGCCGGTGGTCGTGCTGCTGAATCAGTTGGGGACGATCGTCGTGTGGGGTTTCGGAGCCTGGCGCGTCGTCGACGGGGCCATCACGCTGGGGGTGCTGACGGCGTTCGTGGGATATATTTCGCGGTTTTACAGCCGCCTCGAATCGATGAGCCGGATCGTCAACGCGACGCAGCGGGCGGGAGCCAGCGCCAAGCGGGTGTTCGAGATTCTTGACCGTGTGCCGGCGGTTCCCGAACCGAAACAACCGGTCGCCCCCGGCCGTATCGCGGGGCGGATCGAAGTACGCGGAATCGGGTTCCGTTACGGGAACCGACAGGTGATGGAAGACCTGAGCCTCGTGGTGCAACCGGGGGAGATGGTCGGCCTGGTGGGACACACCGGGGCTGGCAAGAGCACGCTGGTGAACCTGATCTGTCGCTTCTTCGACGTGAACGAGGGGTCGATTCTCGTCGATGGCACCGACATCCGGTCGTTTCCAATCACGGCGTATCGGCGTCAGATCGGCATCGTGCTTCAGGATCCGTTCCTGTTTTACGGCACGATTGCCGAGAACATCGCCTACGGCCGACCGGAAGCCACCCGGGACGAAATCATCGCGGCCGCGCGGGCCGCCCGCGCTCACGAATTCATCCTGCGGCTGCCCGACGCGTACGACTCGATTGTGGGCGAGCGCGGCCAAACACTTTCCGGCGGCGAACGCCAGCGGGTGAGCATCGCGCGGGCGCTGCTCGTCGACCCCCGGATCCTGATCCTCGACGAAGCAACTTCGGCGGTCGACACTGAGACCGAGCGCGAGATTCAACTCGCACTCGAGCGGTTGGTCGAGGGACGGACGACGATCGCCATCGCCCATCGGTTGAGTACGCTCCGGAAAGCGAATCGGATCGTGGTGTTGGAGCAGGGGCGGGTGGCGGAGGTTGGCTCGCACGAAGAACTGCTGGCCCGCGACGGAGCGTACGCCCGCCTGCACCGCGCCCAGGTGCGCAGCACCAGCAACATTGCGTGGTGAGGGAGCGGCAACGAGCGCTCTTGCGCCAATCACTGTCGTCGGATACGCCAGTCATGCACTCCCGCCTCCCCCGCCGCGCGACACACGGTCGTTCTGCGGTCGAAACAGTTGCTCGGTAAACTTCCCCGGATTTTCTCGGAATCTGCGCGTATCCCGCCCACTGGTCCTCCAATCAGCCCTCGCGGCGAATCAACCCTCAGCGTGGCCACAGGTTGCGACGCATGCGGCGATACTCATGCGGCCGCAATCGTTGCCACGCAACCTCTCCAGCCCGCCCGTTTTCACGGATGGTGCACGCCGCGAGGGGTGCGGCTGCTTGACTTTCGACAACTGTGAAACCAAAGTGTCGCTCGTCCGGTTGACGGACGCTTGCCTCTTCCAGGATTCGTCGGACTTCTGTTCGGACGAATGGCGACCCGCAGGGAACGGGACACCGGTCGAGGCGAAAGAAAGGAATCCGATTCCGCGGTGGGTGGCTGGCCCCGAGGCGGAGGAAATGGTTCGGGCGAACCGGACGGGACTCGTGAAACATCGAGCCCGCATCGTGGTTCGCCGGACGCAGACGTGTTGGTCTCCGCGGTCGAGTGGGTAACGACGACCGCCGGACGGACCTTGATGGATCGACAGGAATGTACGGTGCGAGCGGCGCAGAGCGTCGCTCCCGTCGGACCAACGGGGTGTCCGACGCCAGCGAAAGGAGTGTGGCCGCTTGTCCGCTTTGTTTTCGACTCTCGTGGTTTGTTCGGTTCTCGCCACCGGTCAGGTGGAGTCCGCCGCCGCGTCGGCGACGGTGTCGTCCCTCGGCGATGTTCAGGTCCGCGATGCGGATTTGGCGACGTACGCGGTGACGGACTACGCCGAAGGATGGAAGATCGCCAAGGAAGAACGCTTGCCCATTCTCGTCGTGCTCAATCCCGGTCCGACGGCGGAACGCCGCGTGGACATGGATGTGGTGCGCCGCTGCAAGCACCGTCGCAGCCTGCTTCGCCGCTACGTCGTGGTGGAAGTGGACTGCACGACCGTTGCGGGTGCCGATGTCGCCAAGCGATTTAGCGCGACGACGCTGCCGGCCGTTTCGGTGATCGACCGCGAGCAAAAGTACACGCTCGTCAAGACCTCCGAACAACTCGCCGCCGAAGACTGGAACATGCTGCTCGAAAAGCACCGCACCGGGGATTACATCCCGGTGGCGACCGTCTCCCGCTCGATCGCAACCTCGTCGTTCGGCGGTTGCACCTCGTGCCAACAAGCGGCCATGCGTTACTATCCGTGACGTTTCGCCCCATGACATTTCGTACGGCGACGGAGAGCGCGACATGATGTCGCGCTATCCCTGGCGACCGAACCAAGAGCCGGCCCACGGATGGGCCGGCTTTTTTCGTCTTGACTCGGGGTTCGGAGGTCGATGGATCACGTCCCGGCTGAGTCCGCCAGGCGCTGCGCCGCGAAGTTCCCGACGACGAACCGCGGCGAGGGCTCGGCACGTGATATCGCTCTGTCGGCGCCGCGCTGGGATCGTTGACGCCGATTCCCTACAATCGCGGCGACGCGGAGCCGTCCGCGATTCGTGCCGAAACGGATTTTCGGCAACCCATCTCCGCCCGCGATCTCGTCGAGTTCCCGCGTAGAAGCTCCGTCTTGTCCATCGAGGGAGCGGCCGCGCGAGCGACGAGGTACAGGGCGGACGCACCATCCATTCTCAAGGAACGGTTCATGGCGTCGCCGTTGTCGACACTGTCCCGCAAATTCATCTCCGCGCCTCAGGACTTGGCGCCACGATGTTTGCGGTTCGCGATGTCCTGGACGTTGCTCGCGGGGCTGTCGCTCTGCGGGTGCGAGAAGGCTCCCGCTCCCGAAACCGCCAAACCCGCTCCCCCTCCCGCCCCGCTGCCGGTCGCGGAAGCGCCGGTCGCCGGGGATTCCAAGGTGGCCGAGCAATCGGAACCGAAGCCGGAGTCCGCCGGTCCGGCCCTCACGCTCAACGAACCGGCTGCGGAAGCGCCGGCGGACAAAGAGGAGATGCCCGCGAAGGAGCCCGCCGCTCCGGTGATTCGTCCGGCGGAAGTCGAAGATGCCGATCCCCCCAAGAAAGCTGTGGCCAAAACGCCCGAAAAGCCGCTCCCACCGCGGACTTCCTATGACGGCAAATGGATCGTCGTCCTGTCGCAAGGGGGGAACGATTTCCGGGTGTGGCTGGTCGACGTGAGCAACGCTGCCGACAAGGTCGAAGGGAAGCTGGTCGGCACGTCGCGGGTAATGGGGGCGAGCGTGCTCAACTCGACGACCATCGAGGATGGCCGTATCCGTTTCGCGTTCGAAGCCGACGGGACGAAGTTCGATGTGACCGCCAAGCTTGCCGACGGGAAGGCGCTGGGGGCGGTCAACATGGACGGTCGCGATGTGGGGATGGCCCGTCTGGAAGCCTCCGAAGCGACCTCGATGCGCTCGTACAACGAACCCAAGCCCGCCGAAGGGGGCCCGAAGCTGGTCGAGGCGATTCAGAACGGGGCGGACGCCGAGGCGTTCCGCTCGTTCCTGAAGGAATTCCCCGATTCGCCGTTGGCTCTCGACGCGCACCGCATGTTGCTGGAGTCGTCACTCAAGGAGGCTTCCCCGGAAGACCTGCGCAAGCAAATCGACGCCTTCACCGCCACCGCTGCTCGCTGGGACGACCGGTTGGCGATCGAAGCCCGAATTCAGGCGGCGGGAGCGTTGGCCGGGGCGAAGAAGCATCCCGAGCTGGCGTTGGAATTGTTGGACGAAGCGGAGAAGAAATTCGACGATGCCACCCCCGCTCCCTGGAAGTCGCTGGCCAAAATGCGCCGCGGACAAACGCTGTTCGCCAAGGGGGATGCCGAGGGTGGGCTGAAACTGTTCGGCGAACTCCATGAAGTCGAACCGTTCAATATGGAGATTTCGCTCGCCTTGGCCGAAGAGGCCCGCAAGGCGGACAAGGTCGACGTCGCGCTGCCGCTGTACGCCGAACTGGCGGTCCTGCCGATGATGGAGCGGATGGTCATGCGGCAAATCGCCCAGGCCGGTGGCGCGATTCCCGGCAAGGACCAGCTCCCCTCGGGAATCGCGAAGGAGTTGTTCGTCAAAAAGAACGGTTCCGAGGACGGATACGAGAAGTATCTCGAAGAGGTCTACGAAAAATCGATTCACGCCTTTGCGACGGAGAAGGTCGCCCCGCGCGGAGCCGAGGGGGGCACGCGCGTGGCATTGTGCGAGCTGTTCACCGGTTCGGAATGTCCGCCGTGTGTGGGGGCGGATGTCGCCACGATCGGTCTTGAGGCCACGTACGCGAAGAGCGAAGTGATCGTCTTGCGTTATCACCAGCACATTCCCGGACCCGACCCGCTCGCCAATCCGCACAGTCAACAGCGGTTCGAGATGTACCAGGGGGAAGGGACGCCGACGTTGATCCTCAACGGCCGCGCCGTCGCTGGCGCAGGGGGCTTCATGGACGCCGCCAGCGGCCTGTATCGACAACTCCGTCAGCAGATCGATCCGATCCTCACGGAGAAGGTGGCTTACAAGATCGACTTGAAGGCCGAGGCGAAGGATGGCGTTGTGTCGATTTCCGCGAGCGTTCCGGGGCTGGAGGCCTTGGGCGACGCGCCGAAGACCATGAAGTTGAATTTGGTGGTGGCCGAGGACAAAGTGCGATTCCTCGCGGGGAACGGCATTCGCGTGCACGAGATGGTGGTCCGCTCGCTGGTCAACGGCGCGGAAGGGGTCGCTCCCAAAGACGGAAAACTCGAGTACAGCGGGGAAGTCAGCCTCGAAGACCTCAAGGCCTCGCTGCTGAAGTACCTCGTTTCGGCGGAAGGGGAGTTCGGCGACCAGTTCCGCGACAAGCCGCTCGAAATGGCGGGTTTGCACGTCGTCGGCATCCTGCAAGACTCGAAAACGGGCGAGGTGTTCCAGGCCGCCGGCGTGCCGGTGACGGGTTCGCTCGCCACGAAGTTCGACCCGGCGACAGCCACGCCTCCGGCGAAGCCGAAGGCCGACGACGAATGAATGAACGCGTTGCGGCCCGATCCACGCGGGTCGGGCCGCAAACGACCGTGAAGAGCGTTTCGGAATTCACCTGCGAAGCGACGGCATCGGGAGACTAGCACCATGAGCAATTGGCCCATCGGAGTGTTCACGTCGGTGGACGCGGGTCTTGGCGTTCACCTCGACGTGGCGAAGGAAATCGGCGTTCCCACGGTGCAGATTCACGCGCCGCACAAAGAGACACGCAACAAGGTGGCCGCTGACGCGTTCCTCGCACGCTGCAAAGACGCGAGTATCACCGTGACAGCGGTGTTCGGCGGGTTCGATGGCGAAAGCTACGCCGACATTCCCACGACGGTTCGCACCGTCGGCCTGGTCCCGCCAGCGACGCGTGCCGCGCGCTCCGCCGAGATGACCGAGATTTCGGACTTTGCGAAGCTATTGGGTTGCGGTGTCGTCGCCCTGCACATCGGCTTCGTCCCCGAGGATCGGAACGGAGCCGACTACAAGGACCTGATCAGTTGCACGCGCGACCTGCTCGACCACGTCGCGGGGAACGGCCAAAACCTGCATCTGGAGACGGGGCAGGAGTCGGCTGAACACTTGCTCGAGTTCATCCACGATGTCGGGCGGGACAACCTGTTCATCAATTTCGACCCCGCCAACATGATCCTGTACGGGTCGGGCGAACCGATCGACGCGTTGCGGAAAGTGGGGCACCTCGTCCGCAGCGTCCACTGCAAGGATGCCAAGTGGGCCCCCGAAGGCCAGCGCGGGAAGTCGTGGGGGAGCGAAGTGGCCTTGGGTGACGGCGACGTGGGGATGGAAACCTACCTGCGAACGCTGCTGGAACTGGGCTACACCGGTCCGCTCACCATCGAGCGCGAAATCCCGCAGGACCGCGACCGTCAAAAGGCGGACGTGGGCAAGGCGGTGTCGCTGCTGACGGGATTGCGGTCGAAGATTTTGGGATGACGGGAGCCGGATCGATGAGTCACGAACAATCCCCCGCCAACGCCGATCTCGCGACCGTCCGCGCCGAGGACGCCGCCGCCGCGCGGTTCATCGGCATCACGTTGACCGTTCTGTTTTTCTACTCGCTGGTCGTGATGGCTGGCGTGGCGTGGTGGACGGTGCTGGCAACGGGGTGAGCGGTGGAGTCTTCGCGGCGGCCCCTCGGGAGTTGCGTCATGCGTCCGATTCGTTATCCCGAGTTTGAAGTGTCCGGTTTGCCGCGCGACATGGGTCGCGCGGTCGGCGAGGCGTTTCGAGACACGATCCGCGCGTTCGCGGCCGTGGCGGTCGAACGGGTCAACAAGACCACTCCTGTTTCCCGCGCGGCTGCCCTGCGGGTCGCCGAGTCGACGCTCCCGCTGGCGGAAGCCTACGCTCCCGATGCGGTGGAGGAGCTGCGCGGCGTTGCTGAGGGGGCGGGGTTGTTGCTCGTCGAAGTCGCCCTGCTGCAATGTCGCAACCAGTTGCTGGCCGAAGCGACCGGCCCGCGCGAAGGCTGCACTTCGATCTCGTTCGCACGGCCTTACTGCGAGACGTCGCTCCTGGGACAGAATTGGGACGCCGATCCGGCGCTCGACGACTTCACGATCGTGCTCACGCGGCGTCCGACGGGGAAGCCGGCCTTCACGACGCTCACGCAAGCGGGAATGATCGCCTACATCGGCATCGCTGAAACGGGCTTAGGGATCTGCCTGAACGCGCTCCCCGCGCCGACCCGTGCCGCCCCGGCGGGCCGGTTCGATCCGCCCTTGGCCGGTGCCTGGGGAGTGCCCCACTACTACACCGTCCGCGCGATTTACGAGTCCCGGTCGTTGGACGAAGCAGCCGAGGCCGTGCGCCGCGCAACGCGGGCCATCCCCGCCAGCCTGATGATGTGCACCCCGCAAGGCCCCGCGAACCTCGAGGTGACCGTCGACGAGGTGCGTGTGTTGGATTGGTTCGAATCGGGGTTCGGTCTGCACACGAATCATTGCTGTCATCCGGCCCTCGTGCCGATCAACGCCGACTTCCCGGAGTTGATTCAATCGCACGACCGTTTCGCACGCGTTCAAGCGCTCGTCGCCGACCGACCCGGCCCGCTGTCGCGCGCCGCCGGGATCGGCCTCATGCAATCGATCCTGCGCGACAAGGACGGCTTCCCAACCAGCATCTGCCGACACGTGAACGACCGGCACCCGCAACACGGGTTTTGGGAGAGCGTGTTCTCGGTCATCATCGATCCCGCCGCGAAGGAAATGTGGATCACCCGCGGTCCGCCCGACACCGCGCCGTACGAACGGTATCGCACGGCGTGACAGGTCCAGGCGAGGGCTCCTGCGAGATGCGGCCGAGCGCCGAGGAGGTGCCCCGGCGGCATTCCCGCCCGACGACCGCTTCCAAAGTGCGCTGCAGACGGTGCCGGAATTGGCAGGATGTGGGCGGAATAGCGACCCCGTAAAAGCGAAAAACCCCGCGTATTTGCGGGGTTTCTCAAATCAAGAATGGACGATACTGGACTCGAACCAGTGACCTCCACGATGTCAACGTGGCGCTCTAACCAACTGAGCTAATCGTCCGGCGACGAACTCCGTTCGCGAACATTCCCTTCACACGGATTGAGGACCGAACCCCCGGCGGTCTCCGGACATTCGCGGTCTTCCATCGAAAACGGGACACGACAACCTACGCGACAGGTTCGCAAGCGTCAAGCGGTTTCAATCGCTTTCCGGCGATATCGCATCGCCACTGGAACAACCGGGACGCGAAACAGCCCACTCCTCGCGATTTCGCCACAAACCTTGTCCCGCGTGCCACTTGTGCCTGACCGGGCGTGTCTCGTACCCCCGCCCGCCATGAGGAACTGCGCCCCGCCGCGTCCAGCCGATAGCGCCAGGGGACCTCGGAACGGCTCTCCGAAAGGCTGGAACCCGCCCGCCCCCTGGAGGCGGAGTCGTGCAGAAACCACGGCGGATGGTATTCCGACCAGCAGATTTCCGGAGCGTCACGGCGTCGAAACACCAGCATCCCCGCTCGGAATCGGGTCGCCCCGCAAAGCCGTCGCGAATGTCATTTTGCCGAAACGATCTTTCCAAAATTCGCTCATCCACAGACACTTCGCCTTGGATTGGTTGCGAAGGCCCGAAGTGTGAGTTTGCCGTGGCCCCGATTCGGAGATTCGGGACCGTCGTGAGCCACGCAAGTTGGACGCCCGTCGACCTCGTTTTTTCGGTGAATCCTTGCGGAATGTCGGAGTGGGGCCATTCACGGAATCCTCCAGGAACGCCTCATGTCCACCACCCCCGATGATTCGACTCCGCGCCGCCATTCGCTGACGATGTGGGGCGCGGCGGCGGGACTGCTGGTTTTGCTGCCGGCGATGTATGTCGGGTCGTTCGGTGTGTGGTATTGGCTCTTCCAACGGGGCTTGATTTCCGAATCCGCAGCGGAGTGGGTCGGAGTGATGTTCATTCCGCTGGGCTGGTTGGCGGATCAGTTGCCGCTTCTCGAAACCGCGATTTGCGCGTACATGGAGTGGTTGGAGCCATAGCGGCATTGCCAAAGCTCTCCGGTGGCAACCGTCGGCCTCCGGAACTGCGGTTCGTCGTCGTACCATCCAGGGAATCCGTCTCGCAGATTGACCGAGGGTAACGCCATGTCGGATGCATCCCACGACACTCCACCAGGTCGCCATTCACCGCTGATGTCGTTCTCGGTCATCGGCCTGATGCTGCTGATGCCGGTGCTGTACGTCGCGTCGACCGGACCCTTTGTGTGGCTGATCGAGCGAAAACTGATCTCCGAACAGACGGCCGAATACCTGATGTTCGTCTACCTGCCGATCATCGCCGCTTGCGAATTCTCCCCGGTCGTCGAAGGATGGTTGTCCGCGTACACCGACCTGTGGACGCCGTAACGTGGCCGGAAACGTCGGGCACGGCCGGGTGTCATGTCGCCTCGTCGCAAGCCGTGATCGAGAGAGTCTGGCCGGTCTCGGAAAAGCCGTAGATGGAAACCTCGGACAAAAACACCTCTCCCGGCGGGATCGCCACGTTCCGCTTCGCGGCTGCGGGATTGTTGATGCTGCTGCCGGTGTTGTATGTCGCGTCGATCGGACCGGCCTGTCGGCTTCAAAGCCTCGGATATTTCTCCGACACCACGGAAAAGGTCCTGGCGTACTTCTACCGACCGATCGGGCTCGCGGTGGAGTACTCGCCGACCGTCGCATCCGCATTTGATGCATACCTCGAATGGTGGATTCCATAGCCCGGTTGACTTCGACTCGTCGCGACAAGACGCTGACGTCGACAAACGGACACCCTTCGACAAACGGACACCCTTCGACAAACGGACACCGGGAGCAATCTGCATGCGCTGCCACCTGACACTCGCGTTGATCCTTGTCGCAGGTTCGTCGATCCCGCGACCGGTCCTCGCTCAGGAACCTGCTTACGTCAACGCGCTCCCCGCAGCGCCCCCTTATCATCGCGTGCGGTACGACGCCTCCGCTCAACCGGGCGAACTGATCTATCCCGTCGGCCACACGGTCTGGATTCCTCCCGGCGTGAAAACGCTCCGGGGGGTGATCGTGCACCAGCATGGCTGCGGCGAGGGATCGTGCAAATCGGGCCAGACCGGGGCGTTCGACCTGCACTGGCAAGCTTTGGCGAAGAAGCATGGCTGTGCACTGCTCTCCCCCACTTACGAACAGCCGGAAAAGGCCGATTGCCAGATGTGGTGCGATCCGCGCAACGGATCGGACGTGGTGTTCCAGAAAGCCTTGCGGGAATTGGGGACGCTCTCGGGTCACCCGGAGTTGGCCACCGTCCCGTGGGCCTTGTGGGGGCACAGCGGCGGCGGGCATTGGGCGGGGGGCATGTTGATGCTGCACCCCGAGCGCGTGGCTGCCGCGTGGCTGCGATCGGGGGTCCCGGCTTTGACGGCCGTCGAAGGAAAGCCCAAGCCGCATACGATCCCCGAGGGCGCGCTTCGCGTGCCCGTCATGTGCAACCTCGGCACGAAAGAGGGGGTCACCGAGCAAGGTCGCTTCGCCGGTGTCTGGCCGGGCAACGAGACGTTCTTCAAGGAGATGCGAGCCAAAGGCTCGCTGATCGGCGTGTCGATCGATCCCCTGTCGAGCCACGACTGCGGCAACCAGCGCTATCTGGCCATGCCGTGGTTCGACGCCTGCCTGACGGCGCGGCTCCCCGGCCAGCCGGGCGAACCGCTCAAACCATTGTCCGAGGGGGACGGCTGGTTGGCGCCGCTCAACGTCGGAGTCTCGGAAATCGTTTCCCCCATGCCGGCGGGAAAGTATGCCGGAGACGTGGCAACGTCACTGTGGCTCCCGAATGAAACCGTCGCAACCGCATGGACCGAATACTCGCGCGACACAAAAGTCTCCGACACGTCCCCCCCGCCCGCTCCCACAAACGTTCGCGTCGACGGGAAGATCGTGACGTGGACAGCGGATGCCGACCTGGAAAGCGGCTTGGCCGGGTTCCTCATCGAGCGTGACGGCCAACCGCTGACTCCCTTCCCGAAAGAGCCGAAGAACCCGTTTGGCCGACCGATTTTTCAAAACCTGTCGTACAGCGACACCCCCACGAAGCCCTTGGTCGAAATGCGCTACGAGGACACGACCGCCGAGCCGGGAAAAACGCACTCGTACCGCGTGATCGCCGTCAACACGGCGGGCCTGAAGTCCCATTAAGTTCGGGAGGAGGCCGTAACCCCCAAGTGCGAAAGGAGTCCGCCATGTCGGAATCGGAGACGCTCCCGAATCGCCGCGTCGGCCCCTTCGCCATCGGGGCGACCGCGCTGGGACTGCTGGCGATGCCCCTCCTGTACGTCCTCTCGATCGGGCCGATGATCTGGATCTTCGGCTTCGGCAACAGTTTGCCGGCTTGGGTGCGAGACGGGATCACTTGGTACGTGGTGCCCATGGAGATGACGATGGAGCACTTCCCGTCTATAGCACCGTGGTTCAACCGGTACTTCGAGTTGTGGTATTGAGGCGGACGGACAATCGTCCCGCCGTCGGTGCGGTGGACCGTCGCCGGGAGCGCGGAGTGGAGGTCGCGGAGGGTTTTGAGGGACGGACTGTCCTCGAAACAGTCTGGGCGAACGGTGGCTTGCCCAAGTGAGCTAAGGCTTTGCCAAGTGAACATTGGCTTGGCGTGATGGACGAGCATGGGGACGAAGAGACTCGCGAGAGGGGAGCAGAATCACCGGCATCCTTGCGTCGCAACACAGACCCCAGTCGTCGGCAACCGGGGCCACCCCTTCTTCTTCGACAGATTGAAAAAGGCGAAGGCCCGGCGGCGAGCCCCACCGCGCGTGTTCTCACCGTCCCGCGTGGTATGATGAGTTGTCCCGGGCACTCTCGGCGGTCGGCGCGACCGTCATGTTCGCCAGGGTTACCCGTAGCGGTCACGAACCCGTGCCCACCCTGACCACGCTCAACATCACCGTGTTCTGTTTCCTCGCCAGCTACCTCGTGGCGCTGGGGGTGGAAGTGGCACGCCTCTGGCGGCCCGCGAAGTGGCAGCGGAACGGGATGCTGTTCGCCGGGGCGGCGGGACTGGTCGCTCACAGCCTGTATTTGATCAAACGCAGCCAGGCGAACGGTCTGCCGCCGCTGGTCGGTTCGGCCCACGATTGGCTGCTCGTCCTGGCGTGGCTGATCGTCGCGGGGTTTCTGGCGGCGGCGCTGCTGGACCGCGACGTGTCGCTGGGGGTGTTCGCACTCCCGCTGGTGCTGGCGCTGGTGCTGACGTCGTACGCGACCGGCCGCGAAGCGGGGGACGATCCGCTGGTCGAACTCGGCCGTCGCCGCTGGACGATGTTGCATGCTTCGGGGCTGGCGATCGGCTTCGCTTCGATGGCGGGGGCCTTCCTCGCCAGCGTGATGTATCTCGTGCAGCACCGGCGGTTAAGAAGTCCGCGGCACGGTCATGCGTCGTGGAAGATGCCGAGTCTCGAATCGCTCGCGTCGGGAACACGGTGGTTGGTGTTTGCCGGATTCGGATTCTTGACGTTGGGAGTCGTGACGGGAGTCATCCTCGGTCTGGGACCTTCCGCTCGCCCGTCCGCCGCGGTGTTTCTCGATCCGCAGGTGCTGGCGGGTTTGACCGTGTGGACGCTGTTGGCGGGGGGCTTGGTCTGGCTGTCGACGCGGCCCCGTTCGACCGGCAAGCAAGTGGCGTGGCTGGCGGCGACGGCCGGGGCGGTGCTGCTCTGCACGATTGTCGGCTTGCAGGCGTTCACCGGCCGCAACCACGCGGGAATGCACGGCGGCGCGCCCGACTCCAACGCCACGCCCGCAGCCAACACCAGGGAGGTCCGACCATGAACCTCCAGGTGTTGTACTGCAATCACCAGTCCGCCGATCTCGATGTCCGCAGCCGCCTCGCGTTCGCGCCGGGGGATTTGCCGCGAGCCTATGAAACGTTGCGCAGCCGCTTCCCGCACAGCGAGGTCGTGCTGCTGTCGACCTGCAACCGCGTCGAGTTGTACACCGCCCAGCAACAGGCCGAGCGGCTCCCTTCGCATCAGGCGCTGTCCGAGTTCCTCGCGGAATTCCACCAGTTGTCGATCGAACGTTTCGCGGGGACGCTCTTCGAGCGCACCGGTCCCGACGCCGTCCGCCACCTGTTTCAGGTGGCCGCCAGTCTCGACAGCATGGTCCTGGGGGAACCGCAGATCGTCGCCCAGGTGAAAGAGGCGTACACGTTCGCCCAGCAGCAGGCGTCGACCGGACCCCTCACGCATTCCCTCTTCCAGCGGGCATTGGGAGTTTCCAAGCGAATCCGGACCGAGACGAATCTCGTCAACGGGCGAACCTCCATCGCCAGCGTGGCCGTGGGAGATTTCGGCAAGAACATCTTTCAGTCGTTCGACGACAAAACCGTGCTCGTGATCGGCGCGGGTGAGATGGCCGAAGAGACGCTCCGTTACCTCAAGGACGAAGGGGCGCGGCGGATCGTCGTTGTGAATCGCACGCTGGAGCGGGCCGAAACGCTGGCTCGCGACTGGGGTGGCGAAGCCCGCTCGCTTGAAGCGCTGGACGACGCCCTCGTCGACGCCGACGTGATCGTCGCCACCACCGGCGTGCGCCTTGTCGACACGGCGAAGTTCCGCGAGGTCCGACGCCGCTCGGGAACGAAGCCGGTATTCATTCTCGACCTGGGCGTACCGCGCGACTTCCCCCCCGAAGTGCGCGACCTCGACGACAACGTGTTCCTCTATACCATCGACGACCTGCAGGCCGTGTGCGACGAGAACCGCCGCACCCGTCAGCGCGACGTCGAGGCCGCACTGAAGATCGTCGACGAGGAGACCGACCGCTTCTTCGCGGAACTCAACCACCGGGCCACCGGCCCCATCATCCGCCGCCTGCGCGACCAATGGCGCGAGGTCGTCGAACAGGAAACGGCCCGCCTGTTCCAGAAGCTGCCGCACCTCGAAAAAGACCGGAAAGAGATCGAAAAGACCATCGAGCAAATGGTCAACAAACTGCTCCATCCCCCGCTGGAAGCCCTCCGCGACGAATCCCGCGAAGGAACACCGCACGGCCTGTTGGACGCGCTCCGGCGGTTGTTCCGGCTGTGAGGGGGCGATCGCGTCCTGTGTGCCTGTCCCTGTGTCCTGCCTGGCCCGCTGCGGGACCCGCGCGTGGGCCGAGTGGAGAAATTCGAATTCACCTGGCACAGGGGAATCGTGAGACAGAAGTAACGACCCCGTTCACCGGGCTGCGGCGAACGACTTTCCATTTCAAACCCGCGCGGTCCGCGGCTCCGTGTGCAGCGGATTGTTATTCCCGACTCTCACGAATTAGTTTTCTGCCCTGCCATCGTGAGATGTTCAATCTTCGACCATGGGTAGGTGAGCACGTAGTTGCCAGTCCAACTTGGCTCCTTTTCCTTGTCGACGTAGATGACGACAAAAGATTCGTAGCATTCGATTTTGAACCCATTGCATTTGTGATGAGCAACGCCCCCTTGTTCGCGAACAAGTATCTCCCCGACTACCGTGTCGACGTAGAGTGGCGGTGCGGTTGCTACAATTCGAGAACTGAGCAACGCGTGAGAGGCCGCTGCGACAACGATAAAGACTCCGAGAATCACGGTATTCGTGAGAGCAAGGGACTGAGGCGAACGAGAAGCCGATTGGGTTGAATTTGTATCGCTCATGATTGCACTCATGGTTTTTGGTTTTTGGTTTCGGGAATAACGCCCCAAGCTCAGCGACCCGGCGCACGAGACGCATGGATTGCAACCGCGACGCAATCGCCGGGTTCGCTGCAGCGCATGGTTAGGCATCAAAATCATCGTGTCTCAAATAAACCGTCTGCTAAAGCCCGCCGATAATCAGCAAGCAAAAATCCTGGGCAACGCTTCTGCAACTCATCCGTCAACTCGACACAGGATGGTGCTGGCTTCCGCGATAATTCAACCACATGACGCCACCGTCCGTCGCGAATCTCTTCTGCGAGCCGATAAGCTGCTAACGAGAGTGTCTGCTTGTCGGTGGAATCGGTCATGGTGCTCGCTTGATGCCTAACGATTGGCATAACCGGGCCGCCGCGATCGATGCTCAACTTGAAAAACGCGCTGTCGGCGGCTCCGCGTTCATGCCATTGTTATCCGACGGCTGGCATGCTCGCGCCGTCAATTGAGTGTCCAAACCAGTTCATTGTCCGTACAGAAGTTGGGGATCACGATGTTCGTTCTCCGATTTCCATCAACCAGCCACCAGTAATCAGATTCGATCAAGTCAATGTATTTTATTTCGTGTTCGGCTTGGTACCGTTGCCAATCGCTGTCGTCGGAATCGTCGATCATCATAAGTCGGCACGCCTCAACCGAGTAGCGAATATAAGCGTGAATGAGTTGATTGGTCGGATCATCATCGTCCGGCAACGCAACGGTGTATCTTCCGAACGCTCGTGGGAAATCAAAGTCAGAATGAACGACCGTTCCAACCAAGAGTTCGTCAAACAATAGATTGAATTTGTTTTCATTCACGATGCATCCGATTTGAGTACGGTAGTGATCAGTCGGATAACAGGTATTCGACCGCCGAAGTGCGGTAGAATATTACCGCAGTTTGGCGGTGCGGCATGGGCTTGTCAATCTTGATGCGTCAGGCTGGCAAATGTGTTGTGACGGATCGCCAGACAGAAATCCATGCTACACCGCACTTGGCGTCCATGCGATGCCGCAATATTCACAGTCGAACTTTGACGCTCAACGTGCGGCCGCCCCTTCGGCTCGCCCCGGTCAGTCCAGCGAACCACGGTTTCTGGATCAAGTGGCCAATGCCTGTCGCGCCAAGCACTTGGCGTATCGCACTGAGCAATCCTAAGTGGACTGGGTCAAGCGGTTCATCTTATTTCACAACAAACGCATCCGCAGGAGATGGGGCCGACGGAAGTCCGGGCGTTTCTGACGCACTTGGCCGTCAACCGCACGGTTTCCGCCTCGGCCCAGAATCAGGCGTTGAATGCCATCGTCTTCATGTACCGCGAAGTGGTGCGGCGCGATCTGGGGGAATTTGGCGAGTTCGACCGCGCCCGGTGCCATGCTTGGCCCGCTTCGGGACAAGCATGCCGAGCCACGTTGGGCATGCGGTCCCGGCCATCCGACACCGCCAAACCATTGGGGCATTCGTTTTGAGATCGAGGCACGTAAAGCGGGATTCAGTCGCGTAATCGATCGAGCCGACGCTGGATATCGTTTCCCGTCAACCGACCATAGGCGCTGGCCAAACGATTGCGAGCTTCTTCGGACTTCGCTTCGGCGAAGCGCCAAGCGAGCACATCGGGATCGATGACCGGTCCGAGCATTTCGAGTCGGCGAATTGCACGTTCCGCGGACTGATCCGAACCGTTGACCAGCATGGTCATGGCCTGCTCTGTGACGTGCACGACATACGACTGGATACCGATTGGCAAGGCAACGAAGAAAGCAAATGCGAGTGCGGCAAGTAATGGCTTGAAGCGGTCCCCCGCCGCGTTCCGCGCGTTCATGGCGCAGTACCAGAATGTGGCCGCCGTCAAGAAGGGTGAGAAGCCGAGAATCCCGATGATGGCAAAAAGGCCGATGGCACTGATGGGAAGCAGGACGATGCCCAGTACGAGGGCAAACACGCAGCCGCCGATGAGGAACCCACATAAGAGAGATGGCAATCGCCGCGTTGTCAGCCAGGCGGCAAGAGCGAGCATTGCGAACGCCATGTAGCCATAGGCGGATATTCTGTACGAACCGAGAAGAGGCGGAATTGTGGTGCCACGAAAAACAAGCGGATCACAGATGACGCACACGAGCGGCAGAACGATTCCAAGGCCGACGGCGGCCTTTGGATTGCTGAACAGCGTCGCGGCAGCCGTGGTCGGTCTCGGTGGTGGTGGTGAGGAAACGGTTTCGGATGTCATGTGAGACGCGTGCCTTTGCTGCGGAACGCTCAACCTCACCGGGCGGTTGGCCTTCAGGCAAATCGCTCCCGGATTCGCGTGACTTCCGACGACAGCTTGCCGGCGGCGCACACTTCGATTGTGCTCGATTCTTCTCGGCAATCCGACCCCGGCCACTCGCCCGTGGTCCATGTCGGTGTTGGTCCTTACGGAGGGCGAGCATCCCCGCCGTGCCGCCGGGTGTTCCGTTCGGCGGGGTGGCTGTGACTGTTTGAAAACCCGAAGCGTGAGTTTTGAAGTTGCGCTATTCCCCGAGGAGCGGCAGAGAACACTGGGATTTCAAGGGTTTTTATTCTCACGCAGAGGCGCAGAGACGCAGGGAAAGACAAATCCTTTGCGTCTCTGCGCCTCTGCGTGAGACCACAAAAACCGGTGTTCTGCGATTTCTCGGCGACTTCCCGAGAGAAATTGCGCAACTTCAACAAGCGTGAGCGAGGGACCCCGCGCTCCCGACAGATCACGATCTCCCGGAGTTCCACACCGGGTCCCTCGCTCACGCATCAGGATTCCATCGCGAATCCACCGCTCGCTCGAAAAGATCACCCTCTCGAAGCGAAGGGCGACCATTCCATGCGACGGATCATCACCCCAGCCGCCCGAATTGGCGGTCGAGTTCCGCGCGGGTGAGGTTGAGGGCGGTCGGGCGTCCGTGCGGACAGTGGTGGGCGTCGGCCACGAGGTCGCGGTGGGCCAGCAGCGTGTCGATCTCCTCGGGGGCCAGTCTCTGGCCGGCCTTGATGGCCGCTTTGCAGCTCATCATGTGCAGCAGGCTGTCGATCAGGTCGCGGCGCGAGGCGTTCTTGCCCGCCGTCGCCAGGAGGTCGACCACATCCCGCACGATCTTCGCCGGATCGGTGCGCGACAGCATGCCCGGATAGCGGGTCACCAACACCGTTCCCCGTCCGAATTCCTCGATCCCCAGTCCCAACGATCCCAACACGTCCGCGTGTTCGCCCAACAAGGCCGCTTCGCCGGGGGGGACCTCGACCGGCTGCGGGATGAGCAATCGTTGCGATTCGATGCGCCCGGCCAGCACCCGCTCGCGGAGTTGTTCGTACAGGATGCGCTCGTGCAGCGCGTGCTGGTCGATGACCTGCAAACCCTCGGCGGTCTCGAGCACGAGATAACAGTCGTGGATCTGCATCGCCCGCGCCGGTGCGGGGGGTTCCGTCGCCGTGACGACTTCCGCACGCGAGGCGTCCGTCGCCAGGGCCGTGTGAGCCTGCGTCTCTCCGATGACGTTGCTCGCGTCCACTTCGGAACCTGTCGCCGTTGAGGGGGCATCGTCGAGCGTGGCGGTGGTGGTGTTGTCGAACGCGGCCGCGCTGGCACCGGCCCCGGTGAACTCGGCAGGCAAGCGGCGCGGCTGGCCGGCGGCGAAGCGCGGCTCGGGAGTCGTCCACTTCGGGGCCGCGCCGCCGGTGGGAGGGGCGTGCGGTGACCACAACCGGCCTTCGTCGGACGAACCAGGAGCGCTGGCGGCGGAGGATGGCTCAGTGCGGTCCCAAGCGGAAGTTTGGGCCATGGCCCAATCGGCCAGTTCCCGGCGCACTTCGCTCGGGGGGCGGTCGGCGGGAGCACCCGCACCTTCGAGGCCGTCCGGTCCCCCCTCTCCGTCCGGGCTGGCGGTGTCCCACTGGCGGGGGGCACCCTCCGCCGCGCCGGGCAATCGGAGTTCGCCGTCGAGCTTCATCGACAGGAAGCGCGTGCGGATGGCGGCCAACATCTGGCGATACAACTGCTGGCCGTCCTGGAACCGCACTTCGGACTTCGTCGGATGGACGTTGACGTCGACTTCCTCGGGAGGCATCTCCAGATAGAGAAAGCTGACCGGATTGCGCCCGACCATCAGCAGGCCACGATACGCTTCGGTCAACGCGTGTTGCAGACTGCGGTCCTGGATGTAGCGTCCGTTCAGGAACAGGTACTGCCCCTTGCGGGTGGACTTGGCGAGGGAAGGGTGCCCCACGTACCCCGAAAGCCGAACCGCGCCGACCAGCGAATCGACGGGGATCAGCTTGTCGGCGAACTCCCCGCCAAAGAACAGCGAGATCCGTTCCAGGAGATTCGCGGTCGCGGGAAGTTCGTACACGAGCTTCCCGTTGTGGCGCAACACCAGGTGCAGTCCCGGATGCGCCACGGCAATCCGCGTGAACTGGTCCGCCACATGCCCGAACTCGGTCGAGACCCCCTTCAGATATTTGCGGCGCACCGGCGTGTTCGCGAACAGGTCCGAAATCTCGATCCGTGTGCCGACCGGACAGCCACAGGGGACCGGAGCGTGGTGCCGACCCAGATCGACGCGCAGCTCGCGTCCCTCGGGGGAGTCGGCCTGACGGGACCGGACGACCAAGCGGCTGATCTCGGCGATTGACGCCAGCGCCTCGCCGCGGAACCCGAACGTGCGCACGCGGAACAGGTCGTCGGCGGTTTGCAGCTTGCTGGTAGCGTGACAGGAGACCGCCAATTCGAGGTCGTCCGGGTGGATGCCACAGCCGTCGTCGGTGATGCAGATGCGATCGCAACCACCGGCGTCGACTTCGACGACAATCCGCTTGGCCCCGGCGTCGACGCAGTTTTCCAGCAGCTCCTTGACGACGCTCGCCGGACGCTCGATGACCTCCCCCGCGGCGATCTTGTTGAACACCTGGGGGGGCAGTTGTTGAATGCGGGGCATCGGCTGACGAATCCGTTCGAAGTGCGACGAGCAAGGTGCGTGGTGAGGGGGGAACGGTGGCGGCGAAATTGTGACGGGGAGTGGTCGGTCGCGAACTTCCGAAGCGGCCGCACGAAGATATGCGACTCTGCAACCTCTGCGGGAGGGTTCCCCGGTCGAACATCGTCGACGGGACGGGGGGGATTTTCAACGTAGCGGCGAGGGGCCGCAGGCATGGCCTGGGCGCGGATGTGTCGCGCCACAAGCTACGGCGATCACTTGCGGGTGTGATCGAGCTTGCACTCGGGATCGGCGTCGACGCGGGTCCCGACCTCGTCCACCGGGTGCAAAAACAGATACCGCCAGACAGCCTCGTGGAGGAACTTGCCGTCGGGACCTTTGACAGCCGCTCCGCCCGGGATCGACGCCCCGTGGGCGCGGTTGGCGTCCCCCTTCACGTCGGCCGCAGTCACCAATCGCCGCGAGTTGCCGAACGGCGCGGGGGTTTGGTCGACATCCACCACCGGACCGAACTCGCCCAAGCCCAGCAGCTCCCACGAACGGCAATAGTGGTCGGCGGTCCAACCGCCATCGAGCACGTGCGTGAACGCAAAGAAGCGGTTTTTGGGAGTCGCGGAGGGGAGTGTGTACCACCGTTCCAACTGGTCGCGCGGGCCCGAAAACATGACGACTCGGTCGACTTTGCGTTCGAGTGCGAACCGGGCGGCGGTCGTTGAGCCGTGGGAGATCCCCGCCAGGATCACCGAATCCCACTTGAGCGACTTTCGATCCGCCGCGAGGAATTGGTCCCACCGTCCCGGTTTGTGGTTCTTCGCCAGCCACATCACGTAGCGGGTGGCTCGTTCCGAGATGCCGTCCGGTTCAGGGATGGCGATGGCATCGCTGACATCCTTGCCGAGCGCGGCCTCCAGTCGGATGCGGCCCAGATACTGGTCGTCGGGAGGCGGCTCCTTGTTGAGTTTGCCGAACCATCCGTTGGCGTAATGCACTTGAATGGCGTGCAGGCCGTACCCCGACAGACGGTCGAACAACTCACGATTTTGTCCCATCAGCCAGATGACGAGTTTGCCGCGAGCGGGGACGCGGGTATCGACGACGGCGTGCTGGATGTCGGCGGGTTTGCCCTCCTTCTCGAACACGAAGCCGATTTCCGGGTGGGCTTGAGCCCGTTTGTCGATCTCCGAGGCCCGCGCGGTGATCTCATGGCGTTTGGGGGCGGGATCGGAGTATTTCGGAGCGGCTAAAGCGAGCGGTCCCGTCCAGACGCAGCACCCCGCACTCACGGCCAGAATCCAACGGTGCATACCCAATACTCCGGGAAAACGGGGGCAGGCGGGCAATGTTACGTGACGACCGCAGGTCATCATCGCACAGCGAACCGAGGCTTGCGAACCCGCGCCGCGCTAGGCCAGGGCCTTCGCCTTGTTCAACCTGTCGCAGAAACAGGGGTGGCCGGGGTTGGAGCCGCTTTGGGCGAAACCCCGGAAAACCTCATGAAATCGCAAGACCGGGGCTTCCTTTCGGTCCAGCCCGGGCCACCCCAGGTCCAACAACGCCCAAATCCAACAAAGCGAAAGCCCTAGCGCTCGGCCGCGGGGTTGACTTATATTTCCATAGTCATAGAAATATTGGCGGTGCCAACCGGGCCGAAGGCCGCGCTCATCCGTTAAGGAATGCGGGCGAGCGGCGGATCGCTCTGGTCCCGAAGCCGCCATCGCCGATAAAATCCGAAGATTGCGCGAATCGGGAATCCTCCCCACAATCCCTTGCGGCAGTCCGTAAGGTTGGCTGGAGCGGGAGCGTCCGAACGTTGGAGCGGGTTCCTCTCGAGGGGAGTGCCGCTCGGCGGGACTTGCTGAAAACGGCGCAAGTCGTATTCGGAAATGGACTTGCGGACATGTTTCCGCGCGGCTTCGACCACGGGACGTACACGATGCGACGGAACCACGGAACCGACCGGGTTGAGCTTTCTCGGCCAGCCGTTGTGGGATGGCAATCTCTGCTGACGGGGCGACGGATCCCCTTGGCGGGATTGATGTTGCTCGCGATTTGCGTCCGTCTCGACGCCGCCCCCCCCAAGAAATTCGGGGACCTGCTCGGTTTGAAGCCGAAACCGGTTCCGGCGTCCGAGCGGGTGAAGTTCACAACGCGGTTCAATCCCCCCACACCGGCTGCGGGTGAGAACGTCCGTCTGGAGATCGTCGCGACGCCTGCTCCCGGCCTGTACATCTACTCCCTCACCCAAGGGGAGGGGGGCAAGCCCACCAAAATCTCGCTGTCCGATTTCGAGTGGTTGGCTCCGGTTGGAGAGTCCGCGTTCACCCCCTCCAAGCCCCCCGAGTCCGAAAAGGGAGAGGGGTTCGGCGGGGTCGAAGTGACGCTGGAGAAATACAAGTCGGAAGTCGTTTTCTCGCGAGAACTTAAGGTCGATCCGAAGCTCAAACAGGGGGACCGCGCGTCGGTGTCGGTCGAGATCGACTACGGCGTGTGCGACTCGTCGCAATGTTATCTGCCAGATCCGGTCCAACTGTCGGCGCAGTTGGTGCTAGGGCAAGCTCCCGAACCGCCAGCCAGTGTGCCACCTGTCGAGGAACCGGCTCCGACGGAACCAGCGGCGGAAGCTCCGGCGGAACCCGCCCCGGTTCGCGGCGGGGAACCTGCCCCGGGCGGGACGGGGAAGCCGAAGTTCGAACAGCCATTCAAAGGGGCTGTGGTGGCGACGTGGGAAGTCACGGCCACTCCGCGCGTGGTAAAGCCCGGGGGGACGGTCACGATCTCCATCAAGGGCTCTTTCGCCCCCGGTTGGCACATCTACGCCCAGCATCAACGGTTGGACGGAGACGGCTCGGGGCCGACGCGATTGGGACTGGCCGTAACGGAACACGGTTCCTTGCAGCCCAAAGGAAGTTTCTTCCGAGGTCCGTTGCCCACCGAATCTCCGAGCGAGGGTTACACGGGGCTGACCGAGCGCCACCATGAAGGGACCTCGGTGTGGACCCGGCAATTCCAGGTTCCCGAATCCGCACCCGCCGGGGCGGTTCCTCTCTCCGGCAAGGTGGCTTACCAGATCTGCAAAGAGGGGGGCTGCCTGAACCCGATCGGTTTCGCGTTCCAGGGGGAAGTGCAAGTCGGCGACGCGGAGGATGCGGCTCCGGCCGTGCTGCAGGTCGCGCAGGAACTCGACACCCCCGCCGCCCTTGAGTTCATCGACGCGTTGCCACAAGTACCGGACGAGGAGGCGGTCGCCGGGGCGATCGCTGCCGCCACCCCTGCGGGACCTCCACCAGGGACCGGATCGAGCGGGAGCGGTGCGACATCGGCGGCGGTCGGCAGCATCGACAAATCGAAGGGCCTCGGGGTGTTCCTGCTGGCGGCGGTCGCGGCGGGGTTCCTCGCGCTCCTCACGCCATGCGTGTTCCCGATGGTGCCGATCACGGTGACGTTCTTCCTCAAGCAGGCAGAACGCGAGCATCACAACCCGTTACGGCTGGCGATGATCTACTGCGTTGGGATCATGGCGACGTTTACCGGTCTCGGGTTCCTGATGAGTGTGATCTTCGATCCGGGAAAATTGACACAAGTCGCCAACGACGGCTGGCTCAACCTGTTCATCGCCGGGGTGTTGATCTTCTTCTCGCTGAATCTGCTGGGGTTGTTTGAGATCCGCATGCCGGGTTGGCTGCTGTCGTTCTCTGCTGGGCAGGAGAGTCGAGGGGGAATCGTCGGCGTATTGTTCATGGCGCTGACGTTCACACTGACGTCGTTCACGTGCACATTCGCGTTTGCCGGGGGACTGCTCGTGGCCGCCTCGCAAGGGGACCGGTTGTGGCCGATCCTGGGTTTGCTGGCGTTCTCCGGGGCGTTCGCGTTGCCGTTCTTCTTCCTCGCGCTGT
Organism: Planctomycetales bacterium; assembly: GCA_044359065.1. Taxonomy (GTDB): domain Bacteria; phylum Planctomycetota; class Planctomycetia; order Planctomycetales; family Planctomycetaceae; genus JAIXZD01. The sequence continues at coordinate 22,639 of JBIKMW010000039.1, read as the reverse complement.
TCCCGAGCATGCTGAAAAAGCTGCCGAAGAGCGGGGGGTGGATGAACGTCGTGAAGGTCACGATGGGGATGGTGGAGTTGGGCGCCGCGTTCAAATTCCTCAGCGTGGCCGACCTGAGCTGGAACCCAACACCGCTGATCTTCGACCACGAACTGGTGCTGTCGGCGTGGATGGTCATCGCCATCTCGACCGGGATGTACCTGTTGGGCCTGTATCACACGGCGCACGACACGCCGACCGAATCGATCAGCGTGGTACGCTTGGTCTCGGCGATGAGCTTCCTCGGATTGGCCGCGTACCTCGCGGTGGGGTTGCTCTCGACCGAAAAGCCCGGCGGGCAACTCTGGCAGAACATCTACGCCTTCCTGCCGCCGAAATTCGAGAAACCGAAGAGCGATGTGCCGAGTGACATCGGGCCATCGCTTGAACATGACGGCTTGCAGTACGCGCTCGATATTCGCGAGGCCCTCAAGGTGGCGGTGGCCGAGAAGAAGCCGCTGTTCCTGGACTTCACGGGGGTCAACTGCGTGAACTGCCGTCTGATGGAGAAGGGGACGCTGGCCGATCCGCAAGTCCGCGAGCGGCTGCGGCGGTTCGTGCGGGTGCAGGTCTTCACCGACCGTGTGCCGTACATCCGCGACCGGGACAAAGCGTCGGAAATCCTGAAGTTCAACGGACAACTGCAACGGGCGTGGTATGGCGACGTGACGCTCCCCGCCTACGCGGTGATTGCCCCGGAGGAGGGAAGCTTGCTCGATCCCGCGAAGATACTTTCCCGAACCGGTGGGATCGTCGACGTGGATGCGTTCACAAAGTTCCTCGACGAAGGGATGGCGGGGTGGTCGCGAACCGCAAGCAAGAATTCGCTGGCGGGGCGGACGCACTGAGTTCGACGGACAGCTCGCGAACCCCCGTTGGCTCGCGAGTGTCGAACGCGGATGAGACACGGATAAATTCTTTTCCTTATCCGTGTCTAAAGAAAACAAATCGTGGACGCTGGTGAGCGATCCGCACTGCTGGGCAAGCCAGCCGTGGCACACAAAGATCGAGACACTTTCGCACTTTGACGGAATCGGTGGTCTCCATGCGTCGTCTCGGCGTCAACATCGACCACGTGGCCACCATTCGCCAGGCGCGACGGACGATCGAGCCGGACCCCGTCTGGGCTGCGGCGCTGGCGGAACTGGGCGGCGCGGACCTGCTGACGATCCACCTCCGAGAGGACCGCCGCCACATTCAGGACCGGGACCTGCGGGTGTTGCGCCAAACGGCGCAGGTGAAGCTCAACCTCGAGATGGCCGCCGCGAACGAGATTCTGCGGATCGCGCTGGAGGTCGTGCCGGATCAGGTGACGCTGGTTCCCGAGCGGCGCGAAGAAGTCACCACCGAAGGGGGGCTGGACGTGATCGGCAACCTCGCGCGGGTGCGGGCGTGTGTCGAGCAACTGCACGAGGCGGGAATCGAGGTCAGCCTGTTCATCGATCCGGACGTGCGGCAGATCGAGGCCACGAAGGCCCTGGGGGTCAAGGCGGTCGAACTGCACACGGGGAAGTACGCCGACGCGGTCTCCGCCGACGAGACGGCCACGGAGTTGGAAAAGCTGCGGGAGGCGGGTGCGTTCGCGACGAGCGAAGGATTGCACCTGCATGTCGGGCACGGGCTGACGTACCGGAACGTGCAACCGGTCGCGCGGCTGGCGGGTGTCGAGGAACTGAACATCGGCCACAGCATCGTGGCGCGGGCCGTGTTGGTAGGCTTCGAGCGCGCGGTGCGCGAAATGAAGGAATTGATCGCCACGGCGTGAGGCGAACCAACCGATTATTGATCGTCTCTCTTTGATCGACGCTTGTTTCGCGTGCTGGTGCGGCTGTTCTTCGGCGCCAAACGGGGCTTTCAACGAACAGCCCCGTCGGAGACGCTCATTTTCGGCAACATCGACCGAACGACTTCGACGCAAATTACGACCCGAAGCGCTCGTACCGCCGAAGGCTTTTCTTGCCGTCCTCGGAAAGGAATTTGGCGCATTCGCACTCCACGGCGCGCAGGTGTTTCCCGAGAAGGTTGCCCAAAACTCGTTCCCTGGGGATGTACGCCAGGAAGTCCGAGTGACCGCCGTGCATGTACCGGGCGACCCTCGACACGTTCAGCAAGTGCTCATACGGCTTCGCCACGAGATGGAACTGCGACCGTCCCAGCGTTCTCGACCGCTCGTCATGACTCCCGGAATGCCGCGCGTTCTTCAAGTCCTGCCCGGAGAACACCGCCTCGACGACATGCACGGCCTTGTAGAATGCCACCGTCGCCACCCAAGCCATGAAGCGACCGTTCTCGTGATCGATCAGGTGGTTGAGAAGGTCGTGATTCTGGTTGGCGATTGCGATGTGCTCCAACTCCGAGGGCATTCACTTCGCGACCTTTCCTTTCCGGGGCGGTTTCGGCCCGCGATGGAATCGCCAGCAAAACTCGCTGCCCAAAAATCCGACGTACGACTCGGGTGGGCAATGGGGAATGCAGATCACGGCCAGGGGAGTCTTGTTGAAGTGGTCGTCGACGGCGATCTCAAGCTTGAGATCGATCAGCTTGTCGCAGAGGTCCTCGTCCCATTCGACACCGCGCGTCACGATGGCGAACAACAGCGTGGAGTCTTGCGTGGTGAGGAACGCGGCATCGATGTTCGGCTCGAATTCGCTGATCCAACGCGCCAATCGCTCCACGAGGGCCACGATCTGAAGCCCGGTTTCCCGATCCCCCTGAAGCACTTTGATGGCGCGGTCCTTGTCGATCCGAAACCGCGACTTGCTGCGGGGTGTCACGAACACATGCTCGTCCGCGGCGTACCAGTCGATTTCCGTGCCGATCGATTCACCGCCATCGGCCGGGCGAAACGTGGATGCGGCTGTCTGGGGCATGGGGTCGCTTCGCGATGAAAGATGAGCCGACACGGATTCAAGGGGACTTTCGGATTACAGTGAATTCATTCTTGGCGATCGCTGAAGCCTGTCAATACGGAACGACCCACGAAAGCTGAAACGGCGTACCGTGAGTCGTCGATCCGGGTACGGCAATTCGCCCGGCGCCGCCGGACAAACGGTTGGCGTCTCCGTTTCGGCGAATGACGCGGATTTTTTCCGGCGCGGCACGTTTACCTCTCGGGCGCGGACACAAGCACCGGTTTCGGCGCGGTCCGGCGAGTCCCCCAGAGAGTTCGATCGGGGAGTGCGATCATGCGACGGATGTGGTTGTCGGCCTTGCTGTTGGGTGGATTGTGCGGAGTCGTGCCGACGCCGTCGTCCGCCGCTCCGTTGGATCTGGTGCTCGAGGGGACGATCAACGACATCGCCCAAACTCTCAAGGACCGGGGCATTTCCAAGGTCACGCCAAAGTACACCGGCGTGCTGACTTTTCCCGGCGGCAACACGCAGGGGATGATCGAGAAGCTCAAGGAGGGTCTTGCGCCGCACGGTGTGCAGATCGCCGCCCGCGCCGAGCATGTGCTGGAAACCCGCTTCGTCCGCAGCGACGAGGAGAACGAGAACGCGTTCCGTCTGCGATTCGAAGGAACGCTCGTGGACAAGCGCGGCAGGGCGATCGCGAACTTCAAGAGCCTCGACGAAGTGGACGACGGTAAAGACCTGGCCGAACTGACCGGCACCACGGCCCACTTCCGCCCGGACGCCGGGGGCCGGTCGCGCGGTGTCGATTTCTTGCGGGACCTCGACAAGCACACGATCTTCGTCGCCAACGATTCGACCCGTCTGTTCAGCAGCCAGGACGCCCTGTACGGCATCGAACTGAAGGCGGCGGGCAGCCCGCGACGGTTCCGCGAGAAAGAAGAGGGACTGGCGTATGTGACGCTCGACCAGGGGGAGGAATACTCGCTGGTGCTGTTCAACAACTCGCGGCAGGAAGTCTCGGTGACGCTCAAGGTGGACGGCGTCAACGTGTTTCACTTCTGCGAGGAGCGGGAGTACAGCTTCGTCACCGACAAGATGGAGCCGAAGTTCTCGAAATGGGTGATTCCGCCGGGTCAGAAGGCGGAGATTCTGGGGTGGTTCAAGAGTTCGCGAACAACCAGTCGGTTTCGCATCACGCCAGTGGAAGAAGGGGCGGCGGCGCTCGCGGGAATCCCCCTGGACGAAGTGGGAATCGTCACAGCCACGTTCCAGGCGAGCTGGCCCGGTTCGCAAAGTCCCCCCGGCGACGAACCGCAGGTGTTCGCCGTGCGGTCGGACGACTCCGCTCCCGCAAGTGCGGCTCCGGCGGCCCCCGCCAGCGCTGCTCCCACGTTCGGAAGCGCCGCTCCGGGCAGTTCGGCCCCGACGTTGGGGAGCGCCGCTCCGACCGGAAGTGCCGGCAACGCGGGAAACCTGGGCAGTGCCGCGCCGGGGGCCGGAGCTCCGCGCCCCAAGAAGGTCAACAAGGATATTGCGACCGGGTTCGGCGAAGAGGTGCGGACGAACTTCAACGGCGTCAAACGCGAGCACGGCGTGCCTCGGGCCACGATCGCGTTCCGGTACGAGAAACCCGAGTGAACGCCTTCGCGACCTGGTGTTTATGGCGACAAGCCCGGGCGCGTGACGAAGAGCGACAAGCCGTGTTGTTCGGTGCGGAGCGCGCACAAACGCTCCGCACCGGATGAACCGGGCAGTTCCCTCAACCGGGCAACGCCACTCCGCATTCCCCCGCGAGTTTCACCAGCGGATTCCAATTGGCGTCGTCGAACGACAGGCCGGTTCGCAAGCGTTCCGCCATCAAGCGGCGTTCCGGGTCCCCCGGCAATGTGACGCGATCCACTCCCGCCTTGAGCGGTGTGCCGCGCACAAACGCTTCCAACCCCGCCGCCTCGCGGGCCATTGCCTCGGCTCCCGCCATCCGTCGTGGATCAATCACCAACAACATCAGGCAGTTCCCCTTCGCCGGCGGCGCGCCGGGAAACGCGCATTGTCCGCCGGAAAGTCCTCCCGACAAGAGTTCGATCATGTACGCCAGGCCAAACCCCTTGTACGCCTGATCTCCTCCCATCGGCAGGATCGAACCAGGCGGGTCGCCATACAGCGAATTCGGATCGGTCGTCGGTTCGCCTTGCGAGTCGAGCAACCAACCGGGGGGGCACGTTTTTCCCGCGATCCGCAGCACGCGGACTTTCCCTTCGGCGGTGGCGCTCGTACCGAAGTCGAGCACGAACGGACCTTCGGCACCTCCCGGCACCCCCACGCAAATCGGGTTCGTCCCCAATCGCCCGCGAATCCCTCCCACCGGCGCGACCCGCTGTCCCGAACCGTGCGAGTTGGCAACCATCATCGTCACCAATCCACGTTCGGCGGCCTTTTCCGCGTACTCCCCCAGCCGACCGATGTGCGCTGCGCGGCGGAGCGTTCCGGCGGCGATCCCCGTCGACGCCGCCTTGTCGGCCAGTCGCGACAACAGGTCGTGACACAGAACCTGTCCCAGCCCCCAGCCACCGTCCCCCGTGATCGACGCCGCGGTCTCGCTCACGACGACGATCTTCGCGCGCGGGTCGACCTCTTGTTTGCGGATGGCGTCGACGTAGTACGGCAGTCGCATCAGCCCGTGCGAGTCGTAGCCCCGCAAATTCGCCCCGACGAGACTCTCCGCGACGATGTGGGCATCGTCCGTGGACACTCCCGACTTTTCGAGAATGTCACGGGCGAAACGGGACAATTTGTCGGCGGCAATCGTCGGCATGAAAACAGTGTCTCCGGGCTTCTCGAAGGGAGGTGAATCGGTGGTTTCAATCGCGTGCTGAGTCAATCGCCTGCCGAAGTCCCTGCTCGACCGTCGGATACAACCACTCCAGCCCGAGTTCGTCGTGCACGCGGCGGCTGGAGCAGCGTTTGTTGAGGCCGGTTCGCTCGCGCTCGTCCAGCGATGACGTGTCGAAGATCGGTTCCGGGGCGTCCACCAACCGCGCGATAGTCGCGTAGAACTCGCGGCGCGGCAACGGACGGTCGTCCGACACCAGCCACACACGGCGCGCGGGAGCGGTTCCCTCGCGCACTCGCCGCGACAATTCCACGACGACTCGCGCCGCGTCGTCCACATGCGTCAGGTTCAACCAGCCGTCCGGATTGACCGACAGAGGTTGCCGGGCGCGCAGGGCCTCCACACGCCCGATCAGCCGGTCCGGACCGTAGATCCCCGCCAAGCGGAGCGTGTCGACACGCGTCTCGTCGTTCGCGTAGGCCAGGACCGTCCGCTCGGCATCGAGGCAGACGCGGCCGTTGTCTTGAACCGGCTCGCAGGGGGAATCCTCATCGACGACTTCCCCCGCCGCCTGTCCGTAAACGCTGGTGCTCGAAATGTGAATCACATGGCGGGGCCGAGCGGGGAGCGCGGCGAGCAATCGCGCGAGGCCGTCGACATACACTTCGCGTTGCGACTTCCCGCTCCGGCGATCGAGCCCGATCCCCCAGAAGAGCGTTTCCACGGGGGGCAATCCGTGGGGAAACGCGTCTCCGGTCGCGTTCTCTCCGGCCACGTCCCCCGTCACGCTCCGCCAACCCCGGCGCTCGAACTCCGCCGCGCGTGCGGCGGACCGCGTGAGCGCGTGGACTTCCGCTCCCTCGTCGAACCACAACCGGGCCACGCGTTCGCCCAGGTATCCGCATCCCGCCACGAGCACCGAACCGACCGGGTTAACCGTTGCCGAGTCGCGTGTCACTTCGCGCTCCAGACTTTCTTCGGCAACTTGTAGAACGCCACCGCGTTGTCGTGGAACAGCTTGCGGCGGTCGGTCTCCGAGAATTCCTTCACGATCTCGGACAGGCAGTCCACCCACTGCCCGAATTCCGCCCGCAACGTACACACGGGCCAATCCCCGGCGAACATCACGCGGTCGATCCCGAACACCTTGATCGTGTCGAGGACGTTCGGTGCCAGGTCGGCCGGTTTCCAGTTCTCGGCGGCCGACGCGATGATCCCCGACACCTTGCAGACCACGTTGTCCCGCTGTGCCAGGGCCTTCATGCCGTCCAGCCATTTGGCGCGGTGCGCCGGGTTGGTGTCGGTCACGCTCATGTTGCCGCAGTGGTCCACGATGAATCGGGTCTTCGGGCATTGCGCGACGAGTTTGTCGGCGTCGAGGAGTTCGCCCGACCGCATGCACAGGTCGTAGCTCTTGCCGATCTCCCCGAGATGTTGGATCCCCTTCACGAATTGCGGAGCCAGGCAGAACCCCGCGGGGGTCCCCTCCCCGTGCAACACCTGTCGAATGCCCTTAATGTGGGCGTTCTCCCGGAAGCGGGCCATGTACTTTGGAAACGCTTCATCGGCGGGCCGTCCGGAAATGACGGCCCCCGCCATCGGGTTGTCGTCGCGCCCGCACAGATCGAGCACGTAGTCCGCTTCGTCGTTCTGTTGCGCGACTTCGACATCGACTTCCATGTAGACCGTAAGCGCGACGTTGTGACGCGCGGTTGCCGCGAGGTAGTCGGAGGGCAGGAAGCTGCGTTGCAGCTTCGGGGCATCCTTCTGCCACGGCAGGCGGAACCGTTTCAAGTCCCACAAATGCTGATGCGTGTCGACGATCGGTGGCGTTTTTGATTGACTCACGTTGGAAACTCTGAGGGGACCGACGGAAGAGGTGGCGGATTCGTCGGCGCGGAGCGCGCGAGGTCCGGAAACACCCAGTACCCCCAGCCCAGCCGCCGCGCCGCGCGTCAGAAATGTGCGTCGTTGCAAGATATCGCCCCCTCGGAGACATGGTGGAACCACCCGGACTGATTGCAGTCAGACCACTGTAATCCCTCGTGCAATCCTCTGTCGAACGCGTGTGGGCGCAAAAAAACCCCGCGCTGGACAGCGCGGGGTTCCGTGACGCAGGCCATGTTCGATTCGGGGACGTCCATCGCCGAACAAAACCCGCCGCCGATCAAACCGAAGTCGAATCCGATTCCTCAGACCATTTCGCGCAGGCCCTTGAGGGCGAGGACGCGAACCTTCTTGCTGGCGGGCTTGGCCGGCAGGTCGCGGATTTGGCCGAGGACCTTGACACCCTTGCGGGCGGGTTGGGCCTTCTTGTGCACGACCTTGATCTTGACCAGGCCGGGGATGGCGATGACGCCGGGACCCTTCTTGCCCAGGTTCTTTTCGACGAGGGCGCCGAGGGCTTCCAGCACCTTGACGACCGACTTCTTGTCCAATTCCGTGGCTTCGGCCAAGGACTTCACGAATTCCGACTTGCTGATCGACTTCGGCTTGGTGACTTCGGCCATCGCTTGCCTCCTTGAGAGTTCCTTCCCCGGGACCCGCTCGTCAACCGTCGCGGCGAGTGTGGGGGTAGTTAATCGGTGTGAAATCGCGGTGTCAATGAACAGGAATCGCAAAACCCCCTGAATTCTCCGCAGAATCTGCGATTCCCCGGACAAGCACGCGAGTTTTTCCGGGAACTGCGCACGCTGAATCAGCGGAAGCCTCCATTTTTACGTGATTTGCGCTGTTATGAAGTGTCCCGCCGACCGCCCTGCGACATGGCCGCCGAGTCCCGCCCGGTCGTCACGCATGCCGAGTTTCCGATCCATCGCGATAAGGCCCTTGGCGTGGGACAATCTTGGTTGAGAAGTGGACCGGGCTTCCGTTCCGTCTCCGGGAGGTGGTTTATGGAACGCTCGTGCATCGGCTCGGCCGCGTCGGCAAGCTTTCGCCAAAAGATTCCGTCCCAGGCGGACCCATTCAGGGCAGTCTGCCTGTTGACGGCGGGTGTGTTGGCGGCATTCGCTTCGTCGAGGGGTCTCGCCGCCGACGGTCCTGCCGGATCCGGTTCGCTCGACTCCGTCGAGGCCCACTTGGCTGCCGGGGAATTCGCCCCCGCGCTGGACCTCGCCGAACGTGCCGCGGATCCCGCCGAACGATCCCGGCTTTTGGGACGCGTGGCCCACGCCCAGCGGGATTGGGGTGATCCCGCCGCCGCTTGGCGCACGGCACGACGCGCTCCCGATGGCGGTCTCCGCAATACGATCCTCGCGCAACTGCGACAGCCGCTGTTCGAGGGGGTGGGCGGCGACCTGACGAACGACCGGGCGAATGGCCCGCAGGCCAACTCCGCGACGGCCGCCGGGGGCGCGCAAGCCGACTTCACCCAACTCGTCGACCTCATCACCTCGACCATCGCCCCGGAGAGTTGGGACGCGGTCGGCGGGGCCGGCTCCGTCTCTCCCTACATCAACGGCGTGTTCGTCGACCCCGAGGCGGCGCTGCGTCGCGGCCTGGTCGAGGAACACGGCAGCGCACTTCCCGGTGGGGCGGCGCTGACGAGGCTCCGTCAGGCCGACCTCTCGGACGAGGCCCGTCTCGGTACGGAGTTGCGCGTCCTGTCGCTCCGCGCGCTGGAGCGGGCCGTGCGCGAGCGCGCTCGCGCGGGGCTGCCCCCCACCGCGTCCATGCAACACCTGGGAGGCATCACGCGCTTGCGTTTCGTCGCGCTCGACCCCGTGGCCCGCGACGTGTTGATCGGCGGGCCTGCGGAGGGGTGGGAGTACCTGTCCGATGGGGAACCGGTGGGGATCGTTTCTCGCCGACCACCGCTGCGGCTGGACGACCTGATCGTGTTGTTCCGGTTCTTCGCCGAACCCGAGCAATCGACGTTCGGGTGCTCGATCAACCCCCGTCCCGACAACCTCAAATCGGTGGTTGCGTTCGTCGACGAGTCGAACAGCCGCGGAGCGCTCCGTCCCTCCGCGGTGAAACGCTGGGTCGAACAATTGCACGAGAAGCTCGGGGCACAGGATGTCGTGGTTCAGGGGCTGCCTCGGGATACGCGGGCCGCGCGCGTCATGGTGGTGGCCGACTACCGCATGAAGCTGGTCGGCCTGGGAAAGCTCGACGGCGGACCGAACGTTCCCGACTGCTTCAAGCTGTTGCGCAAGTCCGGACAAGCAGAGGGGAAGGGGGCGCAAGGGATGGGGGGTGCGATCGAGGCGCTGCGGTGGTGGTTGACGATGCGGTACGACGCGATCGCCCACGACCCGTCCCGCACAGCGTACGAGTTGCGTGGTGCGTCGGTCCTGGTCCAGTCCGAGAACCAGTTTGTGACCGAGCGGGGCGAACGGATCGCGACGGGTGCCGCCGAACCGGTCAATCGACAGTTCGCCGAGAATTTCACGAAACATTACGACGAGTTGGCCCGCCGCGATCCCGTGTTCGCCGATCTGGCGAATCTGTTCGACCTCGGCCTGTTGGCGGTGTTGTGGCGGTCCGAGCGACTGGGGGAACGGATCGATTGGCCGGGAACGCCGTTCGGGCGGGACCTGGGCTACAGCCCCGTGCCGGAGACCCCCATCACCGAGGTCGACTCCGTCGTCGCGCATCGGGTGTTTGACCGGCGCGACATCGTCGTGCAGGTGGCGGGGGGTGTGCAGGCACCGTTGGGGGACATTCCGCGCCAAGCGAATCTGCGTCGCGAAGACGAGGCGCTGACGAACCTTCGCTCGCGCGTGTCGCCACCGCCCGAGACCTCACGATGGTGGTGGAGCGGGCGGTGAATCGGCCCCTTGGCTGCGGTTGCTATGCCGAACGGGGCGTCAAGGTTTTCAACGTCCGCCGTCGAATCAAAGATTCAAACCGGACCGCGCTCGCGTCGTCGATTCCCACGTGTGTTCTGGTCCCATCCGTTGGCGATTGTCGAGCGCATGCTTGTCCCGCAAAGCCGGGCCAAGCATGGCACAACAGAGTCATCGAGCCCCTGACAAGAGGCGAGAGACTCCCTCCGCCGACAACCGTGGTCACACCCTCGGTGCGAAATCCGTCTCGGCCTTTTTCCCGCCATCGCATTCCGATTGCCGCGCAACAAAGCCCCGTAGGGTGAAGGGTGCGTGCCATTTCCTGCGACGCTGCACGGCTCGTCGTCACTCGCTCCGCGCCACCGCGTCCTTCCGCACGGCGAACTCGTAGCAGGCCGCTTCCGCGTCGCTGCGGACGAACAGGCGTCCACCCGCCAAGGTCGGCTGGTTCCAGCAGGTCCCCTCGAGCACCTTGTGCCGGGCCAATTCCTGGTGCGACTTCGGGTCCGCTGCCACCACCACCACGTCTCCGGACTCCGCGGTGACGACGATCAGGTCATCGACCAGCAGCAACTGTCCGTAACCGTAGCGTCCCTTCTTCCACGCCTTCTTGCCGGTGGCGAGGTCGATGCAGGCCAAAATCCCTTCGTCCAATCCATAGACATGTCCGCCAAAGCGGACGGCGTCGTTGAACTTGAGTTTCATGTCGGACGACTTCCATTCGGTGGCGACCGTCCACGGGGTGGTCGATCCGTCGAACTTCAGCCGCGCACCGCCGGTGCCATACCCACTGCCGATCACAAGCGTCGCGTCGTCGATCGGGATCGGCAACGCCGCATTGACCTTGGGAGTGTTCGTCCACGGAAACGTCCACAGGACCTTGCCACTCTCGGGGTCCAATCCCTGCAAATGCGTCCCGCCGAAGACGAACAGTTGCTCAAGCCCCAAAAGCGTGCCTCGAGCAGGAGCGGCATAGCTCCCCGGCCCGGTTCCGCCACTCCAAAGGGGTTTGCCCGAGACACGGTCAAACGCGCGAACGGGAAGACCGTTCGCCGCGCCAGCAGCTTCCGTTCCTTCAGGGACCCCCTTGCCGGCAATGGTGATGACCATGTCGTCCCAGACGAGAGGAGACGGGGCCGTTCCCCAACTGGTGGTTTGCTCCAGCGGTTTGTCGAGCAACGGCACGGACCACAGCCGTTTGCCGGTGCGGCCGTCCAGGCAGTTGAGGAGCGCGGTCCCCCCCACGGTGTAAACGCGTCCATCGACGACGGTCGGGGTCGCTCGCGGGCCGACCCCCGACGGAACCTCTTCGAAGCGGATCGGGTCCGCATGGACCCACACTTCGCGGCCCGTGGCGGCCTCCAGGCAGACGACGCACTCCTCGGCTTCTCGCTGTTCCTGCGTGAAGGCGAACTCGCCCACGACCGCGAAACCGGACCACGCCGGGCCGATCGGCTGTCGCCAAAGCGGCTTCGGTGCGGTTCCCGACACGATCTCGGGGCGTACACGCCAGCCGGTCACCACCCCGTCACGACGGGTCCCGCGGAATTCGGGCGAATCGTCGGTACCGGCCACAAGGGGCGGGGGTGGGGACGGGGGAGTGGCCGTGGGATCGGTGGGCGCGGGAGCGTCGGCCGGTGAAGTGTCAGGGGCTGCGGCAGGCGAGCCTTTCGCGGCGAGTTCGGCTTGGCGGGCCTTGCGGTGCGCGGCGGCGCGTTGTTCGGCCGTTTGCGACCACCGCCACGAAAAGCGGGGGTGCATCACGCCGTCAAAGCCGTCCAGCCGCACCACGCCGAAGAAGAACGCGAACACCGCCGCGACGTACCCGACACCGGTCCATTTTTTCGCCCACGTCTGGCGGGAGAAAAACATCCACCAGGCGGACAGCCCCAGCACCGGAAGGGGAAGCGTGTTGTACAGCGCCAGGATCTGCCACGTGGCGTCCCCCGAGAACCGAATCTGCGACCAGACGACAACGGCGGCGGTCAGCAGCAGGACCACCACGGCGGGCCACCAGCGGATGCCGGGTCGGGGAGCAGCCACGGGTTGTTGTTCGGCGGTAGCGGACACGAGGCGATTCCTGTCAGCGGGAAATCAAAACGTTCGAGCAGGCGTGGCTGGGCCTCCGAGAGCGGCGACGACCACTTTCGGTGACGACCACACGATGAGGGAGTTACCCGGTTTCCGGACGAAACGCCTTCACGGTTCCGAAGAAACCGCCGGACAGCGAAATTCGGCGTGAGGCGCTCCAATGGGGGCGTTCCACAACCGTGCGTCGGAGCGGAACTCCTTTCCACGAGTGAACTGTCCCACTATCCTTTCCGTTTCACTCGGGAAGTCGAGGGGAAACGAAACAGAATCCTCGGCGGACCGGCTTGAAGGAAACGCGAAGGTCGCACGGAACCGTTGGCTTGGCAAGGACTTGTGTGCGAAAACCGCTCACGGCCCCGGCCGCTTGCGGATCGGTTGGAGTTTCCGGAGAGCGGGTCGCGTCGACCGCGTGACACATCAACAGGCATTCAGGGAACGGACGGGGAGCAAACCGGTGCTGTGGTTTTGGATCGGCTTCAACGTCTTCGTGCTCTCGATGCTGGCCCTCGACCTGGGGGTGTTCCATCGGAAAGCGCACACGGTCACGTTCCGCGAATCGGCCACCTGGGTGGGAATTTGGGTGGCGCTGGCGACGGTGTTCGGCCTGGCGATTCCCTTCTTCCACGAGGGGGGATGGAAAGCGTCAATCGAATTCTTCACGGGGTACATCCTCGAACAGTCGTTGTCGATGGACAACGTGTTCGTGATCGCCCTGATTTTCGCGTATTTCCGAGTGCCGCAGGAGTATCAGCACCGGGTCCTGTTCTGGGGGATCATCGGCGTGCTGGTGATGCGCGGAACGATGATCGGCCTGGGGGCGCTGCTCATCGCGAAGTACCACTGGATCCTGTACGTGTTCGGCGCGTTCCTCGTGTACACGGGGATCAAGATGGCGCTGAGTGACGAGGACGAGGAGATCGAACCCGAACACAATCCGGTTGTCCGACTTGTGAAGAAGTTCATCCCCGTGCACCCGCACTTCGACGGGCAAAACTTCACCACGCGGGTGAACGGCAAGCTGATGGCCACGCCGCTCCTGATCGTGCTGGTGATTGTCGAAACGACCGACCTCATCTTCGCGGTGGACAGCATCCCGGCGATTTTTGCGGTGACGACCGACTCGTTCATCGTGTTCACGTCGAACGTGTTCGCGGTGCTGGGGCTGCGGTCGTTGTACTTTCTGCTGGCCGGCGCGATGGGACTGTTCCGCTACCTGAAGCTGGGGCTGTCGATCGTGCTGGTGTTCATCGGTGTGAAAATGCTCGAGTTGCAGCACCACCTGCTGCCGCACGGACATCCGGTCGGCGTCTTCCTCGACGATCACAAGCACACGATTTCGCTGTCGGCGATCGTCGGCATCCTGGGCATCTCGATCGCGGCCTCCCTGTGGGCGTCGCACCGGGACAAGAAACTGGGAATCGCCCCCGAGGAACCTCCGCTGTCGGATGACAGCCCGCTGATGGACAAACCCGAAGCCGGGTGAAAGAGAAGACGCTCGGGGAACCACGAAGACACGAAGAGGGCACGAAAACCACAAAGGTTTATTGAGAAAGTGAGACAACCACCAAGGCACGAAGGCACCAAGACGAGAAGTGGCCCAATCACGAATACCGAATGACGAATCACGAAGGCAGATGATTTATTCGTTATTTGACATTCGTTATTCGTGATTCCTCTTCCTTGGTGCCTTGGTGTCTTGGTGGTTCCATCCGAACCCCCACACCGCGCCGGACCTTCCGCTCATGGAATCGACTTCGATGGACAAGATCGTCGCCCTTTGCAAGCGACGGGGTTTCCTGTTTCAGTCCTCCGAAATTTACGGCGGTCTGAACGGGTTTTGGGACTACGGTCCGTTGGGGGTCGAGCTCAAGCGCAACGTCAAGGACGCCTGGTGGCGGGACATGGTCACCGGGCACGACGAGACGCTGATCCCCACGGGAGCACCGCGCGAGTTCGGCATGGTCGGCCTCGACTGCACGATCATCATGCACCCGCAGGTGTGGAAGTGCTCGGGGCACTACGACCTGTTCCACGACTTCATGGTCGACTGCCGCGAATGCAAGGGCAGGTTCAGGGCCGACCACGTGAAGTCGCTCGAATGCCCGCTCAAGCCGAGCAAGCATCCCGGCGAGCACGACAAGTGCCAGCTCACCGAGCCGCGCGAATTCAACCTGATGTTCAAGACGGTCGTCGGAGCGCTGGCGGGCGAAGAAGGGACCGCGTTCCTCCGTCCCGAAACCGCGCAGGGGATCTTCGTCAACTTCAAGAACGTGTGCGACACGCAGCGAGTGAAGGTGCCGTTCGGGATTTGTCAGGTCGGCAAAAGCTTCCGCAACGAGATCACGCCGCGGAACTTCACGTTCCGCTCGCGCGAGTTCGAGCAGATGGAACTGGAATTCTTCTGCCACCCGAGCGAGTCCCAGGTGTGGTATCAATATTGGCGCGACCGGCGCTATGCGTGGTACATCACCCACGGGCTGAGCAAAGACCGGCTCATCTTGCGCGAGCATGCCAAGGAAGAACTCGCCCATTACTCGTGCGGCACGGCGGACGTGGAATACGCCTTCCCGTTCTGCGAACCGGGCGAGTTCGGCGAACTGGAAGGAGTCGCCCATCGGGGCGATTTCGACCTGCGGTCGCACATGGAAGGGAAACTCGTCAAAGACGCGGAGGGGAATCTGGTCGTCCAGAAGAACGAGGACGGCAAGCCGAAGCATGTCGGCAGCGGCAAGGACCTGACGTACTTCGACGACCAAACCCGCGAACGGTTCGTACCGCATGTGATCGAGCCGAGTGCGGGGGCCGATCGGGCGACGCTGGCGTTCCTCTGCGAAGCGTATTACGAGGACCAGCAACCGGACGAAAACGGCGCGATGCAGTCGCGGACCGTGATGCGGTTCCACCCGAAGTTCGCCCCGGTGAAGGCGGCGGTGTTCCCGCTCGTCAAGAAGAACGGGATGCCCGAACTGGCGCTGGAGGTTTATCGCGACCTCAAGCAGGCGGGGTTGGCTGTGGTGTACGACCAGCAGGCGGCGATCGGCAAGCGGTACCGTCGGCAGGACGAAATCGGCACGCCGTTCTGCATCACGGTGGACGGGACGACCCTCGAAGACCGAACGGTGACGTTCCGGCATCGCGACACGCTGGAACAATGGCGCGTGCCGATGGCGAAAGTGTTGGAAGAACTGCAGACGCGACTGAAGGGTTGAGGGAGCTGAGGGCCGAAAACGCGGCGACGGGCCTCGCGTCGTTGCGTATAATGCAATCGGGCTCGCGCCCGGGTTGCGCGTCGAAGTTGATCGGACGTTGCTGGCTGCGGAGAGATCGCTTCGATGAAGCCGTCGTCCGGGTTCCGCGCGATCAAGCACTCATGGAAAACGAGGAGGCACACGTGATCCGCCACGATCCGTTCACCGCTCGGAATCGAATGTCGTCACGGGTGCGTGCACCACGCTCCGGGCGCGTGCTGGCCGCCGCGGCCGGATTATTCGTCCTGCTCATGGCGGGCATCGGCTACGGGGTGTACGCCTTTCGGCCTTCCGTTTCGCCCGGCACCCTCGCGCCGACGCCCGAACCCGCTCCGATTCCGACCGCGTCCGAGGAGTCCGTCATGCCCGCCCCGTTCCGCGATTTTCCCGTCGGTACTGGCGACAAGACCGTCGATGTTGGCGTCTTCAACCGCAAGGGAGAACTCGTGCGCGTCGCCGCGCGGCGGGTCGAACTCGACGACGAAGTGTGGGAGAAGCGGCTGACCCCCGAGCAGTACAAGATCGCTCGGGCCAAAGGGACGGAGCGTCCTTTCTGCGGCACGCTGCTCGACAACAAAAAAGAGGGGGTCTACACCTGTGTCTGCTGCGGGTTGCCACTGTTCGCCTCCAGCGCGAAATTCAACTCCGGAACCGGTTGGCCGAGTTTCTTCCGCCCCATCGCCGACGGCAACGTGGCTGTGCATTCGGACGTGAGCTACGGCATGGTCCGCGAAGAGATCGTTTGCGCCCGGTGCGACTGCCATTTGGGCCATGTGTTCGACGACGGGCCCCCGCCAACCGGCAAACGCTACTGCCTCAATTCGGCGTCGCTCGAATTCACCGACAACGCCAATTTGGCGACGCTCGTCGATCCTGCGACCGAAGGGGATGCGGCGGGCGACAAGGCGACGGCAACGAACCCGGACGAGAACCTCGTGGCGGACGCCGGTGCCCCGAAGAAGCCGGACAGTGATGCCTCACCCGGCGGCAAGGCCCAGGTGACCACCGCAACGGCCATTTTCGCGGGGGGGTGCTTCTGGTGTACCGAGGCGGCCTTCGAGCAGTTCGCGGGGGTGCTCGACGTAGAGAGCGGATACATCGGCGGCACGCGCGAGACGGCCAACTACGAAGCGGTCTGCAACGGCGACACCGGCCACGCCGAAGCGATCCGGATCACGTACGACCCGATCGCGATCTCGTACGCGAAGCTGCTCGAGATTTTCTTCGACGCGCACGACCCGACGCAGCTCAACCGCCAGGGGGCGGATGTCGGCACGCAATACCGGTCGGCGATTTTCCCCGGCAACGAACGCGAAGAGAAACTGGCACGCGAAACGATCAAGAAGCTCAATGACGCGAAAGTCTACCCGAAACCGGTGGTGACGACCGTGGAAACGGGCAAGGAGTACTTCCCCGCCGAGGCATACCATCAGGACTATGCCCGCCAGAACCCCGCGAACCCGTACATCCGCGCGAAGTCGACGCCGAAGGCGCTGAAGGTACGCGACAAGTACAAATCGCTCCTGCCAAAGAAATGACAAACGGAGCGCGAGGTGCACCATACCCCGCGACGTCCCCCGAAACCGGCGGGGCGATCGAACGCCGGTTTCCCAACGAACCTTTTGTCGCGAGCTCCCATGTCGTCCATCACCCGTCACGGAGTCACGCGGCGCTGGTCCGACATGGTCGTGCATGGCGGCACGGCGTACTTCGTCGAGGTCCCGGACGACCCCGCCGAGTCCCCCGCCGACCAGTTTCGCCGCGTGCTGGCGCAGGTTGACGAACGACTGAAACTGGCGAACTCCGATCGCACCCGTCTCCTGCAAGTGTTGATCTACTTGCCGGAACCGGGGGACCTGCCGCTGTTCAACGCGATCTGGGATGAATGGGTGCCGGAGGGTCACGCCCCATCGCGGGCTTGCGTGCATGCGAAGCTGGCGGCCTCGGGTTATCGGGTGGAACTGGTGCTGACGGCGGCGACGGGGTGATTGGACCGGCGTTCCATCACGTCGACATCACGATGTCGCATCGCGGCTAAACTCCGCCGCGCCGTACAACACGCAGGCCTGTCCCCCCATAAGCAGGTGGCGAACTCCGCGGGAGGAAAGCGTCGAAAGGACTTTGTGGATCGGGTTCGGGATCAAGCGAGCCTCCCACACTCAGGTAGAACTGCCACAGCTTCGATGTCTCCTCCCACCGCTGGCGGGGAGTCAGCCGCCACCACTCCCGCCAGGAATCGGCGTCCTCCATGGCTTCGAGGAGCCGGGGATCGACCGGTTCGTTGCCGTGCTTATCCAACGTCGCTCTCCCGAAAGACGGCCCGAGTCACACCCTTCGCCGTCGGGCTTGCCCGATGTGCCCCGGCGCCTTGCCGCCCCGGAACACGTCGCGCACAGCCCGACGACGAACGAGCACAGCCACTATTTCTTTCGCTCCTCGGGCGCCACTCCGTCCACCCACGGGCCACCCAGTGCCATGTAGTCCGGCTCTTCCAGCTTGCTGCCGGTGTCGCCCGCCTTCCAGCCCGCCACCTGCATCGGCTGGCCGCGCTTCGACGACAACGTTTCCCAGCTCTTCGCCCAACCCGGGTCCTTGTCGGAATACGTCTTCTTGTCGGCGTCGACGAAGAACACCTTCCCGTCCCGGTAGCTCTTGGCCCCCAGGATCACCGTCGCGATCGCGGCGGCACCCAGGTCCGGCGGGTTGTTGCACGCTTCCGGTTTGTCGGCGGCGATGGAGTCCAGCCAGTTTTTGAAGTGCGCGTACGTCGTGTCGGGCACCTGCTCGGTCTCGATGAACTCCTTCTTGAGCTTGCTGTCGCCGGTGACCTGCGGGCGCTCGGGGACGAAGTCGAACCCCTTGAACCCTTCGCCGTTCCCGAACACGAACGAGCCGTTGTGCCCGCGAATCACCTGCTGCACCGGCGTTTCCTGATTGCACATCGTCGCGGTGATGAGGGCTTGCACCCCTTCGCCGAAGTCCGCCACGACCGTGGCCACGTCCGGCACATCGCGACCGTCGTACTCCAGGAAAATCCCCCCCGCGCCGACGACCCGCTTCGGGAACATCAGCCCCGTCCCCTTCAGCATCGATGTCGTCCGGTGGACGAACAGGTCGGTGAACATCCCCGACCCGAACGGCCAGAACCGCCGCCACTGCGCGTACACTTCGCGGTCGAACGGCATGTCGGGAGCCAACCCGTCCTTCGTCCCCAGCCACCGCTCCCAGTTGATCGTCTTGGGGGACATCTCCTTGGTCAGCTTGTAGTACCGCCACTGACCCATCGACGAATTCCGGAAGTACTCCGTCTGGAACATCAGGAGCTTGCCGAGCTTGCCCGACTGGATCAGCTCCCGCGCCTGATTCCACACGGGGAGGCTGGTCGACTGCACGCCGACCTGCATGATCTTGCCTGATTCACGCCAGGCATCGACCACATCGAACGCCTCTTCGACCGTCTTCGTCATCGGCTTTTCGCAGTAGACGTGCTTCCCCGCCTTGAGCGAGTCCACGATCTGCCGGTGATGCCAGTGGTCGGGGGTCCCGATGCAGACGGCGTCGACGTTCTTGTCAGCCAGCAGGTCCTTGTAATCCTCGTACTTCTTCGGGTCGTACCCGGTCTCCTTCTTGATATACGCGCACACCTCTTCGGTCTGCACCGAGTACACGTCGCACACGGCCACGAGTTCGATGTTCGCCTTCTCCTTGAACATCTTCGCCAGCGTTTTCACATGCGCCCCGAACCCGCGACCACCCGGCCCGATGAACCCGATCCGCAACCGGTCATTCGCCCCCGCCGCCCGAGCCGGTGCCGGCACAGCCAACACCCCCGCCGCCAGCGCCGCCACACTGGCCGAAACCTTCCCAAACTCCCGCCGTGGCATGGGAGTCACGGGGACCGACGATTCAACCTTCAGGGGACCGTGTGGCATGGTGAGGAAACTCCTCGAAGTGCGGAGAAAACGAATTCGCCCAGGTAACCCGAGACCCGGCGGTGTTCACGAACCGTTCACGATACCCGAAGCCCCCGAAAAAGTGGCCCCACCCTCGTAATGGAATACGCAACTTTCGCCCCCCCGTTATGAACCGCCGTCATGAATTCACGTTGCAATACTCACGCAAGCTCGCACACGGCCCCCCGGTGAAACGCCCCGACGGGCTTGGCCTCCCGCGTGCGGTACGGAGCCCCGATTCTGTGTAGCATCTCTCGGGGGGGGGCGATCTGGAACGGTGGTCGTGCTCGTGTTCGAGGCTGCCGCGTTGGCGTGGGTGTTTGTCGGCGGTGTGGTCCGCGGGCGGCAGTTCCGCCGACGGTTCCGGTCAATCGGGATGTTGCGGACGAAGGCTCGTGCCGTTCCCGGATGACCGGCGGGAATACGGTCCGGCACTCACTGGATGGAGACAATGGAATACTTCGAATTCGTCGTGGTGTTGTTGATGGTGCTCGTCAACGGCGTGTTCGCCGGGTACGAAATCGCATTGGCCTCTGTCTCGCTGCCCCGTCTGCAGCATCTGGCGAGCCAGAAGCGAACCGGGGCGGTCGCGGCGCTGGTGATGAAAGACGGCATCGAGAAGAGCCTGGCGGTCGTTCAACTGGGGATCACGCTGGTGGGGCTGATTGCCGGGGCGACCGGTGGAGCGAGTGCGACCGACGATATCGCCCCCTATCTGCGAGGTCTGGGGCTGAAGGAATCGCTGGCCAATCTGGCGGCGATCGCGCTGGTGGTCGTCCCGCTGACGGCGGTCACCATCGTCGTGGGGGAGTTGTTGCCCAAACTGTTCGCGCTGCGCAACAAGGAGTGGGTCTGCCTGTCGCTGTCCCCCATGATGCGTTTTTTTGCAGTGAGTGCCTGGCCTGTCGTCTGGTTGCTGGAAACGTCAGCGTCGCGACTGATGGACCTGTCGGAAATGCTCTGGCGCCCCAGCCCCCATCCCGATGCGCGGGCCGAATCGGCGGAACTTCAGGAATTGCGGGCGATCGCCAGCATGGCGCGCACTTCGCGACTCATTGGGGCTCGGGAGGAGAACATCATTCTGGGGGCGGCCCGACTGGCCAGCCGACCAGTTCGAGAGATTCTGCTACCTGCCGACCACATTCGCATGCTGACGCTGGGCGACTCACTCAGCGAGGGCCTCATCGCCGCGCATCTGGATCTCCACACGCGGTTTCCCGTGGCGGAGAGGAAGGGCGATCCCCAATCGATTGTGGGATACGTCACGTTCAAGGATATCGTCACCGCATTGAAGCTGAGCCCGACCGACCCTTCGATTCGCGGAATTCTCCGCGAAATCATCAGTCTTCCCGCGGACATCCCCATCTCCACAGTACTTGAGACACTGTTGAAAAGTCAGTCCCACATCGCGCTGGTTCGCACACTCTCTGGAAGTATTGAGGGGATGATTACCCTGGAGGATATTGTCGAAGAACTCGTGGGCGACATTCAGGACGAGCACGACCAGCTTCCCGTGCATGTCGTCCGCTCGGGTCGCGGCTGGATCGTAGGCGGCGGGGCCACCCCGAGCCGCATTCGCGAACTCACGTCGATAGAACTCACCCCGTCTTCAACAGCCCCCAATCTGCACCACTGGATTCGCGAGCGACTGACGGCCGATCCTGCCGGCAGCGAGATCGTCAGGGAGGGGGGCGTTCGTGTTCAGGTCCGCAAGGTGCGCCGGCAACATGTTCTGGAAGCCGCGTTGACCCTGGACCCCGACCCGCAGTCCGCACCCCAGCCCGTGGCAACTCCAGCCGACACAACCACAGCCGGTAGCGACGCGACGTGAGACACCGCTCGACTCGCCCGTGGCGAATGCGGTTCACGACACACGGAACATCCACCCACCCGCCGACCCGCGACGCGGGATGACCGTCAGTCCGCTACGACACAACGACGTTCGAAAGATTCGTACGCGGAATACGGTCTAAGCGGAACGCGCTGCCCATCCTCAAACGGCGCGTGGCCCTCCCGCGTGGGGTACCCGACTCGCGGCACGGCAGGCTCCGGATTTCGGGGCCCGCTTCCTCTTTCGGTCCTTACCGCATCGCGCCGCCGGAATGGAGGAATTGCCTGTGTCGGGTGGCACATCGATTGCTTAAGGGTTTTCCCTGTCTTCGGAGGGTCCTTACGGACTGTTCTGGAGCGCGGTCGGATCTCGGCTTTTCTCGGGGATTTGGCTGCTCCGCTCATGCGGATCACGACGTTGGGCTGCTGAGGAATTCAGCAGCCTGATGACCCGAAAACTCGCGTTCGCGGCTTTTCGTGGAATTTGACAGTCGACTCTGTCGAGTCGGCGCGACAGGTGCGAATGCCGCGCATCCGTGTCGCAACGCCATGTTTCGGTCCCCCTGCGTGAGTGCAAGGTGTGTGATCCGGCGTGGCCCGAAATCCAACATCGTTTCTCCGGCCCAAGGCCGTGACGCATCGAGGCCGTTTTTGTTCTCTGTTTGTTCTTGCAAGGGTGTGTGATGAATTCTCGCAGTCGACGTGGCTTTACCCTCATCGAGTTGCTGGTTGTGATCGCCATCATCGCGATTCTGATCGCACTGCTGCTCCCGGCGGTGCAACAAGCGCGCGAGGCGGCGCGGCGTACTCAGTGTCGCAACAACCTCAAGCAGATCGGTTTGGCGATCCACAACTATCACGACAACTTCAACTTGTTTCCCCCGGCGAATGTTGAGCCCGACCCGGGTTCGGGGAATCGCGGAGCCTCATGGTTGACGCGTGTGCTGCCCTACGTCGACCAGGCGCCCGCCTACAATCAGATCACGTTCTCGGGGACGGA
>JBIKMW010000135.1:0-16789 GCA_044359065.1 Planctomycetales bacterium | reverse complement strand
AGAAGAAGAAGAGCTCCTCGGCATCCCGCTGTGAGAAGCTGAACGCCAAGGAACCTCTGAAGAACAACACGAGGCCGTCGAGCGGGAAACATCCCGGTCGACGGCCTCGGCCTTTTCACGCGACCGATTCTCCAAGGCGGGTTCCCGGCGGGATCGGAATCCCTCGCAGAAACTCTTCGGCGGCCAACAATCGCTTCCCTTCGGCTTGAAGTCGCCGAATCTCGATCAAGCCGTCGCCGGTCGAGACGACCAGCCGCGACTTGCCGCGGTCAAGAACCGTTCCAGGGGGAGTCTCGGAAAGCTCCTTGTTCAGAACAGTCACCTCCAGCACCGCGATGCGGAGCGGCGGTTTTCCAGGTCGCGGCAAGAGCGTGTCGGCCACGGGCCACGGTTGCAGCCCGCGCACCTGGCAATCGATTTCGCGGGCGGAATGCGTCCAGTCGATCCGTCCCTGCTCTTTGCGGAGTTTCGGGGACCGCGTGACCAGCACGGGATCTTGGGGTACACCAACCGCTCTCCCCAACCGTAGCTCTTCCAACACCGTGGCGACCAATCGCGGCCCCATCGCCGCCAGGCGAGGTTCGAGCGTGGCGGCAGTGTCGGTCGGAAGAATGGGCGTCTTCTCGACGGCCAACATCGGACCGGCATCGAGGCCGGGCGTCACCTCGATGATCGTGACCCCCGACTCGGCGTCCCCTTTCCAAATGGCATGGTTGATGGGGGATGCCCCTCGCCAGCGCGGCAACACTGAGGCATGCACGTTGATGGTCCGCAACCGTGGAATCGCCAAAAACGCGGGCGACAGGAGCTGTCCGTAGGCAGCCACGACAAACACATCCGCCGCCAGGGCACGCAACTCCGCCAGCGACTCCTCCGTGTTGATGTTCGGCGGTTGCCGCACCGCCACCCCGCGCTCCAGCGCCGCCCGCTTGATGGCGGACTCGGCGTGTTGGTGTCGTCCCGCTCCGCCCCGTTCGGGCTGGGTGTACAGAGCGGCCACCCGGTGCGGGCCGTCCAACAAACCCAAAAATGTGGGGACGGCAAAATCGCCGGTTCCGAACATCGCGAGCGTCAAGGGGCCGGTTTCGGACATGCGCGAATCGAGTGGCAAGGGAACGCGCCGGCCACCAGCAGCGAATTACCCCGCGGACCAAGCGTCGAAAGCGGTTCAATTCAGCGAAACGGAGTTCGGCAATGTGAAGTCTGGGCGGGATCGACAAGGGAACTCAGGGACGAGCAGCGGTAATCCCCAATTCGGCAGCCGTGGGAGGGACCGCTTCCCACTTCTCCAGTTGCGAGATCAATTCTTCGTCGGAGGGGAGCGTGCCGACTTCCTGCTGACGGCGGAAATGCCGTTCGAAGTCCGCCATGGCGGAATCGAACTCCTTTTTGGCGGAGTCGGTCATGCGGTCGGTGAACAGGATACCGTCCAAATGGTCGGACTCGTGTTGGATCGCGCGGCTGCCCAAGTCATCGACCGAAACTTCGAAGCCCTGCCCGTCCAAGTCGAACGCTTCGACGACGATCTGCTCGGCGCGACGGACTTGGCCGTACAGTTTCGGCAGCGACAGGCAGCCCTCTTCGCCCTGTGCGTTCCCTTTGCGACGGAGGATTTCCGGGTTGATGAAGACGTGTTCCTCATCGCGCTGTTCGGGGTCGCCTGTGAGATTGATCACGAACAGACGGAGCGGCAAACCGACCTGATTGGCGGCCAACCCGATCCCGCGATGTTCGTACATCAGCTCGAACATGCGGCGCACGATGGCCCGCAAATCGTCGTTGATCTCGGTGACCGGAACGGATTTGCGACGAAGCGCGGGATGCGGAAAATGGACAATCTGCATGGACAAGCGTGTTCCGGGGGCGTGGCGCCAATTAAGGTATCGACCGCGCGCTAGCGCGCACGGAACCACGATGATAGCGGCAGTTCCGCCGCGCGACGACCACTCGCATGTCGGGACAATTCGACGGCGCGTCGCAACCACCGAGGATTCGACCGCACGACCGTTCCTTTGGCAAACCCGTCGCGACGAAGTGGCGAATGCCGGAAAGACGGGATATCCTGCGCGGTTTGCGCGGCATTTTTCCTCGACCGGGGCCGGGATTCGCGCTTGGAAGTTTGTTGAAACGTCCGCCGCAGCGCGGCTCATGGCGCGAAGCCGGAGATTCCGTCTGCGGGCGACCGACGCCCATGTCAAGGAATGTCTCGAATGCATCAAGTGCGTGTCGGATTCGTTGGCGCGGGTGAGAACACTCGTGTCCGACATATTCCGGGGTTTCGGAAGATTCCCGGGGTCGAATTGGCGGCCGTCGCGAATCGGACCGAGAGCTCGGCCACGAAGGTCGCCAAAGAGTTCGGCATCTCGCGCGTCTTCCCCCGGTGGCAGGACGTGGTCGCCGACCCCAAAATTGACGCGGTCTGCATCGGCACTTGGCCGGACCTGCATGCCGAAGTCACCTGCGCGGCCTTGGCGGCGGGAAAGCACGTGCTATGCGAGGCCCGCATGGCTCGCAACCTTGATGAGGCACGACGCATGCGCGCCGCCTCGCTTGCCAGGCCCGATCTGATCGCGCAGTTGGTCCCCAGTCCATTCGGACTGGAACATCATGCATTTCTGCGGGAAATCATCGAAGACGGCTTCCTCGGCGAGTTGCGCGAAGTGGTCGTGCTGGGGGCCGACAATCAATTCTGGGATGAGACCCGCCCCCTGCACTGGCGGCAAGACGCGGCCATCAGCGGGTACAACTGCCTGAGTTTGGGGATACTCCACGAGACACTTTCGCGCTTTGTGCCGCCAACCACGCGCGTGTTCGCTCAGGCGGCCTGTTTCGAACCGGTCCGCCCGGCGGCGGAAGGCCGCGACACGCCGAAGGTCACCGTCCCCGAGAGTCTTCAGGTCGTCACCCGGATCGAAGGGGGGGCACGCGGAATTTATCACCTCAGCGGCATGATCCTTCACGGCCCCGGGAAACAGATACATCTCTATGGCCGCAAGGGGACCATCAAGCTGATGTTCGGCGCGCGGGAGGAAGTGCTCTGCGGCCGCATGGGGCAGTCCGAGCTGACGAAGGTGGAACTGCCGCCCGAAACGAAAGGGGCGTGGCGGGTCGAAGAAGAGTTCATCGGCGCGATCCGTGGCGGTGCGAAGCCGAAGTTCACCGACTTTACTACGGGTGTCTCCTACATGGAGTTCACCGAGGGAGTGGCCCGCAGCTTGGGTTCGGACCTGCCGGTGAGTCTCCCGCTGGACAGCTGAGAGGCTCTCGGAAAAGCCATAGGTGCACCAACCGCAGTTTGGCGGGAGTGAGCAACAAACACGCCGAATGATGTCCCGACCGGAATTTCGGAGAGTCGCCGACCCGGGCGCAGCTTGGTGTAGAGCACCCCACGGTGGTTCGGATGGAACTGTCTTACGGATCACTCCCGTCACGAGAGTTTGCCGCAAGCCGCACTGGTGCGCTTTGGTGTGACGCGGGCACCACCAGGAACATGAATGATTCGTGACGATTAGGGTGGGCGGCTGATTGCGCCTTGTTCGCGGCGCCGCCAACGGTTGCAATTGCCAAGTGGGGCGTCGCCTCGGGGGCTGGCCGGGAAGCTCGCGAATCAGGCGACAAGGGAATCGGAATTCGGCGAGCTGCGGCAAGGCGTGACGCGGCACACGGAACGAGGGTGGTCGGCGACGATGGCGGATCAGCGCGTGTTCCCGAAATTGCTGGGTGTGCAGGCCGCCTGGACGGTCGTCGCGACGATTCTGGCAACGGCCACGGCGTGCGTGGTGGGGGGAGTCTCGCCCGTTCAAACGGTGGCGGTAACGGCGGCAGCGGGTGGGGCGGCGGTGTTGTCCTGCGCGGGGGCCGCCTGGGTGCTTGCGCGGCGACTCTCCGAGCGGACCGCCGAGGTTGTTGAATTGCTCAACCGCTTGGCGGACGGGGACAACGGTTCGCACGCTTCCGCGGGCGAACTCGATTTGTTGGCGGGCTTGAGGGAACCGATCAATCGACTGCAGGAGGGGCTTCGCGCGCGGATCGCCTCGCTCGAACGCAATCGGGACCAACTGCGGACCGTGTTGGACAGCATGGCGGACGGCGTGATTGCCGTCGACCGCGAGCAAACCGTGCTGTTGGTGAATCACTCGGTGTGCCGCATGTTTCGCTTTCAGGAAGCGGGTGTGATCGGACGGCCCGTGTACGAGTTGATCCGGAACCCTCAACTGCTCGAGTGGGTCGCGGGGGCGCTCTCGAACGGTCAACCGGTGGGGGGCGACCTCGATGTCGTGGGGGCTTCGTCACGGCACTTGAAGGCCCGCGTCGCGGGGGTCGCGGCGCCATCAACGACCGGGGCCGTTGTGGTCGTCACCGACCTGTCGGAACTTCGCCATCTTGAGAGCGTGCGACAGGAGTTCGTCGCGAATGCGTCGCACGAACTGAAAACGCCGCTCGCCTCGATCTCGGCCTGCGTCGAAACCTTGATCGATGGCGCGGCCGAAGACCCGGAGGCCCGGCGTCATTTTTTGGGAATTGTGCATGAGCAGGCGGCCCGTTTGGCACGTCTCGTTCAGGACATGCTGGCGTTAACGCGATTGGAATCGGCCGGCCTCGAGTTCGCACTTGGCTCGGTCTCCCTGACCGACGTCGTCGAAACGGTGCGGCAACGACACACCCAGAACGCCGCCCGCAAGCGGATCGATTTGCGATTTGGTCCCGGGCCCGACGAGGTGGTGCTGTTCGCGGAGACCGAGGCGGTCGAGCACATACTCGACAACCTGCTCGATAACGCGATCAAATACACCAACGACGAAGGGACCGTGATTCTGCGGTGGCGTATCGAGAACGAGTTTTGCGTGGTCGATGTCGAGGACACCGGGATCGGCATCCCACAGACGCAGTTGAGCCGGGTGTTCGAGCGGTTTTACCGTGTCGACCGCGCCCGTTCCCGGGAGCTGGGTGGGACCGGATTGGGTTTGTCGATCGTCAAGCACATGACGCAAGCGATTGGCGGGTCGGTGACGGTTTCGAGTCGCGTGGGGCGCGGTACGGTGTTTTCCGTGCGAATGAAGTTGTTTCTCGAGACGCCGGTCGAGGAGGGAAAGCCGCGTGCGTCCACCTGACCGAGCGGCAACGCGGTGACGGACGTTGATGCGTGGCCGCGTTGTTGGCGTACGAAGAGTGAAATGCCCTCCCCTTCACACGCGATCTTAACAATTGATCGAGCAAAGTCTTCACAATCCACCAGTACGGTCTGCCGCCGGAGTTGAGTGTTGACGGCGGAGTCGGCATCCTTGCCCCTTCGTTGACGGCTTCGAGCGATGGTGTCCACCGTGTGGCCACGGCTTGAGTCGGACGAAATTTCAGATCGGACAGTCTCGTGTTTCGTTGCCACAAGGTTCCGGGACCCGATCAGATTGGTATTTTCCCCGAGGAAAGAGACTCGAATGATGCGGAATCCATTGGCTGCTTGGGTGCTTGGCTTGGGGCTGTTGGCTGGCTGCGGCGAGGCCCCCAGGGGGGCGGCGCCGACCGGCGCTGCGGAAGCTCCGGGGACGGCGGCGGTCGCCCCCCCCGACGACATGCCCGCCCCCGCGGCGACGGCGGAAGGTGCGGGGGCGGATGCTCCCAAAGCGGAAGCTGCCGCTGGTGGTGCGGTGCTCCCCAGTCCCGAGACGATCAAGTCGGGTGCGTACACGCCGTTGTCTCGTCCGTTGTTTATCTACGTGAACAAGAAATCCCTCGCGACCAAGCCGGAAGTTGCCCTGTATGTTCACCACTTCCTGAACGATGGCCAGTCGGCCGTGAGTGAGGTCGGGTACGTCCCCTTGGCGGAAGAGGACCTCAAGGCTTCGCGAACGGCCTTGGCCGAAGCGGGCGTTACTGCCGCTCCGGCTGGCGAAGTCGCTGGCAAAGTCGTGATCGATGGCTCCAGCACGGTCTTCCCGCTGTCCGCGGCGATCGCCAAGCAGGTCGAGGAAAAGACCAGCAAAAACGTGATGGTGGAAGTCGGTCGGTCGGGAACCGGCGGGGGATTTAAGAAGTTTGTGATCGGCGAAACCGACATCAGCGGTGCTTCTCGTCCGATCGACGCCAAGGAAGTCGAAGCGGCGGCCAAGGGTGGGATCGAGTACATCGGCGTGAAGGTGGCCATTGATGGTATTTGCGTCGTCGTCAGCCAGGAAAACGACTGGGTCGATTCCATCTCGGTCGCCGACCTGAAGAAGATGTGGGAGCCGAACTCCGCCGCAAAAACCTGGAAAGACGTGAACCCCGCTTGGCCGGACAAGGAACTGCAACTGTACGGTGCCGACTCCGATTCCGGGACGTTCGACTTCTTCACGGAAGTGATCAACGGCAAGTCCAAGCAATCCCGCACCGAATACACCGCCAGCGGCGACGACAACGTCCTCGTCACCGGCGTTCGCGACAACAAATACGCTCTGGGTTACATTCCGTTCGCGTATTTCGAAGAGAACAAGGATTCGCTGAAGCTGTTGGGAGTGATTCCGGCGGCCAAGAAGGAGTGACGTTGGAAATGCGTTGCCTCTCGCCCGGTACCGTGGCGAGGGGCGGGATGGCATCGGAAGCCAGCGGAGCCCCGTGACGGGGCCCCCGGCCCCTATTGTCGGGGCCGTTACCAAGTCTGGAGGCGTCGGGTGATACCCGGCTCACTCCCCAGTGGAAACGTGTGAGTCGTGGTGTCGGCGCCCGGAAATGGTGCGAGCGAAGGTCGGGCCGAGGCCAACGGTCTCCCGCTGTCCGACGGCGCGCGGCATTTGGAAAAACGCTGGACCTTGCAGCGGTTTCGCGAAGGGTGCATCCGTTCGGGCCTGTTGGGCTTTGCGCTCATCAGCGTGGCGACAACCGCGTTTATCGTGTACGTGCTGCTTTCGGAAACGGCGGGCTTCTTCGCCGAAGTGAGTTTGGGACAATTCCTGTTCGACACGGTGTGGGCGCCGCAGTATCCGGGCAATCGCCGGTTCGGCATTTGGCCGCTCATCACCGGCACCATGTTGGTGGCGGTCATCGCGATGTTGATCGGCATTCCCTTGGGATTGGGAAGCGCAATCTACCTGAGCGAATACGCCTCTCCCCGGTTCCGCAACGCCGTCAAGCCGGTGTTGGAGGTGTTGGCCGGGATCCCTACGGTGGTCTTCGGCTACTTCGGATTGGTGGTGGTCACTCCCTACCTCCTGAAACCCGCTGGTCGTCTGCTGGGCTTCGATGTCGAGGCCACCAACGCGGCTAGCGCCGGGATCGCCGTGGGGATCATGATCATTCCCACGATTTCCTCCTTGAGCGAGGATGTGCTGCGGGCGGTTCCCCGGGGACTGCGCGAAGCCGCGTACGCATTGGGTTCCACCCGATTCGACGTCTCTGTCCGGGTCGTCGTCCCCGCCGCGCTGTCAGGGATTTTGGCCTCGTTCCTGTTGGCGATGGCCCGCGCGGTCGGCGAAACCATGGCCGTGACGATGGCGGGGGGGCAGAACCCCAGGTTGACCCTCAACCCGTTCAGCCAAATCGAGTCCATGACGGCGTTCGTGGTGAACATCAGTCTGGGCGAGGCGGCGGCCGGGTCGATCGAGGAGAAGAGCCTGTACGCCGTTGCGATGACGTTGTTCCTCATCACTCTCTGCACGAACATCCTTGCGCAGTTCATCCTGCGTCGGTTTCGGGATGTGTATCAATGAGCACCCCCGAAACACCATCCGCCCCTGTCCCGATGAAGCCGTTGGAAGGGAATTCCGAGTTGCGGGCGCCCGCATGGGTCGGGGTGGGGGCACGTCGCGAGTTCATGGGGCGTGCGTTTCACGCCCTGTGTTTGTTCGCCACACTGGCGGGCATCGCGGGCTTGGCCGTGCTGATGATCGCCGTCGCCATTCAAGCGTACGGCTGGTTGGACTGGCAGTTTTTGACCTCTTACGACGACCTTTCCAAGCCCGCCAAGGCCGGCATCCTCGCGGGCTTCTGGGGGAGCGTCTGGCTGATCGTGCTGACGGCCGCGTTCTCCATTCCGATGGGGGTCGGCGCGGCGGTGTACCTCGAGGAGTATGCCAAGGGGACGTGGCTCACGCGTCTGATTCAGCTCAATATCGCGAACCTGGCCGGCGTGCCGTCCATCGTGTACGGGATCCTCGGTCTGACGGTGTTCGTGCGGAATCTGGGGATGTTCGGAACCGCTCGCCAAGGCATGGTCGTGCGGTTCATGGGGATGTCGGTTGATGTGCCGTTGCCGCTTGGTCCGGTGGTTCTTTCGGGGGCGTTGACGCTGTCGCTGCTGGTGCTGCCGACGGTGATTATCGCCACGCAAGAGGCACTGCGGTCGATTCCCGCGTCGCTTCGTCACGCATCGCTGGCGCTCGGCGCGACGAAGTGGCAAACCATTCGGAACCAGGTGTTGCCGGCGGCTATTCCCGGCATCCTCACGGGGGTGATCCTCGCGCTTTCGCGAGCGATGGGGGAAGCGGCTCCGCTGTTGATGCTCGGAGTTCCGACTTACCTGTCGTCGACTCCTGGCGGAATTGAGTCGGCGGCGGAAGTCGTCGCGAATCCCACTGCTGTGGTGAAGGCGCCGTTCACGGTCGGAACGGCGATGCCGCTGCTCGTGTTCAATTGGGTGACGTTGCCGAAGCGGGATTTTCGTCACGTGGCCGCCGCAGGAATTCTGGTGTTGATGGGGCTGCTGTTGGTCATGAACGCTGCGGCGATCGTGATTCGACAGCGATTCACCCGACGGATACGCTGGTGAGAGGATTTACACGTGTCGACTCTCCAGTCGTTCTCCAATCTCATGCACGAAAAACAGTTGCGCATGTCCGGGGCGCGTCCACCCAATGTTCCGGGGACTGCGGCGTCGGATGACGCGCCGGCCGGTTCCTGTGCCACCCCCAAGATTGAAGCGAAGGGGCTGAATTTCTATTACGGAGCGCAACAGGCTCTGTTCGATATTTCCCTTTCGGTCCCGGAGCGGCGTGTGACGGCGCTAATCGGCCCCTCCGGTTGCGGCAAAAGCACGTTCCTTCGCACTCTGAACCGGATGAACGACCTGATCGAGCACCGCCGCATCGAAGGCAGCGTGCGGGTCGACGGAGTCGACATCTACGACCCCCGGATCGATGTGGTTGCCCTCCGCAAACGCGTCGGTATGGTGTTCCAAAAGTCGAATCCGTTTCCAAAATCGATCTTCGACAACGTCGCTTACGGTCCGCGCATCGCAGGTCAGACAGATCGTCGCGTGCTCGATCCCCTGGTCGAGCAATGCCTCCGCAAGGCCGCACTTTGGGAAGAGGTGAAAGATCGCCTGCGCGAGTCGGCCCTCAACCTCTCCGGCGGACAGCAACAGCGTCTGTGCATTGCGCGCACGCTGGCGACCAACCCCGACGTGATCCTCATGGACGAACCCGCTTCGGCGCTCGACCCGGCGTCGACCGCGCGCGTCGAGGACCTCGTCTTCGAGCTGAAAAGCAAATACACGATCGTCATCGTGACCCACAACATGCAGCAAGCGGCCCGCGTGAGCGACCGCACGGCCTTCTTCTACCAGGGACGCTTGATCGAGTTCGGTGAAACGTCCGAACTTTTCACCCGTCCCAAGGAAAAACAGACCGAGGACTACATCACCGGTCGGTTCGGCTGACGTAACGGAGTCCGAAGCGGTGACGGGTTTCGCGGATGGTCGAAGGTTTCGCGAGCAGTGCCGGAAATCGGCCGGAGAACAACACAGGCGGACGGGCGGTGTCGGACGGTTTTCCCGAACGGGGGGGTTGTCCGGCGCCGACCGCGGAGCGGGGATGTGTCCCATTCGCTCCAGGAGT
The DNA here is from genome assembly GCA_044359065.1 of Planctomycetales bacterium. Classification (GTDB taxonomy): domain Bacteria; phylum Planctomycetota; class Planctomycetia; order Planctomycetales; family Planctomycetaceae; genus JAIXZD01. The sequence goes on along the minus strand of JBIKMW010000135.1, from coordinate 6,983 downwards.
GTCGAACCATGTCGATCCATCTCACCCGAGACCTCGAAACGCTGCATCGCCACATCCTCTCGATGTGCGGGATGGTCGAGGAGATCGTGCACAAGGCGGTCGAGGAACTCGGCAAGCCCGACCTCGAGATCTCGCGTAAGCTGGTCGAAGGGGAGGACGAGATCGACCGCTGGGACGTGCGGATCGAGGAAGAGTGCCTCAAGATTCTCGCGCTCCATTCCCCGGTCGCCAACGATCTGCGTCGCGTCACCTCGGTGATGAAGATCGGCTGGGAGTTGGAGCGGGTCGCCGATCTGGGGGTCAACATCGCGGAGCGGGCCATCGGGTTGATGGACGGCCCGGTCGTGAACATTCCCGAAAAACTCAACCAGATGGCGCAGGTGTCGCTCGACATGCTGCGTTTGAGCATCGACGCGTTCGTCGCGATCGACAGCCGTTTGGCTCGCGACGTGTGCGGGCGCGACGAGTTCGTCGACCAGCTCAATCGCGAAATCATCGACGAACTCTTGGACCAGATGCAGGCGACCCCGTCGCTCATCGGTCCGTTGATGCACCTGTTTTCCTGCTCGCGACACATCGAACGGGTCGCCGACCACGCGACGAACATCGCCGAAGCGGTCGTGTACCTGGTCGAAGGGGAAATCATTCGACACAACGCCGAATACTGGAAGGTGTGACGGTTCGACTTATTTTCATGGTCTGCCGGAATGACCCATTTCTCCGCGAGTGTTGTGGGGGGAGCGGGTTCGAGTCGGGTTTTCCAACTGGCGGCGCGCGCCGCCGTTGTTTCGGTCGCGGACGCGGCGGTGTGGTGCCGTCGCCGTAGTCGACCGCACTTTCGGATCTGCTCGGGAATGTCCCAACAAACGATTCTTGTCATCGAAGACGAACGGGCCTTGGTCGAGGTCCTGACGTACAACTTGCGCAAGGAAGGGTTCGAGGTCCTGAGCGCGGGGGACGGTCAGGACGGCCTGCGCCGCGCGCAGACCAACCTTCCCGACTTGATCGTGCTGGACCTCATGCTCCCGGTTATCGAGGGGTTGGAGGTCTGCCGACAACTGCGGAGCGGACCGCGGACCCGCGACATTCCGATCCTCATGCTCACCGCCAGGTCCGAGGAGATCGACGAGATCCTCGGTTTCCAGATGGGGGCTGACGACTACGTCACCAAGCCGTTCAAGATCAAGGCGCTGATCCAGCGGGTCAAGGCGTTGCTTCGGCGGAAACACAATCCGGAACCCGCCGGCGACGTGGTCGCGTCCGGGCCGATCGAAATCAATCGCGCTCAGCACCGTGCGACCCTCGACGGCGAGGAGCTCAAACTGACCCCGACCGAGTTCCGCCTGCTGTGGTCGTTGGCCCGCCAACCGGGCCGGGCGTTCAGCCGTCAAGAACTCATGGAAGCGGGCATGGGGGACAATTCCCTGGTGCTCGAGCGAACGATCGACGTGCACGTGAAATCGCTGCGTCAAAAGCTCGGTGCCCATGCTGAGGCAATCGAAACCGTCCGCGGTGTCGGTTACCGGTATCGTGAACTGGCTCCGGAAGGGGGCGTCTGAAAACGCGAAGGCACCGGTTGCCGGTGAAGACCTGATCCGGGCTTTGCGGAACGCGGCATCCACAGAAAGGGTGGTGTGGCGGAAAACAGGAGGTTTCCGCCAGGCGTGGCCCCGCGTGATTCGACCGTTTGATGTGACTTTGCGAGCTTCCGACAACCCCTTGTCCGGGTGTTGTCCAAGCAAAAGCTCCTCGCCCCGTCGCGGGCATGACCGAATGTTGGCGACCAAGCTCACTGTGGGGATTTGCAGCTTTCCGGCCGCGCGGATCGCTAGAACCCGTATTCCGGGTTGCGCGTGTCGAAGTCCCGGTCGGTCAGCCCGGTGTTCGCACGGATGTTCGTGTAGGAATACTCTTCGACCAGCGGTGCTTTCTCTCCTTCGCGCCGGGGGAACCCAAACTGCTCGACCCGCACCGGCATCCGCGACTCCTTGTCGAGGTACAGCCGAGTCATGTGGAACTTGAATTCCCGACGCGGCGTGGGATGCGAGCTTTGGATGGCGACGCACGGGATATCGCCGAGTTTGGCGTTGCGGAAGAATTGGACGTCGATCTCGCCGAACCGCGCTTCGGCCTCCCATTGCGCGACAACCGTCTCCAACAGGTTGGAAATCCCGGCCTGCGTGATTGGGTACCGCGTGTTCTTCATCACTTCGGGGGCGGTGGGGGCCAGCGAGATCGTTCCAGCGAGCGCTGCGACACCCACTTCGTGTACCAGCAGGTTCCCGCGGTTGCGGCCAGCGACGAAGATCACCTCGCGTCCCGCCTCAGCCCCCTTGAATTTGAAATAAATGCTGAACGGCTTGTCGCGGAACTTCATGTCCATGACCTGCGTGGTCATGCGATTTCCCAGCATTTCCCGCTTGGCGAACACCGCCGTGTAGTCGACGATGTCCTTCAGCGCTTCGCGACTTTCATAGGCCATCGTCAAGGCCTCGAACAGCGGATGGTCCTCGGGGATCTCGGCGGGCGCCGGCGGTGGCACGATGTTCGGGGTTACCACCGCACCGGGCACCGGTCTCTTCCGCGGTTGCTGCGACATTGCGGGCGTCGCGTACAGCCATCCGAGACCCAAAAGGACGGCGACAACGGGGACGCTCGACCGCGCCCCGGAACTCGTCATGCCCATGCCATGCCTACGGAACATTTTTCGGACCTCCTGCCCGATCTCGACAATCCCTCGTACGCGGGCGGCTTCCAACGCGCGGTCCCCGCTTCGCCAACACCGATCGTATTCGCCGACGATCCGCTACCGTTCGCAACCCGCATTGCGCGGGCACACCCATTGAATCCGGCGGAGCATTTACGATCCGCTGGGGGAAAACCGTACCACATGGCGGGGTCGCTTCCAAGTGTTCTCGGCGAGTATCGCTTCGCACCCGGCCGGACCGGAAGCCGTATCGGAAGATGCGCCGACGTGTTCGAGATCGGGCCAAAGAACGCACAAAACTCCCGTCGGCCAACGCCGCTGGGAGTTTTGCGAAAGACGGTGCTGAGCGAGGGGTTCCGCGGTCCGCTCCCGGGAAGGCGACTTCCCGGGGAGCGAACCGGCGGCGAGCTTGCGCCTCTCTCCCTCAGCTCGGCTGGCGACGGCCGGTCGAGGCCGACCGGCCAGTGATTCAGTTGCCCGAACCTTCCTTGGCGACGGCGTTCGTACAGTACAAGGCGGCCCCTTGGTTGCAGTCGCAGCAGGCGTCGTCGCTGGTGTCGACGAAGGCGCTGCCAGCGGTGGTGGCGCAGTGCCAGCCCTTGTGGGTGACGGTGCCGGGGAAGCTGTAGCTTTGGTTGATGCTGCCGATCGCTTCGCCGACATCGTTCAGTTCGTGCAGGACCGAGGCTTGCACTTCGATCAGGCCGACGATCAGGCCGATCACGAGGATCGTGGCGACGAGCACCAGTTCGGCGGAGACCAGGAAGCCCGCTTCGTCGTTCCACAACTTGCGCAACATGTTTCAAACCTTTCGCAGAGAGAGAGATGGGCGCCCGCCAAATCCAAGCCATTCCCGGCGATCCCGGTGATCGTCGGACGCAAGCGTTCCACATCGTGTGTTCCGCTCGCGACTGTCGGCCCCGTGACGGACGAGGCGAATCCCATCAAAGGCAGGTTCGATGCCGTCCGTTCCGAAACTGTTGCCGGGAGTTTGCGCGCATCCGGGCGTATATCGCCAAGTCGTTTCCGGCAGTGCACTTGCGCACGATCGTCAACATCGAGGCGGGGGACGTCCGGAGAGACCGTGTCGGGGACTGGCGTATCGTTGGCTTGGCGCGCCGTTTGTCAGGTGCGCATGGTTCTCTTGGCGCTCGTCCGAAAAACGCTGTCTTTCCCGTGATTTTTTGGGGGTCGTCACTTCGACTGGAAGGCATTCGCGCAAACGCGGCTTGACAATCGTGCCGTTCAAGCGGACGCGTGGAACTTCCGCATCACGTTGGGGGCCACTCCTTAGCCCTGATTTTTTGCTGGGATAGGTTTCCAGCCAGCCCTTTAAGGGTGGATTTCACGGAGGGTCTTCGTGTTTCTTTTTTTGCGGCGGGCGTTGGGCGGCGAGCAGTTTGGCGGTGGAGACGTGTTTGTTTTTCGCGGACGGCGGTTCGGGTTTGGGGCCTTTCGGGCCGCGGCGGGTTTTCCGCAGCGTGCTCCAGTCGATGTGTTCCGCGACCCGGGTCAGCAGTCGGCAGAACTTCCCGATCGGCATGTCCCGGAAGGGGACCCAATGCTCCGACGGGATCGCGATCAGCAGGCCCCGGTGGACGCTCTTGATCTCGTCCGCCAGGTAAAAGTTCGACAGCTCCCGCTCCTGCTCTTCCCCGTGCGTCGCCTGAATCGCCCCCTTCAACGCCGCCCACAGGTTGTAACAGCCGACCGCCACGCAGAATCCGAACAACGCGGCCTTCGGGTAGCCCAGCGTGTCGATTTCACATTTCAGGTCGACCGTCATTTCCTGGAACGCCGTCTCCAATTGCCAACGATGACGATGCAACTCCGCGACTTTCAGAGCGTCGGCCAATTTCGCCGGAAGGTTCGTGATCAGAGGGATCTCGGTCTCGCCGTCGCGCGTCGGGGTGTCCAGCGTCACCGTGATCCGCCGGGCCACAAGTTCGGCGTCCGTCCCGGGGTCGCGGAGCGCGACCGCTTGTTCGTGGACCAGGCCGGTCGTCGTTCGCCCCGCATACCGGGGGCGACCTTGCAACTCCCAATGCAGATTTTGCGAATGCTGCCGGATCACGAACGACGCCCGGCGCTCCTCGATGCCGAACAGGAACCGTGTCGTGCAGAAATTGCGGCTCGCGACGATCAGGCTTCGCCGGTCAGGACTTCCAGAACTTCGCCAACGTACGAGCGTTCCTGCGCGTGCCCAACTTCGCACACGAAGATGCCGGTCACCAATCCGAAGTGGGGGGCGTGCAGAACCAGCGACTGTCCGGACAACGCGCCGGCCTTCGTCACCCGCCGCACCCAAGGCGGCGGTTGGTCCCCGCCAAATGGCTTCCATTGAGGAGGAGCACCAGGTAGCCGGGCAACCGCGGAGCACGGTCGACTTTCAGTTCGTCCATGAGGACGCGGGCTTCGCGGGCGGTGAACCGCACGAACTCGCGGGATGTTCGCAACTCGATCCCCTTCAGCTTGTCGTACACCGCTTGAATGCTGACCCCCACCTCCTCCCGCTGCTGGCGGTAAACCGCATTGACCGACGAGCGGGACCGCGTGACGACCAGACTCAGGAGGTCGACGACGGTGGAAAACAACAGTTCGTGGGTGTACTGCCGCTCGGCGACGTCTTGAAACAGGTCGTCGAGCCGGGAGGCGGCGAACATCCGCTCGAAGAGCATCCGGTTCATGACACGGACGGGACTCGCTTTGACGAACCCCTCGAACACCGCCTCGAACAGCATCGCCCAGCCCTCCATGGACTTTCCGGATACTCCTGACAGAACAATGCCTGACGCATGACCAACCGACCACCCGCAAAGGAGTGGGAGCCTATCCCACCGGAATTCTCGCAGCCTTGTAGTGGAATCTCGTAAGAGTTCCGCCGAGCGCGAACCCGCATTCCCGCTACCAGCGGGGCGGCCAATGTCATTGGTCGGCCCCCCGCCGTTCACTCGTGCGTGTGCGCCGGTCCCGGATAACTCCCCTCGCGCACCTCGTCCCGGAATCGTCCCACCGCGTCCGTCACGATCGATCGCAGATCGACGTACGCCTTGACGAATTTCGGACGTGGGGACTCCGACAAACCGAGCAAATCCTGCGTCACCAACACCTGACCGTCGCAATCCGGCCCCGCACCGATGCCGATCGTCGGGATGGAAACTCGGCGAGTGATTTCCGCCCCGAGTTTGCCGGGGACGCATTCCACCACCACCGCGAACGCGCCCGCCTCTTCCGCCGCGAGCGCGTCCTTCAACAATTGTTCGCCATCCCTCTGCACGCGATACCCGCCCAGGCGATGCACACTCTGCGGGCGCAGGCCAACGTGGGCCATCACAGGGATATCCGCCTCGACCAGAGCGCGAATCGTCTTCGCTTGGCAGACGCCTCCCTCGAGTTTCACGGCACTCGCCCCGGTCTCTTTGAGAATCCGCCCGGCATTGCGAATGGCGTCTTCCGGCGACACCTGGAACGACAGAAACGGCAGGTCGACCACCACCAACGCCGATCGAACGGCCCGCACGACCATCTCCGCGTGGTAGACGATCTCGTCCATCGTCACCGACAGCGTGGTCCGTTTTCCCTGAACGACCATCGCCAAGCTGTCTCCGACCAACAAAGCGTCGACACCGGCGGCGTCCAACAATCCGGCCCACAGGTAGTCATAGGCGGTCAACACCGTCAGACGTTGCCCTCCCCCTTTCGCCGCGCGAAATCTCGGAACCGTCATCACGGGACGGGATGTTTTGACGGACTCGCCCAAGGGGGTGGTGGACATGCGATAACCAACCGGCACATTCTCGACGTGAAACCCGAATGGGTTCCACTATACCTAACCGGATCGCGCATCACAGGCGCTCCGTGTTTGGCAACCCGCATCGCGTGGGGCCATGTCCGCCTGTGTGAACGGGCTGCGGCATTTGGCCCCGAATATTCCGTCAACATTCGCACCAACGCGTGGGCAGGCGGTTTTGCGCAATGCCGACAGACTCAGCACTGTGTAACCATAACAGTCTCAGCGGGGCGGGTCCGTCGACCGGTCCGTCTTGCCAATCCCACACCGCCCCTCCGGGATTGCAACGCGGAGAGGATGCTTTCGCTCCTTCCTGCACGCAGAATTCTGAAGGAGCAAAGCAATCGCATCTGGCCACTTCCCAGGGCTTTCGCCTTTTACAAGATGCCGAGCAAATCGAAGGCTCTCTCGAATTTTCGCATGAAACCGCGGAGTTTGGACACGACCTTGCCGTCGGCCCCATCGCGAGCGCATGTCAGTACGGCG
>JBIKMW010000038.1:0-53124 GCA_044359065.1 Planctomycetales bacterium | reverse complement strand
GAGCGTGACCGCGTCCAGTTCGTCGATTTGGATCACACCCGCACTGGTCACCGACACATCCAGGCTGTTCGCCCGCGTATCGAGCGTCCCGTTCCCGGCCACTTCGCCGACACCCGTCGCCGCCGTCAGCGTGACGACATCCCCGGTGATGTCCGTCGTTGCGTCGTTCGCGTTGTCGATGATCGAGCCGGTCGTGGCCGTGAGCGTGACATCGCCATTAGTCGTGCCGGCATTGATCACGCCGACCGTGATGTTCCCCGTGTTGGCGGTCAGCACGATGTCGTTCGCGTCGTTGTCGGTCGTCGACACCACATCGACCGCGTTGATGGGACCACCCGCCGTGATCGTGATCGATCCATTGGCCGTGTCGATATCCGCCAGCGTCACCGCGTCCAGTTCGTCGATCCGGATCACACCCGCGCCGGTCACCGACACATCGAGGGTGTTCGCCCGCGTATCGAGCGTCCCGTTCCCGGCCACTTCGCCGACACCCGTCGCCGCCGTCAGTGTGACCACATCCCCGGTGATGTCCGTCACCGCGTCGTTCGCGTTGTCGATGATCGAGCCGGTCGTGGCCGTCAGCGTCACATCCCCGTTCGTCGTGCCGGCATTGATCACGCCGACCGTGATGTTCCCGGTGTTGGCGGTCAGCACGATGTCGTTCGCGTCGTTGTCGGTCGTCGACACCACGTCCACGGCGTTGATTGCGTTACCCGCCGTGATCGTGATTGATCCATCGGCCGTGTCGACATCCGCGAGCGTGACCGCGTCCAGTTCGTCGATTTGGATCACACCCGCACTGGTCACCGACACATCCAGGCTGTTCGCCCGCGTATCGAGCGTCCCGTTCCCGGCCACTTCACCGACGCCATTCGCCGCCGTCAGCGTGACCACATCCCCGGTGATGTCCGTGGCTGCGTCGTTCGCGTTGTCGATGATCGAACCAGCCGTGGCGGTGAGTGTCACATCGCCGCTGACGGAGCCGGCATTGACCACCCCCACCGTGATGTGGCCCGTGTTGGCGGTCAGCACGATGTCGTTCGCGTCGTTGTCGGTCGTCGACACCACGTCGACCGCGTTGATCGCGGCACCGGCCGTGATCGTGATCGAACCATCGGCCGTGTCGACATCCGCCAGCGTGACCGCGTCCAGTTCGTCGATCCGGATCACACCCGCGCCGGTCACCGACACGTCCAGGTTGTTCGCCCGCGTGTCGAGCGTCCCGTTCCCCGCGACTTCGCCGACACCCGTCGCCGCCGTCAGCGTGACGACATCCCCGGTGATGTCCGTGGCCGCGTCGTTCGCGTCGTCGATGATCGAACCGGTCGTGGCCGTCAGCGTGACATCGCCGTTCGTCGTGCCGGCATTGACCACGCCGACCGTGATGTTCCCGGTGTTGGTCGTTACGACAACATCGTTGGCGTCCACATCGGTGGCGCTCGTCACGCTCGTCAGCAGCGTGTCTCCGTTGAACAAACCCGTGATCGAGCCGTTCGCCGTTGCCACGCTTGTCAACGTCGCTCCCGCAGCGCTTCTCAGTTCGATGTTCCCGGCGCCGTTAGCCTGGATCGACTGAAACGTCGTCGTCGCGGGTGTCAAGAGGCTGTTGACGAACACTCCGCCGGAGGTCGAGTTGGTCCCGTTCACGGTGGGCGCGTTCGTCTCCAGGGATCCGCTCACTCCCGCCGCCCCGATTCCCGTTGCCGCCGTCAGGTTGACCGTAGCGGCCCGGATGTCGAGCAGCGCATCGCTCGCCTCGTCCACGATCGATCCGGCGGCGCTCAGGTCGACCGTTCCGGCTCCCGCCTCGATCACCCCGTCACCCATCGCCAACTGCGCCGGGTGGGCCAGAAGGATGTCTCCGGTCAGGGTGCTCAGCGTAACGTTGCCCCCCGCAGTCTTGATTCCGGTCACATCCGCCAGCGCCGGGCAACCCGCGTCTCCCGCAACGTGCGTCACTCGCACGGTATCCGCGTCGACGTACCGAACTTCTCCGCCCGCGGTTTGGAAGGCCACGTTGTCCGCGTCGTTGCCGTTGTTCTCCAACACGATCGTCGCCGCCGCGGGTGTCACACTCACCGAGAGGCTTCCGGCGACGATCGCCGTGCCAGCCGTTTGCGTGACGCTCCCGCCCGCGAGGATGCGCACGGATCCGGTTGTCGTCAGCGACATGTTGACATTGAATCCGGTCGCGACGATCAGCCCGATGTCGCCGGTCCCCGATGCGGAGACGCCCACGACATCGGGAGTGAAACCGTCCCGCGCAGTCACGGTGGTTTGCGTGAAACCCGTCGCCCCGGCGTCGCGGAACGACAGATTTCCGCCTGCCGAAAGAGCCAGCGAATCCACATCGTTCGGAGCGTTGCACAACCGAATGTCGGCACCCGCCCTAACACCCAAGGTGTCGGCGGTGATGGTTCCTGTTGCCGTCTGGGACACGCTTCCCGTTGTCGCCTGCAATCGCACAATCCCCGCCGCCAAGCCAACGTTGACTTGCTGTTCCAGCGACAAATCTCCGTTTTCGACGGTCACCGTGACATTGCGATCCTGCGAGGTCGTAATCCCGTTGACCGAATTCCCGCCAAGATCGCTCACGGTTCCGACGACAAGATTTCCCGCGCCATTCACTTCACGGATCACGATCTCCCCGGTCGCAACCGCGCCGCCCAGCCGAGCCGCCAGGAACCCCGTCACGTTGGTCCGAATCGACGCCCCGTCGTCCCCGATCCCACCCGTTGCGTCGAGCAGCAGGTTCGCCGCCGACACCGTCCCGGCCGTCCGGTTGATTTCATCGCCAGCCACCAGTCGGATCGTTCCGGTCGTCGTCGACACGTCCGCGTTCAGCAGCAGATCGTTCCCCGCTCCGTTCGCATGCAACGTGACATCGCCCGAGCCGTCTGCCGTCACCCCCTCATTGACCGTGATGGAGCCGTTCACCGTCCGGAGGTCGATCGGTCCGTTCGTTCCGGCCGTCGTCGACAGTCCCGTCAGCGGACCAATTCCCACCGGGACGATCGTCGCTCCGCCGATCGTCACCGAGGTCTGTTCCCGTAAGAACATTCCGCCTGTCCCGGCCAGTGCCTCGAGGATGTCCAGTTCCGTCTCGACCCGCGTGCCCGCGGTCCCGATGTTCGTACCGGCGGCGAACACCCCTTCGGTCGCCGTTACCAGGCCCGCTCCCGTGATCGAGCCGACCGTCTGCAACAGAACCCGGTCTCCCGCCGCCGTCACCGTCCCGCCCAGCGTGATCGAACCCGCGGTCGTTGTCCGCACGACGACATCCGCTCCCGCACCCGCGGCCTCGACGTTGTCGACCACATCGATCGTCCCCGTCGACAACAGGTTGATGGTTCCGTCGGCAGTGGTGACACCGGTCGTGGTCGTCCCAAATCCACCAGAGGCCGTCACCGTCCCCGTCGCGAAACCGCCCGCTTCGACAAATTGCACCGACCCGGCGTTCGCAAAGGCGGCGAACGTGTCCACGTCGTTTGTTGCGGATGTCAGGCTGATCGACGTCGCGGCGCGAACTCCCAGGGCGGCCGCAATTACCGCTCCCCCGGTTTGGTCGACGGCCCCCGTCGCGGCCATCAATCGCACGATCCCGCCACCAACGTTGACCTCGTTGGCCAACGTGATGGCGGGAGCCAGAATCGTGACGTTGTCGTTCGTCGTGACGATTCCCGATGTGGTCACCACCCCGACCGTCAACGCCACCGAATCGCGGAAGTCGATCGCCCCTCCAACGCTCGCGGCCAGCGTGTCGACATCATTCGTGGTCGAAGCGTCCAGCACGAAGGCACCGATCCCCGTCCCACTCAGTTGCAGTCCGTTGGACACGATCGCACCGGTTGCCGCCTGCGTCGCGTTGCCAGCTTCCGCTCCCAGGTCGAGCGTCACGTTTCCGTTCGATGCGGTGATCGCTCCGTCGAGGGTCTGTTGTCCGTCGTCATCCACGTCGGCGAATCCGGACCGCAGGATGACATTGGCCGTGTTCGACACCACTGTCGATGTGTTCGGCAGCGAAATCCTGTCCCCCGCGCGCAGTTCGACGGAGCCACCGGTCGACCGCAGCGTAATGGCCGCGTCGAGCGTGATATTCTCGTTGTTCACGACTGCGCTTTCGACGGCCGTCACCAGCGTGTTGCCTCCCGCCGTCGTGTCCGCCGCGAATCGCACCGTCCCTGCCGCATTCAGCGTCAGCGTGCCGCCGGCGGAACTCGCGCCGGAAACCAGCATCGAGGAGTCCTCCGAGATGGCGACGACTCCGGTGCCGGTAAATGTGAGCGAGCCGAAATTCGTCGTATCTCCAGCATCGTCCCCCAACGTGATGTCGGTGCCGGACAGGTTCGCGTTGTTCGTCACGGTCAGCGACGTGTTGGCCGCGTCCGTGATGGCCCCCGCGCTGGTCAGCACCAGCGAGTCCGCGGTATTCGTCCCCGCGATCTCCGTGGCCGAATCCTCGGTGATGACCACCGCACCGGCCGAGTTGAACGTCAACGAGCCGAAGTTCGTGTCGTTCCCCGCCTGATCCCCCAGCGTGATGGTCGTTCCCGAGAACGCCGCATTCCCGGTCACGGACAAGTCCGCGTTCGCATCGTCCGCGATCACCCCGGCACTCGTCAGCACGAGCGATCCCGCCGTGTTCGTCCCCGTCAGATCGGTGTCCGAATCCTCGCTGATCGACACCGCCCCCGCCGAGTTGAACGTCAGCGACCCGAAGTTCGTCGTGTCCCCCGCGTCGTCCCCCAGCGTGATGGAGGTTCCCGACAGGTTCGCGTTGTTCGTGACCGTCAGCGAAGTTCCCGCCGCGTCCGTGATTGCCCCCGCACTCGTCATCACCAGCGAATCCGCCGTGTTCGTACCTGCGATCTCCGTCGCCGAGTCCTCGGTGATGACAACCGCGCCGGCCGAGTTGAACGTCAACGAGCCAAAGTTCGTCGTATCTCCGGCGTCGTCCCCCAGCGTGATACTCGTTCCGCTGAACGACGCGTTGTTCGTGACCGTCAGCGAAGTCCCCGCCGCGTCCGTGATTGCCCCGGCACTCGTCAGCATCAACGAATCCGCCGTGTTCGTGCCCGTGATTTGCGTCGCCGAGTCTTCCGTGATAACCACCGCGCCGGCCGAGTTGAACGTCAACGACCCGAAGTTCGTCGTGTCCCCCGCGTCGTCTCCCAAAGTGATCGAGGTCCCGCTGAACGACGCGTTGTTCGTCACCGTGAGTGACGTTCCTACCGCGTCCGTGATCGCCCCGGCACTCGTCAGCGACAGCGAATCCGCCGTGTTCGTACCGGCGATCTCCGTCGCCGAGTCTTCGGTGATGACCACCGCGCCAGCCGAGTTGAACGTCAGCGAACCGAGGTTCGTCGTGTCCCCCGCGTCATCCCCCAGGGTGATCGATGTCCCCGACAGGTTCGCGTTGTTCGTGACGGCGATGGAAGTCCCAGTCGCGTCGGTGATCGCCCCGGGACTCGTGAGAGTCAGCGAATCCGCCGTGTTCGTACCCGAGATCTCCGTCGACGAATCCTCGATGATGACCACCGCACCGGTCGAGTTGAACGTTAACGAGCCGAAGTTCGTGTCGTTCCCCGCCTGATCCCCCAACGTGATCGAAGTCCCGTTCAGCGACGCGTTCCCTGTGACCATCAGGTCCGCATTCGCATCGTCGGCGATCGCGCCGGCGCTCGTCAGCACCAGCGATCCCGCCGTGTTCGTCCCCGTCAGATTGGTGTCCGAGTCCTCAGTGATCGTCACCGCGCCGGCCGAGTTGAACGTCAGCGACCCGAAGTTCGTCGTATCCCCCGCGTCATCCCCCAGGGTGATCGACGTCCCCGACAGGTTCGCGTTGTTCGTGACCGTCAGCGAAGTTCCCGCCGCATCCGTGATCGCCCCCGCGCTCGTCAGCACCAGCGAATCCGCTGTATTCGTACCCGCGATCTCCGTCGCGGAATCCTCTGTGATGACCACCGCCCCCGCCGAGTTGAACGTCAACGCCCCGAAGTTCGTCGTATCGCCGGCGTCATTTCCCAACGTGATCGAGGTCCCGCTGAGCGACGCGTTGTTCGTGACGGTCAGCGAAGTCCCCGCCGCATCCGTGATCGCCCCCGCGCTCGTCAGAGTCAGCGAATCCGCGGTGTTGGTTCCCGTGACTTCCGTCGCCGAATCTTCTGTGATGACCACCGCGCCGGCCGAGTTGAACGTCAACGAGCCGAAGTTCGTTGCATCTCCCGCATCATCCCCCAGCGTGATCGATGTGCCCGAAAGCGAAGCGTTGTTCGTCACCGTCAGCGATGTTCCCGCCGCATCGGTGAGCCCTCCCGCGCTCGTCAAAACCAGCGAATCCGCCGTGTTCGTTCCGGTGATCTCCGTCGCCGAATTCTCCGTGATCGCCACGGCCCCCGCCGAGTTGAACGTCAGCGAACCAAAGTCCGCGATATCGCCCGCGCTATCCCCCAGCGTGATCGATGTCCCGCTGAACGAGGCGTTGTTCGTGACCTCCAGCATCGTCCCCACGGCATCCGTGATCGCTCCGGCACTCGTCAGTGTCAGCGAATTGGCCGTGTTGGTCCCTGTGATCTCTGTCGCCGAATCCTCGGTGATGACCACCGCACCGGTCGAGTTGAACGTCAACGAGCCGAAGTTCGTGTCGTTACCCGCCTGGTCCCCCAGCGTGATCGAAGTCCCGTTCAGCGACGCATTGGCGGTCACCATCAGGTCCGCATTCGCGTCGTCGGTGATCGCCCCCGCGCTCAGGAGCACCAATGAATCCGCCGAATTCGTCCCCGTCAGGTCGGTCGACGAGTCCTCGCTGATCGAAACCGCCCCCGCGCTATTGAACGTCAGCGAACCGAAGTTCGTGGTATCCCCCGCGTCATCCCCCAGTGTGATCGAGGTCCCACTCAGCGACGCGTTGTTTGTGACCGTCAACGACGTTCCCGCCGCGTCCGAAATCGCCCCGGCACTCGTCAGAACGAGAGAATCCGCCGTGTTCGTCCCGGTCACCTCCGTCGCCGAGTCCTCGGTGATGACCACCGCCCCAGCCGAGTTGAACGTTAGCGACCCGAAGTTCGTCGTATCGCCGGCGTCATTTCCCAGCGTGATCGAAGTCCCGCTGAACGAGGCCGTGTTCGTGACCGTCAGAGAAGTCCCCGCCGCATCCGTGATCGCCCCGGCGCTCGTCAAATTGAGCGAATCCGCCGTGTTGGCCCCGGTGATCTCCGTCGCCGAATCCTCGCTGATTGAAACCGCACCGGTACTGTTGAACGTGAGCGAACCGAAGTTCGTCGTGTCCCCCGGGTTATCCCCGAGGGTGATGCTCGTCCCTTCGAGAATCGCGCTGGTCGTTACGGTGAGAGACGTGTTGGCCGCGTCCGTGATCGCGTCGGCACTTGTTAGCACCAGCGAATTCGCCGTGTTTGTTCCCGTCAGTTCGGTCGCCGAATCCTCCGTGACCGACACCGCTCCCGCGCTGTTGAAGGTCAACGAACCGACATTCAGCGTGTCCCCGGCGGTGTCACCCAGGGTGATCGACGTGCCGGAGAGCGACGCGTTGTTCGTCGCGGTCAGTGAGGTCCCCGCCTCGTCGGTGATCGCGCCGGCACTCGTGAGTGTGAGCGAATCCGCCGTGTTCGTTCCGATGAGGTTGCTGCCCGAATCCTCACTGATCGAAACCGCACCCGTCGAATTGAACGTCAACGACCCGAAATTCGTCGTGTCTCCCGCGCTGTCACCCAGCGTGATGGAGGTTCCCGACAGGTTGGCGTTGTTCGTGACCATCAGAGACGTTCCCGCCGCATCCGTGATCGCCCCGGCACTCGTCAGCACCAGCGAATCCGCCGTGTTCGTGCCGGTGATCTCCGTGTCCGAGTCCTCGCTGATCGACACCGCACCGGCGCTGTTGAACGTCAGCGATCCGAAGTTCGTCGTATCCCCCGCGTCGTCCCCCAGTGTGATGGAAGTCCCCGACAGGTTCGCGTTGTTCGTGACCGTCAGCGAAGTTCCCGCCGCGTCCGTGATTGCCCCGGCACTCGTCAGTACCAGAGCCGCTGCCGTGTTCGTCCCCGTAAGTTCCGTCGCCGAATCCTCGGTGATGGTCACCGTGCCGGTGCCGTTGAACGTCAGCGAACCGAAGTTTGTGTCGTTCCCGGCCTGATCACCCAGTGTGATGGTCGTTCCCGAGAACGCCGCATTTCCAGTCACGGACAAGTCGGCGTTCGCATCGTCGGCGATCGCTCCGGCACTCGTCAGCACGAGCGATCCCGCAGCGTTCGTCCCCGTCAGATCGGTGTCCGAGTCCTCGGTGATCGTCACGGTGCCGGCGCTGTTGAACGTCAGCGACCCGAAGTTCGTCGTATCCCCCGCGTCATCCCCCAGCGTGATGCTAGTCCCGTCGAGCATCGCATTGTTCGTCACGGTCAGCGAAGTTCCCGCCGCATCTGTGATCGCCCCGGCACTCGTCAGCACCAGAGCCGCTGCCGTGTTCGTCCCCGTAAGTTCCGTCGCCGAATCCTCGGTGATGGTCACCGTGCCGGTGCCGTTGAACGTCAGCGAACCGAATTCGGTTGTCTGTCCCGCATCGTCCCCCAACGTGATATTGCCGCCGGAGAACGCCGCGTTCCCCGTCACCGCCAGGGTGCCGCTGTCCGTCACCGCGCCCCCCGCTGTGACATCGAGCGATGCGGCTGTGACGTTTCCCAGGTCGATCGCGTTCGCGTCGACCAGCGTGACCGCTCCTCCCGTCACGCTCACCGCTCCGCCGAAATTGTTCGCCGCGCTGTCGAGCGTGACATCGTTCCCAGCGGCAGCCACCGTCGTCGTTCCCGTGACCGACACTGTCCCGCTGTCCGTCACCGCACCACCCGCCGTCACGGACAGCGTCGTGGCTGACACGGCCCCGAGGTCGATCGCATTCGCATCGACCAGTGTGACCGCCCCTCCCGTCACACTCACCGCTCCGCCGAAATCGTTCACCGCCTCATCCAGCGTGACATCATTCGCACCGGCGATGACGGATGTCGTGCCCGTCACGGTGACCACCGCACTGTCGGTGACCGCGCCCCCCGCTTCCAGCGAAACGTTACCGTTCGCGACCGAAACCCCTGCGAGGTCCACCCCCGATTGCTCGTTGACCAGCAGCGACGACGCACTCGTCAGAGTTGCCGCCAGACTCGTCACGTTCGTCGTCAGCCGATTTCCCGTCGCCCCGACATTCCCCGCCGCATTGATGGTGAGCGCGTTGGCCACCACTTCGGTCGTTCCCGCCCCGTCGGCATCGGCGACGATTCCTCCCGCTCCCGTGGCGGTCAGGGTCACGTTCCCCGTGGTCGAAACACCCCCGCCACCGAACACGATCGATCCCGCTTCGAGACTGGCCGTGCCAGCGCCGATATCAAGCACAGCGGCGTTCAACTGAATCGTCGATCCCGCTCCCGAAGTGACGCTCAGGTTCCCGTCGAAAGGCGCATCGGCATCGACTGAGTTCAGTTGGACGACATCCGTCCCGTTGTTCGACGTGATCGTCAGCGAAGCCGTCGGCGTCGCGAACGTCACGCTTTCGCCGAGGTCCGAATCGATCGTCATCGTCGCGCCAGCCGCGTCGGTCAGCGTGATTGTCTCGTCGGCCCCGGTGAAGTCGAACACCCGGTTGGCAGCGTCGAGGTTGTCGGTGATCGGCTCCAGCCCCATGTAACGGAACTGTTCGTTCCCCGTCACATCAACCGATCCGCTCGCATTGTCGACGAACGTGTGCGTCACGCTCGCGAACGACCGCGCCCCGCCGGTCAGCACGAGGCTGTCTGATCCGGCCCCAGCCCCGCCGTCATATTCGATGACGGTCCCGATGTCGTCGGTGCTCAGGTCGATCGTCAGCGTGTCGCTGCCCGCCCCCGTATTGATCTGGATCACGCCGTTGGCGGGATCGAACGCGGCGGTGTTCACCGTCAGTGTGTCGGTGTTGTTCCCGGTCGTCCCCGCGCCGATGTTCGTGAAGAACGTCAATCCCGGGTTGCTGAACGTGTACCGGTTGTTCGCCGCGTCGAACGTGACGGTGATGTTGTCGGCGTTTGCCCCGACGGTGGTCACGACGAGATTACCGTCTACGTCGACGAAGACCGCTGCGTTCGCTTGAATCAGCGACACGTCGTTCCCGTCGCCGCCGGTGTACGTGACAACGAAGTCCAACCCGTTGACGACCACTCCCGCGAACTGCGCCAGGCCCTGGAACGTCCCGACGACCGTGTCCGCGCCATCGTTGGAAATCAGGATGATCTCCTGACCCGGCGCCGAGGTGATCGAACTCGCAGGGTCGATGAACAGCACCGTTCCGGTGAGATTCACCCCTCCCGTCACCGCCACCTGGTCATGCTCCGTCCCTGGCGTCGTCCCGTTGATCTCGACCGACAACGTCCCCACTGGTCCGAAGTCTCCCACGACCGTCAGCATCCCCGGACTGTTTCCCGGCGACACGCTCCCCGCCCCGGTCACATTCCCCGTGACCGTCCCCGTCCCGCCCAGCGTTCCTGCACTCGCGACCGACACCGGACTTGCCAGCGACCCGTTCACATCCAGCCGACCCGCCGAAACGGTTGTCGCGCTCGCACTATTGGTTCCCGTCAGCGTCGTCGTCCCGGTCCCTTGCTGGTTAATCGTCCCGCTGCCCGTGATGTCGCCGCCAAACGTGTAGGCGTTGTCCCGGTTGAACTGCAACGTGCCACTATTCGCAACGGCCCCCGTCCCCAGCGTCCCCGACGATCCCCCCTCGCCCACCGACAACGTCCCCGCCAGAATCGTCGTCGCCCCATAAGTGTTGGCCCCCGTCAGCGTCAGCGAGGAAGATGCCCCCGCCTTGACCAGCGTTCCCGTCCCGCTGATCACCCCGGCAAACGTCGAGCTTCCCGCCCCATTCGTCGTCAGCGAGTTCGCGCCCAGTTGCACCTCTGAACCGGCCACTCCACTGAGCTGCCCAATGGTCTCGTTCGCCCCCAGCTGCACCACCGCCGAGGATTGCGACAACAACAACGTCTCCGAATCGACCAGCGCCGCCCCGCCGTTCAGGACCAGCGTTCCGTCCGTCACCTCAGTCGTCCCGGTGAACCCATTCGCCCCGGCAAGCGTCGCCGTTCCCGTCGTCTGCTTCAAAAGCCCATTCATCCCCCGCAGGATCGCGCTCGCCGTCCCGCTCTCCAGAACAAACTGACTGTTGCTCGTCAGTCCACCCGTCGTCCCGGTAATCGACCCGCTCGCCAGCGTCACGCCGGCCACCGTCTCATCAAACGTGGCCACTTCGAGCGTCCCGCCAGCTACCCGCAGCGAAGACGCATCCGTGATCCGCTCCGAACCCCCCAGGACAAACGTCCCGCCCTCAATCGCGATCGTCCCCGTCCCGGCCGACAAGCCACCCGCCGCAATCGTCGTCGTCCCCGTGCTCGCCAGCGTCTGGTTCCCATTCCCCGTCGCCGTCGCCGTGACGCTCGCCGCATCCATCGTCAGCGCATTGCCCGTCGCCCCGATCCCGCCCGACCCCGCGTTCAGCGTCAACAGCCCCGCCCCGGTCAACACATCGGCCGCCGCCGTCCCCGAGGTAATCGCCCCCGTCCCGCTCGTCGTCAGCGTCACATCCCCGCCGCCGCTCGCCAGCGACCCCGCCCCCATGAACGCGATATTCGTATCCGCCGCCGTCGTGACAGTGAGCACCGTCGCGGTCGCCCGATCCACCGCCGCCGAAACCGTCACGCCATTGGTGTTGGTATCACCGATGACGATCGTCCCCGCCGTCACCCGATCCAGCTCCGCATCGGTGATTCCAAGAACTCCCGCAGCGTCGGCCCCACCCAGATCGATGCCGGTGGTCGCTGTCCGCTGGAGCAACTCGACCTGACCCGTTCCCGCGGTGACCGCTGCGCCCGCCTCGATCTGCAACGCGTCCGACACGAGCGAAATCGTTCCCGTACCGGTCGCTGTATCCAGCGAACCATTTTCCAGCCGGATCCCCGCACTCGCCCCGCCCGCTCCCGGAATGCCCCGCAACGTCACCGCGCCGCCGCCGACCGTCGTCACCAGGCTTCCCGCACCGGTGAGCAACACGCCCGTATTCCCCGAGCCGGTACTATCTCCACCTTCTCCTTCGATCAGCACCGCGGCCGTGTTCCCCTGGACCACGCCGCCAGCCCCCACGACCACACCGCGTTGATCTCCCCCCGCGTCGTCGCCGCCCCGCCCGCGCAGTGTGACCGTTCCATCCCCCGTCGCCTCAACGCGGCCACTCACCGTTACCCCGTCGAAGTTGCCCGTGGTGGCCGTCGTCTGCTGATTCGCTTCGACGACGAGCGCTCCATCCGCGCTCGTTACGCTCGCACCGGTCGAGACGACAACGTTGCGTTCCGTCTGAATCGTCAGCGTCCCTGTCCCACTCGTTGACAAGTCCGCGTCCGCCGTCGCGAGATTGACCTCACCGACCGCCGTCACCAGCAGATTCTTGTCCGCAGCCAGACTGAGCGACTCGTTCACGGTCACGCCCGCCCCGGTCGTCACCGTCAGGTCGTTGGCGTGCGTGATCGCCGCACTGACCGTCACCAGCCCCGTGCTCGCATTCCCGACGAACACCGTCCCCGCCGTCACGCGATCCAATTCATCATCCGTCAGCCCCAGCACCCCGGCCGCATCCGCCCCACCCAGATCGATTTGCGTTCCGGCCATCTCCTGCACCAACGTCGCGTCGTTCGTCCCCGCATCAATCACCGCCGTGCTGTCGAACGACATCGAGTCGGCCGTCAGCGTGATCGTCCCACCATTCGTGGCCGTGGTGATCGTCCCCCCACCGACAATCCCGATCCCCGCCTGACCCGTTCCCGCTCCCTGCGTTCCCGTCACCGACACCGCGCCGCCACCCGAGGTGATCGTCGCCCCGGTATCCAACCCCACGCCGCTGTTCGTCGTCCCCGACCCAGCGCCGCCCGTCCCCGTCACCGAGACCGTCCCCGTTCCCCCGGCAGAGATTCTGCCCGCGTTGGTCAGCGCGACGCCCAAACCCAGTCCACTCGCGCCGCTCCCCTGGCTCGTCCCCGTCACCGCCACGGCGCTGTCCGTCGATGTAATCGCCGAGTTCGCCCCAGTGACAAACACGCCAATATTCGAACCACCCGCCGTCGCGCCGCTCGTTCCCTCCACCGTCACCGTTCCGCCCGTCCCCGCCGTGATCACCGCCGCCGACACAACGCTCACGCCAAAATTACTGCCGCCCGCTCCAGCGCCCCGCCCAATCCCGGTCACGCGGACATTGCCATCCGTCGACGTGATCTGGCCACCCGCCTGCAACGCCACCCCGATGTTGCTGCCCGCATCGGCCTGACCACCGGTTCCCGTCACTGTGACAGTCGCCCCGGTCCCCGCCGTGATTCTCCCGCCATTGACGAACACTCCCGGGTTGAAGCCCCCCGCCCCGGTCCCTTCGCCAGTCCCCTCGACACTGACACTGCCGCCCGACGACGTAACCAACCCCGTCCCATCGACGCGCACTCCGATGTTGTTTCCGCCGGTCCCCTGTCCCCCCGTCCCCGTGACGGTCGTCATCCCTGAACCGCCCGCCTGAATCGTCCCCTGTACCGCGACACCCGCATTGAGCGCGCTGGCCGTCGCTGCGTTACCGCCGCCAAACCCCGTCACCACGACGTTCCCGCCGGTCGACGTAATCTTCGATGCCATCCCCTGCAGCCTGACCCCGATGTTCGCGTCGCCGTCGCTGTCGCCACCTTGTCCCTCCACGGTGACCGTCGCCGATCCACCCAGAATCTGACCCGCCGCGCCAATGTCCACCCCGTGGAGCCCGCCCCCGGCCAGTGTCCCCCCGGTCCCCTTGACCGTGATTGTGCCGCTCCCGCTCGCCTGGACCGTCCCCCCGATCGATACCCCGACCGTACCCGCTGCGGTCGGAGTCGCCTGCCGATTCCCTTCGACCAGAATCGCTCCATCCACGGTTCGCAGAAGCGCTCCGGTGTCGATGAGCACCGACCGCGATGCCTTGAGCGTCGCCGCCCCCGCACCACTCAACAGAATCTGTTTCCCGGCCTGAATGGAGATCGAGTCGTCTCCCGGCGTGGCATCGTCGTCCTGCAGATCAACGTTGAGGTTCGCACCCGTGGCAAACGTCAGGTCGCCACCAAGCGAAACCGTGTCGTTTCCGGTTCCGCCATGGATCGTCAGCGATCCCGCCGTCGCGGCCAGTCCGTTCACGGTGATGGTGTCATTGTCCGCTCCGCCATCGATCGTCAGCGTTCCCGCGTAGTTTGAGTCCCCGCTCGTGATCGTGACCGTGTCGTTCCCCGTTCCCGCGTCCATCGAGAGGCTCGTCGTGGGACTGACAAACGTCACCGATTCCCCCAGCGTCGAATCGATCGTCATCATCCCGCCGCCCGCATCCACGAGCGTGATTGTTTCGTCACCACCGGTGAACAAGAACTCACGATTCGTCGCACTCAGGTTGTCCATCACCGGTTCCAGGCCGGTGTAGGTGACCATCGTGGTCGTCATCCCCATGCCCAGCGCCACAGTTCCGTCGCTGGCATTGGTGAACGTGTGCGTGACCGTCGCGAAGGTACTGCCGCCGGTCAAGACCAGCGCGTCGCCGGTCGCCGTCGTGGGATCGCCACCGTGGAACGTGACGTTCTTCGCAAAGAACCCGCCGCTTTGCGAGTAGTCGAGCGTCAGGATGTCCGCCCCGTCCCCGCCGTTGATGACGAAGTCCGTCACGCCGGCCGCCTCTCGGTCCTCAACGACCGTCCCGCCCACCAGCACTTGCAGTCGCAGCACTCCCGCCACGTCGACTTGGCGGATCGTGATCGCATCGTCGCCGCCGGTTCCCGAGACCGTCACCGTCGGCGAAGCGACCGACAGCACCACGTCGTTTCCGTCCCCGCCGACATAGGTGATCGTCGCATTCAGACCCGACCCCAGGAAATTCGTCAGCACGGCCCCTTCGGCCAGTCCCGCGAAAGTCCCCGTCACCGCATCCGTGCTCCCGTCGTTGTCGATGAGCGTGTACACGTCCCCCGCCACCGGAACGTATCCGCCGAACGCCGACACGTTCAGCGTCGCGTCGTTTAGTGTCACGCCGCCGGTGACGACCACCTGGTCGTACGCACCTGCCGTATTCCCACCGATCTCCACGTCGAACGTCGCGTCGCTCGTCAGTTCGAGGTCACCCGAGTTCAGGATGCCGGGGCTCGCCCCAGGTGCCAGCCTTCCGTTGGTGACCGTGACGCCTCCCGCTGCCGTTCCCGTTCCGGACAAACTCGCGCCGGTCCCGTTCACCTCGACCGCGCTCGCCGCCGCCAATGAACCGGTCAATTGCAGCGTCCCGGCCGCCACGGTGGTTGCGCCGGTGTAGGTGTTGGCTCCGGTCAATTCCACCAAGCCGGTGGTCGATTTGCTCAATCCCGAGTTACCGGCCAAAGCGGCGGCGATGGTCCCGGATTCGACCGTGAATCCCGAGTCGCTGGTCAGTGTGCCGCTACCGGAAACCTCTCCGGAGACCAGCGTGAACGCTGCGACTGTTTCGGAATTGGTCCCCAGGTCGAACACTCCGGCGTCCAGGAACAGAGCGGCGTTGTCGTTGATCACATCCGCGCCGCTGGACGCGAAGGCGCCCCCCGCGATGTGGAACTCGTTGGTTCCCACGTCGACGGACGCGAGCGTCACCAGCGACAATCGTTGCGACGCCACATACGCGCTCCCCCCGCCGGACAACAACGTCAGGCTGGTCGGACCGGTCAACACGATGGCGGAGCCGGCCGAACCGATCGCGCCGTTCGTTGAATTCAGATTCACATCCTGCCCGGTGATCGTCCCGGAGGAAAACGCCGAAATGCCGTCGACACCGTTGATCTCGATGTTGCCGCGCAGCGCCGAGTTGTTCGTGTTGATCGAGTTGATCGCCCCGTCGAGCACGATGTCGCCCGAATTGACCGTCGACAGGAAGATCTGCCCGCCACCCGCGTCGATCCCACCACCGCCGATCGACAACGTACCGTCGGTCGTCGACACGTCGATGGAGCCCCCCACCGAACTTCCCGCACCCACCGAGAGCGCGCCCGCCGTGTTGCGATAGTTGATGCCGCCGACGCCCGTCGCACTGAACGACAACGACTGGACCGCGATGTCCAGCTCCTGGTTGCCAGCGGAATTCGCCGACAGGTCCGCAGCGGTCACTTCAACCGTCCCCGGACTACCATCGCTGGTGATCGCTCCCGCCGTCGCCGTGAGCGACACGCCCGTGCCGCTGGCGATGATCCCCGCACCAGTGGCGAATCCGATGTTCATGCTCGTCGTCGTGATCGACACGTTCCCGCCGTTGGTCGCGATGGTCTGCGCGATCGTGACGCCTGTCCCCGCCACCAACTCCACGACGAGTCCGGCGTTGCCCGACGCCGTGATATCTTGATCGATCAGAATCGAACCCGCTGCCTCGATACGGAACGTGGCCTCGGTCGTCATCGCGACCAGCAGTTCCGCGTTGAGCACCACATCGCCCGCTTGAGAGCCGCCGCTCCCAGTCGTGATCGTGACGCTGGTTCCCATTTCCAACGCGGTTTTGATGTCCTCGACATCGATCACCGCATCGTCGCCAGTCGCCGCGAACAGGCCTCCCGCAACTGTCACGGTTGTCGTCGGATTCGCCTCGATCGAGACGTCAAACGGATCAAGCAGCCACATCCCCGCTGCGCCGCGCGTCGCCGTCGCATTCACTTCCCCCGTCGCCGAAAGCCACGCTTTCCCCGAAGTTTCGACGAACCCGCCATCCCCACCTAATGAACCGCCGCGTGCAGAAATCGTCCCCTCGAACCGCGTCCCCTCATCCGACCACAGAATCACCCGCCCGCCGCGCCCCGATTGCAGCGCGTCCGCACTCACGACCGCGCCGCGTGTCACCGTCGTCCGCGACGCATTGCGAATCGCCTCGTTCCGACCGAGGTAGTCCCCCCCGACCAGCACCGTCCCCCCGCCACTGGTTCCGGAGGCGTCCACCCGCGCCCCGTCGAGCAGACCCACGCGATTCCCCAGCAGGTGAATCGCCCCCCCTGCGTCGCCGACATCGGTGTCCGAGACATCCACCGTCCCGGAGACGAGCAGCGTCCCCACAGGCCCCGCGTCAAGCCGCACCTCTCCCCCTGCGGCAGTCACACGTGCGCTGCCCGTCACTTCGAGCGAGTTGTCCGCGCGGACATCGACCCGCGCTTCATCGCCGGACACCGTCCCGGACACGCGCACCGTTCCCGCACTCAGCGAGATCGCACCCTGATCCGCGCGAATCGTCCCCGACTGGTCGATCCGGTCCGACGCATCCCCCACAACCGACAACGCGCCGCCGCTCGCCGAAACATCTCCGCGAATCTCAACCCGATCCGCTCCACCGCCCTGCGTATTCACCAACAGGTTCCGCGCGGAATCAACTTCCACCGAGCGGTTTCCGCTTGTCACCCGTGCGCCACCATCGTCCGAACCGGCGATCACAACGTTGTTGTCCGCGCCGTCGGTAATGCTCACGCCGATGCGCGATGCCCCGACCACATCAACTCGAGCGTTCCCGCTGACATCAACCCGAGCCGCTTCCGTCGCGATTGACGTGTTCACCGCTCCAAGTTCGACCTGCGCCGCGTTCGCGAGCACGGTCACTTTGTCCGCCGCGTCCCCCTGGAACGAGACGTTCAGTGGCGAGAGACCTTCCGCGCCGCGCGCATCGACGATCACCCGGTCCGCGTCCGTCGATCCTTGAACGACCAGTTGCGAGGCTTCCATTCCGAACCTGGCCGCAGCCTGGTCGTTGACGAAGACCTGCCAACCCGACTTGTCAGCCACCACGCGGAACGTGTCGGCTTGGCCGTCGGCCTGCGCGGTCACCACGACAGGAGCCGCTTCGGGAACCGGCGGCGTCGGTTCGACCGGCGCGGCAACGGGTGCGCCGTTGAGGACTTGCCGACGCTCGAGTGTCTTGGACTCGAACCGCGACCGCGTCCGCTCGCGGTAACGGCTCAAGGCCGCTCGCTGGCGTCGCGATTTGAAGTTCGAGATCAGCGTCCGAAGCCAGTGCGTGAGAATCACGGCAGTCCACTCCGCAATCGGAGAATCGGGCATCGGCCCCGATTCGAAAAGTACCCTGCCGGCGAAGTGGGCGCACTACGCCCCCGCCACCGACAGGACCTGTCAGTCAGCCCCAACGTCGGGACACTCCTCCAGCGCAAGCTTTTTGGAAATGTCGCCGCGTATCTCCACTATGTGTCAAGCTCTTGTGGTCGTCCGACCGAAGGCCGCTGATTCGAGGGGGGGCGCGCCCCTCGCGACACAACGCCCCACCGGATTATCCGAACCGTCGGAAACCTCTGTCAACATGCGGGTTTGCGCTTATGCGGGCCGCGACCGACCGTAACGGTTGCGCCACGGCCCCCTGCGCCAACCGTTTTGGACGATTCCGGTCCGTGTGGAGTTCCGCAATTGTCAAACTTTGACGACTACGGCGGGAAATTCGCCTCTAACGGACCTGCGTCAAGTACGCATCGCGCCGAGTTCGACGAATAGGGGGGACGCTCCTTTCCGCACGGCTTCCCGGTCAGGGTTGCCGTCCCCGTGGTGTGCGTTTTCGCACACGGACGCGCCCGGACTGATGCGCCACGTTCCCGATTCGTTGATCCCGGAGAAATCCGTCATGCCGCTTCCCTCGTCCCGCCTGCGCCGCAACGGTCGGAATCGCTGGAACCGCAAGGCCCTCTTGGGGTTGCTCTCGTCTTCGTCGCTCGGACTGGCGATCCTGGGGGGCCTGGCCTTCGACCAGTTGCCTGCCGCCGGTCGATCTCGGCTCGGGGCGGAGCCAGCCGCTCGCAGTCGCGTTGCGGCACAACCCGGCGGAGCACGCGCCCGGCTTGTCGCGGAAACGGCAGAGGTCGAGGAACTGCCTGCACCACAAGGGTTTGCGTCGAGTAGGATCCGCGGAGGTGCGGCCGACCTGCTTGAGAGCGCCGACGACGTTCGCGAGACGACTCCAAAAAGTCGCTCGGCCGGACGCGTGCGGTTGGTCTCCGACGAGGAATTCGCTCCCGAAGCCGCCAACGAGGCGGAAACGCTTGAGTCGGACGACGCTCTCGTCCGCCGCCGCGCAATTCCGGCGGCCCTGGAATTGCCCGCGCAGCGCCGCGAACGGGTTCGGCAGGTCCAATACAAGGAAGAGGGCTACGTCCCCGAACTGCCCGATTCGACGGAATCGACAACGAGTGAGATGGCGGACGACGAAAGCAACGGTCCGCAGATTCGCCCGGATGCCACAGCCGAGGCGGAACTCGAAGCTCCGCCCGAGTCGTCCGTGGGCGAAACCGCACCCGCACTCGAGGCCGCAACACCGTCGCCCGAACCGGCCGCGTCTGAAGCGGTTGCGGACCCCGAGCCAGCCCCGTCTCCCGCGGACGCCATTCCGACGGAAGAATCACTCCCTGCGGATTCCGCCGAGGTTCCTGCCGCGAACGCCCCCGCCATTGAACCGGAAGCCCCTGTGTCGGAAACGGGAAGTCCCGCCGCCGAGGCGGAGCCGCCATCCCAATACTCCGACGCCGACGAGAATGCCCTCGCGCAAGAGGGCCTGTCGATTCAGCCCGAGGGAGCCAAGCCAACGGAACCGAAGGCGCTCACTCTCGATGAAATCTGCCGCAAGTACCAACCGAAGCCGATCGGCGCGGTGGGCATCTCCGTGAAACCGACCAAGCCGGGAGCCTTTCCCCAAGGCAAGGACGCGCCTGCGGGTTTCTGCTTCCCGAAAGAAACGGAGAACGTTGGGCAATTCGGCTGGTACGACAATTGTCCCTATGGCAACTATCTGTTCATCTGCCACGGACCGTTGTACTTCGAAGAAGTCGACGCGGAACGCTACGGCGAAACGTGGGGTGCGTGGTTGCAACCGAGCGTGACCGCGGGCAAATTCTTCGGGACGGTGCCGATGGTCCCGTACAAGTGGTTCGCCAACACGTTCAGCGAAGAGCAATGGGGCCAGGACAACTTCGGCCAAGCTCGAAACGGCTACGCGGAAGGACGGTTCATCCCACCGTTCCACGCGGGGGCGGCAGCCTTCACGGGGGGACTGGTGACGGGGCTCTTCTTCCTGATTCCCTGAACGATGTCGTATGAGCGATTCCCGCGAATGGACAATTCGCCGCGAAATGCCCGAGGACGCCTCGGGCATTCGCCTTTTGGTAACCGAATCGTTCCCAACCCCTGCGGAAGCAAGGTTGGTGGATGCTCTGCGGGACGCAGGCCGTCTGACGATCTCGTGTGTGGCGCTCGTCGGGATACGCATCGTCGGGCATGTCGCCTTCAGCCCCGTGACGGCCGCCAAACACTGCGGCGGGGTCGGATTGGCGCCCTTATCCGTCGCGGCTGACCACCGCCGACGCGGAATTGGCGCGGCGCTTGTACGGCACGGCTTGGCCGAATGTGCCGCCGCGGGCTGGACGTGGTGCGTGGTCTTGGGGGACCCGGCCTATCACGCGCGGTTCGGGTTTCGCCCCGCAGCGCGGTTTGGCCTCGTGGACGAGTATGACGGGGGAAGCGCGTTCGGGGTTCTCGCGCTCGCCCCCGGCGGAATACCCGATGGCGCGGGGTTGGTGCGATACGCTCAGGAGTTCGGGGGACTCGGCTGAACCAAAATCGAGAACTCCGATTCTTCGGGGCGGATTGAAGGGGAGCGCTGCGGGCGTCAAGATGCCCTCGTGTTCAACGAACGCGCCGAGCAATCGACGTACGGGGCTTCGCCCCGGGAGTGTCGCCCCGCGCGTTCGTCACGCATCGACCCCTCACGAGAGCGCTCCCCATGTCTGTTTTTCTTGGCATCGATATCGGCACCAGCGGCACGAAGACGCTGGCGATTTCCGAGACAGGTGCGATCCTCGCCGACGCCACAGCCACCTATCCGCTGAGCAATCCCAAGCCGGGTTGGTCCGAGCAGGCCCCCGACGACTGGTGGTTGGCCTCCGTGAAGACCGTCCGCGAGGTCCTGAAAAAGGGCAAAATCAAGCCTGCCGACGTGAAAGGCATCGGCCTGAGCGGCCAGATGCACGGGAGCGTGTTTCTCGACAAATCGCACGAGGTGATCCGCCCGGCCCTGTTGTGGAACGACCAACGGACCGCCGCCGAGTGTGCCGAGATCGAGAAACGGGCCGGAGGACGGGCGGCGCTCATCGGCATGGTCGCTAATCCGGCCCTTACGGGTTTCACCGCGCCGAAGATTCTGTGGCTGCGCAATCACGAGCCGAAGAATTTCGCCAAGACCAGGCGCGTCCTGCTCCCCAAGGACTACGTTCGGTTGCGCATGACGGGGGAATTCGCCACCGAGGTGAGCGATGCCTCGGGAACATTGCTGTTGGACGTGAAGGCCCGCAACTGGTCTCACGAATTGCTTTCCAAATTGGACCTCTCGAAGGATTTGTTGCCTTCGGTGCACGAATCGGAAGACGTGTCGGGGCGGCTGACTGTCGAGTCGGCCAAGCTGATGGGTTTGCCCGCCGGAGTGCCGGTGGTCGGCGGTGGCGGCGACCAGGCGGCCAGCGCCATCGGCAACGGAATCGTGAAGCGCGGTGTGGTGTCGGCCACGATGGGAACGAGCGGGGTGGTGTTCGCGCACAGCGAAGAACCACAGTTCGACCCGGAGGGCCGCCTGCACACGTTCTGTCACGCCGTTCGCGGCAAATGGCACCTGATGGGGTGCGTGCTGTCGGCAGGCGGGAGTTTGCAGTGGTACCGCAATCAGCTTGGTCAAGCGGAAGTCGCCGAGGCCAGGAAGCGCAAGATCGATCCGTACGAAGTGCTGTCGGAACAGGCTGCGAAGGCTCCGCCGGGATGCGAGGGGCTGTTCTTCCTGCCGTACCTCACCGGCGAACGTACGCCGCATGCCGATCCGCACGCGCGCGGTGCGTGGATCGGGCTGTCGCTACGACACGGTCGGCCCCACCTGGTGCGCAGCGTCATCGAAGGTGCGACCTTCGCAATGCGCGACACCCTGGAAATCATCAAGAGTATGGGAGTGCCCGTTCGGGAGATTCGGCTCTCCGGTGGCGGCGCACGCGGCGAACTCTGGCAGCAGATTCAGGCCGACGCTTACGGCCAGAAAGTCTCGCTCATCAATGCGTCGGAAGGACCTGCCTATGGTGTGGCGCTGCTCGCGGCAGCGGGGACGGGGGCGTACAAGGACGTCGTTGAAGCCTGTTCGGCGACGATTCGCGTCGTGAAAACGGTGTCAACCGAGTCGAAGGCGGCAAGGGTGTACAACCTGGCGTACCCGCGATACCAGCAACTGTATCGGTCGCTGAAATCGGACTTCGCGGCGATCGCGAAACTGGTGGATGGCTGACCGAAGGTGGCGGGGCTGAGAGCTTTGCCGAAAACCCGGTTGCGCTTGTTCGGTCGCCTTTGGACTGTTGGGTTCGCAGCATGCGGCAGAGGGTATTCGGAGAGGTTGTATACCTCACGCGAGGAGAACTGAGTCTTCTTGAAATCCAGGCGGGTTTGAGGGAATCGACGAAAGTGGCCTTTCTTGTACGACGGACTTCCAGTCCGTCGGTTTGAAAGCGACGGACTGGAAGTCCGTCGTACGCCTCAGACCTGCCCGTGCAAGGTATAAACTCGCGGCGACCTTGGGGGGAGTGGCCATGTGCGACGGAGTGACGATGCGGGCAACGCGGTCGGGCTTGTCCGCGGCACTCGTGTTCGGCGTCTTCCTGACGGGGGCGGGAACGGTCCCGGCACAAGCGGTGCCGCCATCGTGGCCGATGGTCGAATCCGTCGAGGCTCAACCTCTCATCGCCCAGGCGCGGCGAGTGGCGGAGGCGCTGGAGGCGTGGGGCGCTCCGCTCGACGCAGCCAGTCGAAAGCGGTTGGCGGAACTGAAGGTCGACCAACCGGTGGCCGATGTCGCACGGACGGTGCAGGAGGTCCTCGACGCCCGCACGATCGCCGCCGTGGTACTCGGCAAGGACGGGGTGCAGCGAGCGGCGACTCACGAGGGGCGGGCGGAACTCGTCGAGCAAGGTTGGCGGGCGTTTTTGGTGAAGGTTGTCAATCCGGCGGAACTCGTGGGCACGCTCCGGGTCGCCAGCCCGAATGCCAGGCCGGTGCCGAATTCACCAGCGGCGGAGGTCGAATCGCGTTGGATGTCTCTCATCAACGTGACCGGCCAACCGATGCGTCCACGATTGAGCGGGTTGGGTTTGGAGTACCTGCTGATTCAGATTTCGTCGCGCGACGCGGGCGATAAGGACGGGATCCTGGCGTTCGCGTGGTCGGGAGCCACGACCGCCGCCGATGGCCAACGGGAATGGACGTTCGACTCCGACACCGCCGGTTGGCGAGCGCTCAATCAGTGCGAACTGGCGTCGCGCGACGGCAGTTTGCGGGTGACAATGAACGGGCACGACCCGTCGTTCGGAGTGGACGTGGAAGGTCCGGCCACGGAATACGTCCTGCGGTTCTGGGGGAAGGTCGCCGCGGATGGCATGGGGCAAGTGTTCTGGTGGACGAAAGACCGGCCGGAACCCTCGGGACGCTTCCAGCGCACATTCGCGCTAGAACCGGGGGAATCGCGCGAGTACGAAGTCCGTTTCCGTGCCGACGGCGAACTGCGCGGACTGCGCATCGATCCCGGGGGATCGGCCGGAACGGCTAGAATCGACTGGATTTCGCTGGCGCCGGCCAATGCGGCCCCGGGCTCGAACGTTACCAGGGCGACGCAATTCGTCGCGCGGCCTGCCATTCCCGTGACATTCCGCGTGAGCGAGGTCGACGGCTCTCCCTCGATGGCTGGCTTCGTGATTCGGGACGGACAGGGGCGGGTCTATCCTGCACAGGCCAAACGCCTGGCTCCCGACTTCTTCTTTCACAAGCAGGTCTATCGCGGCGACGGTGAATCGGTCGCGCTCCCGCCGGGGGACTACACGCTCGATTGTTCGCACGGCCCCGAGTCCATCCCCGAACGCAAAGGGTTCACCGTCAAGGACACGCCGGTGACGGTCGAATATCAGGTCAAACGTTGGATCGACCCTTCACTACGGGGCTGGTGGTCGGGGGACCATCACATTCACTCGGCGGGGTGTCTG
Source organism: Planctomycetales bacterium (assembly GCA_044359065.1). GTDB lineage: Bacteria > Planctomycetota > Planctomycetia > Planctomycetales > Planctomycetaceae > JAIXZD01. The sequence goes on along the minus strand of JBIKMW010000038.1, from coordinate 29,011 downwards.
CATTACGAGAATCCGACGGAGGGGGTCCATCCCCCCGATATGTTGCGGCACACGATGGGGGAAGACCTCAAAGTCGGTTGCTGTCTGACATGGGGCCCGTGCTTCGACTACCAGAAGCGGTTCTTCACCGGCAAACCGGACGATGTGTCCAAGTACCCCTACATTCTGCGGTACGACGTGGAAGTGTCGGGCTTTGGGTCGCATGTGTCGGGGCACTTGAACCTGCTCAAACTCAAGGAGCAGATTCCCCCCGGCGGCAACTCGAAACATCACTGGCCGACCCTCGGCATGAACACGCTCCGTTGGGCCAAGAAGCAAGGGGGCATCACCGGCCCCGCGCATTCGGCCAACGGTCTGACGAATACGGTCGGCGTGGTCGAGGGCTTCAAGGACGGTCCCCGCGATTTGCCGAACTATCGCATTCCGGCTTACGACGGCATCGGTGCCAACGAGTTCGTGGTGCAAGCCGCGCTGACCGTTCCCGGCCCGGAAGGAACGCCCGTGCCTGCGGTGGACTTCATCTCGACCATGGACACCGACCGCGTGGCCGAACTCAACATGTGGTACCACGTGATGAACTGCGGGCTGACGGTACGGGCCAGTGGCGAGACCGATTTCCCATGCATTTCGGGAGAGCGGGTCGGCATGGGGCGGGTGTACGTGAAGCTCGACGGCAAGCTCGATTTCGACGCGTGGGTGGACGGGTTGGCAGCCGGACGGAGCTACGTGAGCGACGGGCTGGCCCACCTGATGGACTTCACCGCCGATGTCGATGGCCACGCGGTGCCCGTCGGAACCGGAGCGAGCCGCCTCGAACTGGCCAAACCGGGCGTCGTACGACTGAAGGTGTCCGCCGCGGCTCGGTATCCGGGGGAACCGGATCAGGCCGTTGAGGTGATCGTTAACGGGCGCGCCGTCGCACAGAAAATCGTGAAGGCGAACGGCGATACGCACGACCTTTCGTTCGATGTGCCAATGGATCGGAGTGGTTGGGTGGCTCTGCGAGCGTTTCCCGGGGCACACACGAATCCATTTTTCGTGATGGTGGGGGGCAAACCGATCCGGGCCGAGCGGGGAAGCGCGCTATGGTGCCTGAAAGGGATCGACCAGTGCTGGAAGATGAAGGAGCGAACCTACGCCCCCGCCGAAATGGAACAGGCGAAGCGCGATTACGCCGATGCGAAGGCGTACTACGAGCGCGTGCTGGCGGAGTGCGACCGATGAGCGGGCGATGTTCCTTCGCGACCGTGATGTTCTGGGGCGTGCTCTGTTTTCCTATGCCGGTGTTGGCGCAGGCGCCCGAAGCCCGCAAACCGATCCCGCTGGGGGAAATTGAACTCGAACCCCTGCGGGACAACGTCGATCGATTGGCCCGCACCGCCGACGGATGCGGTGCCGTCGACGTGGCTCGCGCATGCAAAGACGCGGTGGCGCTGGCGGGTCCGGACGCCATGCAGCGACGAATGGATCGGCTGACGGGGGTCGTGGTGGAACTCAATCCCGAGTCCCGCGTGAAGGTCGATGTCCGCCTGGACCGACTGGACTTGGTGGCGACTCCCACATCCGCGGGGTTGGACCGGGAGAAGTCGGTGCGGTTTCCCGCGTGCGGTTGGGTGTTGGTGAAGGTCGTCAATCACTGCGGGGCGATGGCCCCGCTCAAGGTGGTCGCGACGGAAGAGGGGGAGTCGACTCCGAAGACCCGCTGGTCGCTGTACGAACTCGAAGGGGGAGCTCTCGCGGGCGCGCGGCCCGGTCCGATTCTCAAAGGCGATGCGGGTTGGCGATTGACGGGGGCCGGGGTTCAGTACGGCCTGATGGAGTGTGCCGGGCCGGCGACCGGCAGCCGCGAAGTGTTGCTGCGGTTTGACGCGGGAGTCGGAACACAGGACATTGGCTTTCGCGGCGAGGGGACGTTGTTGGTGAAGTGCGGTCCACGCAGCGACCATTGAAAACCTCTCCGAAAAGCAGGATGCCTCCCATCCCACGATCGAGGGAGTGTGCCAGGAGCACATAAGGGGTGCACCGACCGGCATTTTCGGTGAGTTGTTGAGCGAAAGACGCAAGCGGCCTCAGGAGCGGACGATGATTTCTCGATTGAGCGGCGTGTTGGTGGTTCTCGTGTGCGCGGCGTGGCTCGGTTCGGGCGTTGCAAACGCCGCCGAATGGCCCCAATGGCGCGGGCCGGACGGACAAGGTCACGCCGTCGCCAAGGACCTGCCGATCACCTGGAGCGAGAAGGAAAACGTCGCCTGGCGGCGGGAGATTCCCGGCAAGGGGTGGTCCTCGCCGGTCATTTCGGGCGATCGCATTTGGCTGACGACGGCGATCGACACGCCCCTCACCGAGGAGCAGAAGAAGAAAAAGCTCGAGGGGAGCACGAATAACCAACCGTTGAACCTGTCGGGCCGACTCAGCCTGCGGGCGGTGTGCGTCGACCGCAACACGGGGAAACTCCTACACGATGTCGAAATGCTCGTGCAAGAGGAACCGGACCCCATCCACCAGTTGAACACGTTCGCTTCCCCGTCGCCGGTGCTGGCCGAGGACCGCCTGTTCTGTCATTTCGGCACGAATGGTACGGCCTGCGTCGACGCGAAATCGGGCAAGGTGCTGTGGACGAATCTGGAATTGAAGATCAAGCACGAAAACGGCCCCGGCAGCACGCCGGTCGCGTGGAAGGATCTGCTCATCGTCCATTGTGACGGGAGCGACGTGCAGTACATTGCGGCCTTGGAACAGTCGACCGGCAAGATCCGCTGGAAGACGCCCCGCAGTGGCGAACTGCGGCCTGATCCGCAATTGAAGAAGGCGTACGGAACGCCGCTGGTCGCCACGCTCAACGGGGCGGAGGTCGTGCTGTCCACTGGCGCGGATTGGCTGTACGGCTACGACCCGGCCACCGGCAAGGAATTGTGGAAACTCAGCTACGGAGTGCTGGGGTTCTCGATCGTGCCGCGCCCGGTGTTGGGGGGCACGCGACTGTTCATGAGCACCAGTTTCATCAAGCCGGAGCTGTTGGCGATTGATTTGGCGGGCGAACCGACGATCGCCTGGCGCGTCAAGAAGCAGGTTCCCAACATGCCCTCGCCGCTGCTCGTCGGGAACGAACTGTATCTGGTGGCGGATCTGGGAGTGGCCAGTTGCCTCGACGCGAAGACGGGGGATGTCATTTGGGCCGAGCGGTTGGGGGGGAACTTTTCGTCGTCGCCGCTGTACGCCGATGGTCGCATCTACGCCGGCAACCGCGAAGGCTCGACGTTCGTGATCCAACCGGGGCGCGAATACAAACTGCTGGCGACGAACGTGCTCGATGGTTCGATCATGGCCACACCGGCGGCGGTCGGTTCGTCGCTGTACGTTCGCACGGACAAAGCGCTGTACCGGATCGACGGCGGGAAGGCATTGGCAGGTAAATAAGGGGCTTTCGCCGCGAGCCAGTCCCATATGAAGGCTCGGATGCGTCCGAGAACGGTGGACAGACTGCGTCCCGAGCGTGTCGAGTATCCGGGCACGTGGCGGCCGACGTGCGGGTTTTCCCGGCGGTTGGCTGTCGGGCATTTTCCGCATGGCCTGAGACGCGGTGTCTTGTGGCGTTGAATTTCTCGCGAAAGCTGCCTTTCATTCGGGCATCGTGCCGCCGATCCACACACGGCGAAAGAACCCGTGGAATTCTTGAAGATTTTTCAAGAATGAGCGTTGTCAAGGGCTCGTCCGCACCCTAGAACACGCACCCCCGCGAACGAACAAGAGTGTTCGCGTGCGGAGGACTGGGCAAGTTGGTCGCTCGACTGTGCCCCAAGCCTCCTGGGTTTGTCGCGTCCGACAGGATGGTGGGCGCGACGGCATTGTGTACGAACCGCTCGAAAACGGACCGCATCCTGTTTTCGTTTGGTTCCTGGCGAGTCCGCCAAGGACGGCCCTCGAATGTCGATGGCCATCGATCCGTTTTCGAGTCTCCCCGCGCAAAGGGATACTTCGAGCGTATTGGCGTCCGGCGGGCCGAATCGTATTGCGCTCGCAGGACCGCCGCGCGGACATCGCTTGTCCGCCGTGTGTCGGCGCGCGCCGTTGGCACTCAGCTCGGTGGTTTTGATGACAATTCGCAATTGGCCGGCGGCTGTGGCCGTCGCCGCCCTGGTGTTCGTGTTTGGATCGGTGGCGGTCGAGTCGTCGGTGTCGATCGATGTGGCGGGGCGATCCCTGTCGGCGTACCGCCACGGGGGCATCCTCGTGCCGGGCGTGAACCGTCACGTTTCGTCCGAAGAGTATGTCGCGCTGCTCGTCGACCGTGGCGAATTCGACAACGCCGGAGATGTGGCACGCTGAATCGCGGGCGTCAACCGATCCAGGCGCGGGCCAACGCGAAATAGATCGTCAACGTCGCCATGTCGGCCAGCGCCAGCGCGACTGGCCCCGCGGCCACACCTGGGTCGAACTTCGCCAGGCGGAGCGACACCGGGATCGCCAACCCGATGATCGCCGAGACGCACACGCCCGACGCGATCGCCACCAACAGGCACGCGGCCACGTCGGGTTCGCCCAGCCACAGGTACGCCACCGACGCCACGCATGCGCCGCACGCCGCACCAAGCAGCAGGCCTGCGCGGGCCTCCAGCCACACACGCATCGCCAGCGACGACCACTTCGGGGCGGGGCCGTGCAGCCATTGCAGCGCGAGGCTGACGGACTGCATGCCGACACTTTCGGACAGGGCCAGCACCACCGGTACGAATAGCGCCAGCGCGACGGTTTCGCGCAAGGTTGCTTCGTAAAGGTGCGAAATCCACGCCGCCGCCAAGCCGCCGGCGATGTTCGCCATCAGCCAGGGAAAGCGACCGAGGAACGCCGTGACGGGAGACTTCGGACGTGCGTTGCCGAGCGTCACCCCGACCATTTGGAACAGATCGTCCCCCCGTCCGATCCCCACGTCGCGCAGTTCGTCCGTGTAGATTTCGACGTCGATCACGCCGACCATTTTGCCCTCGGCGTCGACAACCGGAAACGCCAAGAGCCGATGCTGGGTGAAGAACTCGCAAGCGTCCAGCACGGTGGCGACCGGCGGAATGGTCACAATCTCGCGGATCATCGCGTCGGCGACCCCTGATTCGGGATCACCGACCAGCAATCGCCTGGTGGGAACGACTCCTTGCAGTCGATTCTCTGAGTCCAACACGTACAGGTACAGAATGCGGTTCTTGGGGGGTGACTGCCTCAGCCTCCACAGTGCTTCGCCGATGGTCCAGTGAGGATCGAGCCGCGCGAATTCCGTCTGCATGTGCCGCGTGACGGGATCGTCGAAATTCGCTTCCGTCAGCGGCGGCATGGCGTACTCCGGACCGGGAAGTGGCTCCGCAACTGCGGAACCGAAACGAACATCCTCCGGTTCCTCGCGACACAGGCCGCCGCGCGAGACCGGGGGACGAATCAAAGCACCGCGTTCGAAACGTTACTCAACGTCCGAGCAGGTTGTTCAAAAGACTCCCCAACGGCGAGTCGCCCAGGTTCAGCTCCTCGAGCACATCGTCGAGCAATCCCGCGTCGTCGATGATGTCGATCACCGCTTGCGCGTCGTCCGAGGGCGCGGGCGGATCGAATGTGTTCAGCAGTTCGGCGGCGGATTCGGGATTGGAGATCAGTCCGGTGATCAGCGAGAGGTCGAGCCCTTCGGGAAGATCGACATCGGCGAGCGCCACCGCAAGGGCGTCGGTGATTCGTGGATCCACCCCCGCGGCGCCAAGCTCCGCGAGCAGCGTGTCGAGCTCGCTCGACGACCCGGCGGGGGCGGAACTCGCCCCCACCGGTGGCGCTGCGGACAGTGCGTAACCGGTCGCGAACGCGAAACCAACGCTCGACTCCTGCCGCCAACTGTTGGGGAACAGCGTCAGGATCGTGTTCTTGGTGCCGACATCCTGTGTGAACAGGTGCGTCCCGGAATCCTTGTTGTACAGCCGGAAAATTTCGGAGGTCCCCTCCTGCTGCGACCCGAACATGAACCCCTCGTCCCCTTCGTACCGCCAACCGACCGTCGTGGACCCCGGCGGCGTCAGCGCCACCAAGCCGTCCTTTTCTGCGGTGTTGAGCGTGTAGTAATGGAACCCTTGCTGCAGGTTGTACAGTCGGTGAAGTGGCGACGAACCTGGCACCTGGGTGGTGTGAATGGCGAAGCCGGTGCGGGCGGTCGCTTCGTCCTGGTAACCAACCCTCAGTGCATTGTCGATTTGAGCTTCGGATGTCGAGTAGAAGTGGAAATTGGCGTTCGGATTGAAAATCCGCTGCATGATCTTCGTGCCGGCGGGACCGACCGGGGTGACATCGATTCGCCCCGACGAATACCGGAAACTGCTGTTCAGCCCGTCGTTGACTTCGAGCATCACGAAGTAGGTTCCCGCGCCAAGGCTGGCCAAGGCGGCCGTGTTGAGCTGGAACGTCCCCGTGTTTGAAACGCCGCTCGCGATTACCCGTTCGTTGCCGTTGAGTCGCGTACGGTCCGCGTCGAGATATATGTTCGCGATGTTGACCGCGTCGCCGTTGGGGTCGGAGGTTTGCCACGTGATGTTGAACAGGCCGTTGGTCGTACGTTCGTTGGGGGTGAGCCAGACCTGATCGATGTAATTGACGGTTTGCGTGGGATATTCGTGGGGGTCGATCCGCAGGTACTGGATCGCCTTGGAATCCGACCACTTCTTGGTCGACTGACCACGCGGTTCAATCTTCACTTCCGGCAGGTACACATGCAGATCCTGCACGCCGTTCTGCGCGAGAATGTCGTCCGTCTGCACGATCGTCGACGTGAAGCCCGCCGCGAGGGGATCGGTATCGGACCACGAAAACCGGGTGACCGCCCCCAGGCCGACATCTCGCGTGCGGTCGATGAGCTGCCGCACCGTCATGTTCTTGTAGACCGACGGATTGATGAGGCCCGGTTGGTTGAGCAGAAACTGCGTGTCGCCCCGATTGGCCGCGACCGACATCGTGAAGTTGTCGTAGCGCTGCCAACTGTTGGCGTTGCTCGAGAGTTGACCGCCGATCGTCGTGGTCGGGTCGACCACCAGAGTGGGGACGCCGTACTCGGCGGGATCGGTGACGAACGGCACTTTGAAATCCGTCGCCTGGCTGAAGTCCCACGCATCGCCGCCGCGCGTGACGGTCGCGAAATCGCGTGCCAGGTCGCCGAAGAAGCTGGGGGTCAGGATCTTGCTGTTGGGGGCCCCGTTGACCACCACCTGTTGGGCAGCCGTGCCGGAAAGCACTTGTCCGTTTCCGTCCAGGGCATGCAGGAAGTAGGTGCCGGGAGCCAGCATCGACACGTCGACGCTGGTCAAGGACGACGCGGTCGTGGGGGCTACGAGATTGCGACGCGTGGCGAACTCGCCGTCGCTGTTGCCCGTTGGCTTGTTCAGCTTGATGAGGTTGCCCGCGTTGCCGTCGGTGCTGAGGCCGATTTGGGCATTCCCCGTCGCGCCGCCGATGGAGACCGGCACCGACGCCTGGTTCTCGCCGGTCAGCGTCACCCAGTCGATGTTGATGTTCACGCCAGCATTGTTGCTCGGGTAGAGCCGCAGGCCCGAGATGTTCCCCGTCCAGGCCCCGGACCCGTTCTGAGCAAGCGAAATCGTCTTCAGGTTGAAGCTGTAGATGTTCGTGCCGGGATACAGGAAGAACGACCGCGTCGCCGTTGTCGGCGACACCGCACGCCCGTTGTCCCACTGAAAGTTCCCCTGGAACGCCGCGCCGCCGACCAACTCGACGTTGGGGATGGTCGTGGGGGCGGTGATCTTGAGGTTCAGGATGAAGTACTTGCTGGTGTCGATCGGAATCGCTTCGCCGGTAGTGTCCTCGACGACCACACCCACCTGACGGTCCACGGGCGTACGTTCACCGTCCACAAACCCGGGATGCAGCAAAAACACCTGCGAAGTGGCGGTGGTAGTGAAATTGTACGATCCACCCGACACCGACGGATTCGTCAGGTTGTCATCGTCCAGTCCCGCATGCTGACGGTCGTCCACCCCGCTGCGTGAGCTTTGGGCTTCCGAGTAATCCAGCAGGTTGTTTTGCTCGATCGCGAAATAGTCGGCCGCCGAGGCGACCTTGCTCGCATTGACTGCGAAAGTCGCCAGCACACGGCGCGACTCAAGGGATTCCAGCCGCATGTCTCGACCGGAACGGCGGCGCCTGCGTCGCCCGCCCGACAATGTCGCCAAGCTCACACCGCGCAGCCAATTCCACAAGCCTGAGTTCCGTTTCATCGCTGGACTGTCCTCCTGACTCGAATTGGTGCGGCATCCTGCCCTGCGACCGACGATTGAATTCTCCGATCGCGTCGACTATGCCGTCTGGGGAAACCCTATGGAATCCTTACAAAAAATCCAGACGAAATCTCGGGTGTGGAATGGAGTTTTGAAGAAATCGACGAGCGTTAGCGTCGTGGTCGGCGTGCAGTCCTGCGAACCAACTCACAGGTCGCTGCGGGACCAGTTGGGCGTCAGGCGGCTTCACTTGCCGAGTTGGTGGCTGGAACCGATTCCTGGCTGGTTTCGAGCGCTCCCGCCACTTCGCTGCGGGACGAGAAGTAATACACGCCGCCGATGGCAGCCACCGCGAGCGTCACGGCGCGGAACGCCATGGCCGCAATGAACCCCGCCGCCTCCGCCTCTTTCACCCCCAGCTTTCCGTTCAGCAACACCCCGTAAAACTTCTGGATCGCCCCTTCCAGCGCGCCGATCCCCGCCGGAGTGGGAATGAACACGCTCAGGGTCTCGGCGATGGGCATGAAATAGAAGTGCGTCAACATGCTCGGGACGATCGGTTGCAACGCCAACGCGCAGAAGTAGAAGCCCGCGATGATGCCGCCGTGTGACACCACGCTGATGGCCAGTGCCGCGGCCAGTGCCCCTTTCGATGACTGGTACAGTTCGACCCCGTGCAACAATTCGCCGAACGGCTTGCCCGCCAACGGAAGCCGCTCCAAACGCCTCACAAGGGGATGGTGCGTCAGCGCGGGGATCGACATCGCCAACAACCCGAGAATTCCGGCGATGGACCCCCCCCACAGGATGTAGCTGGTGATCTTCAATTGCGGCAAATCGGGGAGTGGCGGATGGATAGCCGCGGCAACCGCCCCCAACACGAACAAGGCCAGCAATCCCAACACGCGGTCGAGCAAAACCGTGGTGACCGCGACGGTCCGTCGCGACGCCTGCTGCCGCGCGAGGAACCACGCCTTGAGGATGTCCCCCCCCACGGCCCCGGGGCCCACGTAGTTGCCCAACAAACCCAGGAACCCGAGGCGAATGGCATCCGCCAACCGGAATTCAAACCGTTGAGCACGGACGAGCAGATACCACCGCACAAAGGTGAGCAGCGTCGATCCGAGGATCATCCCGAATGCCGCGACCAACAGGCCCCAATGCTTGGGGCTGTCCCACACTTTTTGCAGGTGTTCGCCGTTCTGAATCCACAAAAACGCGAGCATCCCCACGGCGACAGGCCACTTCAGCCAGTTCCAGATTTTGCCCACGGGAACGCTCGATCTTGGGGGATATGGACAATCAGACGGTCTGCGGACGAGCCGGTCGGGAATCGGTATATCGCAAGCGCATCGCCCCGGTAAATAGGGACCTGCCCCGCAAACCCAACGCAGGCACACGAGTCACCCGCTCCTTTGCAGATCACCCAGACTTCCTGACCCGAATCGAGGCGGTCCATACCGTTGGCAGAACCGCTACCGCCGTCACATCCGGGCGGTGACCGTGCCGATATCAACGGGGACAACCGGTCGCGCGGTCGGCGTACACACCAAGCCGTGCCCGCATTCCGAGCTTTGGTACCGCACTGTTTCCGCAGGGGATGAGCATGATCCGCTCCCGCTTCGCGCTGTTCCTCGCTCCCCTTGTGCTGGCGGGAGTGGTCTCGCCGGTCCAGGCCGAAGGATGGTTTGGCTGGTTCAACAGCAACCGCGACACCCCTCCCGGTTCGCGACAGAAGGTCCACTCCGGCAAGGTTTGGCCGTTGGAAGCCCGTCCGTGTGGGCCCAATGAGCCGTTGGTCCACCAGTATCACACCTCCCACTACTGGCCGGACCCGTTTCGCTGGAAGGATCGCGAGATTGTGCGCGGCACCATCGCGGCCCAGCGCGACAACGGCTGGATCACGGCGACGACGCTGTACGAACAGCATTTCGACGACGAAACCCAAACGCTGAACGATGCCGGGCGGCGACATCTGCGCTGGATTCTGTTGCACACGCCCGCCGATCGTCGCATGGCGTGGGTGCAAGCCGGGTACGACGATTCGATCAGTCAGGTCCGCTTGGCGAGCGTGCAAGCGGAAGCGACGCGAATCGCAGGACCGCAATGCGCGCCGGTCATGTTGCGGGTCAGCCAACCGCACGGTCGGAACGCCCAGGAAGTCGACCTCATCAACCGCGCCTATATCGGCGGATTGCCGTCTCCGCACTTGCCGATTCCCGTCACCGGGGGTGGTGGTCAAGCGGGAGGCGGCGCACCGCCGCCAAGTCCTACGGGAAGTCCGTGATTTTCCGGACCGCTCGTGCGTAAGGATTTCAAAGATCGTCATCGGGGCCGGATGACGGTCGAGATCCCCGACGTGTCTCGCTTTGCCCACAGCCCGCAACTTGCCCGGTGTCGCCCCATGCTGGACCAACCCGGTTCCTCGGCGTCCGCCGCCTCTGGAGACGCGGCATCGCCGCCGTCGACCGACACGGACCTGTTCTCGAAGATGTTCGCGGGGAGCCGCCGCGCGGCCGCCGCCACGGCACCAGCCCCCACCCCTCCGGCACGGGTCGAACCCCCGCGCACGGAGTCACCCAAGGGGGGGGCGCGTGTGGCCGGGGGCAGGCCCGTTGTACCGCCGACCGTCCCCGAGAACCTGGCCGCTTCCGGCATGTCGCTCATGCAGATGTGCGACTTGGTGATGAAGCAGTTGTACTTGCAGGGGGCACTGCTGGGGGCGGAAATCGCCCGCAATGCGCGGCTGCCGTTCCGGGTGATCGAGGAGTCGCTGGTCTTCCTGAAGGACCAGAAACTGGTCGAGGTGATGTCCGGGGATGTCATTGGCCGGGTGTCGTATCGGTTCAACCTCACCGAAAAAGGACGCCACCGCGCGCGGGAATCGTTCGAGCAGTGCCGCTACGTCGGGCCGGCCCCGGTGACGTTGGACGACTACGTCCGCCAAAGCCAGAACCAGGCGGTGACCGGCACCGTGTGCGATCCCAAGTCGTTGGAGGACGCCTTTCAAGGGATGATCGTCCGCGCCGGCCTGCTTGACGAACTTGGCCCCGCCGTGTGCAGCGGTCGGTCGATTTTCGTGTATGGCCCGCCGGGCAACGGCAAAACAATGATCGCCAAGGGGTTGGGGCGGTTCCTCAACGCCTACGGCGGCGACATTTACGTGCCATACGCCGTGCAGTCCGACAACAGCATCTTCACGGTGTTCGACCCCACGATCCACAATCCGGTCGACACCGCCGCGGATGTGGCCAACCAGGACATCTACTCCCCGACAACATCCTCGCTGGAGGGGGCGATCGACACCCGCTGGGTGCGAATTCGTCGACCGGTGGTCATCACGGGGGGGGAACTCTCCCTCGAAATGCTTGACCTGCGCTACAACGCCACCGCGAATTTCTACCAGGCCCCGCTGCACATCAAAGCCAACGGAGGCGTGTTCCTCATCGACGACTTCGGGCGGCAGTTGGTCAGCCCCAAAGACCTGCTCAACCGTTGGATTCTGCCGCTGGAAGAGAAGACAGACTATCTGACGCTCGCCACCGGAAAGAAGCTGTCGGTACCGTTCGAGCAGTTGATCATCTTCTCGACAAACCTCGACCCCAAGGATTTGGTGGACGAAGCGTTCCTCCGGCGTATCCGACACAAAATCGAAGTCGGGACGCCGGATCGGGGCCTGTTCACCGACATTTTCCGCCTGCAGTGCGCCGCGCGGGGTCTGGACTTTAGGGAATCCGCGGTCGATTACCTGTTTCGCACGTTTTACGACCGGGGTCGCCTGCCCAGATCGAGCGATCCGCGAGATTTGTTAGAGATTGCCCAATCGGCATGCCGATTCCGAAATCAGGCGGTGGTTCTCACCGACGAACTCATGGCGGACGCCACGCGGAGATTTTTCGGTCGGCTGTGACGGACCCGTTGTCGCGGGCCGTTTCACCGGGATCGCATTTCCGCCGGCGCACGCTCGCGGAGACTTCCCCGATGGCCCGAATTCTTCCGACCGGAGCGTTGCCGATCGCCGCAGCACTCTTCTGCGTTTGCGGCTGCGCGACCACGTACGAGGAACGCCTCGTCGACGGCACCACGAAGTCTTCGACGTACTACCCGTGGAACGACCCGAATCGGCGCAATTCCAAGCCCACGCCGCAGCTCCAAATGGCGTACGCGAAGTACGCGGAGTCGCAGGGAAATTCGGAGAAGGCGCGGGAGCTGTACGAGACCTCGTTGAAGCGGGATCCGGACGCCGTTGACGCACACGTCGGACTCGCTCGGCTGGATTACCTCGGCGGCAAGAAGGAAGAGGCCCGGCGGAGGTTGGAGGAGGCCCGCAAGAAGTCTCCCCGCTCACCGGAAGTTCTGGCGGCCATCGCCGAATTGCACGCCAACGAACGGCAGTACCCGGAAGCCATCGCGCTGTACCAACAAGCCCTCGATGTCTCTTCGGGCAACCAGTCGATTCGCTATCAGTACGCCGTCACGCTGGCCAAGTCGGGACAGAACGACGCGGCCCTTGGACAGTTCGCCCAAGCCGTGGGAGCGGCGGCCGCCCACTACAACCTGGGGCTCATCCTGCATGAGCAAGGTGACCTGACCGCGGCCGAAGCGCAATTTGTTGCAGCCTTGGTAAAGAATCCCAAGCTGGACCAGGCGCAAGGCTGGCTCGACGACACGCGCCGCGAAATGGAACGAACGCAAGGTTCCCGCGTCGCAACCGCGTCTCACCAGCGACCGGCATTCGGTGCCGACACTTCTCCGGTGATTTCCGAGTTACCGACGGAGTCCCGTCGGGACGACCCTCTTTCGGCCGCGCCTGCAACGACGCGCACTCCAACGCGACCTGCCGTCCCCGTGGGGGGGCACTCGGGAATCGCGTCGCCTCCCCCCGCGAACGTTGCGACTCCCGCAAGTTCCTTTGTGCCGCCCGCCGGTCCGTCGGGTCAGCCACCCGTCCCCCCTCCCGGATTGACTCCGGCCCAACGCGAACAATGGGCCAATCAGTTCTCGGGGGGCGCCCGCTGAGTGGTGCGACGGAGTGCGAGGTGCGGAACGCGCACCTTGGTTGATGGTCGGCTTCAACTCCCGCTCGTGATCGCGCCTCCATCACGGACCGCCTCGTCATGCTCGAAGACCACGGTTGGGACGAGGACTTGTGGCGTCGGTTCGGGCGAACCGCCCCACCCCCGCTCCCCGAGCCGGCGATTCGCGGACTGTTAGCGGCACTCGCCGACGACGAACTGCGTCCCGACGAACTCTCCGCGGAAATCGACGCTCATCCCCGCTTGCGATTTGCGTTGGTCGTGCTGGCCAACGGTCCGGTGTGGGGCTCGGCACGACCGGCTCGCAATGTGTCTGACGCGGTTCGCCAATTGGGACGACGTGGCTGCGCGCTGGCCGCGTGGGTGGTGGCGGTTCACGATGTCGTGGTGTTTTCCGGGGAGATGTCACCCCGCGCCGCCGATCGCCTATGGCGACACCTCGCGCTGACGGGGCTGTTGTGTCGCGAACTCGTCAAGGAGTTGGGTTGGGGCGGCCTGCCAGGGACCCTCGACGAGGGACTCGCTGCCGGCCTGGTGCACGACCTCGGGCATCTGCTGCTCGAGCAACCGGGCGGACGGCTCAACGTCGTGTGGCACGACGAACACGAACTGCTGGTCGAAGGGGACGAGCCGCCTCCCGACGAATGGGACCACTGCCGCATCGGCGCGGCCCTGTTGGAACTCTGGGACGCCCCCTCCGAACTCGTGCAGACGGCGCTGGCGCATCACGATCCTGTCGCCACACTGCCCCCCTATCGGTCGCTCGTCGTCGCCGCGCGATTGGCGGACCTGGTTGCCGAATGCGTGCACGCGGAGTCGTCCATGGAGGGCTGGTCACTCCGGTCGGACCCCGGCTTCGCCACGCTGGAAGCCCAGGACCTGTTGCAAGGGGCGTCCCCGCGCGAGATCGAAGCCGTGCTGATGTGCGCGCTCCCCGAAGCGCAACTGCAGGCGGACCGGTGGTCGGGACTTCTGGCTGGGCGTTGACGCGAACGCGCTGGAAGAGGGGCTCGACGACCCGATCAATACGCCTTGCGCTGCCGCGAGGACGGGATGTTCAGCGCCTTCCGGTACTTCGTGACGGTCCGCCGGGCCAACGTGTAACCCTGCGTGCTGAGCGCGTCCACCAACGAGTCGTCGCTGAGGGGATCGTTTTTATCCTCCTTGTCGACGATCTCCTTGAGCTTGATCCGGATGATGTCCCACGACACTTCGTCGCCGTCGGCGGTCGTCGTGCCTCCTCCGAAGAAGCGTTTGAGCGGGAAGATCCCCCGCGGGGTTTGCACCCATTTGTCGTCGACGGCACGGGACACCGTCGTCACGTGCACCTTCACGACATCCGCGATCTGCTGCATCTTCAGCGGCAGAATGTGCTCGGCCCCCTTGTCGAGAAACTCCGTCTGCTTCTCGACGATCGCCTGAGTCACCCGTTTGAGTGTGTTGTTGCGCTGTTCGATCGACTCGATCAGCCACTTCGCCGATTCGACCTTCTTCTTGATGTACTCCTTGGTTGTCGCGTCGGCGGACCCGTTTTGCAGCATCTGGGCCCACTTGCGGCTGATACGCAAACGGGGGGCGTACTCGTCCTCAAGGCGGACGACATAACGCCCGTCGTCCGTACGATCGATGAACAGGTCGGGAATCACGTGCGTCGAGGCGGCCACTTCGAAGCCGCGGCCCGGATGGGGGTTGAGCGCGCGCAACTCTTCGATTCCGGCCTTGATGTCCTCCAGCGGGAAGCCCGTCTTGCGTTGAATCACCGGCAGCCGGTTTTGTGCAAGGTCCTCGAGGTGATCGTTGATGAGCGGCACCAGCACATCGCGGTAAGGATGGTCGGGGCCGATTTGCAACAAGAGGCATTCCTTGAGATCGCGCGCTCCCACTCCCGGCGGATCGAGCTTCTGAATGAGCGACAGTGCGAGTTCGGCATCCTCCATCGACAGCGGCAATCCGTAGACCTCGAGCATCTCCGGAAGTCCGCCCGGCAATCGACCGTTGCCGTCGACGTTCTGAATCAGGAAATGCGCGAAATCCCGCACGGCCGGCGAGCAGGTGAAAAAGCCGAACTGCTCGATCAAATGGTCCTGAAGCGTCGCGGGGCGACCGAGGAGATTCGCGATCTGGTCATGCTGCCGGTCGCCGCTGTCGGAGATCTGGTTCGACGACACCCGTGGCGAGTACGAATCGTCGTCCGGCCAATCGGCCGACATCTCGACCAAACGCTCGAAGTCGTCGGCGTTTTCGTGGGCGGCGTCGACAACCAGTTCGCGTTGTTCCACAGGCTTGTCGTTGTCGACCGGAACAGCGTCCGCCCCGACAGGGATGTCCAGCGGGTCGGTCTCGACGACTGGCTCTTCCAGCAAAGGGTTCTCGCTCAACTCCTTCTCCAGGCGCTCCTTCAGCGCCATGATCGGCAGCTGGAGAATCTCCATGGACTGGATCATGCGTGGAGCCAGCTTCATTTGCTGACTCATCTTCATTTGCTGGGAAAAGCCGAGTTGCATGCTGTGTGGGGGCTGGCGGGACCGGAGAGGTGTTGTGAAGTCCGTCGCGCGCCTGTTGTGCCTTTTCCAAAAGGAACGATTGAACCGGGCAGGGTGAAATCAGAAGGATTGTCGACCGCGGAGGGCATCCGCGAGCATCTCTTTGTTGGCGAACTCTAGCACGCTCCCGGAAGCGATCCCCCGGGCGAGGCGGCTGATCCGCACGTTGTCTTGTGCCAACAGGTTCGAGATGAACAGAGCCGTTCCATCCCCTTCGAGTGTTGGATTCGTCGCCATCACCACTTCCCGCACACCCGTTTTCCGGATGCGTCGAATCAGCGGATCGATCGTGAGTTTCTCGGGGCCAATCCCCTCCAGCGGCGAAATGCGCCCCTGCAGCACGTGATACTGCCCCTGGAACACGCCCGAAGCCTCCAGCGCGACCAGATCACGCGGTTGCTCGACGACGCAAATCACTTGCGGATCGCGGCGTGTGTCGCGGCAAATGCCGCACAATTCCTCTTCCGACAGATTGAAACACTGGGCGCAAGGATGCACGGTTTCCCGCACCCGGCGAATTGCATTGGCCAGCCCCAAGGCATCCTCCCCCTTACAGAGGAGCATGTGGTTGGCCAACCGTTCCGCCGACTTGCGGCCGATTCCGGGCAGTTTCTCGAACTGCACGACCAACTCTTCCACCGTGGGACCGAAAGGATTCACTGTCGCGGTTGCTCCACCGAACGCGAATGGCGCTCGTCGTCACAAACAATGTGAAGTTAATGAGTTCGGGAAAGTGAGTTGAGTTTGACCGTACGACGGACTTCAAGTCCGTCGCCGCCATGATCGGGATGCCGACGGACTGGAAGTCCGTCGCACGGCTCAAACCAGCCATTCCTCATCCACTGCTCAGATTACGATTCTTCCGCTGATGGGGACCCGGCCTGACGAATCACCACCGGGTCCGCCCTCAACCACTTCGCGCCGAAAATTTCCATCGCCTTGGCGACATACGGATCTGAGATCGTCGACTCGTTTCCGGCACGGGTTTCCGGCACCGGACTCGCTCCTTCGGAAGGGGCAGGGTCCAGCGACGGATCGATTTGGCAGGTCACCGAAACCGGTCTCCCGGCCAAGCGAATTGCCACCTCTTGAATCCGTTGGAGGTCGCCGCTCCGTTCGAGCGAGGTTTTCGACATATTGTATCGGCGCGCGAAATGCAGGGCGAGACCATTCGGCCCGGAATTTGCTCCACCAATCACAACTTTTCCGGCCGTCAGCGCCGCGCTGCGAGCCATATCTGAAAGCTCAGCCAGCAGTTGCGGCCAAATCTCCCGTTCGTGCCCTGGCCCCCAGATGATTTTCGGTTTTGCCGGTTCGGGGGCTGGTGAGGCCTCGACGACCGGTTCCTCGGGCCCCGTCGAGTCCAAGACCGGTGCGTCAGGCACCTTATCCGGGACTGCGTGAGCTACCGGGAGCGTTTTTTTTTCCGCGCTGGAAGGTCCCTCAAGAGGGGTCGCTTCCGGGACAGGCGCTTCCCGTGCCGGCGCGACCATCCGCTGGGCGGCGGAGACGACGCCGCCTGCCCCCCCCCCGACGAGATTCACAGTGATCGGCAGCGCGGCGCTCTTTTTGAGTGCCTCGACCACCTGCCCGACCACTTCCAGTTGCCGCAACTGCGAAATCCGCACAAGGGCCAGTTCGACGAGTGGTCGCCCCTGAGTCGTCGCACGCAGCCGCGACTTCGCCTCCGACAGTACCTGTAACGCCGCCAACGCCGGGGACAGCCCCCACTGCTTCGCAAGGTTGAGCACGACAGGACGTTGCGACTCTCCCATTGACATCAGGTCGAGCTGGCCCGCCCCCGCTGAAACAACCATCAGGTCGCGCATTCCAGCAATCAACTGGTCGACAAACTCACCCAGTTGCACGCCCGCCGAGAGCGTGTCGTTCAGACGGTCCAGCACCAGTGCCGCGTCCCCGATGACGACGGCCTCCAGCAGCCCGGTCAACCGGTCGTCCGGAGCCGTTCCCACCAACCGGTGGACATCCGCTGCCGTGACGTTCTTCCCACCGAACGACAGCAGTTGGTCGAACAGCGATTGGCTGTCGCGCATCGAACCGGCCGCCCGCCGGGCGACGAGGTCGATGGCGTCGTCATCGACCGCAATCCCTTCGCGGGCCGCGATTTCCCGCAGCCGATCCTTGATCGAACCCGTCGCGATCGTACCGAAGTCGAACCTCTGACAGCGGGAGAGGATCGTGTCTGGCAGCTTGTGCGGTTCCGTCGTGCAGAAGATGAATTTGACGTTCGGCGGGGGTTCTTCCAGCGTTTTCAGGAGCGCGTTGAACGCCTCCTTCGTCAGCATGTGAACTTCGTCGATGATGTAGATCTTGTACCGGCTGCGCATCGAGCGGACGTTGACATTCGAGCGCAAGGACCGAATGTCGTCGATCGAGCGATTGGACGCTCCGTCGATCTCCAGCACGTCCATGTCGCCGCCGACCGAGATGGCCTGACAGGCCTCGCAGGTGTTGCACGGTTGGCCATCCTGCACGTTCGGGCAGTTCAATGCCTTGGCGAGAATCCGCGCCGTCGAGGTCTTGCCGACCCCTCGTGCCCCGGTGAACAGATATGCATGCGCGACCCGATCCGACCCGATGGCGTTGAGCAGGGCCTGCGAAATGTGCTGTTGGCCAACGACATCGCCAAACGACTGGGGGCGATAACGCCGGGCGAGAACCGTGTATTCCATGCCGGTGGATTCCGGGAGACGGCGGACATTGTCGCCCCGAACCAGACACGCAAACGCGTCACGGGGCGTAAGTCCGAGATTGTCCCCGGAAGAGGTCTCGCCTGCGAGTCAGCACAAAGAAACGCGCTCCACGTAGCCCGACGCGTCAGCGAGGGACGAGCAGGAGCAGACTCGCGAAGAACACCTCAACGCCAATCCTGCACCGCATGAGGGCCAGCTTGTGAACTGCTGAAGGCTGCCGGCCGCGCATGATTTCGGCGCTTCGGGAAACTGTGTGAGATTGATTGTCGACAGGCACTCGCCTGCCGGTCCCCCAAAAGCCGGGCACCCGACGCGCCGTCGTTCAGGCGAAGTTCAGCGGCCGGAACGCCCACAGCCACCCAGAAACCGGCCCAACCGCATGCGGCAGGCCATGCAGCCAGTTCCCGCGCCCGTGGCCGCACAGATGTCCCGGACCGAATCGAGTTGCTGCGTCTCGACGGCGGACTGAATCTGGCTGGCGGTAACGCCCAGACAATGGCACACCGTCTGATCGGTGGCTTCCGATGTACCGTGATCGCATACGGGTGGGGTCATGGCGGGTTCGAACCAGCGGAAAGCGGAGCCCAAACACGAATCGACGGCCCTGCGGAATTCGTCGCAGCAGCCACCTGACAGTGAGATTCAATCTCACGTCTCGAATTATCGGCACTCGAACGACACGCGTCAACACCTGCCGATGCTCTGTCGAGGATTTTTCCCGCTTTTTTTCGATCACGCCAAATCGCACTGTTCTGCGGGTGTTTTCTGCCGCATGGCGCCGCAGACGCATCGAATTGCGGGCAAATCATGGCCCTGCGGCAGGGGGCGCTTCGTGGATCGGTTCCCCCGCAGCCACACAGGTCGCCACTGCCAAATCTCCTGAGACATTCACGACCGTTCGGGACATGTCCAAAATCCGGTCGACCCCCAAAATCACGCCGATCGCGGCGCCGGGAACTCCCACGGTTTCCAAAAGGATCACAATCAGCGGAATCGAACCCCCCGGCACCCCGGCCGTTCCCACTCCCGCCAGGACGGACATCAACACCACCTGCACCTGCGCGGTGAGCGATAGCGGCACAGCGAATACCTGTGCGAGGAACAGCACCACGACCCCCTCAAACAGTCCCGTACCGTTTTGGTTGCCGGTTGCACCGACGGTCAGCACGAAGTTCGAGACCCGCTCGGGCAACCGCAGCCCGTCCTTGGCCACCCGGAGCGCCGTCGCGAGCGTGGCACTCGACGACGACGTGCTGAACGCGACCACCATTGCGTCCGTGATGCCTCGAAAAAACTCCACCGGCGAGAGTTTGGCCGCAAATCGCACCGCCAGCGAATAGACGACCACCTGTTGAATCGCCAAGCCGGTCAGCACCGTTGCGACGAACCAGAACAGCGTCTTGAGGATGTCGATCCCCAAGCGAGCCGTCACCGCGAACACGAGGCACCCCGCCCCGATGGGGGCGAGACGCATGGCCCACCCGATCACCGTCATCGACACGGCGTACAACCCTTCCAGCCATCCGACGAGCGTTCGCCCCTCATCGCCCGCTTGCGAAGTGGCCACCCCCAGCACCAGGGCGAAAAACATCACCGCCAACATCCCCCCGCCGGGTGAACTCCCGTCGAGCGCGCCGACCATTTCCTGCAGCGGGTTCTTCGGGATGATGTCCAACAAGGTGTCGCGCAGCGATTTGGCTTTCTTCGCATTGTCAACAGCCTTGCGGACGTCGTCCCCCGCCCCTTCCGCAGCGCCGTATTGGGCTCGCAACGCCTCGCGCTTCTCAAGTGGCAACGATTCCCCCGGGCGGACCACATTCACCAGGGTGACGCCGATCAACACGGCCACGGAAGAGAACGTTGCGGTCCAGAACAAGGTCCGCAGTCCCAACCGGCCCAGGCTGCGAACATCACCCAGCCCCACCACCGCCAACGACAGCGCCGACAGCACGAGCGGAACCACCATCATCGACATCAACCGCAGAAACACCTGACCGACGGTGTCCGCCAGGTTGAAGGCCACCCAGTCCACGCCGTCGTGGAGTCCGTTCGCGTTCAGGTCGGGGCCCCCCGCCGTGACGAAATGACGCCCCCCCCAGTTGGCTGCCAACCCAAGCAGGACGCCGAGCAGCAGGCCGAACAGGATCGCGCGGTGGCCGACGGGTGAGGATGTGCTCATGGGGATGCGTTCCGCGGAATCGGCCGGAGCGAGCTCAAGGACCCGTTCGGATAAGTGCGACACGGTCGTCCCCCGCAACGGAGGTCAACCCGCCCGAATCGTCCCGACTCTGACGCCGCGCCCGTCAATCTTCAAGACCGGCCCCCCCCGCTCCGATACAAGCCCGGACGGGATAACACGTGGGTCGGCGCCGCTTGGAAGACTCTGCGGAGGATTCCGGAAGCGCGGCGCGAACCGCGGGGAGTCACCAATTTCGGGCGCGGTGTCGCACGGGGAGCGGCTGATGATTCGAGCGGCGTTTTTCGCGACGGGTTTGTTTGTGACGCTGGTCGGCTCCGGCTTCCTCGCGGTCGACAAGATGATCCTGAACGTGCGCGAAGACGCGCCGCAGATGGAAGGCTTCCGAGGCCTGTTCTCGGCCACGCCGCACGATCACAAAGTGGTGTTCGATCCGCCGGAATGGGCGGCGTTCAGCATGATGTCGATCGGGACCGTCACGATGCTCTACGCGGCGGCGCTGCCGAAACGAAACGCGTGAGGATTGAGAGCTGTTTTCCGCGGCGCACGCGTGACGGTGATCCCGTTCGCCCGAGAACAAGGTATGCTGTGAGAGTGGTCCTTCATTTGTGAGAGGGGCGCTCTGATGGCGCGCAAAGTCATTCTCGATCTCGATCCCGGCATCGGCGACGCGCTGGCCGCCGTGGCGGCGCTGTGCGATCCCCAGTTGGATGTTGTCGCGCTGACGGCGGTGGGTGGCGCGGTTGAGCCGACCAAATCGTCGCGTAACGTGCTGGCGATCGTCGAGCAGCTCGATCCCCAACGGCGTCCTAAGATCGGGTTCGCCCACGAGGGGGATCCGGTCGAACCGTCGCTGTCCGAATTCCACCGCCGCTTGCAATCGCTGCATGGTGCGACCGGGCTGGGGGACTGGACGCGGGCCGTCCCCGAACTGCACCATCGGCACGAATCGGCCAAGCTGCTCGTCGACCTCGTGCGCGATCAACCGCACGAGATCACGCTGGTGACACTGGGGCCGCTCACCAACGTGGCGGTCGCTTGCGACCGTTGTCCTGGGTTTCTGTCGCTGCTGGATGGGCTGGTGGTCGTTGGAGGGAGCGCCTCGGGAACGGGGGACGTGACCCCTGCCGCCGAGTTCAACATCCACCACGACCCCGAGGCGGCCAGACACGTGCTGTCGAGTGCCGAGCCGAAAACGTTGATCCCGCTGGAAGCGGCTGAGCGGGTGTCGCTCACGTTCGCGGAATTCGAACAGGTGTGCGGCGGAACGACGGCCGGCGCCCAGTTCCTGCGGCGACTATTGCCGCACGCGTTTCGAGCGCATCACCAGGTGCTGGGCTTCGAAGGGCTCCCGTTGCGCGAGCTGCTAGGCGTCGCCGCCGTCGCCAGGCCGTTCCTGTTCCAGTCGCGACGCTTGCCCGTGGACGTGGAGACGCACGGGGAACTGACCCGCGGCGCAACCATCTGCGACCGCCGCCCCCGCCCCGCCAGCGAAGGGGAAGGGGGCCGAGCGTTTGTCGTGGAAGAGGTCGATACGTCAGGAATCGTGGCGTATTTGGCCCAAGTGCTTGGCGCTTCGGCAACGTAGCGAGCGGAGCCTCGTCAGCAACCCGACGCGTCCGCAAGGGTGGGCGGCCAGAAGGCTCTCTGGTCTCGGGTTCTTTGTGATGGGCCGTAGTCGATCTCGCGTAACGCGAGCGCCAGACCACAACTGTCGGCCTTCTCACGCTTTCCGTGACGTCAATTGGCCAAGCCACCCAATCGTTCTTCACGGTACATTCGACAAACTGCGCATAGCGTGGGGTCGGGCGGGGACGATAGTATCCAGAATGCAACCGAGTTGTGCATTCCTCGGGAACGTGCGGCCCAGCACGGGCGTCTGGTGAGGGGGGGATGCGCTGAGCGAATTTGCGATCTCAAACGGAGTGTGAACCATGACTTGGTTTTCCCGGCGACGTAGGACTGCGAACGGATCGCAAACCCTGGAAACGCTCGAAGTCCGCACGCTGCTGGCGGCGGGAGACCTCGACGCGTCGTTTGGCGGGGACGGAGTGGTCGATACGGTCATCGACGGACAGACATCCGTTTCGACGCAAGGGCACGCGACGGTATTGCTGCCCGATGGCAGGTCGCTGGTGGCGGGGGAGTTGTCGCTTGAGAGAGTGTTTCTGAAGCGGTTCAACGCCGATGGGGCCGTCGACACCTCGTTTGGGACTGATGGCACCTCGTTGGTCCCGTTCGCACGCTCCCCCAGGCTGGCATTGGATTCGACCGGCCGCCTGCTCGTCATGTACCTCGACGGCCCATCCACCAACTTACGCGTGCGACGATTCTCCGCCGAGGGGACTCCGGACAACGCTTATGCCGGAAGCGGTGTGGCCGAGCTTAACGACGCGGGAGGTGCCATCACGGCTGTCCACATCGGGGCGGATGATCGGCTGACAATCATGACGGGCGAGCGCGTTACCCGGTTGAATGCCGACGGTACACCGGACACCTCTCTCGGGGGGACGGGAAGTGTCACCGTTCGCATTTCCAATCCGGTCGAGAACCTGACGGGATTCGCGGTGGAACCGTCTGGGGCGTTCACCGTTGTTGGCTATCGCGGGCCGTTATTCAACGGCCCGGGACTTGGTGCGTCGATCGCGGTTCGATTGACACGCTTTGGTGCGGACGGGAGGGCGGATGCGTCGTTCGGCGACCAGGGAGCGGTCGAAACTCTCATCGATGGCTTTATCCCGAATTCGACCGGAGTCCCCTCGCGTCAGACGGACGGATCGCTGCTCGTGCCGATCACCGTGGTCGGGGGAATCGTCGTCGTCAAGTTCGATGCGAACGGGGCCCTCGTCACATCCTACGGGGAAGCTGGCCGAGTGGCGTTGGCGTTCAGCTCGAACACTCAGGAGGCAATGGTTCGTTTCATGCCCGGAGGGGACGCCATCGTCGGGGCGACCTTGGTCGACCAGCGGACGAGAGATACGGACTGGGTTTTCGCGCGTCTGAAACCCAATGGCTCGCTGGACATGTCGTTCGGGAACGGGGGGGTGTCGGCATTCGACCTCAACTCCGGCGAGGTTTTGAAACAGTTTGTTGTCTCGGACGCGGGTCGGGTCCACGCGGTCGGTTTGGCCGACTTCACGTTAAGTCGGCTCTTGTTGGCGCGGCTGACCGACCGGGGAATGCTCGACTCAACGTTCGACGCGGATGGGTACGTGGTCCATTCGCACCGACAGGCGGGAACGCTCACGGTGACTCCCGGTGATGCGGCGGTCCAGTCCGACGGCAAGATCGTCACGGCAGGTTCCACATCACATCCGGAGTTTGTCGTCATCCGCCATAACGCCGATGGAAGTGTCGACACCACATTCGGGAACGCCGGGTCGGTCGTGGTGCCGCTCCCGCCGCAGGGTAACCCCGCTCAGGCGATCGTGGCGGGCGTGAAGGTCGATTCTCGAGGAAGAATCGTCGTCGCTGGTCAAAACGGAAACGGGGCCTTGGCCAACGGATATGTTCTGCGATTCATGCCGGACGGAACTCTGGACGCGTCATTTGGCGACGTGGGGGTCAGCCGGATTGCTCCACTGAAATCCCTCGCAAGCATGGTTCTGCAAGCCGACGACCGCATAGTGCTGGCAGGAACGATCAGTTCGCTCCAATTTGGTCGTGGAGAGGCGGCGCTGGTGAGATTGGCGGACACGGGGACGGTCGACATCACATTTGGCGTGGGGGGGGTCGCCTCAGGCGTGGGCATTGTGGTCGCTCAAGATATCGTGATGACTCACGCCCTCGATGGGAAGCTGGTGATGGCGGCCAGCGACAGCACCGGCGGGATTGCGTCCGCTCCGGGTCCGTTCGTGGCTCGCTGGTTTGCCAACGGCTCGTTGGATACATCCTTCGGTCAGGGGGGGATGCGACGGATCCCTGTAGCCGCAAGCATCAACGAGGTCCGCACGCGATCCATTTCCGTGGACAGTTCGGGTCGCATCACTGTCGGTGCGACGCCAGGAGTTGTGTCTTTCCAATCGCAGCGTGTGATCAGGGTTCTCGCAGACGGAACTTTCGATCCGTCGCTCTCGACATCTGATTTCCCTGGTCAACTTGTTGTTCCGGGGGTACCCACGGGCCTGATTGTCCTGCCCGATGGGCGCTACCTGACGGCCGGTGGCCAGACTTTCTTCGAGCAAGACGGGACGAATTCCGTTTTCCGCTTCAATTCGGAGTTTCAGCAAGATGTGACTTGGGGTAATGCGGGCGTGGCGACAGCGCCCGACCTGATTCGCATCCCTAGCTCCGGACATATTCTTCTGCCTCAGCCCGACGGTCGCATTCTGACGGTCGGAAACCGCTCAGAACTCCCCGGGACAACCTCCCTGCGTTTGATCCGTCTGCAAGCCGAACCGGGCGTCGTCACGTCGCCGCAGAGAACACTCACCACCACCGAAACCGGCATCACCGCCACGTTCGATGTCCGCCTCTCCAGCAAGCCGACTGCCGATGTCACCATCCCGGTCGCCTCGTCCGACACCACCGAAGGAACCGTCAGCGTCAACTCGCTGACGTTCACGCCGGACAATTGGTCGACCGCTCAATCGGTGACGATCACCGGCGTCGACGATGCGTTGTTCGACGCCGACCAGCGGTATCGGATCGTACTCGGTCCAGCGACGAGCAGCGATGCCGATTACAACGGCATGACGGTGAGGCCCGTCGAGGTCCGTAACCGGGACGACGAGACGTTGCGGTTCTTCCGGGCGTACAACCCGCAGGCGAACTTCCACTTTTTCACGACATCCGTCAGCGAGTTCCAGGGAGTCCAGCCCAACGGCTACAACGACGAGTCGAGCGGGCGAGGTGGCTTCTCGCTGGTCGCGACGGCGCAGCCGGGATTCACGCCGCTCTTCCGGCTGTACAACTTGCAGAAGGGGTATCACTACTACACCGCCAGCGTCGCCGAGAAGGACTTCCTGCTGTCGCTAAATCCGCCGAGTACCGATCCCAATTTCGGCAAGGTCGGCTGGCGGTTCGAGGGGAGTCCCGGCTTCATCGCCGATACCCAACAGGCGGGCACGAATCAGGTATTCCGGCTGTACAACAAAACGTCCGGCGCGCACCTGTTCACGGAGAACCCGGCGGTCCGCGCGGCGGTGCTGCAATCGCCCGAGTGGGAAGAACACGCCCCGCTGGGGTTCGCGTTCCTGGTGGACGACGCGGAACCGGCGGAAGCGACGGCCAGTCCGCCACCCGGTTTGCCCGCTCAAACCGAATCGACGGGCACCCCAGCGAGCGCCGAGACGCATTCGACCAATGTCGCCTCGCTGATGTCGGTCTCGAGGGGTACCCGATCAGTCGCGCCGCCTGTTGCGGAGAACTCCGAATCTGAGTCACGATCACTCGACCTGCTCCATTTCAAAGACGAACCCGAAGCTGCGGCGCTTGACGCTTATCTTGCCGCGTTCGACGGGACCGCGTTGGAAACCGCGGTCTGATCGATGAGTCGTTCCTCTCCAGGCAACCCGCTTACCACCAGACCGAGTCAGCCCCTCATGACCCTCCCTCGTCGACCCCGCGTTGCCGTCAGCGCCCTCGAACCGCTTGAAGTCCGCACGCTCTTGGCGGCGGGGGACCTCGATCCGTCGTTTGGTGGAGACGGCGTGGTGGACGTGGTTTTCAGTAGCCAAGAGGCACTCCCCACATTCAGTGTGGCTGTCGAGCGACAAAGCGACGGCAAACTGGTTGTGCTCTCCCGCGTGACCGTGAACGGGTTTCACACGCCCTATTTGGCTCGATTCCAACCGGATGGATCTCGCGACTGGTCGTTTGGAGATGCGGGACGGGTTATGTTGCCCACGGGTATTCCAAGGCAGTTGGCCGTGCGATCCGACGATGGATTGCTCGTCGCGGTCGAAGCGGGGAGCGAGGTGCGACTGCATCGCTTGCGGGGGGACGGTACGGTCGACACGACCTTCGCCGCGACGGGAAGCCGAACACTGAGCGGAGGGGCGGGTCAAGTTGTTGGATTGGAAAGTCTCGCGGGGGGAGGCACGCTGATCCAACAGGGGAACTCGCTGTTCCGGCTGTTGGCGGATGGCACGAACGACCCGAGTTTCGACGGAGACGGACAATTGGAATTCGGCGCCGCCGGGGAGCAAGGCGCCGGTTTTGTCATCCAGTCGGATGGTCGGGTGGTTGCAGTCACGTGGCTGACCTCGCCGTTCCGTGTGGTCGCGCGGCGTATCGCTTTGGAAGGAACTGTCGATTCGACGTTCGCCTCAGGGCGGTTTGAAGGGGCGGTCGCAGATTTTCCCGATCAACATGCTCAAGAAGCCACACCGCCGGCCCTTGCTCCCGATGGCTCGGTTTATCTCCCGGTTTGGTTGCAGGGCGGTGTGATCGTTTTCAAATTGACGACCGAAGGGCGACTCGCGACTGACTTCATAGTCAATGGGTTGTTGCTGGATGGGTTGGGGGGACTAAAAACAGGTGTGCGGGCGATTGTTCAGCCAGACAACAAATTGGTGGTCGGCACGGAACAAGATGGAGACTTTCTCAGTCGCGGTTGGGTTATCGCCCGTTACTTGCCGGACGGAAGGCCGGATCGAACATTTGGAGGCACCGGGCTCATAGATCTGGATTTCGCAGATGGGGATGTGCGAGACCACCTGCTGGACCTGAACCCGCAGACGGACGGAACGCTGATTGGCATCGGGGATTCAGGGCTCAACGGACACAATAAAGGCGTCGTCGCCCGACTGACAAGCGCTGGTGCTTTGGACACGACGTTTTCGAACGACGGCCGTGTGTTTCTTGCCCACAGAACCGAGAATACATTCTCCCCGCGATACGTGAAAACATCCATTGATTCCACGGGTCGGGTGCTGGTTGTCGGATCGGGTGTCGGTTTGTTTTCAGTCGACCCCGGTTACGATTTGAAGTTGGCGAGGATTAATCCGGACGGTTCCCGTGACACCGGTTTTCCCGCCTTCGATGCGAACGATGTGCTGTTGGATGCGGGCTTCACCCAAACATTGGATTCCAGGGCCGTGTTTGTCGAACCGGCTGGTGGAGTCCTGATCGCGGGCCGGGCGATCGTCAGGAACTCCCTCCTGGTCAAAACCGTCGGAGCCGTTGTTCGCCTCAATCCCGACGGGACACTTGATCAGACGTTTGGCGATCTGGGAGTCGCGACGATTCCCAATCTGGAAAAGGTGCGCACGCTGGTATCGCTACCGGACGGGAAGATCCTGGTATCGGGACTCCAGACTGGACCTCGTGAAGTGCGAATCATGCGGCTGAATGTGGATGGCCGCCTCGATTCGTCCTTTGGGAATGGAGGGGCGGCGGAACCGACGCGCGCGGGAGAAGCAATTGTCGACCTGACGACAACCTCCGACGGGCGGATTGTGGCGATCACCACGGAGTTTCAGTTCAGTCCAATCTTCGCGATTCGCATTCATGTCAAGCGGTGGTTTGCGAATGGCTCGTTGGACCGATCACTTAACGGCACCGGACAAGTAGAATTAAATCTGAACGACGGGAATTCCAGTACGCCCCTGCGAATCTTCCCGGCAGCCAACGGGAGACTCGCCTTGTTGACCGGAAGCAGTGGAATCGCGCGGCTGAGTTTCATCGACGAAGGGGGGAACATCGTTTCGAGCGCGGAAGTCAGCCCTTCGTCCAATGTCGCGGATGGGATGCTCTTGGCGAATGGCGGGGTATCGGTTCTTGGACATGAGAAAGGCAATGACCCCATTCGCGTGGGGCGGACCACACCCGCAGGACTCATCGACGCGGATTGGACCGTTTCGGTCGGGGTTCCGGAAGACTACACTTTCGAGGCCTCTCAAACCGCGTTGCCCGACACACGTCTCGTCCTTGCCCGAGTGTTTCAGAGAGTTGACAACCCCACTCGAATCGAACTTCGCCGATTCCTCGCCGGTCCCTCGATCTTCACCACGACGAACGTCCCCCTCACCACCACCGAATCCGGTTCCACTTCTACCTTCGACGTCCGTCTCTCCAGCCAGCCAACCGCCGACGTGACGATTCCCGTCGCCTCGTCCGACACCACCGAAGGGACCGTCAGCGTCACCTCGCTGACGTTCACGCCGGACAACTGGTCGACCGCTCAATCGGTGACGATCACCGGCGTTGACGATGCGTTGTTCGATGCCGACCAGCGGTATCGCATTCTGCTCGGTCCAGCGACGAGCAGCGATGCCGATTACAACGGCATGACGGTGAGGCCCGTCGAGGTCCGTAACCGGGACGACGA
>JBIKMW010000134.1:0-16922 GCA_044359065.1 Planctomycetales bacterium | reverse complement strand
GGGAACTCGCCGAACTTGCGGGCGAGCAGTCCGCCAGTCTGGTGGACGAGACCTCGCCGACGCTCGACGACGTGTTCGTCGGACAGAGTGGCGGAAGGACGTGATTGGGGGCCGCTTCCGTCCCTAGTGCGGCGAGGCCACCGCATTTCTTCGTAGAACGCGAACGGTTTCTCTCGAACTCCATGCAGCGGGAGCGTGAAGCCACCATGCCCACCGGACAGACATCCTTTGTGTTGCTGACTCCTCGTTCTGCGTTGGCGTGGGAGTTCTGGGCGCGCGGGCGTCGAGAGCTTCTGTTGGCCGTCCTTGCAGGGCTGACGGTCCCGTTGGTCTTGCGCCTGGGCGAATTCCTGTGGCGGTTCGAGTGGTACCGTTCGAGCGGTCAATGGGGCGAAAAAACCTCATGGCCGGCTTCGGTGCATCTGGCGACGTTGACCGTGCAGACGCTGACGGCGGTCCTTATGGGATGGTCGATATTCGTCAAGAGCGAGCGTCACTACGCGCTGCCTGTCGCGACGCGCGACCTGTTCCTGTCGCGCTTGGTGAACGGAACGGCCTTCGTGGTCGCGGGCATGGGGATCGGCACGCTGCTCGCCCGGTTGATCCTGTGGACCGACTGGCCCGTCGCGACTCCCGCGCTGTATGCGGGTGTGGGCTGGGTCGCCGCGCTGTGGATCGGGACGCGGTTTCGAGGTCAGGATTGGCGGATCGCGCTGGCTGGATCGCTGGTTGCGTGCCTGCTGTTTTGCGGACTCCTGTGGCACCTGTATCGGTTCGATGGGTGGGAGTACGTCGAACAACCGTTTGCGCCGTCGGGGGTGGAGGAGATCGGCTTGCTGGTCGCGGCGGTGCTGTGGCTGGGCGGGGCGGCGCTGCGGGCTGGCGAACTGGATCGATGTGGCCTGGCCGGGGAGAGGGCGTATGTTCCGCTTCCGGAGAGCATGAGATCCAAGCCGGTGTTGGAGCTGCCGGCGACGAAGGAAGCGGCCCGACCGTTACGGCCCTACCGATTTTCGTGGATCGCACTGCTGGCGGAGGATTGGCGGCGGAATGGTTGGCTATACCCCGTCGCGGCGGCGATTGTCACGGCCTTTTTCGGAGTGATCGTGGTGGGGGCGTCTCTCGACGAATACCGACGCTCGGGCTATGTCGGGGAGCTTCCTGACATACCGAGCGGCGCGGCCGGCTTCGGCGTCGGGTTTCTTTTTTTGGGAGCGTTTCTGCAAGTCGCCGCGAGCGCGCACGGTCGACAGATGCTACGACACGGTACACAACCGATATGGGCGCTGACGTTGCCGGTGGCGGACCGGCACGTCGCGGCGGTGGCGGTGCTGCGACAACTGTTGAGCAACGCCTCGGCGATGTTGGCGTGCTGGGTCGTGGCCATCGCACTGTGGGGAGTGCTGTACCTCTTGTTGCTGGTGCTCGGCCAGAGTTCGAGGGTGTCGGAACTGGTCGAACACCTGCGGCGGATGGGACGAGGAGACCCGTCGCACGGGCTTTTCGTGGCGCTTATTGCCGCGTGGGTCGCCACGGGAGTCTCGGAAGCTTCCCTGCAGTGCGGGCGACGCTGGTGTGTGGCCATTCCGCACCTGATCCTGATCGGCACCTGGTTCGTCGCGGTTGCATTCGCAATCGCTTTTCGGGAGGGCGAGTTCTTCATCGGTTTGTGCTCGTGGGTCGGCATGCTGGCGTCCATATTCAGCACGCTGGTCGCGGTGCGGGCGAAGGTAATTCCCTGGACGTGGGGCGTCGCCGCGTTGGTGCTGTGGGGATTGACCTGGACGGCCTACAAATACCTCTCCGCCTTTCAACTCTCACCGTCGCCCGCGTGGTTCGAGTGGCAGGGTTTCTTCGCCCTGTCCCTGGTGATGTTGCCGATATCGTTGCCGCCGCTGGCAGTCGCGTGGAATCGGCGGCGGTGAATGCCACATCGGGCGGGATGATTCCCTCCGACGCAACGGTTATCCTGCGTGCCGGATACGTGGTCGTCCGCTGCCTTGGCGCAACAGCGTGCAGCTTCGACCTCGATGGTCCGCTCGCACGTGGCTGTGCCGCGTGCTCCCCTCCGCGCGCAACGGACTCAGCGTTTGATGAAGCGATTTCTCGCCGAACATGTCGAGTTCTTCGGGCAGTTCCGCCACCAGTTCTTCACCACCGGGGCGATCGCGCCCAGCAGCCGGTTCCTCGCGCGGACGGTGACCCGTCCGGTCCGAGAAAAGAAAGGCCCCGCGCGGATCCTTGAAATCGGTCCGGGTACCGGGGCCGTCACGCGCACGCTGGTGACGCTGCTGGGACCGGGTGACCACCTCGACCTGGTCGAATTGAACCCGACCTTCGTTGCCCGTTTGCAGCGCCGCTTCGCCGAAGAACCGCGGTTTCAGCGGGTGGCTTCGCAGGTGAGTATTCACGGCTTGCCCTTGCAGGAGTTCACCTCTCCCGAGAAGTACGATTTCATCATTTCCGGACTGCCGCTCAACAATTTTCCACCGCAATTGGTGCAAGAGGTGTTCGAGTCGTACTTCCGGTTGCTCGCCCCGCACGGCCTGCTGTCGTTCTTCGAGTACATGGCGTTCCGGCCCCTCAAGCGGTATGTCGGCCCGAAACGGGAACGGGCCCGGATGACAGGGGTGAATTCGGTCGTGCGACCGTTCCTCGACGAAGCGCGCATCAAGCGCGATTGGGTGTTCGTGAATTTTCCGCCGGCGTGGGTGCAGCACTTGCGGTGGTGCGATCCAGCGGGACTTCCAACGGGCAACACGGCGACAGGTAGCACGGCGACGGGCAAGACATCGACGACTTGAGCGAGCGGCCAGGCGTGCAATGCCTCGCGCGGTGGAAAACTTTGTCGCATCCTGAAATCAGCACGCGTGCATTCGTTGACAACGCTTTTTTGCGACAACTAAACTCCCCGCCGCACGGATCGGTAAGGTTTTCCGGATTCGGAGCCGGAGGACTTTGCGTCGATTTGGCGAGTTTTGGAGTGTGACGATCACGGGGCGCTCTCCTGGGCGAGGGGCTCCGTTACCCAGCCCTCCCGCTCCGGGAAGGGTCTACGATGGGCCGAAGGCGACTTTCGGATCGCCGCAGGCCCCTGTCGAATTTCCCCACTCGATTGACGCGAAGTGACAGTGGTCACCCCGGCGATGTCTCGCGCCGGACGGTGGAATTATGGTCATGGGACGCGAAGCCGCAGGATGGCTTCGAGGACACGGAGTCGCGGCCGGGATGCCGGCGCAAGGAGCACCATTGATGAGGATCGGGACGAGCGCTCGAAGGATTGGTCTGGTCGCCTTGGTCCTGTTCGCCTGTCTGGGCACGACAGGGAGCCTCCACGCCAGCGAAGCGGATTTGGTCCTTCCGTCGCTGGAAAAGTATCCCGTGTCGATCCTCGGCACGCAGGTCGATTCGCGCGTGCTCCTCTACGGCGGCCTCGTCGTCTGTTTGGTGGGAGCCGGGTTCGGGGTCCTGCAAGCGGCGGCGGTCAAACGACTGCCGGCTCACCGGTCGATGCTTGAGGTCTCGGACCTGATTTACAGCACCTGCCAAACGTACTTGATGACGCAGGCAAAACTGCTGCTGTTCCTGGAATTGCTGATCGCGGCAGTCCTGTACGCGTACTACTCGCTCATTCTGCATAAACCGATCGGCATGGTCCTCACCGTGTTGGCGTGGTCGGTAGTGGGGATTCTGGGTTCGTTCGCGGTGGCCTGGTTCGGCATGCGGATCAACACGTATGCGAACTCCCGCGCGGCCTTCGCGGCACTGCGTGGAAAACCGCTTCCCGTGATGCGAATTCCGCTGCAAGCGGGGATGAGCATCGGGATGCTCCTCATCAGCGTCGAACTCGTGCTGATGCTGGTGATCCTGTTGTTCGTGTCGCCCGAAAACGCCGGGGCCTGTTTCCTTGGTTTTGCGGTGGGCGAATCGCTGGGCGCTTCGGTCCTGCGGATCTGCGGGGGGATTTTCACGAAGATCGCCGACATCGGCGCGGACCTGATGAAAATCGTCTTCAAGATCAAGGAAGACGACGCGCGTAACCCCGGCGTGATCGCCGACTGCGTGGGGGACAACGCGGGTGACAGCGTCGGCCCGACGGCCGACGGTTTCGAGACGTACGGCGTGACGGGCGTGGCCCTCATCACGTTCCTCGCGCTCGTGATGAAGGACGTGCCGCAGTTGCAGTCGGAACTGCTCGTGTGGCTGTTCGCGATGCGGATCATGATGATCCTGACTTCGCTGGGGTCGTATTTCCTCAACGACAAGTTGGCCGTTGCGAAGTACCAGGACGCGAAGACGATGGACTTCGAGGCGCCGCTGCACAAGCTGGTGTCGATCACCTCCGCCGTGTCGATCGGCTTCACGGTGCTGGTGTCGTACCTGCTGCTCGGTCACCACACCGGAACGGCCGACGGGTTGTGGTGGAAACTGGCGATCATGATCAGTTGCGGCACGATTGCCGGGGCGCTGATCCCGTTCCTGACGATGGTGTTCACCAGCCTCAAGAGTCAGCACGTGGACGAGATCGTGCAAAGCTCCCGCGAAGGGGGGGCGTCGCTGACGATCCTGTCCGGGTTGTGCGCGGGGAACTTCAGCGCGTTTTGGATCGGTCTGTCGATTGCGGGCCTGATGTGGTTGGCCAACGCGGTGGGGAGCTTTATCGACCCCTCGCTGATGGGTGGCTATCAGTCGGTCTTCGCGTTCGGCCTGGTGGCCTTCGGGTTCCTCGGTATGGGGCCGGTGACGATCGCGGTCGACTCGTACGGACCGGTGACCGACAACGCTCAATCGGTGTTCGAGTTGTCGACGATCGAATCGATCGAAGGGATCGACTCCGAGATCGAGAGGGACTTCGGCTTCACTCCGGACTTCCACAGCTCGAAAGAGTACCTCGAAGAGAACGACGGGGCGGGAAACACGTTCAAGGCCACGGCCAAGCCGGTGCTGATCGGCACGGCGGTCGTTGGCGCGACGACGATGATTTTCTCGCTGATTCTGATGCTGACCGGCGGCAAGCCGGAGATGATGCGTTACCTGTCGATCACCGAGGCGAACGTTCTGTTGGGACTGCTGTGCGGCGGGGCCGTGATTTACTGGTTCACCGGGGCCAGCACGCAGGCGGTTACGACCGGCGCCTACCGCGCGGTCGAGTTCATCAAGCAGAACATCAAGCTCGACATGTCGGGGGCGGCGAAGGCCTCGGTCGAAGACAGCCAGAAGGTCGTGGCCATCTGCACGCAATACGCCCAAAAGGGGATGGTCAACATCTTCTGCGCGGTGTTCTTCTTCGCGTTGGGATTCGCGTTCCTCGACCCCTACTTCTTCGTGGCGTACCTCGTCTCGATCGCCCTGTTTGGGCTGTACCAGGCGATCTTCATGGCCAATGCCGGGGGGGCGTGGGACAACGCGAAGAAGCTGGTCGAAGTGGTGCTCAAGCAGAAGGGAACCCCCCTGCACGACGCAACGGTGGTGGGCGACACCGTGGGGGACCCGTTCAAGGACACATCGTCCGTGGCCCTGAACCCGATCATCAAGTTCACGACCCTGTTCGGGATTCTGGCGGTGGAATTGTCCGTCGAACTGAAGAACCCGCAACTGGCGCACGTGTTGGGGATCGTTTTCTCGCTGGTGGCGTTGTTCTTCGTCTGGCGGTCGTTCTACGGAATGCGGATTCACTCGGGAGAGCCGTCCAAGCCGTGAGTTGGCTCGCACGGGTTTGACGGCCACTCCGAGAACCCGGTTGCGCTGGCTCGGAAGCCCTTTGGCTGTTGTGTTCGCAACACGCGTCCGTGGGTTTTCCGAGAGGTCGTGAGCGTTGCGGGAGCGCGTCCATGTTGATCCGGGCGGCGACACCCGACGATTTGGAGGGGCTGCTGCGGATGTCGGATGAGTTGTTCGACCATCCACCGCGGCGCGATTGGACCGCCGCGTTTCTGAGTCAACCCGGTCACCACATGCTCATCGCCCTTGATGGGCTGGCGGTGATCGGGTTTGTGTCCGCGGTGCGGTATCTGCATCCCGATAAACCGCCCGAGTTGTGGATCAACGAAGTTGGAGTGATCGAATCGCACCAGCGTCGGGGGGTTGGGTCGCGACTGCTGGAGCGAACGCTCTCCCTGGCTCGCGAGCATGGATGCGCGAATGCGTGGGTGTTGACCGACGAGGGGAACGCAGCGGCGAAACGGCTGTACGTTCGGGCCGGTGGCGCGCGCGGCGAGCCGACGACCGTGTTGTTCGAGTTCCCGTTGCCGACGGAGGCGCTGGACGGTTCACACTGAACAGGCTGTATTCGTGCCGTTCACTCGGCGAGTACGGCGGTGACCAGGTCTTCCGGCACGTCCCTGACCAGTTCCACGTGGCCCAACCTGGTCGGGAGGACGAATCGCAGTCGCCCGGCCATCGACTTCTTATCGAGCCGCATGCATTCGATGAGTTCGACGGGAGTCGCGCGGAACGAGGCGGGAAGTCGCGTGGGGATGCGCAGCGCCTCGAGCAGCATGCGTTGTCGTTCGGTGAGTGAATCGGGAATCCGCTCCAGTCGAGCCGCCAGTCGGCTGGCGTACAACATCCCGATGGAGACCGCCTCGCCGTGCAGCAATTCGCCGTAACCGGCCAGTGCCTCGAAGGCGTGCGCGAACGTGTGCCCGTAGTTGAGCACCGCCCTCAGTCCGGACGTTTCGTATTCGTCCTGCTCGACCACCGCCGCCTTGAGTTCGCAGCTGGTGGCGACGATCCGCCGCAAAACACTCGGCTCCCGGGCGTTGATGTCGGCGGCGTGGTGTTCGAGATAGGCGAAGAACGACGAATCGAGGATCACGCCGTATTTCACGACTTCCGCCAAACCGGCTCGATATTCGCGGTCGGGCAGCGTGGCCAGGGTTGCGGTGTCGATCAACACGCCGGCCGGCTGATGGAACGACCCGATCAGATTCTTCCCCTTGGGATGGTTGACCCCCGTCTTGCCCCCCACCGAACTGTCGACCATCGACAACAGCGTCGTGGGGACTTGCACCAGCGGCAGGCCGCGGGCGTATGTGGCGGCGACAAACCCGGCGAGGTCACCCACCACGCCCCCCCCCAGGGCGACCACAACCGTCGATCGGTCCGCCTTGAGGTCGACCAGGTGGTCGTACAGGTCCGCGACTTGTGCGAGCGATTTCGATGTTTCGCCGGGCGGAACGGCCACCATGCGGCAATGGCGCCCCGCGCCGTCGAAGGCGGCCCGCACACGTTCGGCATGCATTTCCACCAAGTGTTTGTCCGTCACCAGCAAAACGGGGGACTCGTCCGACCGAATCGCCCGGTGCCGCATCCAGCCCGCGACGCACTCGGGAAGGGTTTCCAGCGAACCCGTGCCGATTTCGATGTCGTAACGGCGGTCTCCCAATTCGACGGGGACGGTCAGGGCGGAGATGGTCGGGACATCGTGAGCCGCCTCGCGGGACATGGGATGGGCAGGCGGAGTGGATTCGGACATGAATGGTGCGGTCCGGAAAGCGGCAACAGCGCGGCGAGATACGTGGATGGAAGATAACGACACAATTCCGAAATCGGCGTGCGAGGGAGGAGGCGTCCACCGATCCACCGACGAGACAATCCGACGGAGAGGGTCAGGGGGAGACGTTTCGCGATATTCGGCCCTCTGCGAAAACCCTCGTCCATCCTGCGGACATTTTCCCCCGCACGGAGGAGGTTTGTCGCGAACGATGAGATCGAAGGCCGGGAAGATGATTCAAGTCGACGTTGCGACACGCGTTCGCTGCTCCGATGGATGGCAGGCGGTTGGTGTTCGCCCCCGCGCGGGTCGCCTCAATACCGATCGCCCCCCTGCCATTCTTCCATGCGTTCTAACACCGCCTGCTGTTCGTCGAATGTCGCCCACACGGATTCCCCGCCTTCGAGGGCGACCTCATGCATCCCTTCGCAGGTGCAATCGGCCTCGCCGCAATAATGAGGGGTCGCCGAGACCCACAGGACGCGGTACAGCGGGACATGCTTGTCTTCAATGCGAACGAAAATGCTCACGAGTCGGTTTCCTCGTCGATTCCGATGTCCGATTCCGATGACCCCGGGTGCCCGATGCCGACCGTTGGGTCGGCCCGGCGGGAAATCCGCGTCTGTCAGGTTTGCGCCCCGCGTTCGCCACAACGGGTGACGGCGGCGGGGGAAGCCCCTTATATTATCCGAATGCGCGTGCGCCGCCACAACCGCGATCCGTTCCGCTGAGGACGAGTCCGCGAAGCGGGAACGCAACACCCCTTCGTCTCTTTGCGCCAGGATGACCGCTCCATGGGGAAATCGTCGATTTGTTGGATGCCGCTGTTCCTGATGCCACTGTCCTTGATGACGGTGTCGATGACCGTTTCCGACCTACGCGCCGCGGAACCCGCCAAGAAGGCGCGGATGCTGATGGTGACCGACAGCAAGGGGTTCCGGCACGGATCGGTCACACGCGACAAGGAACAGCTTTCGCCCGCGGAAATCTCCGTCACGCAACTCGGGCAAACGAGCGGCTTGTTCACGGTCGATTGCACGCAGGACGCCAAGGCGGATTTCACGAAGGAGAACCTTGCGAAGTACGATTTGGTCTTCTTCTACACCACGGGCAATCTCGGCATCGCCGAGGCGGACCTCGACTACTTCTTCAAGGAATGGCTCCCGTCCGAGGGGCATGGCTTCATCGGTGCGCACTCGGCTACCGACACGTACGGCGATTACAAGCCATATTGGGACCTCGTTGGCGGCACGTTCAACGGGCATCCGTGGAACGCGGGTGAAACGGTGACGGTCACCGTGCACGACACGGCCCACCCCGGTGCCAAAGCGTGGGGAGGCGAATTCCAGATCAAGGACGAAATTTACCAGTACAAGAACTGGCAACCCGAAAAGGTGCGGGTCCTCATGAGCCTCAACATGGCCAAGACCCCCACAAAAAAGCCGTATCACGTGCCCGTGTCGTGGGTCAAGAACTACGGCCATGGCCGAGTGTTTTACACGAACCTCGGTCACAACCCCGAAACCTGGGCGAACCCGACCTTCGTGAAGTCGATGGAAGGGGGCGTTCGCTGGGTGATGGGGTTGGAGCAGGGAGACGCCACACCAAACCCGGAACTGTCCGCTGCGCAGGAAGAGAAGGCGAAAAAGGATGTCGGGGAGTGACCGCTCTTCACTCGCGACCTCGTTCGTAACGGTCGATCGTTCGCTTTCCTTTGTTTTTCGATGCAGGTCCATCGGTGTCCGAACAACTGCTTTCCCTGCACGGCGTGGAAATCGTCGACACGTTCGCCGAAGCGTTCCCGATCACCGGGACGCGGTTGGTCATCACCGCCGCCACGCCAGGTTGGGCGCGCACGGCGGCGCAAGTGTTGTGCGGCAATGCGACCAGCGTCATCGCGTGCGATGTCGAAGCCGCGGTGGAGCGGGAACTGTCGACGGAGGAGACCGCCGACGGCCGGCCGGGCGTATCGGTGCTCGTGTTCGCGTTCAGTCGCGACGGCCTCGCCAAAGCGCTTGCCGCGCGCGTGGGGCAATGCGTCCTCACCTGTCCGACGACCGCCTGCTTCAACGGGATCGAGGGATGCGCCAAGGACCGCCAGATTTCCATCGGCGGCCAGATCCGGTTCTTCGGCGACACGTTCCAGCAATCGAAGCGGCTGGACGGTCGCCGGTATTGGCGGATCCCGGTCATGGATGGCGAATTCCTCTGCGAAGACCGCTTCGGCACGGTGAAGGGAGTGGCCGGGGGGAATCTGCTGTTTTGTGGACGAACGCAGGCGGAAACGCTCGTCGCCGCGGAAGTTGCCGCCGACGCAATGCGACAGGTTCCCGATGTGATCCTGCCATTTCCCGGTGGGATCGTGCGTAGCGGCAGCAAGGTGGGGTCGCGCTACAAGAAGCTCAAGGCCAGCACGAACGACGCCTATTGTCCGACGCTGCGCGGTGCGACGCCCCTGGAGATCCCCGACGCGGTCGGCTGCGTGTACGAGATCGTGATCGACGGGCTGTCGCTGGAAGCGGTCGTCGCGGCCACTCGCGCGGGTCTGCATGCCGCGGTGAAGTCGCCGGGGTTGGTGCGGGTCACCTCGGGGAACTACGGCGGCAAGCTGGGGCCGCATCACATTCACTTGCGGGAATTGCTTGGTTGATAGCGAAGGGGGCGAATGAGGCCGCTGCCGACGACTCCCCGTCACTCCCGTTCCCGGATGTCGACCAGCGCCGTCAACTCATCCCACAGTCGCTGGAATTGCACGGTTCGGTTCTCGTGCCGTTCGACGTACGCCCGATTGGCGTCGCGGTGCGCCGCAAGCAATTTGTCGTCCCGCAGATACGTCAGGATGCCTGCGGCAAGTTCTTCCGGTGCGTCTCCACGGGCGAATTGTGCCCGCAGGCCCAAGGGCTCCAGCGATCGGTACTCGGCGTTTTCCCCAAGGACCAGTCCCGCACCAGCCGCGGCATACTCCAGCACACTCGACGACCGCATGTCGCCCCGCGGAACGACCGACACCCCCACATCGCTCATCAAGGCGATCTCGCGGTATTCTTCGGTCGTCACCTCCCGGTCGAGCATCAGGAACCGCTCCCGCAGCCCCGTGGCGGCCAGTCGATCACCGGCCCACGCGATTTCATCGGAGGCACCCGGCCCGCCGATGAGCACGAACCTCGCTTGAGGGCAAGCGCCAGCGGCCCGGAGCATGGCTTCCAGAACCGGTCGTGATCCCCAATGGGGACGGAAACGCCGACAATCCGTGACGACTCGACAATCGTGGGGCAGCCCCCATTTCCCGCGCAGGCGGCGAAGTTCTCCAGACTCGGCCCTTTGGTGCCGGTCGACCTGGTATCGGTCGAGGTCGACACCCCAGGAGATCGCCTTCACTCGACCGGAGGGGACCCGCAACCTCTTTTCCAGATGTTCCGCCGCCACCGTCGCGCTCGGCACCACCAGGTCGACATTCCGCAAGGCGGATCCGATCATCCAATCGGCCCCGCGCCACGTTTCCACCGAGTTGTAGATGTCCGCTCCAAAGGGGAACACGACGCGTGGCGCTGGTCCGCAAAGTCGGGCCGCGAACCCATAGCTCATCGCTTCGCAGGCGAATACAAGTCGCGGCTGCAACAGTCGCACCGTTCGCGCGATCCGCCACGCATTGGCGAACCAGATCCAGGCCGTACCTTCCCAGGGTTCGGGTCGCGATTTCCCGGTGACGCGTGTGAACCTCGCCCCGCCCGCTTGTAGGGCGGCCCGTTGAACCGCCAAGGCCGCCGGTTCCGCGACGCGGAGGGCCCAGTCCCAAAGGGACCTGCGGGTTCTTGTGGCGTCCAGACGCTCGACCCCGTCGGGCAGGCGACTTTGTCCGCCGGACCAATGCACACACACAACGCGTTCGCCGCGTCGCAACCAGTCCTCGGCCAGCAGTGCCGGAAACAGGCTGTCCGGACTGGCCAGAAGGACCCAGGGACGCGTGCCGCCTTCGGGGTGCCGACTTCCGATCTCCGCGGAGTCACGATCGCGCATCGGGTGTCCCCAACGCGCGACGAACGTCCGCCAGTCGGGATCGCGTCGCGGCGACGATCTCCGTGATCGTGTCGATGTCCCGCTCGTTCACGCTCGTTCCCGTGGGAAATTGCAAGACCGAGCGGCAGAGGTGATCGGTCGCGGGAAGGTCGAGAGGTTTGGCGCGGGCGTCGGACCGATACGGCTCCATGTTGTGGCAACCGGGATGGAAGTATCTCCGCGCCAAAACACCCTCCGCCTGCAACACGCGTGCAAGTCCATCACGGTCGATCCCGAATCGGTCCGCGTCGACTTCGACAACCACATACTGGTGGTTGTGCCGGGGCACGTCCCGGAAATCCATCACATCGAGGCCCTGCGCGGTCAGCCCTGCGACATACCGCGTGTGGTTGCGCCGATTGACTTCGATGACCGACTCGCATGCCGAAAGGGACGTGAGCCCCATCGCGGCCGACACTTCCGACATTTTCCCGTTTGTTCCAAGGTGGACGACGTTGTCCAGTCCGGCAAATCCAAAGTTCCGCATCAGCCTCATTCGCCGCGCCAGATCGTCGTCGCGCGTCAGGATCGCGCCTCCTTCGAACGCGTTGACGAACTTCGTCGCATGAAAACTCACGACCTCGGCGTCCCCGAACGAGCCGACCATCCGGTCTTCGAATCCGCACCGAAACGCATGCGCCGCGTCGAAGAGCAACTTCAACCCGTGGCGGTTGGCAATGTCCGTCAGCGCGGTGGTGGGGGCGGGCCGCCCCCACAGGTGTACCCCCAAAAT
Organism: Planctomycetales bacterium; assembly: GCA_044359065.1. Classification (GTDB taxonomy): domain Bacteria; phylum Planctomycetota; class Planctomycetia; order Planctomycetales; family Planctomycetaceae; genus JAIXZD01. The sequence continues at coordinate 4,638 of JBIKMW010000134.1, read as the reverse complement.
GCCAGTCGTCCGGGGCGTAATCGCCGCTTCGACCGCCTCCGGGGCCACCGTGTGCGTGCGGCGGTCGACATCGACGAAGACGGGTTGAATTCCCTGCCAGCGCGCCGCGTGCGCGGTGGCCACGAAGGTGTAGGCGGGCATGACGATCTCGCCACGCAGATCGAGCGCACGCATGGCGATCTCAAGGCCGACGGTGGCGTTGCAAACCGCCACGCAATGCGCGACGCCGCATTGTCGAGCCACCTCGGACTCGAATTCGCGGACAACCGGTCCGTCGTTGGTGAACCAGTTCCGCTCCCAGATTTCCCCGACTCGGGCCAGGAACTCCTCGCGGTTCCCGCGGTTCGGCCGCCCCACGTGCAACGGCTCGGAGAATCGTGGCGGCGCTCCGAGAATCGCCAGTGGACCGTTCATTCGGCGGGCCCCCCTTGCAAACGAGCGGGGTTTCCCCACGCTCGAGAACCGTCGGGAATGTCGCGCACAACCACGCTTCCGGCGCCGATCACGCAGTTCGCACCGACCGTGCGTCCCGGCGGGATGACGACACCCGCCCCCACGAGGGTCCCGCGCCCGACTCGGACCTTTCCGCACAGGGTTGACCCGGGCGCCACATGCACCCCGTCCTCAAGGATGCAATCGTGGTCGACGGACGCGCGGGTATTCACGATCACACCGTTGCCAACAACCGCCCCCGCCTGGACCACGGCCCCCGCCATCAGGCAACTTCCCGCTCCGATCCGGGCCGTCCGCGAAATCACCGCCGCAGGATGCGCAATCATCTCCAATCGCCAACCGCGCGTTGCCAGGACCGCCATCCGGTCCAGTCTCGCGACGTTGTCGCCGATCGCGACGATGGCGCTGCGTACACCACGACATTCCCACTCGCGAAACGCTTCCTCGTCCGCGAGGACCGTCGGAATGGAATCGCCCGTCACTGGGAAACCTGCGTCCACGATATGCCCGACGACCTCATAGAGTCCCCCCGCAGCGACCGCCTCCTCGATCACTCGGGCGTGTCCCCCAGCCCCCCACAGGACCAGCGGCGTCAGCGGCGAGGGGGCGCGGGGCACTGGTTTTGGCTCGGCGGTATGGTACGGGCACGGATTCAATCGGCGGATTCTGGCAAACCCCACCGACAGACGCCACGCACACCTAACGGGGTTTGCTTTTTGACAGACAGCGGTGTTGCCCGCTGCTCTTATGGACGATATTTTATGGGTATGGCCCGCGCGCTCGGTGTGTCGATTCGCTCCCGTCGACGACCGTTGGCCGCGTGGGCGCGGTGCTGTGCAGCAGGGTGATGGACCGGCCGTCCAGCCGCCACTGGGAAAGGTAGGAACGGATCATAACCATGTCCGAAAACACTTCACGCGCGGCAACACCGGGAGCGGTCGGAGCCAGTTACATCGCCACTCACGGTCGGCGGACCCCCTTCGACATGCATCGCCGCAGCCTGCTCCGCTGGGGGGGAGTGACCCTCGCCGCCGGGTTGCCGCAGATGCTGGGCCTGGGCCATCGATCCGCATCGGCGGCGATGAAGGTCAATCCGTTTGCCACGGCGGATCAGGTGCTGTTCCTCTGGATGCCCGGGGGCGTCACCCATCACGAATCGTTCGACCCCAAACCCGAAGCTCCCGAAGAAATCCACGGCCCGATCACTGCCATCGAGACCAACGTTCCGGGCGTCCGCTTCGCCGACACCATGCCGCACATGGCGCGGCATATGGACAAGATTTCGCTGATTCGCTCCTACGCCGCTGGCACGAACGATCACTTCGAGGGCCAATGCTACGCCCTCTCCGGTCACAACAAACTCCCCAACGGCATCCTCAGCGAGCCGAACTTCGGCTCGATCATCCACAAGCAATTGGGGGCCACCGGCGGCCTGCCCGGCTACGTGGCGATTCCCGGCTCAACCCGTCCGGGCGAACCGTACACCAACGAGTTCGTTTCGGCTTGGCTGGGCGAGAAATTCGCGCCGTTCTGCACGATGGGTGAACCTCGCAACGCCGATTTCCAGGTCCGCGACCTGCACCTGCTGGAGTCGCTCAGCCGCGAACGCCTCGCCCAACGCACATCGCTGCGACAAAAACTGGAGACCACGCTGCAATCCGCCGAACGGAGCGGCGCGATCTCCGGCATGGAGCAACTCTACGGCGAAGCGGTCGGCATGCTGACATCCACCTCCGTGCGCGAGGCGTTCGACCTGTCGCACGAGACCGCCGCAGCTCGCGAAAAGTACGGCAACACGAAGCTTGGGCAGCGATGCCTTTTGGCCCGTCGGCTGATCGACCGCGACGCCCGTTTCGTGATGGTCGACTATGGCTACGACTGGGGCGATTACAACAATTTCTGGGACAACCACTGCGTTCCGATCCAGAACCAGCCGCACATCTGGAAAATGTGCAAGCAGCCCCATCACCTTCCCGCGGTCGACCAGTCGTTCGCCGCATTGCTCGACGACCTCGCTCAATCGGGCCGGTTGGAGCGAACACTCGTCGTCTACTTCACCGAATTCGGTCGCACCCCCAAGATCAACCAGTACGGTGGCCGCGAACACTGGGGGGCCAGCGGTTCGATCTTCTTCGCGGGGGGAGGCGTGAAGGGTGGCCAGGTGATCGGTCAAACCGACGAGATCGGCGGCTATTGCCGGACACGCACATTTTCCCCGGCGGAAGCGGTGGCGACGATCTACAAGGCGGTCGGCATCGACCCGCACGCCACGCTCTCCGACAAAGAGGGACGCCCCCGCGCCATCCAACCGTGGGGCGAGCCGATCCCCGTTTTTTAAGCGGCGCTGTCCCGTAGCGGATGTGAAAAAATCGGTGGGATAGGCTTCCAGCCTGTCATTGTCTCTTCCAGGAGCCTGGAAACTCGACAGGCTGGAAGCCTATCCCACGAGAAGATCACACCCCCGTAGCGGAATACGTGGGTTTTCCGCCAAGCGTGAACCCGCGTTGCCAGTCGGCGTCGGCGCTCTCGCAGCCCCCCGCATGCAACTCCCTCGCACCGGCGATATATTTTCAGACGGAAATGGCGACGGGCTTGCATCGCCCTGCGGTGCGCCCTCGGGTTCGAGTCGCACGGCTTGCTCTCCCGCGGGGAACTCACGACGCGGAACAATTGTCGACGGGGTACGCAGTGAATCGACCGAGATCGCCGCTGTTCGCGGCCCTGCTGTGCGTGTTGCTCTGTTCGACTTCTTCGGTCCTCGGACAGGAGCCTTCCGCGGCTCCCGCCCTATCCGAACAGCCGGCCCCGCCGGTTGGGGAGCCGAATCCACCGGCGAGCACGTCTCCCCCGGAGGTCCCCGTGACCCTTGAGTCGCGAGCGGACAAGGTCTTCGAATCGTTCAACGGCGTTGTGGCGGCGGCCTTCTTTTATCCCGTACCGCTCACCACCGGCGACAAGCCAGCCACGGCTCCGTTGGCGGTCCTGTGGCTGGTCTTCGGCGCGGTCTTTCTGACGCTCCGCATGGGCTTCATCAACTTTCGCGGGTTCCGTCACGCCGTCGATATCACGATGGGGAAGTACGACAAGAAGGAAGACGCGGGCGAGGTCAATCACTTTCAGGCGCTGTCGACCGCGCTCTCGGCGACGGTCGGGATGGGAAACATCGCCGGAGTGGCGACGGCGATCGGTCTGGGAGGGCCGGGGGCCTGTTTCTGGCTGATCGTCGCCGGCCTGCTGGGGATGACCGCCAAGATGGCCGAATGCACGCTCGGGCAGATGTATCGCGAGATCCGCCCGGACGGTCGCGTGATGGGTGGGGCGATGTTCTACCTCACCAAAGGACTCTCCGAGATCGGCCTGCGTCCACTGGGGCTGGTGCTTGGTTATGCCTTCGTCGTGATGTGCATTGGCGGATCGTTTGCGGGGGGCAATTCGTATCAGGTCAACCAGTCGCTGGGAGCGATCTCGCAAACGTTCCCGATCCTCAAACAGTATCCGTGGGTCTACGGCCTGATCATGACGCTGTTGACCGGTGTCGTGATTCTTGGCGGACTGCGTTGGATCGCCCGCGTGGCGGAACTGATCGTTCCTTTTATGTGCGGGCTGTACATCCTGATGTCGCTGACCGTGCTGGCGATGAACATCACGCACATCCCGCTGGCGGCGATGCACATCGTGCAAGGAGCGTTCTCACCCGATGCGATCTACGGGGGAATGATCGGCGTGATGGTCGTCGGCTTCCAACGGGCCGCGTTCTCGAACGAGGCCGGTGTCGGTTCCGCGGCAATTGCCCACTCGGCCGCGAAGACGCCCTATCCGGTCCGCGAGGGGATCGTGGCGCTGCTCGAACCGTTCATCGACACGGTGGTCGTTTGCACGATGACAGCGCTGGTGATGGTCATCACCGAATCGTATGACCGGGGCAATCCGGAACTCGCGCCACTGATCGCCGCCAAAAACGGCGCGGCGATCACCTCCCGGGCGTTCGGCAGTCAGCTGCCCATATTCGCCTACCTGATCAGCCTCATCGTGTTCCTGTTCGCCTACTCGACGCAGATTTCATGGTCGTATTACGGCGAACGCTGCTGGGCCTACCTCTTCGGCGACGGCGCATCGCTCTGGTACCGCATCATCTTTCTGGTGTTCACGTTCCTCGGCTCGGTCGTGACCGCCACGCAGATGCTC